>NZ_JBVJLM010000016.1:0-45340 GCF_055584725.1 Kitasatospora sp. NPDC101108
AGATCGGGCTCGGTCTCGACGAGCGCGGCCAGGACCTCGCGCTCGTCGACCTTCGGACTGGCCAGGGCCCAGGTGATGGGCAGCCCGGCCGGAGTACAGACCAGGTGCAGCTTCAGGCCCCAGAACCAGCGCGAGTGCGAGCGGCTGTAGCCGTAGCCGGCCCAGCCTGCCAGGGCCGAGCGCCGGACGGTGTCGCGGGAGCGGCCGCACTCCACCGGTGTCGAGTCGGTGATCCACACCGGGTCGGCCCACAGGTCGGTCGCCTTCGCCAGGTCGCGGATGGCCTGCTGGAGCAGTGGCCGGGCCGCACGCAGACGCTTGTTGTAGGCCGGCCGTTCGGGCAGGCCCGGGAACATGCCGCGCAGGTGGGCGTGGGCGAAGCGGATCCAGCGGGCCTCGGAGTGGAAGCCCAGCAGCACCTGGGCCACCGCCAGGCAGACCAGCTCGGAGTCCGTCAGCCGCGGCGGTCGGCCCAACCATCGCGTTCGGGGCAGGTGATCATCGATCTGCACGTAGAGTGCGGTCAGGAGGGTGTCCAGCTCTTCGGTCGTCACAACCCGAATGCTGGACACCCTCCCTGCATGCCCGGAGCAGAACCGGCAAACCCAGCCGACTTCGGAACTACTCGTCTAGGCCTGTCCGGCGGGGGTGTCGGACGGCGAAGAGCGCCGGGCCCCCGTCCGAGGCAGTGGACGGGGGCCCGGCGCCGGTCCGGTGCGCCGGACGGCCCGCGGAACCCTTGCACGGTGGGCGGGCCGGCCCGCGTACCGGGGTCGGACGGGTCCTACGAGCTGCTCTCCAGCGTGCCGAGCGTGACGTCGGCGGTCTTGCTGTTGCCGTCCCGGGTGTAGGTGACGGTCACCTTGCTGCCCGGGGTGAGCGAGGCGAGCGCGGTGGTGAGCGCGTTCAGCGAGTCGACCGGGGTGTCGCCGATCTTGGTGATGACGTCACCGGGCTGGAGCCCCGCCGAGGCGGCCGGACCGCCCTGGCTGACCGCCACGATCACCGCGCCGGCCGGCTGGAACTGCTGGTTGAAGCTGGTCCGGGCGGTGATGCCGAGCGCGGCCCGGCCGGAGTTGGTGACCTTGCCCTGGTTGATCAGCTGGTCGGTGATGTTGGTGATGGTGGACGCCGGGATGGCGAAGCCGATGCCGGGGGCGGCCGCGCCGTTGGTCTGCGGCTCGGTCGCGGCGAGGGTGTTGATGCCGATCACCTGGCTGTCCAGGTTGACCAGCGCGCCGCCGCTGTTGCCCGGGTTGATGGCGGCCGAGGTCTGCACCATGTTGCCGATGGTGGCGCCGGGCGAGCCGCCGCCGCGGGGCTCGGAGACGGTCCGTCCGGTGGCCGAGACGATGCCCTGGGTGACGCTGCTGGAGAGCCCGAGCGGGCTGCCCATGGCGAGGGTGATCTGACCGATCTGGACCTTGCCGGAGTCGCCGAAGGTGGCCGGTTTGAGGTTGCTCGGCGGACTGCTGAGCTTGATCACGGCGAGGTCGGAGTCGGGGTAGCTGCCGACCAGGCCGGCGTCCAGCGCCTTGGTGCTGTTGGCCAGGGTGACGGTGAAGGTGGTCGCGGAGCCCACCACGTGGGCGTTGGTGACGATGTCGCCCTTGTCGTCGTAGACGATCCCGGAGCCGAGGCTGTCGCCGGTGATGATCTGGACCACCGAGGGCAGCACGTCGGCGATCACCCTCTGGTACGCGTCCTGCAGCTGGTTGGCACCGCCCGGCTGGGCGCCGGGGGCGGAGGAGGCCTGCTTGGTGGTGCCGGACGGGGAGCCGGCCGCCGACGATGCGGCCGAGGAGGAGGAAGAGGTGGAGCCGCTGCACCCGGCCAGCGCCAGCGCGAGCGCCGCCATGACCGCGACCGCGCCCGGCGCGAGCAGCCGTCCCCGCGCCGCCCTGGGGCCGGTCGGCCGGGGGCCGGCCGGCAGCGGGCGGGTGTGTTCCTTCGTTCGGCTCACCTGGCTGCCTCCGATTCGTCACCACGCCGAGGGCGCGGGCATGAGAGCACGGGAATCTTTGTCAGCATTTCACCGATTTGTCCGAATTGCTTACCGACTCGCCCGAACCCGGTGGCCTGAATTCGAACGCCTAGGATTGCCCCATGACTTGGTTGATCACCGGCGGAGCCGGTTACATCGGTGGGCACGTCGTCCGCCAGCTGCTCGACGCCGGTGAGCGCGTCGCCGTCCTGGACGACCTGAGCACCGGCGACGCCTCCCGGGTGCCGGCCGGCGTCCCGCTGATCGAGGGCTCCACCCTGGACCGCGCCGTCCTGGACGCCGCGATCCGCGAGCACGGCATCGAGGGCGTCCTGCACTTCGCCGCCAAGAAGCAGGTCGGCGAGTCGGTCGAGCAGCCGTTCCTGTACTACCGCGAGAACGTGATCGGCCTGCAGACGGTGCTGGAGGCCGCGGCCGAGGGCGGCGTCAAGCGCTTCCTGTTCTCCTCCTCCGCCGCCGTCTACGGCATGCCGGACGTCGACCTGGTCACCGAGTCCACCCCCTGCGCGCCGATGAGCCCGTACGGCGAGACCAAGCTCGCCGGCGAGTGGCTGGTCGCCGCGGCCGGCAAGGCGTACGGGATGTCCACCGTGGCCCTGCGCTACTTCAACGTGGCCGGCGCCGCCTCGCCCGAGCTCTCCGACGCCGGGGTGTTCAACCTGATCCCGATGGTCTTCGAGCGGCTGACCGCCGGCGAGGCGCCGCGGATCTTCGGCGACGACTACGCGACCCCGGACGGCACCTGCGTCCGCGACTTCATCCACGTCTCCGACATCGCCTCGGCCCACGTGGCCGCCGCCAAGCGGCTGGCCGCCGACCCGGCCGGCGAGACCGCGCTGGTGCTCAACATCGGCCGCGGCGAGGGCGTCAGCGTCAGGGAGATGATCGAGGTGATCGGCAAGGTCACCGGCTACGACACCACCGCCGCGGTGACCCCGCGCCGCCCCGGCGACCCGGCCCGGGTGGTGGCCTCCGCCGACCTGATCCAGCGCGAGCTGGGCTGGAGCGCGAGCCACGACGTGGCCGACATGGTCTCCTCCGCCTGGGAGGGCTGGTGCAGCCGCCACCCCGGGGCCCGCAGGGCCTGACCCGACAGCACCACCGGACCGGCGGTGCCCGCCCCGCTCAACGGGCGGGCACCGCCGTGCCGTAGTAGGCGTCCAGCGCGTACACGCAGCGGTCCTTGGAGCCGACGAAGACCCGGCCGCCGACGGCCACCGGGGAGCCGGTGAGCTCGCCCTTGGTGCCGAGCTCCCAGCGCAGCTGACCGGTCGCCAGGTCCAGGGTGTGCAGGGAGTGGTCCCGGCTGCCCAGGTGCACCAGCCCGTCGGCCACCGCCGGGGAGCCCACGATCTCGCCGCGCGCCGTGTAGCGCCAGCGCTCCCGGCCGGTCGCCGCCTCGAAGGCGTACAGCACCTCGCCGCTGCCCACCAGCACCATGCCGTCCCCGACCACCACCGGCTCGGCGCCCTGGCGGCTGCCGGTGACCCCGCGCCAGCGGTCCAGGCCGGTGGCCGCGTCCAGCGCGTAGACGGTGCCCAGGTAGTCGGCCACGTAGACCGCGTCGCCGTCCAGCGCCGGCGGGGTGAACAGCACCACCGGCGCGTCGAAGCGCCAGCGCTCGGCGCCGCTGGCCGCGTCCAGCGCGTACACCCGGGTGCCCGCCGTCACGTACAGCACGCCGCCGCGCTCGACCGGGTGCGAGGGCACGTCCTCGCCGACCTGGAAGGACCAGCGCAGGCCCGTGCCGCGCGGGTCCACGCAGCGCAGCCGCCCGGCGCCGTAGTAGTAGGCGGAGCCGCCCACCAGGACCGGCCCGGACTGCGGGTTCTCGTAGTCCTGCTGGGCGTCGTCCGCGCGCCACAGCTCCGCGCCGGTGGCGGCCGCGCGCAACTGGACGCCGCCGCCGCGCACGCCGCAGCAGAGCACGCCGTCGGCGGCGGACAGCGAGTAGACCCAGCCGTCCAGCGAGGTGCGCCAGCGCTCGGTGCCGTCCGCGACGTCCACGGTGTACAGGTGCGGGCCGTCGGCGGCGTGCACCCGGCCGGCGTCCACCGCGAGTGCCCAGGCGACGTCCCGGGTCTTGTAGCGGCGCTCGCCGGAACCGATGTCCAGCGCGTGCACCTCGAAGCTGGAGACGAAGAGCGTGCCGTCGGCGACCACCGGGGTGCCCCAGACGTCGTTGGACATCCGGAACCGCCACGGGCGCCAGCGGGCGGCCGGAGCCGGGGAGGGCTGCGGGGCCGGGGCCAGCGGGGGCGCCGGCGGCGGGGTCGGGGCCGCCCGGCGGACCCAGTCGGTGGCGGCCGGGGCGGTGCTCGGACCGGGCTGCTCGTGCTCGGCCCGCGGCCCCGGGCCTATCCGCACCGAGGCACCGGACAGCTGCACCTCGACGGCCACGCCGCCGGTGGGCGCCCGGTGCTTGTTCTTGGAGGGGATCTTCGCGGTGGGGATCTCGCCGTCCCCGGC
This sequence comes from Kitasatospora sp. NPDC101108, assembly GCF_055584725.1. NCBI lineage: Bacteria > Bacillati > Actinomycetota > Actinomycetes > Kitasatosporales > Streptomycetaceae > Kitasatospora > Kitasatospora sp. NPDC101108. Next base: position 4,475 of record NZ_JBVJLM010000016.1, read on the forward strand.
CCCGGGGTGCGACCCGGCGTGCACCGGCCCGGCCGGCGGCGCGTGGCCGGCGCCCGGGTAGGTGCGCGGGTCGTCCGTGCCGACGGGCTGCGGCGGCGCGGGCGGCTGCGGCGGCGGGGCCTGGAGCGGCGGCTGCCGCGGCGGCTCGGCCGGTCCGGAGTACGGGCGGGGCGCCGGCGCGCTCGGGCGGCGGCCGCGCTTGCGCTCGATCAGCTCCAGCGCGTGGGCGGGCAGCCAGTCGCCGGCCTCGCCGGAGGCGTCGTCCCGGGAGAACAGGTGCGGGGCCAGTTCGGCCTGGATCTGCGCCGGGGTGGGCCGGCGCTCGGGCGCCTGCTGCATGCAGGCGCGGACCAGGTCCATCAGCTCGGGCGCCATGCCGGTCAGGTCCGGCTCCTCGCGCAGCAGCTGGAACACCGTCTCGACCGGGTTGGAGCCCCGGTACGGCGGGTGCCCGGTGGCGCAGAAGACCATCAGCGAGCCGAGCGAGAAGACGTCGCTGGCGCCCCGGACCGTCCGGCTGTCCCGGGCCTGCTCCGGGGACATGTAGGCGGGGGTGCCGACCGCGACGTTGGTCATGGTCAGCCGGGTGCTGGAGACCCCGGACGCGATGCCGAAGTCGATCACCTTGGGGCCGTCCTCGACCACCAGGACGTTGGAGGGCTTGAGGTCCCGGTGGATCAGCCCGGCCGCGTGGATGGACTGCAGCGCCTCGGCGATGCCGGCGACCAGCCAGCGGGTGGCCTCCACCGGCAGCGGGCCGCACTCCTCGACCAGGTCCTCCAGCGAGGGCGCGGGGATGTACGCGGTTGCCAGCCAGGGCACCCGGGCGTCCGCGTCGGCGTCCACCACGGCCGCGGTGTAGAAGCCGCCGACCGTCTTGGCCGCCGCGATCTCGCGCGCGAAGCGGACCCGGAACAGCTCGTCCTCGGCCAGCTCCCCCCGGACGGTCTTGATGGCCACCCGGCGCCCGGAGGCGGAGCGCGCCAGGTAGACCAGCCCCATCCCACCCGCGCCGAGCCGCCCCAGCACCTCGAAGGGCCCGATCCGCCTCGGATCGTGCGCCGTCAGCTGGTCCACTCCGCAGCCACCTCCCCGTTGTCCGCACCCGCCGCGTGGTGCCGGACCCGATTCTCCAATGCCGCCCGGCGCAACTCCAACCTCCCCCACCGGGAGACGGGCGCCGGACGGCCCGCCGGCCAGCGAGGACGGAACGGCCGGATTCTGACACCCGTTCCGGCCGCGGCTTGCGCTCCGTGGCCCGGACCGTCGACTCGTCACCCCGTGCAGCCGGTCACGCTCTGTCACCCGATCACCCCTCAGCGGACTCGCCGTCACGCTATGGGGTCAAAAGCACACGGGGGGGCTTCAAGAGCGGCTTCGAGACCGGTGAATATCCGTCCGAAGTGCTTCGGAGCCCTATAGCAGCCCCCCGTGCGGAGTAATAGTCGCATCACCGAATCGCGCCAAGATCTTGCCACGGTAAGCTGACGGCATGACAGGACAAGTTCGCACCGTCGACGGTCGCGTCGCCGGGCGACGCGGACAGGAGACGCGGCAGAAGCTGCTCGACTGCCTCCGCGAGATGCTCAGCACGTCGCCCTATCGGGACGTCAAGGTCATCGACGTCGCCCGTATGGCGGGTACCTCCCCCGCGACCTTCTACCAGTACTTCCCGGATGTCGAGGGCGCAGTCCTCGAAATCGCCGAGGAAATGGCCAAGGACTCCGACACCCTCAAAGAGCTGGTGGCCGGAAAGTCCTGGGCAGGGAAGTCCGGACCGACCACTTCGGAAGAACTGGTCGACGGATTCCTCGCCTTCTGGCGCAAGAACGACGCCATTCTCCGAGTGGTCACGCTCGGTGCCGCGGAAGGGGACAAGCGGTTCTTCAAGATCCGCATGACCGTCCTCAACTCGGTCGCCAAGCCGCTCGCCGAGGCCGTCAAGGAACTCCAGGCGAAGGGTCAGGCCGACAAGTCGCTCGATCCGAACGCCGTCTCCGGGGCCCTGGTCTCGCTGCTCGCCTCGGCGGCCGAGCACCAGAAGGCCTTCACCTCGTGGGGCGTCAAGGTCAAGGACCTCAAGCCCAACCTCGCTCCCCTGGTGTACCTGGGCGTCACCGGCAAGAAGGCGCCCAAGTAGCACCGTCCGTTCGATCCACCATCCGCTCCGCGCGCAGCCCCGGCCTCCTGTCCGGGGAACGACGGACGGCGGCCGTGTCCTCGGGGGAGGTCCGCCGACGTACCGCACGCGCGCCAGACATGCCGGTGGGCGGGCACCCTGTGTGAGGGGTGCCCGCCCACCGGCATGTCCCGCCCCGGCGGCCGGGTCAGGGGCAGCGGAGGTCAGGGGCAGCGGACGACCTGGCCGGCGTAGGCGAGGCCGCCGCCGAAGCCGAAGAGCAGGACCGGGTCGCCCGGGGAGAGCTCGCCGCGCTCGACCAGCTTGGAGAAGGCGAGCGGGATGGAGGCGGCCGAGGTGTTGCCGGAGTCGATCACGTCCCGGGCCACCACCGCGTCGCCGAGGCCCAGCTTGGCGGCGATCGTGTCGATGATCCGCAGGTTGGCCTGGTGCGGGACGAAGCCCTTCAGCTCCGACGGGTCCAGCCCGGCCCGCTCGCAGGCCTCGCGGGCCAGCGGGGCGAGCTGGGTGGTGGCCCAGCGGAACACCGACTGGCCCTGCTGGCTGATCACCGGGTCCCAGCCGGTGATCACCACGGCGTCGCCCCGTTCCGGCTCGGAGCCCCAGACCACCGGCCCGATGCCCGGCTCGGCGCCCTCCTCCTGGGCCTCGACCACCGCGGCGCCCGCGCCGTCGCCGAAGATCACGCAGGTGGAGCGGTCGGTCCAGTCGAGCGTGTCGGACATCCGCTCGGCGCCGATCACCAGGGCGCGCCGGGCCGCGCCGGCCCGGATCGCGTGGTCGGCGGTGGCCAGCGCGTAGGAGAACCCGGAGCACACCGTGTTGATGTCGTACGCGGCGGGCGTGCGGACGCCCAGCCGGGCGGCCACCGCGGCGGCGGTGTTGGGGCTGCGCTCGATCGCGGTGCAGGTGGCGACGACGACCAGGTCGATCTCCGCCGCCGTCCGGCCGCTCCTGGCCAGGGCCTTCTGGGCGGCCTCGGTGGCGAGGTCGACCAGGGTCTCGCCCTCGGCGATGTGCCGGGTACGGATGCCGACGCGGGTGCGGATCCACTCGTCGTCGGTGTCGACGAGTGCCGCCAGGTCGTCGTTGGAGAGGACCTTGGGGGGCTGGTAGTGGCCGAGTGCCACAATGCGCGAACCGCTCATGCTGCCATGGAACCGGGTTACCCGCTGGTCAGCCGGGCATGACCGGCTACAGGATCCGCACCGCCGATCTGTAGGGGCTCCACAAGGGCCTTGCGGCGCCTGGGGTCAGGCGTCCGCCGAGGTCAGGCGGCCAGCGAGGCCGCGTCGCCCATCACGATCACCGGGTGGGCGGCCGGGTCCAGGGTACGGATCAGCTGGGCCATCTTGTCCTCGGGTATCGACACGCAGCCGTGGGTGGGGCCGTCGTGGTCGACGTGCAGCCAGATGCCGCCGCCCTTCTTGGCGCCCATCGGGCGGCGCATGTCGAGCGGGGAGCTGCCGGCGACCCGGTTGTAGTTGATCGCGACCACGTAGTCGAAGGAGCCGGCCAGCTGGTCGCCGAAGAAGCCCGTCCCGGAGACCACGAAGCTCGGGTCCTTGTCGTACGGGAGCTTGCTGCCGGGGTTGGCGTTGCGGCCGCCGGCGTCGGTGAGCTCGAAGACGCCGATCGGGCTGCGCAGGTCGCCCTCGTTGTGGTCGGTGGTCCAGCCGTTCTTGCCGTTGTGGCCCTGCCAGGTCTCCCCGGCGAGCCAGCGGCCCTCGGGGGTGCGGGTCCACAGCGTGACGCTGTTCTTGTCGGTGTCCTTGCCCTGGCCGCTGGCGACCACGACCTGGGTGGTGGCGGCGGGGATCTTCGCGGTGAAGGCGGCACCGAGGCCGGGTATCGCGGTCAGCGAGCCGTCCGGGCGGGTCTCGCCCCGGCCGGCGGCCGGGGCCGCGGACTGCCGGTCGGTGGCGGCCTGGACGGCGGCGGGGGCGGGCGGTGCGGGGTGGTCGGGCTTGCTGACGCCCTCCGGCCCGGGGCCGTCGGCCGCGGTGGCGACGGACTTGGCGCCGTCCTGGCCGACGGTGTACCAGCCGGCGGCGGCCGCGACCAGCAGCGCGGTGCCGGCCATCACCGCCTTGCCGTGACGTTTCTGCTTGGCCTTGCGCCGTCGGCCCCGGGCGGCGGCCCGGCCACCCGGCGCGGGGGTCGCGGCGGGGGTCACCGAGGCGAGGGGCACCGGGGCGTCGGGCACCACGGGCGCGAACTCCTCGTGGACCGGCTCCTGGAACTCGTGGACCGGCTCCTGGAACTCCTGGAACTCCTGATACGCCTGGTACGCCGGCTGGGGCTCGACGGGGTACTCCTGGAACGGCTGGTCGTACGCCTCGAAGTACCCGTCAGCGGCCCGCCCGTACTCGCCGGGGTGGCCCTGCTGGTCCTGCTGGTAGGGCTCGTACGCGCTGTACGGCGCCTCGTTCAACTGCTGCGGCACTCCGTACACCGGCTCCTGCATCGGCTCGTACGGCGGGTACTCGGTGGCGCGATGAGAACCGGACATGCCGTCGATCCTGCCAAACGCCGTACCCGTTGGTAAACCCGGGTCGCGTGGGGGGCCCGTGAAGACGCCGCCGCCCGGGCCGCGGCTGCGGTCCGGGCGGCGGGGAGTGCGCAGGTCAGAGGCGCATCGCCTGCGGCGTCTCGCGACGCGTCAGGTCCGGGCCGTCGTACTCGCGGATGACCTCGTAGCGGGTGTTGCGCTCCACCGGGCGGAAGCCGGCGTCCCGGATCAGGTCGAGCAGGTCCTCGCGGCCGAGCTTGTTCGGGGTGCCGAAGTTGTCCGCGTCGTGGGTGATCTTGTACTCGACCACCGAGCCGTCCATGTCGTCCGCGCCGTGGCTGAGCGCCAGCTGTGCGGTGGTCACTCCGTGCATCACCCAGAAGACCTTGACGTGCGGGACGTTGTCGAAGAGCAGCCGGGAGACCGCGAAGGTCTTCAGCGCCTCGGCGCCGGTCGCCATCTCGGTACGGGCCATCAGCTTGTTGCGCACGACGCCGTCCTTGGAGTCGTGGAAGTCGTGCTGGTAGCGCAGCGGGATGAAGACCTGGAAGCCGCCGGTCTCGTCCTGCAGTTCGCGCAGCCGCAGCACGTGGTCGACCCGGTGGCGGGGCTCCTCGATGTGGCCGTACAGCATCGTGCAGGGCGTCTTGAGGCCCTTGCTGTGGGCGAGGCGGTGGATCCGCGACCAGTCCTCCCAGTGGGTGTCGTGGTCGACGATGTGCTGGCGGACCTCCCAGTCGAAGATCTCCGCGCCGCCGCCGGTCAGTGACTCCAGGCCGGCGTCGATCAGCTCGTCGAGGATCTCGTCCGCGGACAGGCCGCTGATCTTCTCGAACCAGTGGATCTCGGTGGCGGTGAAGGCCTTCAGCGAGACGTTCGGCAGAGCCGCCTTCAGCTCCCGCAGCGAGCGCGGGTAGTAGCGCCACGGCAGGGTCGGGTGCAGGCCGTTGACGATGTGCAGCTCGGTGAGGGACTCGCTCTCCATCGCCTTGGCGAGGCGGACGGCCTCCTCGATGCGCATCGTGTAGGCGTCCTTCTCGCCCGGCTTGCGCTGGAACGAGCAGTACGCGCAGGAGGCGCTGCACACGTTGGTCATGTTGAGGTGGCGGTTGACGTTGAAGTGGACGACGTCGCCGTTCTTCCGCGTCCGCACGTGGTGGGCCAGTCCGCCCAGCCAGGCCAGGTCGTCGCTCTCGTAGAGCGCGATCCCGTCCTCGCGGGTCAGTCGCTCACCCGCGTAGACCTTCGCCTCCAGCTCGCGCTTGAGCCCTGCGTCCATGCGGTGACCCGCCTCCTCCGACATTCGATTCCTTGCCGGAGACGAGGTTACGCCTATGCGGAGAGCAGCTCCGCGAGCAGACCCGGGTCGATGTTGCCGCCGCTGACCACGGCCGCCACGGTCTGGCCCCCGGTCTCGGCGGCCCGGTGGAAGTAGGCGGCCGGGGCGACCGCGCCGGAGGGCTCGGCGACCAGCCGGCCGCGGCGGGCCAGCAGGGCGACGGTGGCGCGGATCTCGTCCTCGGTGACGGTGACGATGTCGTCCACGTAGGTGGTGATGTGCTCGTACGGCAGCACGCCGACCGAGGGGGTGCGCAGCCCGTCCGCGATGGTCCGGTAGGTGTCCGCGACCGGCCACTCCACCCGGCGCCCCGAGCGCAGGCTCTCCCGGGCGTCGGCGGCCAGCTCCGGCTCCACGCCGATCACCCGGACGCCCGGGCGGGTGAGCTTGAGCGCGGCCGCCGTCCCGCCGATCAGTCCGCCGCCGCTGACCGGCACCAGGACGGTGTCCAGTTCGGCCGGGGCGTCCTCGGCGATCTCCAGGCCGACGGTGCCCTGGCCCGCGACGATGAACGGGTCGTCGTACGGCGGCACCCAGACGTAGCCGTGCCGGTCGGCCAGCTCGCCGGGCAGGGCGTCCCGCTCCGCGGGCGGCACCAGGACCACCTCGGCGCCGTACGAGCGGGTGGCCTCCACCTTCACCGCGGGCGAGGTGTCCGGCATCACGATCACGGCCTTGATGCCGAGCAGCTGAGCCGCGTACGCGACCGCCTGCGCGTGGTTGCCGCTGGACTGGGCGACCACGCCGCGGGAGCGCTCGTCCGCGGTCAGCGCGGCCAGCCGGTTGTAGGCGCCGCGGGTCTTGAAGGCCCCGGTCGGCTGGAGGTTCTCGGGCTTGAGCCAGAGCCGCCGCTCGCCCTCGGACGCCCAGGGCGCGGGAACCAGCGGGGTGCGTACCGCCACCCCCGCGATCCGCTGCCGGGCAGCGCGCAGCTCCTCCAGACCGACCAGTGCCATGCGTCACTCTCCTACAGGAGGAAGCTCACTCACCCGGTTCTCCCACTTCGTGGAGAGTACGACGGTGGTGCGCGTCCTGGCCACGCCTTTCGTGCCCGAGATCCGCTTGACCACCGACTCCAGGCCGGCCACGTCGGCCACCCTGACCTTGAGCATGTAGGAGTCGTCACCCGCGATGAACCAGCAGTCCTCGACCTCGTTGAGGTCCTTCAGCCGGAACGCGACGTCCTCGTGGTCGGCCGCGTCGGTGAGCTGAAGGCCGATCAGGGCCGTGACGCCGAAGCCGAGCGAGGCCGGGTTGACCGTCGCGCGGTAGCCGGTGATCACACCGGCCTGCTCCAGGCGGTTGATGCGGTCCGTGACGCTCGGGCCGGAGAGTCCGACCAGTCGGCCCAGCTCGGCGTAGGACGCGCGGCCGTTCTCCCGGAGCGCCTGGATGAGCTGCCTGTCCACCGTGTCCATATACCGTCCGCGTCCTTCCGAACCTCACCAGACCCACAGATCATTATCCGGATTCAAAGGCGCTGTGCGCTGACCGACCCGGATATCGCAGAGAACATACTCTCCCTCCCTCGGTCTGCTTACTCCCCCTCAGCCCGATCGCCGTCCCCGCCCTCCGGCTTGCGGGCGGCCGCGCCCAACTCGCCCTCCCAGCGCAGGTACAGGGAATGCGGCACGTCGACGGCGTCCAGCACCCGGCCGGCCACGAAATCCACGAGTTCGCGCACGGTGGAGCCGCCGGCGTAGAAACCGGGTGAGGCGGGCAGCACGACCGCACCCTGCGCGTCCAGTTCCACCAAGTGCTTCAACGTCACCCCGTTGAGTGGTGTCTCGCGCACGCACACGACCAGCGGACGGCGCTCCTTGAGGGTGACGCTGGCCACCCGCTGCAGCAGGTCCTTGCTCAGGCCGAGCGCGATCCCGGCCACCGCGCCGGTGGTCGCGGGGACCACCAGCATTCCCTTGGCGGGGTACGAGCCGCTGGACGGGCCGGCCGCGAAGTCCCCGGCCGGCCAGTAGCGGACGTCGTCCAGGCCGTCCTCCGTCCCGAGCCAGCGTGCGAGGTCGGCGCGCCAGTGGGCGTCCCGGAAGGAGATGCCGGTCTCGTCCAGGATGGTGAGCCGGGCGGCCCGGCTGACGATCAGGTCCACCGCCTCACCGGCGGCGAGCAGCGCCCGGATCACCGAGGCCGCGTACGGCGTCCCCGACGCTCCCGAGACCCCGACCACCCACGGCTGACGCTTCGCAGTTCCCATGGGGCAATTCTGTCCCGCCCCACCTGCGGCTTCGGCCCGGGGACGGCCGAGCGGCCCCGCGGCGGCGCGCCCCCTGGGAGGATGGGCGCATGGCAGCGACCCTCGTCGACCTCACCCATCAGGTGACCACCGCGATGCCGGTCTATCCCGGCGATCCGGCCGTCCTGCTGGAGCCCGCGCTCACCACCGCCACCGCCGGGGTGAACGTGCTGGCCCTGCACCTCGGCTCGCAGTCCGGGACCCACGTGGACGCGCCGTACCACGTGGACGTCACCTGGCCGACCCTGGACGGGCTGCCGCTGGAGCGGTTCACCGGCCCGGCCGTGGTGGCCGACCTGCGCGGACTGGAACCCCGTACGGCCGTCACCCCCGAGCTGCTGGCGCCCGCGCTGGAGCGCTGCGGGGAGGGCTCCGTCCTGCTGCTGGCCACCGGCTGGGTCCGGCACTGGGGCACCGACGCCTACCTGGCCCACCCCAGCCTGACCCCGGCGGCCGCCGAGGCGATCGTGGCCACCGGGGTGCGGACGGTCGGCGTGGACGCGCTGAGCGTGGATCCCACCCCCGACCCGGGGCCGGACGACCGGGCGGTGGCCGCGCTGCTCGCCGACCTCACCGACGAGCACGACGGGCCCGACCCGGCGGCGGAGGAGGCGACGCTGGCGGCCCACCGGGTGCTGCTGGGGGCGGAGGGCGGCGGGGTGATCGCCGAGAACCTGACCGACCTGCGGGCGCTGCTGGAGGCGCAGGAGGCCGGCCGGCCGGTCGAGGTGTCGCTGTTCCCGTTGCGGCTGGTGGCGGCGGACGGGGCGCCGGTACGGGCGGTGGCGCGGCTGGGCTGAGGGCCGGTCCGGGCCCGCTCGGCAGCCTGCCCGCGCAAGGGACTTGGTCTAGACCATCCTCGGGTGGCGCCACTAGGCTGTCCGGCCATGGCTGAGATCATCGGAGTGGTCGAGCGGCTCTGGCGCTACCCCGTGAAGTCCACCGGCGGTGAACGGCTGGACGCCGTGGACGTCGACCTGCGCGGCCTCGCCGGCGACCGCCTCTACGCCGTCCGCGGCGCCTCCGGCAGACTCGGCTCGGGCAAGAACACCCGCCGCCTCCGCCGGATGGACGGCCTGCTCCGGCTCTCCGCCCGCCTCGGCCACCGGATCGACGGCCCCGAGCTGTTCGACCCGCTCGGCCATCCGGTCGACCACCCGACCGCCTTCCTGCGCGCCTACCTCCAGCGCGGGGACGTCGAACTCGCCCGCGAGGACGCCGTCTCGCACTTCGACCGACTGCCGGTCAGCCTGCTCACCACCGCCACCCTGGACTGGGTCCGCGAGGCCGTCCCGTTCGCCGTGGTGGACGAACGCCGCTTCCGCCCCAACATCGTGCTGCGCACCCCGCCGGGCACCCCGCCCTTCGTCGAGGACACCTGGTTCGGCCGCCGGGCCGGCGGCGAGGCCCGGGACAGCGCCCGGTTCGCCTTCGTCACCTCCAGCGAGCGCTGCGCGATGTCCGGCGCCGCGCAACCCGGGCTGCCGCACGCCCCCGAGATCCTCAAGGCGATCGTGCACGCCCACGACGGCCGGCTCGACGCCCTCGCCGAGGTCGCCGCTCCGGGGCGGCTCCGGCTCGGCGACCGCCTGGTGCTGGACTGAGCCTCCGAGTGGACTTCGGCACGAATCCGCAGGTCAGAGCTGTTTCTGAGATTCTCCCAAAAAACTTTGAACCCACCTGCAACCCCCGTGCCCCTCGCACGTCTATCTGAGTGAGCGGCGGGGAAACCCGCCGGAGCGGCCCGCAGGCGACACCGGGGCACCACCCCGGACCTCGGGTCCGACCATGACCGCGCTGATCAATCGGCAGCAGAACGCTGCCGGCGTAACACCCTGGGGGGTATTCACCATGGCCGTCGTGCGTGCACGTCGTTCCCGCTCCACCGTCCTCACCGCCGCCACCCTGGGCGTGCTGGTGGCCACCGGCGCCGTAGTGGCCTCCCCGGCCGCCTACGCCGCCGACGCCCCGACCCCGGCCGCCACCGCCACCGCCACCGCCACCGCGGAGCCGACCGCCAAGGCCACGGCCACCGCGGAGCCGACCGCCACCGCCACCGCCACCGCCACCGCCACCGCGGAGCCGACCGCCAAGGCCACGGCCGACAAGCTGTCGCTGCAGGTCGACGCGCCCGCGTCGGTCGGCCGCGGCGGGGAGCCGGTCGAGTTCACCGAGACCGTCACCAACTCCGGCACCGCCGACGCCTCGTTCAAGCTGCGGGTCAAGGCCACGACCGACGCCAGCCCCCTCGCGTACCAGGCCATCAAGGTCGACTACCGCGACGCGGACGGCACCTGGAAGCCCGTCACCGACACGGTGCCCGGTCTGACCGTCGCCGCCGGCGCCACCAGGACCGTCCAGCTGCGTCTCACCACCGGGCTCCACTCCTACTGGACCGACCGGGTGTCCACCGTGAAGCTCAGCTCCGCCGTCCTCGACGCGACCGGCAGCACCGTCCTCGCCGAGAGCACCAAGGACGTCTCGGCCGAGTACGTGACCCTGGAGGTCGGGAACGCCCCGACCACCGCCGTCATCGGCGGCGCGCCGGTCGAGTTCGACGTCACCATCAAGAACCCCAGCGCCTCCCGCTTCACCAACGTCTCCAAGGTCCTGCAGGCCGACAAGTCCAGCACGCTCCAGATGCAGAAGGCCGACGGCAGCTGGCAGACCCTCACCGGGACCTCCCTCCCCCACGCCGACGGAGACCTCCGCTACCAGCTCGCGGACGACCAGAACCTGGCGCCCGGCGAGACCTTCACCCGGCACCTGCGCCTCGGCTTCACCGGCGACGCCAAGGTCGGCACGACGTACGTCCACCCGCAGGCGCTGCTCGACCAGGGCAGCAACTACTCGCCCGTCTCGGTCGGCCCCCAGTACATCGCGATCAACCTCACCGGCTCGCCCCTGAGCCTGTCGGTGCAGGAGCCGGCGTCGATCGGCAACGGCGGCAAGCCGGTCGAGTTCACCGAGACCGTCACCAACACGGGCGGCGCCGACGCGCCGTTCAACCTGAACCTCGACGCGAGCAACCCGGCCGCCCGCAGCGACGGCCGCATCACCCTGGAGTCCCGCGACGCCGACGGCACCTGGAAGCCGGTCGGGCTCACCTTCAAGCAGCAGGCCGACGGCTTCCACTTCGTCGGCTCGCTCGGCGGCGTGACCGTCCCGGCCCACGGCACCAAGACCGTCCAGCTGCGCATCGCCGCGCCGCTCAACAACGACTGGGCCGGCCAGAGCGGCACCGTCAAGCTCTCCTCGGCCGTTCTCGACCAGGCCGGGCAGAACGTCCTCGCCGACAGCACCAAGGACATCGCGCTCAAGGCCCTCGACGTGCAGACCAAGGGCGCGCCCACCACCGCCGTCCCCGGCGGGGCCCCGGCCGAGTTCGACATCAGCTTCACCAACTCCAGCGCCTCGGCCTACGACAACGTGTCGCCCATCGTCCAGACCGACCGGCGCAGCACCCTCCAGGTGCAGAAGGCCGACGGCAGCTGGGAGGACATCACGGGCGTCCCGACCCCTCAGCCGGGCGCCGACCAGGTCGTCTACCACCTCACCGCGGACAAGAACCTGCCCGCCGACACCACCGTCACCAAGCACGTCCGCCTCGGCTTCACCGACGGCGCGCCGCTCGGCCGGACCTACGTCAACGCCGTGGCCGTCCTCGGCGAGGGCACCGACCACCCCGCCTCCGTCGGCCCCCAGGGCTTCGCCGTCGACGTCAGCACCACCCCGGCCACCGGCACCGACAAGGGCGCCACCGACGGCGGCACCAACGCCGTCAAGGCCGGCCTCACCACCACCTCCGGTGGCGGCGCCGACGCCACCGGAGCCACCACCGGCACCACCGACGACACCCAGCTGGCGGGCGGCTCGCTCGCCCACACCGGCTCGGACGGCATGCTGGCGGCCGCCGCGGCCGCGGCCGGCCTGCTCGCCAGCGGCATCGGCGCGATCTTCTTCGCGCGTCGCCGCCGCAACGCCTGATCCCCGCTCCGAAGAGCACCGAGCCCCGGCTCCCCGGCACTGTCCGGGGGCCGGGGCTCGTCGTCTCTCAGCTCCGGACGAGGCAGAAGGGATGCCCGGCCGGGTCGGCGTAGATCCGCCAGCCGCCGGCGTCGTGGAGGCGTACGGCGCCGAGGGCGAGGACTTCGGGCTCGGCGGCGTCGAGATCCGCCACGTCGATGTCCAGGTGCGCCTGCTGGGGGTGGTCCGGGGCGGGCCAGCGGGGCGGGCGGTGGTCGGCGACGGCCTGGAAGCAGAACACCGTGCCGTCGTCGAGGTGGAGCGTGGACCAGCCGGGGCCCAGGGACCACCGCCGGTCCGGGCGGTCGACCTCGCCGCCGAGGACGGCGGCGTAGAACCGGGCGAGCGCCGCCGGGTCCGGGCAGTCGAGCACCAGGCACTGCAGTCTGCCGATCACGCTTCTCCTCGGGGTGTGTCCCGGTCGGGGCCGGGCAGGGCGACCGCCCGCAGGTAGGCCTCGGTGAAGAGGTCGATGGACTCGTCCAGCGAGGGCAGGGCTGCGCCGAGGGCGGTTTCGAGCACCGGGCGCATCAGGACGCGGCTGAGCAGCGGGCCCAGCAGCAGCTGCGCCAGCACCGGGAGCGGCAGCGGCCGGATCCGGCCGGCCTCGACGTGGGGCAGCAGCAGACGGCCGAGGCCGTCGATGATCCGCGGCATGTGGACCGCCATCATCCGGGCGGCGGGCCCGTCGGGGCGGCTGAGCAGGTCGGCGAAGACCGCCGGAATGATCCGCGGCTCGTCGGAGAGGCTGGCGAGGAAGGTCCGGTGGAGCGCCCGGACGGTGTCCTCCAGGCACTCGGGCGGGTCGGCTGCCAGCGCCTCCAGGTCGGGCAGCGGGCCGTACTGCAGGAAGACGGCGGCGAGCAGGCCGTCCCGACCCTCGAAGACGGCGTGCAGGCTGGGCAGCGAGCACTCGGCGCGGTCGGCGACCGCGTCCAGGGTGATCGCGCCGAGGCCGCGTTCGGCCACCAGGTGGGCCGCCGCCTCGATCGCGCGCTCCCGTACCGGCCGTCGCCCGCCCGGGTCGACGCCGGCCCGCCGGACCGCTTCGTCCAGCGCGGCCCGGGAGCCGCCGAGCCGGCGCAGCAGCGTGCTGCGCGAGACGCCGGCCGCCGTCGCGATCGCGGTCAGCGGGACGTCCGCGACGTCCTGGCCCCGCTCCTTCGCCGCCCTGAGAGCGGCCGCCACCAGATCCTCCATGTGGAGCATCGTACTACTTGACACCTGAGACGGTTCCACAGATTCTGTATATAGGAGTTCCAAACGGAACCGGCAAGGGACCGAGGGGAGAAAGCCATGAGCGTCGTCGTCTCCGGGGGCGGACCGGCCGGAATGATGCTGGGCCTGATGCTGGCCCGGGCGGGCGTCGAGGTGACCGTGCTGGAGAAGCACGCCGACTTCCTGCGCGACTTCCGCGGCGACACCGTCCACGCCTCCACCGTGCGGCTGATGGACGAACTCGGCCTCGGCCGGAAGTTCGCCGCACTGCCGCAGAGCCGGCTCGGCAACCTGGTGCTGCCGCTGCCCGGCGTCGGCACCGTCGCGCTGAGCGCCTTCGACAGGCTGCCCGCGCCGTACAACTACATCGCGATGATGCCGCAGTGGGACCTGCTCAACTTCCTGGCCGACGAGGCCAAGCAGGAGCCCACCTTCACCGTGCGGATGAACACCGAGGCGACCGGGCTGCTGCGGGAGGGCGGCCGGGTGGTCGGTGTGCGCTACCGCACCCGGGACGGCGAGGAGGGCGAGATCCGCGCCGACCTCACCGTCGCCGCCGACGGTCGGCACTCCACCCTGCGCCGGGAGGCCGGCCTCGCCCCCCAGGAGTACCCGGTGCCCTTCGACGTCTGGTGGTTCCGCCTCCCCCGGCACGCCCACGAGCAGGCCGCGCCGCCCAACCTCGCCCCCGGTTTCGGCGACCGCGAGATGGCGCTCAGCCTCACCCGCTCCGACTTCTTCCAGATCGCGTACTTCAACTCCAAGGGCTCCGACGCCCGGCTGCGCGCCGAGGGCATCGAACGCTTCCGCGCCCGGATCGCCCGCGTCCTGCCGCAGTACGCCGACCGGGTCGACCAGTTGGCGAGCCTGGACGACGTCCACCTGCTCGACGTCAGGCTCAACCGGCTGGACCGCTGGTACGTCGACGGGCTGCTGCTGATCGGCGACGCCGCCCACGCGATGTCCCCGGCCGGCGGCGTCGGCATCAACCTCGCCATCCAGGACGCCGTCGCCGCCGCCACCCTGCTCGCCGCACCGCTCCGGCGCGGCCGTCCGACCGTCGCCGCCCTGGCCCGGGTCCAGCAGCGCCGCTGGTGGCCCACCGTGGTCATGCAGCGGCTCCAACGGGTCCTGCACGGCGTGATGTTCGCCCCGGTGCTGTCCGGGCGCCGCTCCGGCCCGCCCACCGGCTTCGCCGTGCTCTCCCGCCGGGTGCCCGCGGTCCGGCTCGCCCTCTCCCGCCTCATCGCCCTCGGGCCGCGCCCCGAACACGCCCCGGCCTTCGCCCGGCGGCCCACCGCCTGACCTCGCGGACGGCGTGTCCCGGACCGGCCGTTCGGACGGGCGGTTTCCGGGGAACGACCACCGGCATGACGATCCCTCACCGCGTGACCGGCACCGGCCACCACCACGTCCTCGTCCTGCACGACTGGTTCGGCACCAGCGCGGGCTGGGGGCCCTTCCTCGACTACCTCGACGGCAGGGCCTTCAGCTACGCCTTCCTCGACTACCGCGGCTACGGCGAGCGCAAGGACGTCACCGGCGCGTACACCCTCGCCGAGATCGCCGACGACGCCCTCGCCCTCGCCGACCAGCTCGGCTGGGACCGGTTCTCGTTGGTCGGCCACTCGATGGGCGGCAAGGCGGCCCAGCAGGTCCTCGCCGAGGCGCCGCTGCGGGTGCGCAAGCTGGTCGGCCTGGCGCCGGTCCCGGCCGGGGCCTACCCCCTGGACGAGGCCGGGGAGGCGCTGTTCTACGGCGCCGCCGAGGACCGGGAGAAGCGGTACGCGATCCTCGACCTGGTCACCGGCCAGCGGGCCGGCCGGGTCTGGCTGGAACGGATGGTCGACCAGTCGCTGCGGCTGTCGAACGCCGAGGCCTTCGGCGGGTACGTCCGGGACTGGGCGACGGCCGACCTGGAGCGCCGGATCAGCGGGAACCCGGTACCGGTCAAGGTGATCGTCGGCGAGCACGACCTCGCCCTGACCGCCGACGTCATGCGGGGCACCTGGCTGGAGCACTACCCCAACGCGGAGCTGGAGGAGCTCGGCGGCAGCGGGCACTACCCGATGTACGAGGCGCCGGTCGCCCTGGCGTCGTCGCTGGAGTCCTTCCTGCACAACTGACGCGCAGGCTTCACTCGTTCGGGTGAGTTCACGCTCGGGAGCGGGGATGTGTAGCAGGCTCCTCCCCGTACTGGTCAGCCGCCTGAGCGAAAGAGGAAGCCATGCCCGCCGACATCCCCACGGACCTCAAGTACACCAAGGACCACGAGTGGGTCCTGCTGCAGGGAAAGACAGCCCGGGTGGGCATCACCGACTACGCGCAGAAGCAGCTCGGCGACATCGTCTTCGTCGAACTCCCCAAGGAGAAGGCCAAGTTCGATCTCGGCCAACCGTTCGGCACGGTGGAGTCGGTCAAGTCGGTGAGCGAGCTCTACGCCCCGCTGTCCGGAACGGTCGCCAGGGTGAACGAGGACCTGAACGACAACCCCGAGGACATCAACGGCGATCCGTACGGCGACGGTTGGATGATCGAGCTGACGCTCGCCGGCGCCGACGAGCAGAAGGGGCTGCTCACCGCGGCCGAGTACCAGGCCTACCTCAAGGACGAGTAACCCGGCCCTCGGACGCGACGCGGCGCCCGCCGGAGTCCCGGCGGGCGCCGCCCGGGTCAGACGCCGAGGCCGCGGACGAGCAGGTCGACCAGGGCGAAGAAGAACAGCGAGATGCCGACGAAGCTGTTGGTCTGGAAGAAGGCCCGGTTGAGCCTGGACAGGTCGTTGGGGCGGACGATGGTGTGCTCGTAGACGAAGGCGCCGGCGACGACCAGCAGGCCGGTCCAGAACGCCGGGCCGGCGTGGGTGAGGACCGCGAACCAGCCGAGCAGCAGGGTGGTGAGGACGTGGCAGACCCGGGCGCCCCGGATCGCCGCCGGGACGCCGAAGCGGGCCGGCGGGGAGCCGACGCCGGTCTCCCGGTCGGACTCGACGTCCTGGCAGGCGTAGATCAGGTCGAAGCCGCCGATCCAGATGCCGACCGCGACGCCCAGCACCACGGCGTCCCAGGACCAGCTGCCGGTCACCGCGAGCCAGGCGCCCACCGGGCCCATGGCCTGGGCCAGGCCCAGGATGGCCTGCGGGAAGTTGGTGAACCGCTTGCCGTACGGGTAGACGACCATGGGCACCACGGCCACCGGGGCGAGGGCCAGGCAGAGCGGGTTGAGCATCGCCGCCGCGCCGAGGAACACCACCAGGGCGACCGCCGACCCGACGTACGCGGTCTTCAACGACACGGCACCGGTGACCAGTTCGCGCCCGGCCGTACGCGGGTTCCGGGCGTCGAGCTCGCGGTCGATGATCCGGTTGGCGGCCATCGCGAAGGTGCGCAGACCGACCATGCAGACGGTGACGATGAACAGCTCGCCCCAGTGCACCCGCCTGTCGGCCAGGAACATGGCGGTCAGCGCGGCGATGTAGGCGAAGGGCAGGGCGAAGACCGAGTGCTCGATCATCACCAGGCGCAGGAACGCTCTCGTGCGCCCGGGGGTTTCCACCGCGGCCGTGCTCACAGTCCGTACTCCTTCCAGCGACGCGAGACCAGGGCGGCCGTGGCCGGGTCCGAGGAGACCATCTCCGGCCAGCCGCCGTCCCGGGTGTAGCCCTCCTCGGGGAGCTTGCGGGTCGCGTCGATGCCCGCCTTGCCGCCCCAGAACTGCTGGTAGGAGGCGTGGTCGAGGTGGTCGACCGGGCCTTCGACCACGGTGAGGTCGCGGCTGTAGTCGACGTTCCCGAACGCCCGCCAGGCGACCTCCTGGTAGTCGTGGACGTCGCAGTCGGAGTCCACCACGATGATCAGCTTGGTGAGCGACATCATGTGGGCGCCCCAGATCGCGTGCATCGTCTTCTGGGCGTGCTTGGGGTACTTCTTGTCGATCGAGACGATCACGCAGTTGTGGAAGCCGCCGGCCTCGGGCAGGTCGTAGTCGACGATGTCCGGGATGATGATCTTCAGCAGCGGAAGGAAGAACCGCTCGGTGAACTTGCCCAGCGGGCCGTCCTCCGTCGGCGGGCGGCCGACCACGATGGACTGCAGGATCGGACGGCGGCGCATCGTCACGCAGTCGATCGTCAGCGCCGGGAAGGGCTCCTGCGGGGTGTAGAAGCCGGTGTGGTCGCCGAACGGGCCCTCGGGGAGCATCTCGCCGGGCTCCAGCCAGCCCTCCAGGACGACCTCGGCGTCGGCCGGGACCTGCAGCGGGACGGTCTTGCAGTCGACCATCCGCACCCGCTCGCCAGCGATGAACCCGGCGAACAGGTACTCGTCGATGTCGCCGGGCAGCGGCGCGGTGGCCGCGTAGGTGACGGCCGGCGGGCAGCCGAAGGCGATCGCGACCGGGAGCCGCTCGCCGCGCTTCGCCGCGACCGCGTAGTGGTTGCGGCTGTCCTTGTGGATCTGCCAGTGCATCCCGATGGTGCGGCGGTCGTGCCGCTGGAGCCGGTAGAGGCCGAGGTTGCGGATGCCGGTGTCCGGGTCCTTGGTGTGGGTCAGGCCCAGGTTGAAGAAGGAGCCGCCGTCCAGCGGCCAGGTGAAGAGGGCGGGCAGCTCGTCCAGGTTGACGTCGTCGCCGGTGAGCACGACCTCCTGGACCGGGGCGTCGCCGGACTTCACGTGCCGGGGCGGGACGTGCGCCATCGAGGCGAGCTTGCCGAAGGCGTCCCGGAAGCCGGTGAAGCCCTGCGGCAGCTCCGGCTTGAGCAGGCCGGCGATCTTCTCGGAGATGTCCTCCGGGCCCTTGAGGCCGAGCGACTTGGCGAGGCGCCGTTCGGTGCCGAAGACGTTCATCGCGAGCGGCATCGACGAGCCCTTGACGTTCTCGAACAACAGCGCCGGGCCCTTGGCCTTCTGCACGCGATCGACGATCTCGCCGATCTCCAGGTGGGGGTCCACCTCCGCCTTGATGCGCCTGAGGTCGCCCTCGCGGTCGAGGGCCCGGAGAAACGAGCGGAGATCGTCGTATGCCATGCCTGTCAGTATCCGCCACCCGATAGCCTGGCTTGCGTCAAGGGCCCGGGAAGGCGCCCGCCGCTACCGCCCTCGACGGGGGGAGATCGCAGCCGTGCTGAGGATTCTTCTGACCATCGTCCTGCCGCTCGCGCTGTGGGTGTGGGCGTTCGTCGACTGTCTGGTGACGCCCGAGGACGAGGTGAAGCACCTGCCGAAGCCGGTCTGGCTGATCGTGGTGCTGCTCTTCCCGCCGCTCGGCCCGATCGCCTGGCTGGTGGCCGGCAAGCGGCGCGGCTTCCTGCCGTCCGGCGCGCCGGACGGGCGGCCGGGGCAGTCGGCCGCCGAGGGCCGGGCGGGGTACGGCGCCGCGCGGGGCGGCCGTCCGCTCGCGCCGGACGACGATCCGGAGTTCCTCGCGTCCCTCGGGAACGGGTCGTTGAAGGGGAACGACAAGGATCACGAGGACATGCTCAAGCAGTGGGAGGCCGATCTGCGCCGCCGGGAGCGCGAGCTGCGCGGCGGGGACGAGCCCGAGGACGGGCGAAAGAGCTGATCGGAGCGGTCCTCCCGCTCCCCCGGACAGCCCACCCGGCCGATTGCGGGTGGGCTGCGGTGTTTTTGGCGCTTCCCTACGACTGGGGACCCTCCGGCACGAATCGGTCCGTTCCCGGCGTCCTGGTCGAGCGGCCCTTTAGCCGGACTCCAGACTGCCGTTCTACAGTGCGGCGAGACAGCCCTGACCTGCGCTTTTCTTGGTTCTCAGATCATCGGACCATCATCCGCCCGACCACCCGCAGTATTCGAACGGCCACCGAGCGCACCCGCCCCGACCCGGCAGCTTCTGTACAGGCCTCACAGCTAAACGAACTCGACCTTGTACGGAATCGACGCCGAAACCAGCGCACGGCCCCTCGTACAGTCATAAGTGAAGAAGTTGATTCGCAGCTGGGGGCCGAGCAGACGTTGGCTGTCGGACAGTTCCCTCACCCTTGGAGTGGTTCGAGATGACGGTTGTGCATGAGGCGCCGGTCGGCGACGAGGTCCCCGAGATCCCGGTCGACGCCAAGGGGCGGGTCGCCGAGCTCCACGAGCTCCGCGAGAAGGTGCGTCGCGGCCCCAGCGAGAAGGCCACGGAGGCCCAGCACGCGAAGGGCAAGCTGACCGCCCGCGAGCGCATCGAGCTGCTGCTGGACGAGGGCTCCTTCCGCGAGGTCGAGCCGCTGCGCCGGCACCGTGCCCAGGGCTTCGGCCTGGAGGCCAAGAAGCCGCACACCGACGGCGTGATCGTCGGCTGGGGCACCGTGCACGGGCGCACCGTGTTCACCTACGCGCACGACTTCCGGATCTTCGGCGGCGCCCTGGGCGAGGCCCACGCGCAGAAGATCCACAAGATCATGGACATGGCCATCGCGGCCGGCGCCCCGCTGGTCTCGCTGAACGACGGCGCCGGCGCCCGCATCCAGGAGGGCGTCACCGCCCTGGCCGGTTACGGCGGCATCTTCCAGCGCAACACCAAGGCCTCGGGCGTCATCCCGCAGATCTCCGTCATGCTCGGCCCGTGCGCCGGCGGCGCCGCGTACTCCCCTGCGCTGACCGACTTCGTCTTCATGGTCCGCGAGACCTCGCAGATGTTCATCACCGGCCCGGACGTGGTCCAGGCCGTGACCGGCGAGAAGATCAGCCAGAACGGCCTGGGCGGCGCCGACGTGCACGCCGGCGTCTCGGGCGTCTCGCACTTCGTCTACGACGACGAGCAGTCCTGCATCGAGGAGGTCCGCTACCTCCTGTCGCTGCTGCCGCAGAACAACCGCGAGATGCCGCCGTCCGTGGTCAGCGACGACCCGGTCGAGCGCCGCAACGACAGCCTGCTGGACCTGGTGCCCGCCGACGGCAACCGCCCGTACGACATGCGCAAGGTGATCGAGGAGATCGTCGACCACGGCGAGTACCTGGAGGTCCACGAGCGCTGGGCGACCAACGTGCTGTGCGTGCTGGCCCGGGTCGACGGCCACGTCACCGGCATCATCGCCAACCAGCCGCAGTCGCTGGCCGGTGTGCTGGACATCAACGCCAGCGAGAAGGCCGCGCGCTTCGTCCAGATGTGCGACGCCTTCAACATCCCGCTGGTCACCCTGCTGGACGTCCCCGGCTTCCTGCCCGGCGTCGACCAGGAGCACGGCGGCATCATCCGCCACGGCGCCAAGCTGCTGTACGCGTACTGCAACGCCACCGTGCCGCGCATCTCGCTGATCCTGCGCAAGGCCTACGGCGGCGCGTACATCGTGATGGACTCCCGCTCCATCGGCGCGGACCTGTCCTACGCCTGGCCGACCAACGAGATCGCGGTGATGGGTGCCGAGGGCGCCGCCAACGTCATCTTCCGCCGCGAGATCAACGCCGCCGAGGACCCTGACGCCATGCGGGCCCAGAAGATCAAGGAATACAAGAACGAGCTGATGCACCCGTACTACGCGGCCGAGCGCGGCCTCGTGGACGACGTCATCGACCCGGCCGAGACGCGCCAGGTGATCGCCTCCGCCCTGGCCATGCTCCGCACCAAGCACGCCGACCTGCCGAGCCGCAAGCACGGCAACCCGCCGATGTAACGGCGCGGTTCGCAGCAGCAGGCCGGGCCCTATCGAGCACCACCACACACCGCAGCACCATCAACCGGGGGAGAAACCAGGACATGACCGCTTCCGCCGAACCCCTCGTCCGCATCGTCCGCGGCAGCCTCTCCGACGAGGAACTCGCCGCCCTGACCGCCGTTCTGGCGGCCCGCGCGGCCGTCGCCCAGCAGACCGCGGCCACCACGCAGATCGAGCCGATCGCCAACTGGCAGCGGCTGGAGCGCCGCCCGGCCTACTACTCGCCGGTCAGCTGGCAGCAGGCCGCCTGACGGTTCCGGGCTTCCCCCGACGGCCGGTCACCCCATCCGGGTGACCGGCCGTCGGGCCGTTCCGGCCTCCGGCGCCGGTCCCGGGCGGCTGCGCACCGTTCGCACCCATCCGATCGGGCACGGAGCGGCTCGGTAGGATACCTACCGGACGGTTCGCTCCCGTCGCCCCTTCGGCCCCCATAGGATCGGCCGCTGCCGAGGTACAGAACTTTCCAGGGAGGCTGCGATGGCCAGGCAGGCCCGCGCGCTGGCTACCCGCCAGGCGGTGCTCCTCGCGGCCGCCGAGGTGTTCGACGAGCGGGGCTACGCCGCCGCCACGATGGCCGAGATCCTGGACCGGGCCGGCGTCACCAAGGGCGCGCTGTACTTCCACTTCCACTCCAAGGAGGAGCTGGCGCTCGCCGTGATCGAGGGCCAGGGCGCCTGGATCGCCTCCTGGGTGCCGTCCTCGGACAGCCCGGTGCAGACCCTGATCGACCTCGGGTACGCGTTCGCCCGCGCGCTCCAGGAGGACCCGCTGGTGCGCGGCAGCATCCGGCTGACGATCGAGCACGGCAGCTTCACCCAGCCGCAGATCGCCGCCTACCAGGGCTGGATGGACCTGGTCCGCGAGCTGCTGGAGCGCGCCCGGGAGGCCGGGGACCTCCACCCGGGGGTCGACCTGGTGGCGGCCTCCGGGGTGATCACCGGCGCGGTGACCGGGATCCAGCTGAGCTCCCAGGTGCTGGCCGACCGGCAGGACCTGATCCAGCGGATGGCCGACCTGTGGACCCTGCTGCTGCCGGGGCTGGTCCAGCCCCACGCGCTCGCCCGGCTCAGCGTCGCCGAACGCCGCTGACCGCGTCCGCCGCTCAGACCCGATAGCGCGCGCAGTCCTCCGGCCCCACCAGGGCCGGCAGCGCGGCCGTCCAGAGCCGCCGGACGGCCTCCGGGGCCGGGCGCCCGACCCGGTCCGCGGCCAGCAGCACCTGACCCGCCACCACCGTGGTGAGCAGCTCGGCGCAGGCGCGCCGGTCCGCCCCCGGACGCAGCTCGCCGGCCCCGTCGGCGCGGTCCAGCAGGCGGTGGACGACGGCGGTGAGGCCGCGCCAGGTGGTGTCCGGCCCGGAGCCGCGGCCGTCCGGTCGCGGCCCCTGGCGGCCGAGCCGGACGCCCGCCCGCACCACCACGTCCTCGCGCAGCAGCCGGGCCAGCTCGTGCGAGAGGTCGATCAGCCCCTGGACGGCCCGGCCCTCGGCGCGCAGGGCGCGCAGCGCGGCCGTGCCGATCTCCCGCCCGGCGGCGGCCCGCACTCCGTCGGCCAGGGCCTGCTTGGAGACGAAGTGGAAGTAGAGGGCGCCCTTGCTCACCCCGGCCCGGCGACTGATGTCGACCAGGCTGGCGGCCTCGAACCCGACCTGCGCGAAGGTGTCCGCCGCCGCGAGCAGCACGGCCTGCCGGGTCCGCCCCGCGCGTTCCTGCTTGACCACTGATCCCTCCGGACTCCGCCGGTCGCGCTCCCCGCCCCACCCGGCTGCTGTCGGCGCCCTCGGTCGGTGGCGGCGCCTCGCATGCGGACGGCGCCTGCCGAAACCGCATGGTTGGTATCTAATCTAGCGCCTGTGTCGACCCCGCCGTCCAGCGGGGACCGCCCCCCGTCCAAGGTCTGGCCTCGCCGTTTCGGGCATCACCGCAGACCAGGAGCCCGGTAGCGTGGCGGATCCGGGCACTGCGGCGGATCTACCCCCGGCCGCAGAACACAAACCGGGTGGTATGTATGTTTTGCTGTGGGGCGTCCGTGGCGGCCGCTCGACCGAGACCCTGGAGCTGGGGCCAGTCATGCCATTGATCGTAGAGCCGGGCGTCCACGGCCCGTACGCCCACCCCGGCTCCGGCGTACGCCCGAACACGGCCCCGGGCACCGGCTACGACTTCCACGACCGGACCGTCTCCCGGCACCTGGTGCACCGCGCCTCGGTCTCCGAGGTCTTCCTCACCGGCTGGCAGGCCACCGGCCCGTACGACTTCCTGCTCGGCGCCCAGTGGCCCCGGCTGCACGGCTTCTACCGGCTGCCCGGCGACCGCTACCACGACCCGGTGCTGATGGCCGAGACCGTCCGGCAGGCCGGGCTGCTGATCGGCCACGCCGGCTTCGGGGTGCCGCGCGACCACCACTTCGTCATGGAGGACCTCGGCTACGCGCTCGGCGAGGCGGGCCTGCCCGGCCTCGCCGTCACCGCCGGCCCGGCCTCGCTGATGCTCGCCGTCGGCTGCCAGGACGTCCGGATGCGGCACGGCCGGCTCGCCTCGCTGCGGGTGCACGCCGAGATCACCCGGGACGGCCTGACCATCGGCCACGGCTCCGGCCAGCTGCGGGTGGTCACCCCCGCCTCGTACGAGCGGCTGCGCGGCCCCGGCCGGGGCGTCGGCACCCCGCCGCTGCCGCCGGAGCCCGCCGCGCCCGAACTCGTCGGCCGGGCCCAGCCCGCGGACGTGGTGCTCGGCCCGACCCTGCGGCCGGACACCTGGCTGCTGCGCGCCGACGCCGGGCACCCGGTGCTGTTCGACCACGAGCTGGACCACGTGCCCGGGATGCTGGTGCTGGAGGCCGCCCGGCAGGCCGCCCAGCGGCTGCACCACCCCGAGCCGGTGGTGCCGGTCGAGCTGGTGACCTCCTTCGACCGCTACATCGAGCTGGACCGGCCCTGCTTCGTCCGGGCCGTCCGCGAGCGGACACCGGACGGCCGCCGCACCCCCGTCCAGGTGCGGTTGCTCCAGGACGGGCGGACGGCGGCCGAGTGCCGGCTGCTCACCGAGCCGGTCGACGGTCCGCGGGTGCCGGTCCCGCGGGACGCCTTCGAGGACCGCCCCGCCGTTCCGGGCCTGCTGCCGCTGGCCAGCTGAGCCGGCCGGAACGGTCCCCGTCAGGCGGCCACCAGGGTGGCCGGCCGACCGGCGTGCATCACGCTGAGGTTGGCCGCCAGCCGGACCGGGTCCTGGGCCAGCCAGAGCCGCAGCGCCGCGCCCAGGGCGGCGCTGGCCGACTCGATCCGGACGTCGGTGATCTGGGCGATCCGGGCCGCGCCGGGCACCAGCAGGTCGGCCAGCGCGGTCGGCAGCCAGACGGTCAGCGCGCACGGCGCCGGCGTCGCGAGGGCGCTCAGCAGCCGGTAGGCGTCCCCCGGTGCGCTGAGCGTGGGGATGATGTCCAGCAGAGCGTCGGCCACCACTTCGGACACGTCGCTCCGGTGTCCCTGGGCGAGCCGTCGGAGCAGCAGCTGCTCGGCGGCGGTGATTCGGACGGTCAGCATGACCTCGTCGCACTCCATTGCGCGATTTCCTCCTCGTTCCTCCCCGTACCGGCACGGACGGCCGGCACGAACTACCCCTGTTGCACCTCGGCCCGGCCACCTCCTGCGGAAAGCCGGGCCGGTCGGTGCGCCGCCCCGGTCAGATCCCCGCGTAGGAGTGCTTGCCGGTGACGAAGATGTTCACGCCGTAGTAGTTGAAGAGCCAGCAGGCGAAGGCTGCCAGCGCCAGGTACGCGGCCTTGCGGCCCTTCCAGCCGGCCGTCGCGCGGGCGTGCAGGTAGCAGGCGTAGGCGACCCAGGTGATGAACGACCAGGTCTCCTTCGGGTCCCACTCCCAGTACTTGCCCCAGGCGGCCTCGGCCCAGATCGCGCCCGCGATGATGGTGAACGTCCACAGCGGGAAGACCAGGGCGTTGATCCGGTAGGACAGCTTGTCGAAGGTGGACGCGGCGGGCAGCCGGCGCCAGATCGACGGCGAGGTGCCCAGCGGGCCGGTGGTCAGGCCGGCCGCCATCCGCTTGTCGAAGGAGTCCTTGCCGAGGTACAGCAGGGTGGCGATGAACGCCGCGTAGAAGGCGCCGCCGCAGAAGATCGCGGTGGAGACGTGGATCGCCAGCCAGTACGAGTGCAGCGCGGGGACGAGCTGCTCGGAGTCGGTGTACAGCACCTGGGTCGCGATGCCGAGCGTGAGCAGCACCGCGACGGTGACCGGCAGGCCGAGCCAGCGGACGTTCTTGCGCGCGGCCAGCAGGGCCACGTACGCGGCCGTCATCGCGAAGGCGAAGGCGCAGGAGAACTCGTACATGTTGCCCCACGGCCAGCGGGAGACCGAGAGGCCGCGGGCGACGATGCCGCCGCCGTGCAGCAGCAGCGCCAGGACGGTGAGCGAGATCGCGATGCGGCCGGCCAGGTCGGCCTTCTCGCTGGTGCCGGCCGCGCCCGGGCCGTCCACGTCCTCCTCGCCGCGGCCGCCGGTGACCACGGTCGCGCCCTCGCCCGCCAGGACCGTGCGGGTGAGCGTGGTGGTGCCGCCCTTCGCCCCGGCCACGGTGACGGTGACCTTCTTCGCGGCCTTGGTCTCCGCGGCGGCGACGGTCTCGGCCAGGTTGCCCGACTGCTCCTTGGAGCGGACGGCGACTGCGCCCTTGCTGCCGAACGTCCACTCGAACATGTGGGCGAACATGGCGATCGTGTAGACCGCCATCGCCGAATAGATCAGCTTGTTTGAGAGGTCGGCCAGCTGTGGGTCGACTCCCGAGGCGAGATGCACCGTCTACTCCTTGGAGTTCTGGTCGGCGGGGACTGCGGGGTCTGAGGCCTCGGCCCCGGGGTCGTCGGGTCCTGCTTCCTCGGCCCCGGCCGCAGCCCCGGCGTCGGCTTCGGTTCCGGCTTCGGCTTCGGTTCCGGCTTCGGCTTCGGCTTCCGAGGTTCCGTCCTCGTCCTCCTCCGACGCCGGGGCGTCGTCCTGGAGGTCCACCGCGAGCTCGGCCAGCTCCTCGGCGATCTTCGCCGACTCGCTGCGGGCCAGGCCGGCCAGCTCCACCTGGGTGCCGCCGCCCGGCAGGGCCACCGCCCGCACCCAGATCCGGCGGCGCTGGATGAACAGCGAGCCGATCAGGCCGAGGATCGCCAGCACGGCGCCGGTCAGCGCGATCGCGTTGCCGGGGCGGTGCGAGACGTTGAAGCTCGCCCACTGCTTGTAGCCCTCGAAGGTGACGCTGCCGTAGCCGTTCGGCAGGTCCCAGCCCTGGCCGGGCTTGAGCAGGGCCTTGGCCGGCTGGCCGTCCTGCTGCAGCTGGGTCAGCCTGGAGGTGTTCAGCTGGTAGATGTTCTGCGGCAGGCCGGAGTCGGTGCCGAGATCGCCGGAGAAGGCGTTCAGCACCAGCTCCGGGGCCGCGTCGCCGGGGAACAGCGAGATCGGGCCGGTACCGGCGAAGCTCAGCGGGGCGGTCGGCAGGAAGAAGCCGGAGAAGCCCAGCTGGGTCCTGTTGCCGTCCGGGCCGACGCCGTAGTCGGACACCTTCACCACGCCGGTCGAGGTCAGGTTGGCGTCCTGCGGCAGGAACGGCACGACGTCGTGGTAGACCACGTCGCCCTTGCCGTTCTTCACGGTGATCACCGGGGCGTAGCCGTGGCCGATCAGGTAGACCTTGCTGCCGCCGATCTCCAGCGGGTGGTTGACCTCGATCGTGCCCTTCTTCAGCTTCGAGTCGTCGCTGCCCTGGTAGTACTCGACGTTCGCGGTGAACTGGCGGGCGGCGCCCATCTGGTCACCGGTGTTCTGGAACTTCGAGGTGAAGTCGTCGAGCTTCAGGTAGAAGGGGTCGAGGTCCTGGTTCCCGTAGAACCGGGTGCCGGTGAAGTCGTCGAGCTGGGTGATGGTGTTGGAGTAGCCCTGGCCCTCGACCATCAGCTTGCCGCCGGTGCCGGAGGCCAGGCTGGCCCAGGCGAAGCCGCCGAGCAGCGCGAACAGCGACAGGTGGAACAGCAGGTTGCCGACCTCGCGCAGGTAGCCCTTCTCGGCGGCCACCGAGCCGCCGGACAGGTCGGCGCGGAAGCCGCGCTTGCGCAGCAGCCGGTGGGCGGCGGCGTTCACCTGCTCCGCGTCCGCCCCGGTGCGCCAGGCCGCGTACACCGGCATCCGGGTCAGGTTGCGCGGCGCGGCCGGCGGCTGGGAGCGCAGCACGCCGACGAACTGCCAGGTGCGCGGGACGATGCAGCCGGCCAGCGAGACGAACAGCAGGATGTAGATCGCGGAGAACCAGACCGAGCTGTAGACGTCGAACAGCTGGAGCTTCTCGTAGATCGGCGCGACCGCGGTGTGCTGCGCCTTCCAGGTCTGCACCTTGAACTGGTTCTGGCCGTTCTGCGGGATCAGCGAGCCCGGGATGGCGGCCAGCGACAGCAGGAACAGCAGGATCAGGGCGACCCGCATCGAGGTCAGCTGGCGCCACATCCAGCGCGCCCAGCCGAACGCCCCTATGCCGGTCGGCCCCTCGGACTCGACCGGCGCGGTGCTCAGCCGCTCCGCGGCGCCGTCGTCGTCAGGCGCCGGGGGCAGCTCGGTATCGGTCGTGGTCTTGCTCACGGTCAGATTCCGATCTGGGAGTCGGCGGTCCAGGACTGCAGTTCGCTCATCCAGGAATCCCAGATCCCGGTGACGAGCAGCAGACCGACCGCGACGAGCATGCCGCCACCGATCCGCATGACGAGCGGGTAGTGCCGCTTGACCCACCCGAAGGCGCCCAGCGCCCGGCGGAACGCCAGCGCGGCCACGATGAACGGTACGCCGAGGCCCAGGCAGTAGAAGGTCATCAGCAGGGCCCCGCGCGCCGCGTCCGCCTGGTTCAGGGACAGGGTCTGGACGGCGGCCAGGGTCGGGCCGATGCAGGGCGTCCAGCCCACGCCGAACACCATGCCCAGCAGCGGCGCGCCGAGCAGTCCGACGGCCGGGCGGCGGTGCGAGCGCACCTCGCGCATGCTCAGGCCGGGGACGAGGCCCATGAAGGCCAGGCCCATCACCACGGTGAGCGAGCCGAGCACGATCGAGATGACCCGCTTGTGCTCCTGGAGGGTGTTGCCGAACTGGCCGAACAGCGCCCCGCCGGAGACGAAGACCACGGTGAAGCCGAGGATGAACAGCGTCGCCCCGAGCAGCATCCGGCCGCGCCTGGTACCGCGGGCGTCGGCGAGGTCGGCGGCGGAGAAGCCGGTCACGTAGGACAGGTAGCCGGGCACCAGCGGCAGCACGCAGGGCGAGAAGAAGGAGACCAGCCCGGCCGCCAGCGCGATCGGCGCCGCGGCCAGCAGCGCACCGCTCTGCACGGTGGTGAAGGTGTCCGCCAGCGGGAGGCCGGCCGGCTGGAGCGGCGCACTCACTGCTGCTGCTCCGCCACCACCGGCTGGACGATCGACTCCAGCGCCTCCTGGGTCGTCCCGCCGACGGCTCGGGCGGCCAGCTTGCCGTCACGGTCGACGACCAGGGTGGTCGGGATGGACTGCGGGTTGAGGCTGCCCTTGGGGAACTTGAGCAGCTGGGTGCCCGCCGGGTCGAAGATGCTCGGGAAGCCGACGCCCTGCTCCTGCTCGAAGCGGACGGCGTTGGTCTTGTCGGTGTCCCGGGTGTTGATGCCCAGGAACTGGACGCCCTTGTCCTTGTACTCGTCCGCGACGGCCTGGAGGTTCTTCGCCTCGGCCCGGCACGGCCCGCACCAGGAGCCCCACACGTTCAGCACCACGACCTTGCCCCGGTAGTCCGAGAGCTTGACCTGGTTGCCCTCCAGGGTCTCCCCCGAGATGTCCGGCGCGTCCCCGCGCTTGCCCGCCTCGGCCTTGGACAGGTTGGTCCCCTTGACGGTGACGAAGCCGACCTGGCCTTCGCTGCTCGACGAGCCCGAGGAGGAACAGCCGGTGAGGACGAGCGCAGCGGCGGCGACTGTGGCGGCGGCTGCGGCGACACGGGGACGGGGGCGCGTCATGGCAGACATGTGAAAAGTTTCGCATGGAGTTCCGGACGGGTTCGGGGGGGTCCTCCCTTGCGCGTCGCACCCGCTCTGACCTGCGAAGACTTCGGGTCACCCGGCGCTCGCCAGGTGACCCGAAGTCATACTTACGCACCGCTTACGGGCCTCAGGCGCCGAAGCTCCTGCCCACCGGCTTGTCGCCCTTGCGGCCCTTGCCGATCAGGTGCGCGGGCAGCAGGTCGCGGGCCGGCTCGCGGTAGCCGACCGAGACGATCTTGTCGCCCTCGAAGGTGAAGCTGGTCAGCGAGGCCAGCGAGCACTGCCGGTTGCGCGGGTCGTGCCAGAGCCGGCGGCGCTCGACGAAGGAGCGGAGGATCCAGATCGGCAGCTGGTGGCTGACGCAGACCGCCTCGTGCCCGCGGGCGGCGTCCCGGGCGGCGCCGAGCGCGCCCATCATCCGCACCGCCTGGTCGAGGTACGGCTCCCCCCAGGAGGGCTTGAACGGGTTGGTGAGGTACTTCCAGTAGCCCGGGTTCCGCAGCGAGCCGTCGCCGACGCCGAAGGTCTTGCCCTCGAAGATGTTCTCCGCCTCGATCAGCCGCTCGTCCACCGCGACGTCCAGGCCGTGCGCCTTGGCGATCGGCGCGGCGGTCTCCTGGGCCCGCTCCAGCGGGGAGGCCACCACGTGGGTGATGTCCCGGTCGGCCAGGTCCTCGGCGACCCGGTCGGCCATCTGCCGGCCCAGTTCGGACAGGTGGTAGTCCGGCAGCCGCCCGTACAGGACGCCCTCCGGGTTGTGCACCTCACCGTGGCGCATCACGTGGACGACGGTGATCTCTTTGGCGCTCACTTCTCGACTACTCCTGGACTCAGGCCGTTGCGGCGGCAGCGGCACGGGCGGCGGCCGGCAGGGCGGCGGCGATCCGCTCGATCGCCCGCTCGTCGTGGCTCGCCGAGACGAACCAGGACTCGAAGGCGGACGGCGGCAGGTAGACGCCCTCGGCCAGCATCGCGTGGAAGAAGGCGGTGAAACGGTACGCCTCCTGAGTCCTGGCCTCGTCGTAGTTGGTGACCGCGGCCTCGGTGAAGAACACCGAGAACATGTTCCCAGCGGTCTGCAGCCGGTGCGCCACGCCCTCCTTGGTGAGCGCCTCGGAGACCAGGCCGGAGATCTCGGCGGAGACCCGGTCCACCGTCGCGTACACCTCGTCGGTGCAGCCGCGCAGCTGGGCCAGGCCGGCCGCGGTGGCGACCGGGTTCCCGGACAGGGTGCCCGCCTGGTAGACCGGGCCGGCCGGGGCCAGGTGGGCCATCACGTCGGCGCGGCCGCCGAAGGCCGCGGCCGGGAAGCCGCCGCCCATGACCTTGCCGAAGGTCAGCAGGTCCGGCGCCCAGCCCTCGTTCGCCGCCTCCAGGCCGTACCAGCCGGCCTTGGAGACGCGGAAGCCGGTCATCACCTCGTCGGAGATGAACAGCGCGCCGTTGTCCCGGCAGAGGCGGGCCAGGCCCGCGTTGAAGCCGGGCAGCGGCGGGACGACGCCCATGTTGCCGGGCGAGGCCTCGGTGATCACGCAGGCGATCTCGCCCGGGTGGGCGGCGAAGGCCTGCTCGACGGCGGCCAGGTCGTTGTACGGCAGCACGATGGTGTCGCCGGCCTGGGCGCCGGTGACGCCCGGGGTGTCCGGCAGCCCGAAGGTGGCCACGCCGGAACCGGCGGCGGCCAGCAGCGCGTCCACGTGACCGTGGTAGCAGCCGGCGAACTTGACCACCTTCGCCCGGCCGGTGAAGCCGCGGGCGAGCCGGATCGCGGACATGGTGGCCTCGGTGCCGGAGGAGACCAGGCGGACCTGCTCGACCGGGGCGACCCGGGCGACGATCTCCTCGGCGAGTTCGACCTCGCCCTGGCCGGGCGTGCCGAAGGAGGTGCCGAGGGCGACGGCCCGCTGGACGGCGTCGATCACGGCGGGGTTCGCGTGGCCGAGGATCATCGGACCCCACGAGCACACCAGGTCGACGTATTCACGGCCGTCGGCGTCGGTGAGGTAGGGGCCGGTGCCGGACACCATGAAGCGCGGCGTGCCGCCGACCGCGCGGAAGGCGCGCACCGGGGAGTTGACGCCGCCGGGCGTGACCACGGAGGCGCGATCGAACAGCGACTGGGACTGGGGGGCTTCGTAGGGGTAGCTCACGGGAGACATGGTCTCAAATCGTGTCCTTGAGCTCTGCATGTCCGGCCCGATCATCTGGAACGATGATCCGGGCACCGTTGTCTGTACGGTTGTCCGTGACGGTTGTCCGTGGCGGTCGTGCACGGCGGGGCCGCTGGCTGTTCCGGAGCACGGACCAGTCAGACTGTGTGCACAGAGTGCGCGAGCGCTCCGGTTGTGTACAGGGGTGTGGAGAGGACTGCTGTGTGCCGCGAGTGGGTACGGCCCGCGAGTAGGCACGGCGGCGCATGACGGGTAAGAGCGCGTCCGGTGGGCACCGGGCGTGCGGGGGTCTGTCGATTCCGGCGAATTCCGGTGAGGATGGTCCGAGTGTCCGAGGCGCAGGACGGCTTCGACGAGGCGGCGGGTGGCTCCCGCAGGCCCGCCGAAACCGCACGCGGGGGTACGGGAGCGGGTACGGGTCGTGGTCGTCGCGGCGGCGAGAGGCGGGGTGAGGGACGCGTGGGGGTGACCTACAAGTACTTCGGCGCACCGGACCGCGCGACCGCCGCCAGAGTCCCCACCGCCCTCGGTCCGGGCGGGCTCGGCCTGGACGCCGGTGAACTCGGCTCGCTGGGGCGGCTCGGCGACCTGATGGAGACCAGCGGCTCCCCCACCGGCCACCTCTCCACCAAGATCAAGCCGGAGACCATGAGCGCCATGGTCCTCACCGGCATCCAGGGCGTCCCGCTGCACCAGGTGCCGCCGCTGGAACTCGTCGTGCTGCACCCCGACTACGCCGTCGTCCAACTCCCCCACAACGTGGTCGAGCCGCTCCGCAAGGCGGACGAGACCGAACTCGGCGCCGCCGCCTTCATCTGGTCCACCGTCCCCGACCGCCGCGGTCCGCGCGACGCCTTCGTGATCTATACGATGCTGCACGAATGGCAGGACTTCGCGAACCGGCTGCACGAGGCCGGGCACCAGCTGTACTGCCTCGTCTGGCCGTAACAGGGGAACACCACGGGGGAAAACTTCATGCCGTACGCAGCACCGGCCGCGGGAGCACCCTCCCGCGGCCGGTTCGAGGCCGTCCTTCCACTGCTGCTCATGGGCGTCGGACTGGCCTGCACCTGGTGGTCGGCCGACGAAGTCCGCGGCGTCCAGCGCTTGTTGAGCAAGTGCCAGGACAGCGACGGCGCCCCGGGGTACATCCTGCCGCTCGGCTGGACGGGCGTGGCACTGGGCGCGCTCGCGACCTGTTGGGCCGTCTGGATCGTGGTGGCCGCGTTCCGGCGGCGGTCGTTGGTGCGCGTGGGCTTCCTGCACGGCCTGCTGGTGGCCCTGCTGCCGGTCCTGGTGGTCGTCGTCGCGCTCCAGACCGTCAGCGCGGGGGAGGACGGCGACTACACCCACCACCGCCACCACTACTGCTCCGGCTGAGGGTCAATCACCTGCGCCGCCAGTGGAGTTGACGGTCGGCCGGAGCACCGCCGCCGCGAGCACGAGCGCCACCGCGAGCAGCCCGGCGGCCACCGTGAAGGCGAGCCGGAAGCCGCCGGTGAGCGCCTCGGCCACGGGCTGCCCGGCGGCGGCCAGGGCTCCGGTACGGCCGTCGGCGAGGGTGGTGAGCACCGCGACACCGAGCGCGCCGCCGACCTGCTGGGTGGTGTTGAACAGTCCCGAGGCGGTGCCCGCGTCCTCCGGCCCGGCTCCGGACATCCCGAGCACCGCGAGCGCGGACAGCACCAGCCCGCCGCCGCCGATCAGCAGCATGGTCGGCAGCAGGTGGACGGGGTAGTCGGCGTCGGCCGGCAGCCGGGCCAGCAGACCGAGCGCGACGACCAGCATCGCGAGGCCCGCGAGCAGCACCGCCCGCTCGCCGAACCGGGCGCCCAGCCGCGCGGAGAGCAGCAGCGACACCGCGCCGATGGCGACCGCGGCGGGCAGCATCGCCAGGCCGGTGGCGGCGGCGCCGTAGCCGAGGACCTGCTGCAGGTAGAGGGCGACCAGGATCTGGAAGGCGAACATCCCGGAGATGGTCAGGAGCTGTACCGCGTTGGCGCCCGAGACGTTGCGGGAGCGGAACATCCGCAGCGGCAGCAGGGGCTGGGCGGCCCGGGTCTGGCGGAGCAGGAAGGCGGCCAGCAGGACGAGCGAGAGCACGCCGAGCCCGAGGGTGCGGGCCGAGGTCCAGCCGTGGGCGCCGGTGCCGACGATGGTGTAGATGCCGAGCATCAGGGCGGCGGTGATCAGCGCGGCGCCCAGGGCGTCGGCGCCGGCCCGCAGACCCGGGCCGTGGTCGGGCGCCAGCACCCGGACGGCCAGCAGGACGGCGGCGAGGCCGAGCGGCAGGTTGATCAGGAAGATCCAGTGCCAGCTGAGGGCCTGGGTGAGGACCCCGCCGAGGACCTGGCCGATCGAGGCGCCGGCCGCGCCGACGAAGCTGAACGCGCCGATCGCGCGGCCGCGCTCGCCGGGCTCGGGGAAGAGCGTGACGACCATGCCGAGGCTGACCGCCGAGGCCATCGCCCCGCCGACGCCCTGGAGGAAGCGGGCGGCGATCAGCATCCCCTGCCCGGTGGCGACGGCGCAGAGCAGCGAGGCGGCGGTGAAGAGGGCGAGTCCGGCGACGAAGACGCGCTTGCGGCCGATCAGGTCGCCGAGCCGGCCGGCGAGCAGCAGCAGCCCGCCGAAGGCGATCAGGTAGGCGTTGACCGTCCAGGTGAGGTCGGCGGGCGAGAAGTGCAGGTCGTCCTGGATGGCGGGCAGCGCCACGGTGACGATCGAGCCGTCCAGGACGATCATCAGCATGCTGGCGCAGAGCAC
This sequence comes from Kitasatospora sp. NPDC101108, assembly GCF_055584725.1. Lineage (NCBI taxonomy): Bacteria > Bacillati > Actinomycetota > Actinomycetes > Kitasatosporales > Streptomycetaceae > Kitasatospora > Kitasatospora sp. NPDC101108. The sequence continues at coordinate 38,595 of NZ_JBVJLM010000016.1, forward strand.
CGCGAGGGCCAGTGCGCGGGGGCGGGCTGGGGCCGCCGGCGCTGTGTCCGGCGCGGCCGGGGCGTGCGTGGTCATGGCGATTCTCCCGGTTCGTCGAGTACCGGGAAGGAAGCTATCAGATTGTTTTGTTCGGGACTATCTATCTCGGGAGAACCTTGGCCCGGGGCACGGCGCGGCGTCAGCCCCGGGGACGACGGGCACGACGGACGGTGCGTTCGCTCTCGACCGGTTCCGCCAGGTGCCCGTCCACCAGTCGGGTCAGGGCGGAGACGAAGACCTCCCGCTCCGGCTGCGGCAGCGACTCCAGCAGCTCGCGGTGGACCCGGTCGGCGATCGCGGTGCCCTGTACGACGGCCCGCTCCCCCGCCTCGGTGACCGAGATGATCCGGGCCCGGCGGTCGGTGGCGGACGGGCGGCGCTCGGCCAGGCCCGCCTTCTCCAGCTCGTCGACGGTGACCACCATGGTGGTCTTGTCCAGGTCCGACAGCTCGGCCAGCTGGATCTGGGTGCGCTCGGCCTCCTGCGCGTGGAACAGCACGCAGTACGCGCGGGGGGTGATCCCGAGCTCGGTGAAGGCCGCCGCCATCCGGGTCGCCAGCACGTGGCTCGCGTGGTCCAGCAGGCCGGAGATGTCGCAGATCTGGCGCACGGGCGGGGTCGTCGTCATGCGTCCGAGGTTAGCAACGGCCCGTCTGCTGCCGGATGATCCCGTAGTCAACCAACCTGGGTTACGGGATACCCAACTCGAACAGCGCATAGCCGGCGTACCAGCCCGCCGCGATCACCGGCATCGCGAACATCCCGACCAGCGAGGAGGTCCGCACCCGGCGCAGCGCCACCGCCAGGCCGATGAACAGCGGGAAGGCCGGCAGCAGGTAGCGCGAGATGTTGCCGAAGATCTGGTTGCTGCTCAGCGCGGTGAAGATGGTCAGCGCGGTGTACACCCACAGCACCAGCGGGGGGCGGGCCTGCCGGAGCAGCACCAGCAGGCCCGGCAGGGCGATCAGCAGCGCGATGGCGATCAGGTCCGGGACGGGGTTGGACTGCCAGAAGTCCCAGTGGCCGGTGATCACGTCCATGATCGTGCGCAGCGTGGAGGCGCCGAAGTCGAAGTAGCGGTTCCAGGCGCCGCGCTGGAGCTTGAAGTAACCGCCCCAGTCACCCATCCGCCAGCCGACCCAGGCGACGTAGCCGATCAGTCCCCACGGGGTGATCAGCATCGCGGTCAGCGGGCGGGCCACCCCGTCGGTGCGGCGGACCAGCGCGACCAGCGCGGCGATCGAGACCGCGGCGATCAGCGCGGCGGCGGTCGGCCGGTTGAGGCCCGCGACCAGGGCCAGCAGGCCCGCGGCGATCCAGCGACGGGTCATCACGCAGTAGCAGGCCCAGGCGGACAGCGCGACGAACAGCGAGTCCGAGTAGACCGCCCACTCCACACCGGAGCCCGGGAACAGGCCCCAGACCACCGCGGCGATCACCCCCGCCCGGAAGCCGGCCAGCCGCTCGGCGATCGCGAAGATCCCGGCCGCGGCGACCAGCGAGGCCAGCACCGAGACGACGATCCCGGAGCCGTACGGGCCGAGTCCGGTCACCGCGCCGACCAGCCGCATCAGCCAGGGGTAGAGCGGGAAGAAGGCGGCGGAGTTCTCGTAGTAGGTGGCGAGCGGGAAGCCGTGCAGCGGGATCAGCTGCGGGTCGTACCCGTTCTCGGCGATCCGCTGGTACCAGATGCCGTCCCAGGTGCCCAGCACGTCCCAGGCGTGGGCGCCGCCGCCGCGGCCGACCTGCTTCTTCAGGTAGTCGCCGGTGTGCTCCAGCAGCACCAGGAAGACGGTCAGCCCGATCGCCTTGACCACCGCGTACGCGCCGAGCGCGGGCGCGAAGCGGTCCACCAGCACCCCGAACCGCCCGGGCGCACGGCCCGTCCGCTCCTCGGGACGCTCCCCGTCCGCCGCCACCGGCTCGGTGCTGGACGGCTCAGTGCTGGACGACTCGGTGCTCGATGCCGTGCTCATCTGCTCTGGGTACTCCCCGCCCCGCTCATGGTGCGCGCGGCTCCGGCGCAACGACGTTCCCGAGAGCCTACGGCACGGCCCTTCCGGGCCCGCCCTCCCCCGCCCGGCCCGGAAAACCCGTAGCGGGTGGACGCCGGCGGCAGCGACGATGCGGCCATGCCGCTCCAGCCGCCGAAGCATCAGATCCGGGCGCTCCACACCGCCGACACGATCACCGTCTACCAGGCCTTCGGGCCCCGGATCGCCGAACCGGCCGCGGCCGAGGGACGGTTCCCGGAGGCGTTCCAACGGGACCGGATGACGTGGATCAAGCCCTCGTTCCTCTGGATGATGCACCGCAGCGACTGGGCCCGCAGTCCCGGACAGGAGCGGGTGCTCGCGCTGGAGATCAGCCGTGAGGGTTTCGACTGGGCGCTGGAGCGGGCCGTGCTGAGCGCCTACACCCGGCGGGTGCACGAGTCCCAGGCGGCGTGGAAGCGGGAGCTGCGGCAGAGCCCGGTGCGGGTGCAGTGGGACCCGGAACGCGGGCTGAACCTCGTCGCGCTGGAGTGGCGGGCGATCCAGGTCGGGCTGCGCGGCGAGGCGGTGCGGCGCTACGCGGACGAGTGGATCCGGCGGATCACGGACGTCACCGCGTTGGCCGAGCGGATCCGGCGGGAGCGGGATCCGGGGCTGCTGCCGGTCGAGACGCCGTACCCGTTGAGTGCGGCCGTCGCCGCCCGGTTGGGGGCGGCGACGGCCTGAGTCACGTCAGCCGTGGACGTAGACGATGCCGAGCTTGGTGAGCTGCCAGAGCTGGGCGGGGGCGCCGGTGTCGGTGGCGAGTTCGACGTAGGGGTTGCCCTTGGCGTCGAGGGTGGTGCCGGTGGCCAGGACCTTGGTCGGGTCCGCCGAGTCGGCGATCTTGTAGGTGCCGTTGCCGGCCGGCTTGAACACCCAGTGCTGGTTGGCGCCGCCGTTGCAGCCCCACTGCTGGATCCGGGTGCCGGGGGCGGTGGCGGCGGCGTTGGCATCCAGGCACATGTCGCGGTTGCCGCTGAAGTCCAGCTCGTAGCTGCCGCCGGACTTGGCCTCCAGGACGAAGGACTGGTTCAGCCCGCCGCCCGCCGGGTAGCTGATGGCGGCCCGGCCGTTGGTGGAGTCGCCGTAGGCGCCGCCGCCGGAGAGGTCGAGCGCGTTTCCGGTGGCGGCGTTGGTGAGCTGGTACCAGGAGCCGTCCTCGGGGACGTCCCCGAAGGGCTTGCCGGGCGTGAGCGGCTGGATCGACGTGGTGTTCTGCTGGTTGAGTGTGCAGTACGCCTCGGTCTGGTCCGGCCTGGCGAAGAACTGGCCGAGGCAGACGCCCTCACCGCGGTAGCCGGCCACCCGCAGGTGGTACGACTGGCGGACCATGTTCATGCACAGCCCGGGGATGCCGATCTGGGAGTCGCAGCCGTTGCGGGCCCACTCGGAGAGGTTGATGACGTCCCCGTTGGAGTACTCGTACGGGGAGGTCGTCCACTCGGCGCACACCTCGTGCCCGAAGGCGACCCGCCGCTGGTCCAGGTACCGCACGCCGGGCACCTGTTCGGCCGCGCCGCGGAGCGCGTCGCTGAAGGTCGGGACCACCCAGTTGTGTCCCCAGGCGAGGTCCTCGGGGAAGGCCGGACAGCCGTCGGTGATCTTGCCGAGGTAGTCGTTGCGCCGGATGTCCGGGGTGATCGGGTTGAAGTACGACTGGTAGACCAGCTGGTACGAGGAGTCGGCGTAGCCCGCCTTGCGCATGGTCTGCCGGATGTTCTGCAGCGCGGCGACGACCTTGGGCCGGACCCGCTGGGCCCGCTGCCGGATCTCGTCGCTGCCGATGGTGTCCCGGCAGCCCTGGTCCTTGGGGATCGGGAAGTACTGCGCCAGGCAGTGCATCATGATGCCGCTGAAGTCGAAGTCGTCGTTGGCGCCGATCGTGACGACGACCATCTTGACGTCGTACTTGCCCGCCGTGTCGGCGAGTTCGACGTCCTGCTTGGGTTCGCCGAAGTCTCCGCTGCCAGGGCCGGTGATCCTGGCCAGCGCGGGGTCGCTGACCAGGTCGCCGGTCTGGGCGCCGGAGCAGGCGAGGTCGATCGGGGTGACCCCGGGGATGTCGGTGACGAAGATCTCCGACTTGGGGTGCCGGTGGCAGTAGTTGGTGGGGGTGTCGGTCTCGGGGAAGTAGCCGTCGCCGGTGTCGGTGCCGGCACCCTCCCCGGAGATGGCGCTGTCGCCGAGGGCGACGATCGCGGCCGGGCGGGTGGCGGCCGGCGCGGGGGCGCCGTCGGCGAGGGCGGCGGGGGCACCGGCCAGGCCGAGGGTGGCGACGAGGACGCCGGTGGCGAGCAGCGCGGCGGACCGGGACGAGCCCGTTCGCACCCTTCGCGCCACGGACGTGCGGAACCTGATCACACGCGACTCCTTGCGGGGGCGGGAACCGCCGGGCCGGGGGTGCCGGGCGGTGCGGAGCAGGAGAGGTGCAGAAAGGTGAGCAGGTCTCACATCGTAGGTACTGACAAGTAGTGCAACAAGGCTCGTGACAACACCGGGAACCGACGCCGCGTCCGCCGTACGGACGCGGAAAAGCCGCCGCTCCGCGCCCCAGGAGGGAAGCGCGGAACGGCGGCTCTCACCGGCCGAACCGGGTGTGGAATCAGCCCGCGTTGAGGCAGTGGTTGCCGAACGCCGGGTTGAGCAGCCCGACGATGTTGACCGAGTTGCCGCACGCGTTGATCGGAACGTGCACCGGGATCTGGATCTGGTTGCCCGAGATGACACCGGGGGAACCCGCGGCGACACCCTGGGCACCGGCGCTGGCCATCGCGGTGCCGGCGCCGGCGGCCACGATGCCCACCACGGCCGCACCGACGGCGGCGGTCTTCTTGACGCTCATGTGAGCCTCCTGACTGTTCAACAGAGATGCACGGGGAGTGCGACATCTAGAACGAGACCCGTCCGGACCGGTTGCGACGACGCCTCCACTGTCACCCGTCCGGCCTAACACGGCTCGGGTGACCGGCATTCGGGTGATCAGCCGGCCGGGCCGTTTCCCTCCGCGCTCTGCCTCGTTCTCCTTGACGAAGACGATCCACCCCGGCCCTACTCAGGAATCGAGTACCGCCCATGCGCAGCTCGCCCACGGCCTCGTCGGCACCGAGGCCACCGGCAAGTCGGTCGACGTGGCGGGCCCCCCAGAACCCGGCGTTGGGCGGCACCGCCTGAACGCCTGACCGGGAATTCCTGGTCGCGCCTCCAACCGAACCGTCCCCGGCCGTGCGGGGGCCTTTCGCGGGGCGCCGGAAAAACGCGACGGCTGCGTCGACGCCCGAGCCATGGGCGGACACGCCGGTGTGCGCCGTCGGAGTGACATTCACGGAAATCCCTGAACCCTTCGGGTGAGCATTCCTGCTCGCCCGACTCCCGACACCTCAATTCCGTCGGGCAGAAATCGGAGGAAATCATGCGCAACATCAAGAAGGCCGCAGTCCTGTCGCTGGCCGCCACCGGTCTGGTGCTCGGTGCCGCCGGCGGCGCGTTCGCCAGCGCGGGCGCCGAGGGCGTGGCCGCCGGCTCCCCCGGTGTGCTCTCCGGCAACCAGCTCCAGGTGCCGATCCACATCCCGATCAACCTGTGCGGCAACACCATCGACATCATCGGCCTGCTGAACCCGGCCTTCGGCAACGCCTGCGTCAACGCCGGCTGAACCCGCGGTCGCCGCACCGGCGACAGCTGATTCACCCGAGCCCGTGCGGCGCCCCGCAACGCCGGGGCGCCGCACGCTCCACCCGTGTGTGATCGAGGAGATCAACCCCCATGCAGAACGTGAAGAAGGTCGCCGTCCTCTCCGCCGCCGCCGCCGGCCTGGTGCTGGGTGCGGCGGGCTCCGCCGCCGCGAGCGCGGGCGCCGAGGGCGTGGCCGCCGGATCCCCCGGTGTCGTCTCCGGCAACCAGATCCAGGTGCCGATCCACATCCCGGTCAACCTGTGCGGCAACACCATCGACATCATCGGTGCGCTGAACCCGGCCTTCGGCAACACCTGCGCCAACGTGGAGGCGCACCCGAAGCCCGCGGACGACTGCTGATCCCCGATCGGCACGCATCTCGGCCGTCCTGCCCCCCGACCAGTCGGCCGGGGGGCAGTTCGGCATCCCCGGACCGGACGTCCGGGGCCTCAGGGCCCGCCTGCCGGGTTCGGCCGGACCGGGCCCCACTCCACCGAAGGGTGATCCGCATGGTTTCGAAGAAGGGCGGGGCCGGACTGGCCGCCGCCGCGGGCGCGGTGGTGCTGCTCGGCGCCGGTTCGGCGCAGGCCGCCACCGCCCCGGGCCACCAGAGCGCGACGGGCCCGGCCTCGCTGGCGAGGACCGACGTCGGGCAGGCGCTGAACGGGACGACGACCGGGCTCGGCTACGGCGTCGCGCCGCTCAAGAGCCTGCGTCTGGACCCGTGGGCCAACTCCTCGGCCGACGTGCTCAACAACGGCGCGACCATCCAGCCGGACCAGGGACTGGCACCGGTCGGCACCGGCACGCTGACCGGTCCGCTGAGCGCGGGCGGCGGGGTCAAGGACCTCCCGCTGGTCGGCGGGCTGTCCGGCGTCCTGCCGGGCTGAGCGGCCGGACGCGGCGGGGCCCCGCCCCCCCCCCCGGGGACCCGGGGGGCCGGGGCCGGCCCGGGCCGGGCCGGCCCCGAGACCGGGCCCCCCCGCCCCACCCCCCCGG
>NZ_JBVJLM010000016.1:45350-152148 GCF_055584725.1 Kitasatospora sp. NPDC101108
TGTACTCGCAGGAGGGGTTGGGGGGCGGGCTGGGGGGGGCCCGGCGGGCAGGGCGGGCGGCCGGGGCGGGCCCCCGCCCCCCCGCCGGGCCCCGGGGGGGGCGGGCCCCCCCCGCGTCCGGGACGGGCTCAGAGCCGGGCCAGGCCGGCCAGACGGCCGAGGTCGGCCTGCTGCACCAGGCCCGCGGCGGTGCCGGTGGCCGTCTCGGTCGCGTTGGTCTGCTGCAGCACGCCGGCGGCCGTCGCGGTGGTGGTGTCGGCCAGGTCGTTCACCGCCTCGGTGGCGGAGAGCCGCTGCTGGTCGCCGCCGAGGCTCGCGGTGGCCCCGGGGACGGTCTGCACGGCGGCGGGCACCAGCCGCGGGTCCACCTCGTCCACCCGGAGCCGGCCGTCGGCGAGCTGGCCGGTGCCGTCCTGCACCAGCGCCAGCGGCTTGCCCACGTCCAGGCCCGGGGTCTTGGCCTGCAGCGGCGCCGCCGGGGCCTCCAGCAGCACCTCGCCGAGGTCGGCGCTCTGGTCGACCAGCGGGAGCGGCAGCTGGGCCTTGGCGCTCGGGCCGAGCTTGCCGGTGGCCAGCTGGGGCACCACGTGGTTCGGGACCAGCCCGTTGTCGGTGGTCCGGCCGGGTGCCGGCGGCATGAGCAGCGAGGTCGGGATGCCGGCGGTGAGGTGGCTGCCCAGCGGCGTCAGCGGTACGTCCGCCGGGACCTGCTGGGTGGACAGCTTGTCCTCCAGGGCTCCGACCTGGTCGGGGGTGACCTTGGCGGCGGAGGCCGCTCCCTGGGAGGCGAGCACGCCCGCACCGACCGCCAGCAGCATCGCGCCGGCCCGCTTGGAGAACTTCATGCTTTTCACCGTTCTGCCTGTCCGTACTGGGGACGTCCTGGGGATCCAGGACTGTGGATCCATCGGGGAGGGCTGCGGGGCCGCAGCCGGAAAGCAATCTGCGCAACGAGTGACCGTGAGTTCGGATTGCGGGCGTTAACCGATTCGGCGTAATAATCCCACCGGAAACCACCCCCGGACGCGCCTCCCGGACTCTTTTCAAAAATCCCCGTAACCTTCCGTGCCGTCATTCTTTGATCTGGACGTCAGTGACTGCAGACCGGGTCTGAGCGTTCGACGCGTTGCTACGCACGGAAACCGAAAGCATTTCAGAGAGGGATCTCCCCATGATCCAGAAGTCCTTCGCCGCCGCCGGCCTGGCCGTCGCCGCGCTGGCCGGTGCCGCCGCGCCCGCCTCGGCCATCGCTGACGCGGACGGCGCTGCCGCGTCCATCGAGGGCAACGGCGGTACCAACTTCACCGGGACGGTCGGGAACAACAGCCCGAACTTCCACTTCCTGGACAACCCGAACATCTGCCTGCCGGAGATCCACAACATCGCTGTCGCGGTGCTCGGCGTGGCCGTCCCGGTCGAGGTCCCGGTCGCCAACAGCGGCGGCAAGCAGTACTGCACCGTCGGCCAGGGCACCCAGAGCCACGGCGACGGGGGCGTGTCCCACCTGGTCGGCTGACGACCCCACAGCTCTCCCCCGCACAGCTCCCCCGAACCACCCTCGAATCGCTCCCCGATTCATCCTTGAGAGGAAAACCGGAAATGATCAAGAAGACCATCGCCGCCGCCGGCCTCGCCGCCGCCGCTCTCGCGATGTCCGCCGGCTCGGCTTCCGCCATCGCCGACTCGGACGGCGCGGCCACCACCGTCCAGGGCAACGGCGGCACCAACCAGACCGGCACCCACGGCAACGGCAGCGCCAACTACCACGCCCTGGACAACCCGAACATCTGCGTGCCGGAGGTCCACAACATCGCCGTCGCCGTCATCGGCGTCGCGGTTCCGGTCGAGGTGCCGGTCCTGAACGTCAACCCGAAGCAGTACTGCAACGTCGGCCAGACCACCCAGTCCGCGGGCGACGGTGGTGTCTCGCACCTGATCGGCTGATCAAGGCGCATGGCACGGACGGAGGGCCCGGGGAGGAAGGTCTCCCCGGGCCCTCCGGGCTTGACCGAAGAAGAGCACGAGTCAGAGGCAGAGCGCCCGCGGGGCGCTCCCACAGAGAGGGCAGATCCATGAAGAGCACGCTGGCCAAGGCCGTCCTGACCGCCACTGCCGCGCTGGCGCTCGCGGGTGCCGCCACCCCGGCGTTCGCGCACGTCGGCCTGGAGGGCGGCGGCGGCCTCGTCGCCACCGCCGACCAGCCGTTCCTGGCCGGGGGCGAGTGGGGCGTCGCCCACACCTCCGACATCATCGCCGGCGGTGCCGTCGGCGGCGCCGCCACCTCCACCGACCTGGTCGGCGGCGGCGGCGGCTTCGCCCACATCAACGGCTGGAAGTAGCGGCACGCCGGAAGGCCGGGCCCCCGCACTGAGCGGGGGCCCGGCCTTCCGTCTGCGCCACGGCGCCGTGCCTACTGCTGCTTGAGCATCCGGGCGGCCTCGACCGCCCAGTAGGTGAGGATCTGCTCGGCACCGGCCCGGCGGATCGAGGTGAGCGTCTCCAGGATGGTGCGCTCCCGCTCGATCCAGCCGTTGGCGGCGGCGGCCTCCACCATCGAGTACTCGCCGGAGATCTGGTACGCGGCCACCGGCACCGGCGAGGCGTCGGCGACCTGCCGCAGGACGTCCAGGTACAGCATGGCCGGCTTGACCATCACCAGGTCCGCGCCCTCGGCGAGGTCCAGCTCCAGCTCGCGCAACGCCTCGCGGGCGTTCGCCGGGTCCTGCTGGTAGGTCTTGCGGTCGCCCTTGAGCGAGGAGTTGACGGCCTCGCGGAACGGGCCGTACAGCGCGGAGGCGTACTTGGCGGTGTAGGCGAGGACGCTGACGTCCTGGTGCCCGGCCTCGTCCAACGCCCGCCGGACGACGGCGATCTGACCGTCCATCATCCCCGACGGGCCGACCATGTGGACGCCGGCCTCGGCCTGGACCACGGCCATCTCGGCGTAGCGCTCCAGGGTCGCGTCGTTGTCCACGCTGCCGTCCTCGGCCAGCACACCGCAGTGGCCGTGGTCGGTGAACTCGTCCAGGCAGAGGTCCGACATGACCACCAGCCGGTCGCCGACCTCCGCGACCACGTCGCGGATGGCCTGCTGCAGGATCCCGTCCGGGTTGGTGCCCTCGGAGCCGACGGCGTCCTTCACCTCGGGCAGACCGAACAGCATGATGCCGCCCACGCCCGCCTCGGCGGCCTCCACCGCGGCCTTCCGCAGGCTGTCCCGGGTGTGCTGGAGCACGCCCGGCATCGAGGCGATCGGCCGCGGCTCGGCGATGCCCTCGCTGACGAAGGCGGGCAGGATCAGCTCCGCCGGGTGCAGCCGGGTCTCGGCGACCAGTCGGCGCATCGCCGGGCTCTGCCGCAGACGACGGGGGCGAACGTACGGGAATTCAGCGGACACGGCTTCTCTCTCCGAACGGTTGTGCAGCACTGGGGGCGGCGAACCGCCGCCCCCAGCGAGATGGTTGGCGACCCTCAGCGGGTCTCAGCGGGCCTTGCGGCGGGATCCCGGACGGCGCTCGCTGGGCCGGTAGACCGGCTCGCCCGCGGCCGTCGCGGTGTCGCGGCGCTTGGCTCCGAAGTCTGCCAGCGCCTGGGCCAGCGCGGCCGCCGACGGCGCCGGGGCCATCACGTCGACCCGCAGGCCGTGCTCCTCGGCGGTCTTGGCGGTGGCCGGCCCGATGCAGGCGATGACCGTGACGTTGTGCGGCTTGCCGGCGATGCCGACCAGGTTCCGGACGGTCGAGGACGAGGTGAACAGCACCGCGTCGAAACCGCCGCCCTTGATCGCCTCGCGGGTCTCGGCCGGCGGCGGCGAGGCGCGCACCGTCCGGTAGGCCGTCACGTCGTCGACCTCCCAGCCGAGCTCGACCAGGCCGGCCACCAGGGTCTCGGTGGCGATGTCGGCGCGCGGCAGCAGCACCCGGTCGATCGGGTCGAAGACCGGGTCGTACGGCGGCCAGTCCTCCAGCAGCCCGGCCGCGGACTGCTCGCCGGAGGGCACCAGGTCCGGCTTGACGCCGAAGTCCACCAGCGCCTGCGCGGTGGTCTCGCCGACCGCCGCGACCTTGATCCCGGCGAACGCCCGGGCGTCCAGGCCGTACTCCTCGAACTTCTCCCGGACGGCGCGCACCGCGTTCACCGAGGTGAACGCGATCCACTCGTACCGGCCGGTGACCAGGCCCTTGATGGCCCGCTCCATCTGCTGCGGGGTGCGCGGCGGCTCGACCGCGATGGTCGGCACCTCCTGCGGCACCGCGCCGTACGAACGCAGCTGCTCGGACAGGCCGTGGGCCTGCTCCTTGGTGCGCGGCACGAGGACGTTCCAGCCGAACAGCGGCTTGGTCTCGAACCACGAGTGCGAGGCCCGGTGGGCGACCTGCTCGCCCACCACGGCTATCACCGAGGTCGCCGGGTCCACCGGGGCGGACACCGGCGAGGGCAGCACTCGGGCGGCCTTGAGGTCGGCCGCGATGGCGGACAGCGTGGAGGTGAAGGTGCGCTGACGGGTGGTGGTGCCCGACAGGGTGGCGCTCAGCGCCGAATCCGGCTTGCGGCCGTTGGACACCAGCGCGCTCGCGGTGGCCGGCAGCTGGCCCAGGGTGGTGCGCACCACCAGGGTGGTCTCCGGCGCGCCCAGGTCGACCTGGGCACCGGACAGCAGCTGGGCGCCGTCCACGAAACGGACGTCGGTGCCGGCCGCGCCGCGCAGCGGGACACCCGCGTACGCCGGGACGCCGACCGACTGGGCGACGCCCGGGATCACCTCGAAGGGGATCCCGTCACCCGCGCAGCTGAGCATCTCCTCGGCGGCGCAGCCGTCCAGGCCCGGGTCGCCGTCGACGGTGCGGACCACGTGCTTGCCGGCCCGGACGGCCTCGGCGACCAGCTTGGCCAGGTCGAAGTCGGCGCCCTCGGCGGCCGGGGAGTGCACCTGCACGCCGGCCGGGCAGTGGGTGCGCACGGCCGCGGCGGTCAGCGGGTCGGCGACCAGGACGTCGGCCGAGGACAGCACCTCGACCGCGCGCAGGGTCAGCAGGCCCGGGTCCCCCGGACCCGCCCCCAGGAAGGTGCACCGTCCGGTGGGCTGCCCGGCCGGGAACAGGGCGTCGGTGGCGGCGGTGGGGCTCATCGGGCTCGCTCCCCCATCAGGGTGGCCGCGCCCGCGTCGAGCAGCCGGGCGGCCAGCGCGTGGCCGAGGGCCCGTGCCTGCTGCTCGGCGGTCTCGTCGAGGACGATCGGACCGTTGGCGGACATCTTCAGCAGGGCGGCGCCGTCGGGGTCTCCGACCACACCGTCCAGCTGCAGTTCGTTCTCCCGGCTCCAGGTGGCCAGTGCGGCCACCGGCGCCGAGCAGCCGGCTTCCAGGGTGGCCAGCAGGGCGCGCTCGGCGGCCACGGCGACCCGGGTGGGGGCGTGGTCCAGCGCGGCGAGCGCGGCGGTCAGACCGGCGTCGGAGGAGTTGCACTCGATCGCGAGCGCGCCCTGGCCGGGGGCCGGGATCATCAGCTCGGGGTCGAGGTGCTGCGAGATCTCGGCGCCGCGGCCCAGCCGGTTGAGGCCGGCCGTGGCCAGCACCACGGCGTCCAGCTCGCCGCCGGACACGTAGCCGATCCGGGTGTCCACGTTGCCGCGGATCGCGACGGTCTCCAGCTGCGCCCCGCGGGCCCGGGCCCAGGCGTTCAGCTGGGCCATCCGGCGCGGCGAGCCGGTGCCGATCCGGGCCGCGCGCCCGGCGCCGGCCAGCTTCTCCACCAGCTCGTCCAGGGTCAGGCCCTCGGCCGCGACCAGGGCGTCGCGGGCGTCCTCGCGCTGGGGGACGGCGGCCAGCGCCAGGCCCTCGGGCGCGGCGGTCGGCAGGTCCTTGAGCGAGTGGACGGCGAAGTCGATCCGGCCCTCCAGCAGGGCGTCCCGCAGCGCGGAGACGAACACGCCGGTGCCGCCGATCTGCGCGAGGGCCTCCCGGGAGGTGTCTCCGTAGGTGGTGATCTCGACCAGCTCGACGGGGCGGCCGGTGAGCCTGGTCACCTCGCGGGCGACCATGCCCGACTGGGCCATGGCGAGCGCGCTGCGCCGGGTGCCGAGCCGCAGGGCGGCGGCTCCCGGAGCCTGCTCGGTGAGCGGTTGACCATTCATGAGGTGATCGTCCCGGTGGTACTCGTGGGATGGCTGACGGTTCATCTGGTGCTCCCGCCCGAAGGCTGGGGCCGGCCGCCGACGGGCGTGCCCGACACGGCGTGCACGGCCGCCGGGTCGAGGTCGAACAGCTCGCGCAGGGCGTCCGCGTAGGAGGCGCCGCCGGGCTCGGCGGCCAGCTGCTTCACCCGGACGGTCGGGGCGTGCAGCAGCTTGTCGACGACGCGGCGGACGGTCTGGGTGATCTCGGCGCGGGAGCGTTCGTCGAGGTCGGGCAGCCGGGAGCCCAGCCGGCCCAGTTCGGCGGCGACCACGTCGGAGGCCATCGCCCGCAGCGCGACCACGGTCGGCGCGATCCGGGCGGCCCGCTGGGCGGCGCCGAAGGCGGTCACCTCGTCGGCGACGATCCGGGTGACCGCGTCCACGTCGCCGGCGCCGGGGCTGGCGGCGTGCGCGTGGGAGAGGCTCTCCAGGTCGACCAGCAGGGCGCCGTCGAGCTCGTGCACCGCGTGGTCGACGTCGCGCGGCATGGCGAGGTCGAGCAGGGCGAGCGGTTCCGGGGAGGTGCGGACGGCGACCGCGGCGGCCACGTCCTCCGCCCGGACCACCACGCCGGCCGCGCCGGTGCAGGAGATCACCAGGTCGACGTCGGCCAGCGCCTCCGGCACCTTGGCGAGGTCCAGGGTGCGGGCCACGTCCGGGCCGAGGATCTCCACCAGGCGCTCGGCGCGGGCCGCCGTCCGGTTGGCGATCAGCAGGTCGGTGACGCCGGAGCGGACCAGGGTGGCGGCGGCCAGCGAGCTCATCGAGCCCGCCCCGACCACCAGCGCGCGCTTGCCGGCGATCTCGCCCGCGCCCGCGGCGACCTGCTCCAGGCCGAAGGTGACCAGCGACTGGCCGGCCTTGTCGATGCCGGTCTCGCTGTGCGCCCGCTTGCCGACCCGCAGGGCCTGCTGGAACAGCTCGTTCAGGCCGCGCCCGGCGGTGTGCTCGTCCTGGGCCTTGGCCAGCGCGTCGCGCAGCTGGCCGAGGATCTGGCCCTCGCCGACCACCATCGAGTCCAGGCCGCAGGCCACCGAGAACAGGTGGTGGACGGCGCGGTCCTCGTAGTGGACGTACAGGTGGGAGGTCAGCTCCTCCAGGTCCACCCCGCTGTGGTGGGCCAGCAGCAGCGACAGCTCGGCGACGCCGGCGTGGAACTTGTCCACGTCCGCGTACAGCTCGATCCGGTTGCAGGTGTTGAGCAGGGCGGCCTCGGCGACGGTCGAGGACGCGGCCGCGTCGTGCAGCAGCCGGGTCGGCACCTCACCGGTCAGGGCGGCGCGCTCCAGCACGCCGACCGGCGCCGTCCGGTGGCTCAGTCCGACGACGAGAAGACTCATGCCCGCCCCCCACAGCTCTCGGTGTTCATGCGGGCATCACCGCGGACAGCTCGCCCTCGCCGCCCTTGGCGGCCTTGCCCTTGGTGGCCTGCTCGGCCTGGTCCTTGGCCACCGGCTCGGCTCCGGCGCGGCCCTTGCCGTTGCCGCCGGCCGCCCGGCGCAGCTTGGCGGCGGCCGCCCGGACCGGACCGGGGGCGCGGTCCAGCACCGACTCGGTGCGGTCGGGCTCCTCCCCGGCCTTGCGCTGCTCGTGGAAGGCGAGGATCTGCAGCTCGATGGAGAGGTCCACCTTGCGCACGTCCACGCCGTCCGGGACGGTCAGCACGGTCGGGGCGAAGTTCAGGATGCTGGTCACGCCTGCCTCGACCAGCCGGTCGCACACCTGCTGGGCGGCGCCGGGCGGGGTGGTGATCACGCCGATCGAGACGTGCTGGCTCTCGACGATCGACTCCAGCTCGTCCATGTGGCGCACCGGCAGTCCGGCGGCGGTGGAACCGACCACGTTCGGATCGGCGTCCAACAGGGCGGCGACCCGGAAGCCGCGGGACGCGAAACCGCCGTAGTTGGCGAGGGCGTGGCCGAGGTTCCCGATGCCGACGATGACGACCGGCCAGTCCTGGGTCAGACCGAGTTCGCGGGAGATCTGGTAGACGAGGTACTCGACGTCGTAGCCGACGCCGCGGGTGCCGTAGGAGCCGAGGTAGGAGAAGTCCTTGCGCAGCTTGGCCGAGTTCACGCCGGCCGCGGCGGCCAGTTCCTCCGAGGAGACGGTCGGCACCGAGCGCTCGGAGAGTGCGGTGAGGGCCCGCAGGTAGAGGGGGAGCCGGGCGACGGTCGCCTCCGGGATGCCCCGGGCACGCGAGGGTCGGCGCGCGGCGCCCTGGTCAGGCGTCTGCGAACTGCTCTGTGGTGATCGGCCGATTGCCACGGTGCTCCTGTGGGTGAAGCTGGGCTTTGGCAGCCAGGCTAAGCGTTTGTGAACGTGTGCACAAAGATGGTGTCCGATTTGTCCCCGCACAGTGATGCGCATCACGCCGTCGAACACATAGCACCGGCCTGCGTCAGGACGAGCTCCGGGGCCGCGGCACCGGGCAGCCAGGGGCCGTACGGCGCCTCCCGGCGCAGCAGCGGCACGGGTTCTCCGGACGGACGGGAGCGGGCCCGGCCCAGCCGCGGCCAGGGCACCCGGGCGGCCTCGCGCAGCGGGCCGGCCCAGTCGTCCGGCGGACAGGACGGGGCGCCCACGCAGTGCCGCAGCAGCTCGGCGGTCACCCGGGCGTCGCCGAGCGCGGTGTGCGCCGGATACCAGCCCAGACCGGCCGCCTCCGCGCAGGCCGCCAGCCCGTAGCCGCGGACCTCCGGCAGGTGGGCGCGGGCCAGCCGCATCGTGCACAGCAGCGGGACGGGCGGCAGCGGCACCCCGATCCGGGCGAACTCGCGGTCCAGGAAGGCGTGGTCGCAGCTGACGTGATGACCGACCAGCACCCGGCCCGCCAGCAGCTCCAGCAGCCGGGGCGCGATCTCCCGGAACCGCGGGGCGCCCTCGACGTCCGCCTGGCGTATCCGGTGCACATGGGTCGGGCCGACCGGGCCCAGCGGATCCAGCAGGGTGGCGAACTCCCCCTCGGGGCGGAGCCGCTCGCTCAGCAGCACCACCGCCACCTCGACCACCCGGTGCCGCCACGGGCTGCGGCCGGTCGCCTCGACGTCCACCACGGCGAAGCCCCGGCCACCGGGCAGGGCTTCGGGCGTGACGGGGGTCGGACGGGGAAGCATGGCGGCACTCCTCGGTGCTCAGCCCCCCACGGGCGCAAACGCGTCCGATCGTAAGCCGACCGAGGCACCCCGCCCCAAGCCGAAACGGAGTGTCTTTGGCAACGATTCGGCGAACCGCCCCCGCCGGTCGGCGGGGGCGGTGGCACGCGGACGAACGGTTCCTCAGGCGCCCAGGGCCTTGCGCAGCCGGCTCTCGTCGACCCGCCAGAAGTCGTGCTGTCGGCCGTCGATCAGGGTGACCGGGATCTGCTCCCAGTAGCGGCGGTAGAGCTCCTCGTCCTGGGTGATGTCCTTCTCCTCGAAGGACGCGCCCAGCTCCGCCGCCACCCGGACGATCACCTCCCGCGCCTCGTCGCACAGGTGGCAGCCGGGCTTGGCGACCAGGGTCACGGTACGGTCCGCCGGCTCGGGGCTCTTGCGTCGCAGCAGTGGGCTCACCCCGTCATTGTGCGCCAGTGCGGCCCGCCCGCCGCCTCCGGGACACCCCGGGGACACCCCGGGGGCGGGCCGGGGGTGGGCCGGGGGTAGGCCGGGGGTGGGCCGGGGGTAGGCCGGGGGTGGGCCGGGGGAGCTGTTCACCGCACGGGCACGGCTCCGTCACGGCCGCTCCCCTCCCGGCTGGATATGCTCGATGACATGGCCGTGCTCCGAAGGCTCACCCAGGCGAGGCGCTCCTCCACCGAGCGGAGCGCCCTGGCGGGCGAGGCCGCCGCCGCGGCCGCCGAGGCCGCGCTGCGCGCCGAGCCGCTGTCCCCCCTCGCGACGGACGGCCCCACCGCGGACGCCCCCGGCCCCGGGCAGGCGACGGCGGCGAGCACCACGACCGGGGCCCCCGCCGCCGGCAAGCCCGGGAAGGCCCCCAAGGCGCCGGCCGGGAACCACACCCCCGACCGGGACGACCCGCGCGCCGCCGCCTTCTTCGACTGCGACAACACCATCCTGCGCGGCGCGGCCATCTTCTACCTCGGCGTCGGCCTCTACCGCCACGGCTTCCTCACCCGCCGGGACATCGCCCGCTTCGCCTGGCAGCAGGCCATGTTCCGGCTGCACGGCACCGAGGACCCGGACCACATCTCGGACGCCCGCACCACCGCCCTCGGCATCGTCGCCGGGAAGCGCACCGCCGACCTGGAGGCGATCTGCGAGGAGGTCTTCGAGCAGGTCGTCGCCGACAAGATCTGGCCCGGCACCCGCGCACTGGTCCAGATGCACCTGGACGCGGGCCAGCGGGTCTGGCTGGTGACCGCCGCCCCGCTGGAGGTCGCCCGGATCATCGCCCGGCGGCTCGGCATGACCGGCGCGCTGGGCACCGTCGCCGAGGCCCGGGACGGCCACTACACCGGGCGGCTGGTCGGCGACCTGCTGCACGGCCCGGCCAAGGCCGCCGCGGTGGGCGCGCTGGCCCGGTGCGAGCAGCTGGACCTCGACCGGTGCGCGGCCTACAGCGACTCGGCCAACGACATCCCGATGCTCTCGCTGGTCGGCCACCCGTACGTGGTGAACCCGGACGGCGCGCTGCGGCGGCACGCCCGGGCGCAGGGCTGGCGGGTGCGCGACTTCCGGACCGGCCGCAAGGCGGCCCGGGTCGGGCTGCCGGCGGCGGCCGCGCTCGGGGTGGCGGCCGGCGCGACGGCGGCCGCGGTGGCGCTGCGGCGTCGTCGCCGGCACGGCTGAGCCACCCCCGGGCCGGGCCGGACGGCCTCCCGGCTCCCGTCCGGGGAACCGTTTCTGCCCCTCCCCCTGACGGGTGACGATGCGTCAATCAGTGCCCTGACCTGCCCCCTCGTACGAGCGAACTCCCCAGCGCCACCCGGCCGTCCGCGTCCGCTGTACGAACTTGTCACCCCGTGACCGGTTCTGATCGTTCGCCAGTCCGGGAAAGTCGGGGGTTGCCGAGCCCCAAGGCTGGGAAACCGCCCGCAGTACCGCCGAATTGGTCACCCTGGGCGCCCGAACGGTCACGTTGAGCCGGATGAACGATGACATCTCCGGTCATTGTCGGCCGAATATGCACAACAAATGGATCCCAAACGACCACTTCGACCACACGGTGTAGCTGTCATTGCACAAAGCGTTATTCTCTCCTGGATGCACGTCACCCATGCATCCCGCTCGAACGGGTGCCATGGGGAGTGCTCTCCGCGCAGGCGGAGGTGATCCGTCCACAGTTCTGCCTCTGGGAGTCCCGTGTACCCACCCGTCCGGAACGACGCGCCTGCACCCTCCCGCCCGTCGTCCGCGCCCCTGCGCCCCCGCACCGGCCTCCGCGGGCGCCCGACCGCCGAGCGGCAGATCTCCACCGGCCTGGACCTGCTGCGCACCCTGCTCCGCAGCCAGCTCGCCGCCTCACCCCAACTCGTGCCCGCCGGCGTGCCGTTCGGCCACCAGCACGGCCCCGGCCTGGCGCTGCGCACCACCGCCGCCGGCTCCACCGGCACCGGCTCGCGCGGCCGCACCGGCACCACCGGGGTCGGCCGCAGCCGCGCCCGCACCGCGCCGAGCCCCGGCTACGAGACCGAGCACAACCCGATCATGGAGCTGGTCGAACGGGCCCAGGCGGGCGAGAGCGAGGCCTTCGGCCGGCTCTACGACCACTACGCGGACACCGTCTACCGCTACATCTACTACCGGGTCGGCAGCCGGGCCACCGCCGAGGACCTCACCAGCGAGACCTTCCTGCGCGCGCTGCGCCGGATCGGCACCTTCACCTGGCAGGGCCGGGACTTCGGCGCCTGGCTGGTCACCATCGCCCGCAACCTGGTCGCCGACCACTTCAAGTCCAGCCGCTTCCGGCTGGAGGTCACCACCGGCGAGATGCTCGACTCCAACGAGTGCGAGCGCAGCCCGGAGGAGTCGGTGCTGGAGTCGCTCTCCAACGCCGCCCTGCTGGACGCGGTGCGCCGGCTCAACCCGCAGCAGCAGGAGTGCGTGACGCTGCGCTTCCTCCAGGGGCTCTCGGTGGCCGAGACGGCCCGGATCATGGGCAAGAACGAGGGCGCCATCAAGACCCTCCAGTACCGCGCCGTGCGCACCCTGGCCCGGCTCCTCCCGCCCGACGCGCGGTGAGGCGGCGGTGACCGAGGGGGCGATAGGGCCCGGACGGGCCCTGTTCCGGCGACGGCCCGGAGGCCCGTCACCACGCGTACCCGACCGACACGTCCGGGTGAACGGTCGGTCCGATGATCAGCCGTGCGTAACCGACCGCCCGCACCGCTCGTTGCCCAGCGTGCAAGCCCCCACCAGGCGTACGGTCAAGCCGAATTGCGACCTGTCACCCGATGGAGTGGCTTTGGCCCGCCGGGGCAACCGTCCGGCAGGCCGGGGTGTCGACAACGACGAAGGGAGGTGTGGCCCGTGACGGCAAACGTGCTGGAGCACCGGCGGGCGAAGGCCTTCGCCGAGGCGCTGGAGGCCCACCAGGCGGAGCAACGCCGCGCGGCCGGCGCCGATTCGGCCAACACCGCTTCCGCCGAAGCGGGTTCGGTCGCGATGGCCGAACTGGTCGGCCTGGCCGACGCACTGGGGGCGCTACCCGGACCGGCCCTGGACCAGGAGGTCCGGACGGTCCAACGAGCCCAGCTGATGGCCGCGTTCGAGCAGGCCTTCGCGGGCGGGCCGGGCGCCGCGGTGCCCCGCCAGCGCCGCCACCGGGCCATCCGGACGGCGCCACGCGGCCGGTGGAGCCGCCGGTTCGCGATCGGCGGGCTGGTCGCCGGGCTCGCCGTCGGCAGCCTGGCCGGGGCCGCCGCCGCGAGTTCCAGCGCCCTGCCCGGGGACACGCTGTACGGCATGAAGCGCGGCCTCGAAGGGCTCCGGCTGGACCTCGCGGACTCCGACTCGGAACGCGGCCGGCTGCTGCTCGACAACGCCGCCACCCGGCTCGGCGAGGCCAACGACCTGGTCGGCCAGACCGGTTCGAGCACCGTGCTCAGCCCGGCCACCGTCGACCGGGTCCGCCGGGCGCTGGACGACATGCACGCCGACGCCCTCAAGGGCCGCGACCTGCTGCGCTCGGTCTACCGCAGCAACGGCTCGCTGGACCCGATGCGCGCGCTGGCCGGCTTCGCCCACGACGAGGACGGCCGCTGGAGCGAGCTCCAGGGGCGGCTGCCGGTCCAACTGACCGAGCAGGCACACCTGGTCGACCAGCTCTTCGACGACATAAGCGAGGACGTCGCGCCCCTGCGCCTGGCCCAGCCCCCCGCCAAGAGCGGTGGCCCGGCCGGCACCGGAGCGGGCGACGCCTCGTCCTCCTCGACCGGCGGCTCCCCGGCCGGATCCGGCGCCAACGGCTCCGGCGCCGCGACCGGCTCCGGGCAGTCCCAGGGCAGCCCGGGCAGCCGTCCCGGTGCCGACCACGCCCCGGCGGGCCCCGGCAGCACGGCCGGCACCGGGAAGGGCCCCGGCCTGCCGAGCACCCTGCCCAGCAGCGCCCCGGACGCGGTCAACGGGCTGGTCGGCGACCTCACCAGCGGTCTCTCCGGCGCGGGCAAGCCCTCGCCGAGCGCCGACGCGGCCCCGCCGCAGGTGCCGCAGCCGCCGTCCGGCCCGCCCAGCGCGTCGACGGGTGCCCAGCAGGGGGTGGACGTCCCTCCGCTGATCCCGGGTCTGCTGCCCGGGCTGCGGATCCTCGGCGGCAGCTGAGCGGTGCGGTGTGACGGTGCCCCGGCGGAGTCCGCTCCGCCGGGGCACCGTCACACCTGGGCACGTCGGGTCAGAAGAACACCGACCGCCGCTGCACCAGCAGCTGGTACAGGGTGTGCTGGATGGTCTCGCGCACCTCGTCGGCCAGGTCGAAGACCAGCATCGGATCGTCCGCCGCCTCCGCCGGGTAGCCGTCGGTGGCGATCGGCTCGCCGAAGCGGATCGTCCACTTGGTCGGCAGCGGCAGCATCCCGAGCGGCCCCAGCCACGGGAAGGTCGGCGTGATCGGCACGTACGGCAGGCCGAGCAGCCGGGCCAGCGTCTTCAGGTTGCCGATCATCGGGTAGGTCTCCTCCGCCCCGACGATCGAGCACGGCACGATCGGCACCCCGGCCCGCAGCGCCGAGGAGACGAAACCGCCGCGGCCGAAGCGCTGGAGCTTGTAGCGCTCGGAGAACGGCTTGCCGATCCCCTTGAAGCCCTCCGGCCAGACCCCGACCACCTCGCCGCGCTCCAGCAGCGCCTGGGCGTCCTCGTTGCAGGCCAGGGTGTGGCCGGCCTTGCGGGCCAGTTCGTTGACGCCCGGCAGCACGAAGACCAGGTCCGCGGCGAGCATCCGCAGGTGCCGGTGGTGCGGGTGGTGGTCGTGGATGGCCACCTGGGTCATCAGGGCGTCCAGCGGGAGGGTGCCGGAGTGGTTGGCGACGATCAGCGCGCCGCCCTCGGCCGGGATGTTCTCGACCCCCTGGACGTCGATCCGGAAGTACTTCTCGGCCAGCGGGCGCAGCAGCGAGAGCAGCACCTCCTCGGTGAGCTCCCGGTCGAAGCCGAACTCGTCCACCTCGTAGTCGCCGGTGATCCGGCGGCGCAGGAAGGCCAGCCCCTCGGTGGCCCGGCCCTCCCAGCCCTTGCCGAACAGCCGGGTGGCCGCCGGGCCGAGCTGCCCGGACAGCGCCCCGCCGACGGCTCCGGCGAGCCGGTCGGCCAGGCCGGGGCCCTCGGGAGAGCTCCAGCTGGGGGCGGACTCGATCGGGATGACCTTGGCCTCACCCGGCACGTTCTCGGCGGCGGCACTCATCGCGGGTCAGCTCCTCGGTCGGCGGGGGCGGTTCGGTACGGCGTTCGGTACGGCGGCCGGGGCCTCCGGACCGAGCAGGGCGGCCAGCCGGTCGGTGGCGGCGGCCAGCCGCTCGGGCGGCAGCAGGCCGGGGCCCTGGGCGGCGGCGAAGTCGGCGAAGGCCTCCGGCGTGCTGAACTCCGGGTGGTAGCCGAACACCTCCCGCAGCCGGGTGGTGTCCACCACCCGGCCGTGGGTCAGCAGCCGCAGCTGCTCCGACGAGACGTCCACCAGCCGGGTCTGCCGGGCCAGTCCGGCCATCCAGCTGACCGCGGGCAGCAGCAGCGGCAGGGTGGGGCGGCCGAGCCGGCGGGCGCACTGGGACAGCAGCAGCACGCCCTCCCCCGCCACGTTGAAGGTGCCGGTGTTGACGGTGTCCGGAGCGGGCTCCTCGGCGGCCCGGCAGAGCACCGCGACCGCGTCGTCCTCGTGGACGAACTGGAGCCTGGGGTCGTAGCCGAGCACGGTGGGCAGCACCGGCAGCGCGAAGTACTCGCTGAGCGGGGTGTCGGCGCCCGGGCCGACGATGTTGGCGAAGCGCAGCACCGTCACCGCGACGTCCGGGCGGCGCCGGGCGAAGCCGCGCACGTAGCCCTCGACCTCGGCCGCGTCCTTGGCGAAGCCGCCGCCGGGCGGGTCCTTCGGCTGCATCCGCTCGCTGAACACCGCCGGGTCGCGGGGCGCGGAGCCGTAGACACCGGTGGTGGACTTCACCACCAGCCGACGCACCCCCGGGGCCTTCTGGCAGGCGCCGAGCAGTTGCATGGTGCCGATGACGTTGGACTCCTTCACCGCGGAGCGGTTGGTGGAGCCCAGACCGGTGGCGCTGACGCTGAGGTGCACCACGGTGTCCACCCGGTACTCGGCGATCACCCGGGAGACCGCCGGGCGGCGCAGGTCGAGCTGGTGGAAGGTGTACGGCGCGGCGGGACCGTCCGGCTCCTCGACCGGCAGCCGCGGCGGCTGCACGTCCACGCCGACGACCCGGTCCACGCCCGGCCGGCGGCGGACCTCGGCGGCGAAGCGGGCACCCAGATGGCGTGCCACGCCGGTGACGAGCACGACCACGCCCACGGTGCTGCACCCCATTCCCTCGACCCGAGCGGCCTGCGTGCACCGTACCGCGCCGCCGCGCCGGGCCGTGAAACGACACCGCCCGCCCCGGGCCACTGGGGCCGGGACGGGCGGTGGAAGCGCTGGGCGCGCTGGCGCGGCCAGGGGGCGCTTACTTCTTGTTGCGACGCTGGACCCTCGTACGCTTGAGAAGCTTGCGGTGCTTCTTCTTGGCCATACGCTTGCGACGCTTCTTGATGACAGAGCCCACGGAACAACCCTCGCTCACTGAGACTCTCGTCCGTGAGAGACGGAGTCCATACGACTGACGTGAGGGCCTAGCCTACCGTCCGCCTGGCCGGGCCTGTAAATCGCACTCCCGGCAGCCGGGAAACTCCCGGGAAATCCGGGGCGAACGGGGGCGCGTCCACGGCTGCGGACGCGCCCCCGCCCGACCCGCCGGCTACGCGCTCTCAAGCCGCACGTACGACTCCTTGAGGTACTCGTGCACCGCCTGCTGGGGCACCCGGAAGGACCGTCCGACCCGGATGGCCGGCAGCTCTCCGCTGTGCACCAACCGGTACACGGTCATCTTGGACACCCGCATGACCGCGGCGACCTCGGCCACGGTCAGGAAGACGACTTCCTGCAGGGGACGCTCGACGGAACTCATGACCATCACCCGACCCTTACCCGTGTGCAAGGCACCGGCTTCCCCTCCGGTGACTCCACCGGCACACGTGTATCCCCAGAGTAGTTATGGGTGGTACCAGTGGGAAGAGGGGAGATGCAGTCCTCGTACCGTGGGGGATAGCACCGTTGCAGTAGGTGGCCACTCGGCGGATGGCACCGGTCGGCGTACGCACGGCCCGCCCGGCGACTGGCCGGGGCGGCTGATTCAGGCCAGCAGTCCGTGGTGGGGGAACACCGCGCGGCGGCTGGCGAGGATGGCCTGATCGAGTCGGTCCGCCGGATCGTAACCCGCCTCGAAGTCGCGCCAGGCCGGGCGCGCGCCGTCGGTCATCCGCAGCGGGGCGGGGCGGCGGGTGCGGCGGTAGACCTCGGCGCGCCAGTCCTCGGGGGTCTCGGTGACCGGGTCGACGGGCCGGCCGGCCGCGGTGGCGACCAGGTGGGTCCAGGTGCGCGGGACGACGTCCACCACCGCGTAGCCGCCGCCTCCGGTGGCCACCCAGCGGCCGCCGGCGTGCCGGTGGGCCAGTTCGTGCAGCTCCTCGGCGATCAGCCGCTGGGCGTCCACGGTCACGGCGAGGTGGGCGAGCGGGTCCTCCAGATGGGTGTCCGCGCCGTGCTGGGTGACCAGGACCTGCGGCCGGAAGGCATCGAGCAGCTCGGGCACCAGGGCGTGGAAGGCGCGCAGCCAGCCGGCGTCCCCGGTGCCGGCCGGCAGCGGCAGGTTGGCGGCGGAGCCGGGGGCGTCCGGGCCGCCGGTCTCGGTGGGCCAGCCGGTCTGCGGGAAGAGGGTGGCCGGGTGTTCGTGCAACGAGATCGTCAGCACCCGGGGGTCGTTCCAGAAGGCCTCCTGGACGCCGTCGCCGTGGTGGACGTCCACGTCGACGTAGGCGACCCGCTCGGCGCCGAGTTCGAGCAGCCGGGCGATCGCCAGGGCCGGGTCGTTGTAGACGCAGAAACCGGAGGCCTTGCCGGGCATCGCGTGGTGCAGTCCGCCGGCGAAGTTGACGGCGTGCGGGGTCTCGCCGCGCCAGACCGCCTCGGCGGCGGCGACCGACTGACCGGCGATCAGCGCGGAGGCCGAGTGGACCGCGGGGAAGGACCAGTTGTCGTCGGTGCCGAGCCCGTGCCGGGGGTCCGACTGCTCGGGGTGCGCGGCGGCGTGCTTGACCGCCTCGACGTACTCCCGGGTGTGCACCAGTTGCAGGGTGGACTCCCCGGCGGCCGGCGCGGACCGGACGGTCACCCCCGGCCCGGCGCTCAGCCCGAGGGCCTCGACCAGGCGCATGGTGAGCGCCAGCCGGGTCGGGTCCATCGGGTGGCCGGGGCCGAAGTCGTAGGCGGTGACGGCCTCGTCCCAGAAGAGGTGCAGGCCGCAGGGGGTGTCACGCTCGGCTTCGGGCATGGCCTCCACCGTAGTGGGTGGCGGCGGACCGGCGGCGGTCAGGGCACGCCGACCCGTCGCGAACGGTCCCGGGCCGTCACGCCGCGGCGGGCGCCGCCACCGGGGCCGGGGCGAAGCGCTCGGCCAGCGGCAGCACGGCGAGCACCAGCAGCATCGGGGCGAGCAGCGCCCAGCGGTACGAGCCGGCGTCCGCGATCGCCCCCACCAGCGGCGAACCGATCAGAAAGCCCACGTAGTTGAAGAGGTTGAGCCGGGCCACGGCGGCGTCCGAGTCGGCCGGGAAGAGCCGGCCGCCGGCCGCGAACACCTGCGGGATGACCGCGCAGATGCCGAAGCCGAGCACGGTGAACGAGGCGATGCCCGCCCAGGCCGTGGGGGCCACCGCCGCCAGTCCGAAGCCGAGCGCGGCCAGCGCCGCGCCGCCGCGCACCACCGCGACGGCGCCGAAGCGCTGCACCGCGCGGTCACCCAGGGCCCGGCCGAGCAGCATCGCGACCATGTAGCCGAGGTAGGAGAGCTTGGCCAGGTCCTCGCGGCTGCCCAGGCCGTCGGTGAGGTACTTGACGCTGTAGTTGGAGACCGAGGCGTCCGCGATGTAGGCGAAGGCCATCGCCAGGCACAGCGGCAGCAGCGGGCGCCAGGGGATGGACCGGGCGGCGGCCTCGGCGGCCTCCCGTACGGCGTCGCCGAGTTCGGCCGGTCCGGCGAACCGTGTGCCGGTCAGCACCGCGAGCGGGGCGATCACCGCTCCGGCCGCGCCGAACAGCACCGGCAGCCCCAGGTCGACGTGCGAGCCGAGGCCCGCGATCGCCGCGCCGAGGATGCCGCCGAGGCTGAACGCGGCGTGGAACCCGATCATGATCGAGCGGCCGTAGCGGTGCTGGAGGCCCACCCCCAGCATGTTCATGCTGGCGTCCAGTGCGCCCACCAGCAGTCCGAACGCGCCCAGGGCGAGAGCGAGTTGCCACAGCGAACCGCCCAGCCCGGCACCCGCCAGGCTGAGGCAGACCGCCGGCTGGACCACCCGCAGCACGGCCCGGGCGCCGGTGCGCTTCACCAACCGCTCGGAGAGGATCGAACCCACCCCGGCCAGGATCGGTACCGCGGCCAGGAACACCGGCAGCAGCCCGTCGCTCAGCCCGTACCGGTGCTGGATCTCCGGGATGCAGGTGACCAGCAGCGCGAAGGTGGTGCCCTGGAGCAGGAAGCTGACGGCGAGCGCCGCCCGGCCGACGCGCAGGCCGCGCGCCATCGGGGACGGGACGGGCTGCACGGACGGCGCGGCACTCATGCGGGAACCTCGCTACTGGCCGGTACGGACGACGGTGGCCGAGAGCGTAGGGGCTGCGCCGCGATTGCGGGAGGGGTCGCGCGCGATCACTTCCCGCCGGAGGCCAGCTCCCGGGAACGGTCCCGGGCCGCCTCCAGGGCGCCCAGCAGCGCGGCCCGCACCCCGTGGTTCTCCAGCTCGCGGATGGCCGCGATGGTCGTCCCGGCCGGGGAGGTGACCGCCTCGCGCAGCTTGACCGGGTGCTCGCCGGAGTCGCGCAGCATCACCGAGGCGCCGATCGCGGACTGCACGATCAGGTCGTGCGCCACCTGCCGGGGCAGGCCGAGCAGGATGCCCGCGTCCGTCATCGCCTCCACCAGGAAGTAGAAGTAGGCCGGGCCGGAGCCGGACAGCGCGGTGGCCGCGTCCTGCTGGGACTCCGGCAGCCGCAGCGCCTTGCCGACCGAGCTGAAGATCTCCTCGGCGCGCGCCAGGTGCTCCTCCCGGGCGTGCGAGCCGCCGGAGATGACGCTCATCCCCTCGTCCACCAGCACCGGCGTGTTGGGCATCACCCGGACCACCGGGGTGCCGGCCGCCAGCCGCTCCTCGAACCAGGCGGTGGGCACGCCGGCCGCCGCCGAGATCACCAGCCGGTCCGGGCTGATGTGCGGGGCCAGCTCCTCCAGCAGGGTGCCCATGTCCTGCGGCTTGACCGCCAGGATCAGGGTGTCGGCCAGCTTGGCGGCCTCGGCGTTGGAGACGGCCACCACGCCGTAGCGGGCGGCGAGTTCGGCCGCGCGCTCGGGCCGACGGGCGGTCACCAGGACGTCCGACGGGGCCTTGCCGGCCCGCAGCAGACCGGAGAGCAGGGCCTCGCCGATCTTGCCGGTGCCCAGGAAGGCGATCTTCTGTCCGTGTGCTGCGCTGCTGCCCATGGTCCGCTCCTAGCCTCGGTACTGCGGCCATCCTCGCACCGCTCGGCAGTGCCCGTCGGGACCGTCCGGTCCGTGGTCGGCGGGACCGTCCGGTCCGTGGTCGGCGGGCCGCGGAGAGGCCGTCGGACGACCGGTCGCCCGACCGCCGGTGAGGCGTCGCGCCCCTAGGGAGAAAACTCGGGGGTTTCCCCTATGGCCTCCGGGCCCGGGCAGGCGCACCGTGGAGCCATGGCACACGACGGAATGTCCCGACGAGAGAACCGGCAACTCGCCGTCGCCTCGGCGACGCTGGGCCCGTGGCGGACGGCCGCGGGAGTCGGTGCGGTGGTGGGGGCGACGGCCCTGGGGATCGAGGCGATCTCCGGCGACTGGTCGCTGAGCATGCTGGCCGGACCGGCCGGCTGGGGCCTGTTCTTCTTCTTCCTGGTCGGCTGGGCCGGCAACCAGCTGCGCGGGGACGGCGGCGACCGGCGGCTCAAGGGGTGGGCTCGGGAACACCCGTGGCAGTCGGCGCTCCCGGCTGCCGGCGGGCTGCTGGTGCTGGACACGCTGGCGCAGATGTTCCTCGGCGACGAGGGCCTGTTCGGCGCGCTCCTGCTGTCGCTGCTCCCGGCCGCCGTCCTGCTGGGGATCGCCGGGGTGGTGCACGGGGTGAAGCAGGCCCGCGGCAAGGGCTGACGGCGCCTTTCCGGACAAACGGTGGTGAACCCCGCGACCGCGCACACGGGTTCACCACGGCCGCCGCTCGGTCAACGACGGCCCCGCGGCGCCCAGGCGCCGGTTCGGGCGCCACGGCGAAGCCGGTGAGCTGGACGGTCACCTCGGTCGCGGACGTCGCGGGCGACACCTGGACCGCCCGCACCATCGTCCGCCGGACCACGGACTTCCGGTTCTACGACCCGGCCAAGTACCGGGCCGACCCGCAGAAGATCAACATCAGCCAGAGCAACAGCTTCGCGGGCAACAGCTCCTGCACGCTCCACGACGGGTTCTTCCACCCGGCCTTCGCCCAGTTCGACCGCCCCCACCCGGAGCGGACCGGGCCGACCGCCGACCCGTACGACCACAGCAAGGACCTGGACGGCGGTTCCGCTTGCAAGACGCTCAGCCGCGAGTGACGGTCAGCGCCTGCGCTTCGCGCCGGGTCGGCCGCTGCGGCCGGTCCGGCGCTTGCCGTACTGCTCGACGGCCCGCTCGTGGGCGGCGCGCTTGACCCCCTCGCCGGGGGCCTCGACCAGGCTGCGGGCGAAGTAGGCGGCCAGGCCGCCGGCCCCGCCGATCAGCCAGACGGCGCCGAGCGACCTGTCCTCGGCCATCCAGCCGGTGAGCTGGTCCTTGCCCTCGGTGAGCACCTTCCAGGTGCGCCGGACGGACATCATCGAGCAGACCGCGATCGCGGCGGTCAGCAGCCCGTTCAGGAAGCCCCCGTTGTCGGAGAGCGCCACGCCCTCGACGCCGAAGCGCAGCACCAGCGCGGCGGCGGCGGTGGCGGCCAGGGCGCCGACCGAGACGCCGATCCGGCGCAGCCAGTAGCCGTTGTCCCGGTTGACCCAGGTGGTGCCGAAGAAGCGGATCGGCTCCGGCTCGGGGGCGCCGGCGGGCTTGGGGGCGGGGGTGGGGGGCTGCTCGCTCACGTCGTCGATTATCACCCGAGCGGCACATGCGGCGGAGGAGCCGTCCCGGTCGGCGGGACGGCTCCTCCTGGGAGTAGTGGTCGGGCTCAGCCGAGCTTGCTGACGTCCCGGACGGCGCCCTTGTCGGCCGAGGTGGCCATCGCCGCGTAGGCCCGCAGGGCCTGGCTGACCTGGCGGTCGCGGTTCTCCGGCCGGTAGCCGTGTCCGGCCTCCAGGGCGCGGCGGCGCTCGGCGAGGACCTCGGCCGGCACCTCCAGGGAGATCGTCCGGGCCGGGATGTCGATGGCGATGGTGTCGCCGTCCTCGACCAGGGCGATGGTGCCGCCGGAGGCGGCCTCCGGGGAGGCGTGGCCGATGGACAGGCCCGAGGTGCCGCCGGAGAAGCGGCCGTCGGTGATCAGCGCGCAGGCCTTGCCGAGGCCGCGGCCCTTGAGGAAGGAGGTCGGGTAGAGCATCTCCTGCATGCCCGGGCCGCCCTTGGGCCCCTCGTAGCGGATGACGACGACGTCGCCCTCCTTGACCCGCTTGGCGAGGATCGCCTCGACCGCGTCCTCCTGGGACTCGCAGACCACCGCCGGGCCGCTGAAGGTCCAGATCGACTCGTCGACGCCGGCGGTCTTCACGATGCAGCCGTCCTCGGCGAGGTTGCCGTACAGCACGGCGAGGCCGCCCTCGACGGAGTAGGCGTGCTCGACGCTGCGGATGCAGCCCTTGGCGGCGTCGGTGTCCAGCGACTCCCAGCGCTCGGACTGCGAGAAGGCCTCGGCGGAGCGCTTGCAGCCGGGTGCGGCGTGCCACAGCTCGACGGCCTCGGCGGAGGGCGAACCGCCGCGCACGTCCCAGGTCTTGAGCCACTCGGCGAGCGAGTCGGAGTGGACGGTGTGGACGTCCTCGTTGAGCAGGCCGCCCCGGTACAGCTCGCCGAGGATGGCCGGGATGCCGCCGGCCCGGTGCACGTCCTCCATGTAGTACGAGCCGTTGGGCGCGACCTTGGAGAGGCAGGGCACCTTGCGGGAGATCGCGTCGATGGCCCGCATGTCGAAGTCCAGCTCGGCCTCCTGGGCGGCGGCGAGCAGGTGGAGGATGGTGTTGGTCGAGCCGCCCATGGCGATGTCCAGGGCCATGGCGTTCTCGAAGGCGGCGCGGCTCGCGATCGCGCGGGGCAGCACCGAGTCGTCGTCCTGGCCGTAGTGGCGGTTGGCGATCTCGACGACCGTCCGCCCGGCCTTCTCGTACAGGGCCCGGCGGGCGGTGTGGGTGGCGAGCACCGAGCCGTTGCCGGGCAGCGAGAGGCCGATGGCCTCGGTGAGGCAGTTCATCGAGTTGGCGGTGAACATGCCGGAGCAGGAGCCGCAGGTGGGGCAGGCGTTCTCCTCGATGATCGCGATGTCCTCGTCGGAGACGTTCTCGTTGACCGCCTGGGAGATCGCGTCGATCAGGTCCAGCTTGCGCACGGTGCCGTCGACCAGGGTGGCCTTGCCGGCCTCCATCGGGCCGCCGGAGACGAAGACGGTCGGGATGTTGAGGCGCAGCGCGGCCATCAGCATGCCGGGGGTGATCTTGTCGCAGTTGGAGATGCAGATCAGCGCGTCGGCGCAGTGGGCGTTGACCATGTACTCGACCGAGTCGGCGATCAGGTCGCGCGAGGGCAGCGAGTAGAGCATGCCGCTGTGGCCCATCGCGATGCCGTCGTCGACGGCGATGGTGTTGAACTCGCGCGGGATGCCGCCCGCCTGCTTGATCGCCTCGGAGACGATCCGGCCCACCGGCTGGAGGTGGGTGTGGCCGGGGACGAACTCGGTGAAGGAGTTGGCGACCGCGATGATCGGCTTGCCGAAGTCCTCGCGGGCTACGCCGGCGGCCCGGAGAAGCGCCCGGGCGCCTGCCATGTTGCGACCGTGGGTGACCGTACGGGACCTCAGCTCGGGCACTGTGCTCCACTCCTTCGGGGCTGTCGCCGGCGCCCCGCCGGTGGGGAGGGCGCGGGGGCCGTTGTGGCTTACGAGCCTACGCCCGCCGTCCGGCCGGCGGACGGCCCGTCCGCGATGCGGGCAGTCCGCCGGGGCCGGTGGGTCAGCCCCGCTTGACGGCGACGGTGACGTCCAGGACGAACGGTTCGACCACCACGCCGTCCGGGAACTCGGCGAGCACGGCCCGCCGTTCGGCGGCCAGGACGGGGGCGCGCTCCTCGGGGCCGAGCGAGGCCAGGTAGGAGCGGGAGGTGAGGTCGGTGAGCAGGTGGTCGACGGTGATCCGGCGCTCCCAGCGCAGCACGGCCCGTTCGACGGCGAGGCCGGCCGGGGCGAAGTGGCGGGTGTGGGCGCTGATGCCGCCGTAGCCGTGGTAGCGGTCGGGGAGGGCGGCGGCCATCCGCTCGCCCCGGGCCCGGACCCACGGCACCGTCTCGTCCTGCACGTTCCACCAGGTGGCGACCGCCCCGCCGGGCCGCAGCACCCGGACGGCCTCGGGGACGGAGCGCTCCGGGCTGGTCCAGTGGAAGGCCTGGGCGTAGGTGACCAGGTCGGCGGAGCCGTCGTGGAAGGGCAGGTCGTCGCCGTAGCCGCGGACCAGCGGCAGGGTGGGCGAGGAGAGCAGGAACTGGGCCGCCATGCCGTCGCTGGGCTCGACCGCGACGACGTCCGCGCCCCGGCCGGCCAGCAGCCGGGTGGCGATGCCGGTGCCGGCGCCGACGTCCAGGGTCCTGGCGCCCTTGAGGCTCCGGCCCCAGAGCCGCTCCACCGTGTCGAACAGCTCGTCGGGGTAGCCCGGCCGGCCCCGGTCGTACTCGGCGGCGACCGCGCCGAAGCTGACCGCGACCTCGCGGCGGCTCGGACCGTTCGTCATCTCTCCCCCTCCGTACCGCAGTTCGCGCCCTGGCGGGCCCGCGTTTCAGCGTACGCGCGAGGGGGTGGCGAGGTGCAAGCGGGTGAAGGCGAGGGCCTCGGCGAGATCGGCCTCGCGTTCGGCGGGGGACGCGGAGCGGCGGGTGTTGACCTCCAGCACCACGTGGCCGTCGAAGCCGGTGCGGGCGAGGTGCTCCAGGAACTCGGCGCAGGGCTGCTTGCCCCGGCCCGGGATCAGGTGTTCGTCCTTGCCGGAGCCGCTGCCGTCGGCCAGGTGGACGTGGGCGAGCCGGTCGCCCATCCGCTCGGCCATGGCGAAGGCGTCGATCCGGGAGGTGGCGACGTGCGAGAGGTCGATGGTGAAGTGCCGGTAGTCCTCGTCCGTGACGTCCCAGCCGGGCGAGTAGGCGAGCACCTCGCGGTCGCGGTAGCGCCACGGGTACATGTTCTCGACGGCGAAGCGGACGTCCGTCTCGCCCGCCATGCGGTTGATCCCCTCGACGAACTCCCGGGCGTACTGCCGCTGCCAGCGGAACGGCGGGTGGACGACGACGGCGCTCGCGCCGAGCTTCTCGGCCGCCGCCCGGGCCCGGACCAGCTTGGTCCACGGGTCGGTGGTCCACACCCGCTGGGTGATCAGCAGGCAGGGCGCGTGCACGGCCAGGATCGGCAGCTGGTGGGCGTCGGAGAGCCGGCGCAGGGCCTCCAGGTCCTGGCTGACCGGGTCGTTCCAGACCATCACCTCGACGCCGTCGTAGCCGAGCTTGGCGGCCAGTTCGAAGGCGACGGTGGTGCTCGCCGGGTACACCGAGGCGGTGGACAGCACCACCTTGGTGTCCGGGATGTGCAGGGCCGGGTGCCGGGGCAGCACCAACCGGTCGGTGGTGCGCAGCAGCGGCGGGCGGGCGGCGTCGCGCTTGGCGGCCTTGACCGAGCGGACGGACTGGACGGCGGCCTTGGCGGCGCCGGCGGCCCGGGCGGTGCGGGTCTCCCTGGGCGGCTGCCGGGGGTGCTCGGACTGCTTCACGGACTTCTTCGCGGACTTCTTCGCGGCCGTCTTGGCGGCGGTCTTCTCGACGGCCTTCTTCGCGGTGCGCTGGGCCGCCTTCACGGCCTTGGTGGCCTTGGCGGCCGGGGTGGCCCTGGTGGCCTTGGCGGCCGGTGCCGAAGTGGCGCCCTTGACCGCCTTGCCGAGGCGACCGCGCGGGGCCGTCGGCCGCGACTGCCCGTCCGCTCCGGGAGCGCGGCCCTCCTGCGTTCCGTCCTCGCCCGCTGGTTGCACCACGGGAGACAGCGTAAGCGGAGCACGCGCCGAACGGGGCGGGATGCCCGGCGGAGTGACCATCGGCACGCCGGTTCGCGGCGGCGCCCCGGGTGGACCGCGGCTACGGGGTGAGCGCGGCGCGGCGCTCGGTGGGGCTGCCGTCCATGGCGTCCAGCTGGCGCAGGATGATGCCCTCGCGCAGCGCCCAGGGACAGACGTCCAGCTCCTCCAGGCCGAAGAGGTCCATCGCGGCGTCGGCGACCAGCGCCCCGGCCAGCAACTGCTTGGCCCGGCCCTCGGAGACGCCGGGGATCTGCGCGCGTTCGGCGACGGTCATCACGGACAGTCGCGGCAGCCAGGCGGAGAGCCCGCTGCGGGTGAGCCGGCGGTCGGCGTACGGGCCGGCGTCGGCGGGGGCGGCGCCGGTCATCCGGGCCAGCTGCTTGAAGGTCTTGGAGGTGGCGACGGCATGCTGGGGCGGCCCGAGCCGGGAGATCTCGCCGACCACGTGGGCGATCCCCGCCCGGATGTGCCGTCTCAGTTCGCGCAGCTCGTCCGGGTCGGCGACGTCCCCGGGCAGCCAGCGGGCGGTCAGCCGGCCGGCGCCCAGCGGCAGCGAGCAGGCGACGTCCGGCTGCTCGTCCAGGCCGCAGGCGATCTCCAGCGAGCCGCCGCCGATGTCCAGGTTGAGCAGTCGGCCCGAGGACCAGCCGAACCAGCGGCGGACGGCGAGGAAGGTGAGCCGGGCCTCGTCCTGCCCGGAGAGCACCCGCAGTTCGACCCCGGTCTCGTCGGTGACCCGGCGCAGCACCTGCTCGCCGTTGGCGGCCTCGCGCACGGCGGAGGTCGCGAACGGCAGGATGTCGACCACGCCCTTGTCCTCGGCGACCCGCAGCGAGGAGGCGATGTGCCCGATCAGCCGCTCGATCCCGGCCTCGCTTATCGCGCCGGACTCGTCCAGCAGCTCGGCGAGGCGCAACTCGGCCTTGTGCGAGTAGGCGGCGAGCGGGGCGGCACCCGGATGGGCGTCCACCACGAGGAAGTGGACGGTGTTGGAACCTACGTCGAGCACACCGAGTCGCATAACTCTCCACGCTACGCGATTCGAGCGTCGAGACGATCGGTTGTGTCGGTATTCGCGCTGGTCCAGGTCCTTCCCGTCCGTTCCCGACCGTTCCGGGTGCGATCGGCGGCCGCTGCCCGGTGCCCGTCGCCCGTCGCCTGCTGCCCGCTGCCCGCTGCCCGCCGCTCAGTGGCCGCGGGCTCCGGCCCGGTGCTCGGTGCGGCAGTTGGCGTCCACCCAGCGGCGGGCCGGCCCCGGGGTGTCGGTGATCAGGCCGTCGGCGTCCCGGGCGGTCATCAGCTGCCAGGCCTCCTCGCCGTCCAGGGTCCAGACGTAGACCTCGCGCCCGGCCTTGCGCTCGGCGGCGATCCGGGCGGCGCTGGCCAGGCCGGTGTCCAGGGCGATGCCGTTCAGCTTCAGGTCCTTCGGGTCCTCGGCGATCGCGCCGCTCTGGATCAGCACCACCGGCAGGGCGGGCGCCACGGCGTGGGCCTGGCGCAGGTGGTCGACCGAGAAGGAGTAGAGGACGACGTGTGCCTTGCTGCCGGCCGCGATCCGGGCGATCCGGGCGACGTCCTCGGGACGCTGCCACTTGATCTCCATCAGCAGCGTGGCGCTGCTGTCGGAGAGCCGCTTGAGCAGTTCCTCCAGGGTCGGGACGGGCTGGGCCGGGCCGGGGCCGACGGTCACCCGCAGGGCGGCGACCTGGGCGGCGGTCAGGTCGGCGACGGCGCCCTTGCCGTTGGTGGTGCGGTCCACGGTGGGGTCGTGCATCAGCACCGGGACGCCGTCCCGGGTGGTCTGGACGTCGGTCTCCAGCCAGTCGGCGCCCTGGTCGAGGGCGGTCTCGAAGGAGACCATGGTGTTCTCGGGCGCGTTGAACGGCGCACCCCGGTGGCCGATCACCACCGGGGACGCGCACACCGCCGGTGCGGTGGCCGAACGGGCCTGCAGCGCGGGGCCTCCGCCCGCGGCGCAGCCGGCCGTCAGGACCGCGAGCGCGGCGAGGACGGCCGTACGGGCGGCGGGGGGCGGGGCGGTCACGGGCTCGGTGCTCCAGCTGCTGCTCGGTTCTGCTCGGTGGTCGTCTGAATCCTTCTGACAGCTCCGCGGCGGTGTCCGGTTCCCGGCACCGCGGCCCGGGCTCGGATCAGAGCAGACCGTCCCACAACTGTTCCACGATGACGGCCCACCAGTTCTCCGGATCGCCGTAGACCGTACCGTCCAGCTCCGCCAGGCCCCGCTGCAGGGCGTCCACCGCCGCGCCCGCGGCCGCCGGGTCCAGCCCGCGCAGGGCGGGCCACCAGCCGGCGAACAGCTCCAGGCAGCGGACGAAGACGCGCAGGTCGGCGTTGCAGTGGCGGGCCGTCCCGTAGTCGGGGTCGACCGCCCGGACGGCGCCCGACCCGGTGTCCAGGGTGATCAGTGCCCAGCCGTCCGTGCCCAGCACCAGCTGCCCGGCGAACGCCGAGCGCTCGCGTTCGGCCACCCGGGTGCCGCGGCCGAGCGCCGCGAGGTGCGGGGCGAGCGGCGGCAGGACGGTGCCCGGGCGGGAGCCGTCCGCGATCGCCTCCGCCCCCGGGTGGTGCAGCGCGAAGAACCCGTCCACCGCCTTCGGCACCCCGGCGGACAGCAGCAGCGCGGCCGCGTCCCCGGGCAGCTCCGCGCGCGCCGTGTCCGCCGGATCGAAACGCTGCACGCCCGCCGGGCCGAAGCGCCGCACCAGCCGCTCCGCCAGGGCGGCGTCCGGCTCGCCCGGCAGCTGCGGCACCGCGCGCGGGAACGGCACCCGGTTGCGCCCCGGCCCGTCCGGCGGGGTGGGCAACTCCCGTACGGCGGCCGCCCGGTGGTCGGAGCGCGGGCCGTACGGCAACTCGAACTCCAGCCGCGCGTGCGGCAGTTCGGCGGCCAGCGCGTACGACCAGTAGCCGCCGGGCAGCGCGCTCAGCCGCAGGTCGGTCCGCACCGCCAGCACGTCCTCGGCCGGGACGCCCTGCTCGCGCAGCCACCACCAGCCGCGCAGCGCCGGGTGCGGCAGCCCGGCGGCCGAGCGCAGCGCCAGCTCACGGGTCGCGCCGGTGCCGTCCCGGTAGGTCAGCTCGGCCCGGGCGCCCCGGCCGGTGGCCGGCGGCCTGGTCGGGTCGTAGCCGCCCGCGCCCACGAAGTCCCGGTAGAGCCCGACCACTTCGTCCACCGGCACCGAGGGCCACACCGTGAACCGCCCGCTCTCCCGGTCCACCACGGCACACGCGGCCCCCACCTCCAGCGGTGCCCGCCGCTCCCCGCTCCGCGGATCCACCTCCAGCCGCGGCGGCTCCGCCCACACCACCCATCCGAGCTCGAACTCGTGCGCGCAGACCCGCCGCACCGCCCCGGCCCCCTGCGGCAGATCCCCGTTGATCCACCGATGCCCGGCCTCCACCGCCTGCGCCCGCGAGATCACCCGTCCACCCCCGTCAACATCCACTCCGACCCCACCATCATCCAGCCCCCGCGGTCAGTTCGAACCGGTCACCTCGGTGTCGCACCTCGCGGCACCGCTCCGCGGCCTGCGGCGGCGTCGGGCTCAAGCCGTCACCAGGTCCAGGGGGCGGCCCTCCGGGGAGAGGGCGACGGCCCAGAGGCCCTGGGTGGCGGGGTGGAGGGGGGTGGGGCTGTGGCGGGCGAGTTGGTGGTCGAGGTAGGTGACGGTGTCCCGGTGGTTGACGGCGTTCCAGGCGTGGGGGCGGCCGTAGGCGTCGAGGGTGAGGAGCACGGCCTGGGCGCCGTGGCCGGCCCGCCGGAGTTCGTCGGCGAGGCGGGTGAAGGCCTGGCCGCCGTCGCCGAGGTCGCGGAAGGGCGCTCCGAGTTCGCGTTCGGCGCGGTCGCGTCCGCCGCGTTCGCCGGCGTCGCCCTCGGTGGGGATGCGCGGGGCCGCGCAGGTGGGGCGGCCGGTGTAGGTGTCGACGGCGGAGAGGGCGATCTCCAGGCTGTTGTTGGCCCGTCCGGGCTCGCGGTGGCCGCCCGCGTTGAGGGCTTCGGGCCAGCCGCCCACGGCCGGGTCGGGGTGGCGGAGGGGCAGGCCGTCATCGTCGCGCGGCACCCGGCGTTCCAGTTCGGCCTGGTGCTCGGGGTCGACCGGCCCGAGGCCGCCGGGCAGGCCGTACGGGCGGCTGTCGGCGATGGTGCGCAGCCGGGGTCCCGGGTCCTCGGCGAGCGGGCCGCGCCGGGCGCGCAGCGCGAGGTGGAGGGCCATGGCGTGGGCGGTGGCGACCGGAACCGCGCCCCAGGCGAGGGTCGGGTCGGCGGGGGCGGCGGCGCTGTCCCGGCGGCGGCCGTCGGCGTGGTGGGGCTCGGGCCGGCCGAGGACGGGGGCGGTGCCGACGATCGGCGGCTCGACCGGGGCCGGGGCCGGGGCCGGAACCGGGGCGGCCGGGCCGGGGGCGACGCCCGCCGGGGTGCGGGGCACGCCCGGCCGGGGCTCGGCGCCGGG
This sequence comes from Kitasatospora sp. NPDC101108, assembly GCF_055584725.1. NCBI lineage: Bacteria > Bacillati > Actinomycetota > Actinomycetes > Kitasatosporales > Streptomycetaceae > Kitasatospora > Kitasatospora sp. NPDC101108. The sequence goes on from NZ_JBVJLM010000016.1 coordinate 76,031, forward strand.
CTGGGGTCCGCCGGCCACGGGGGCGCCGCCGACCGGGGAACCGGCGCCGGGCGTGCCCGCGACCGGCGCGCCCGCCCCGACGCCGACGCCGACGCCGCCACCGACGCCACTGCCGAACGGCGCGGCCAGATGCGCCGGGGAGCCACCGCCGACCGCCAGCGGGCCGGGCCCGACACTGCCGACCGTTCCCGTCCCCTGGTAGCCGCCCGGGTAGGCCGGTGTCCCGAACTGCGCGGGCACGCCGACCACCCCGACCGGCCGGACGACCGGCGCCGCATCCGCGGCCGGGACGTACCCGGACCCGTATCCGGGCCCGTACGAGGGACCGCCACCGGCCGGCGGCGCCGCGGGCGCGGGCGGCGCGCTCACCGAGTCGGTCCGTACGGTCACCGGCACGCTGCCGCCACCACCGCCGCCACCGTGGTGGCCGGGCACCTGGAGCGGGTAGTCCCCGTCGGACCAGCTCGCCGCCACCGCTCCGCCGCCCTGGTAGGCGGCCGCCCGGGACGACGGCCCGTCGTCCCGCGCGGGCGGCGACCAGTCGGCGGCGGCCGTCCCGGCCCGGTGCGAGCCGCCGTGCGAGGGACCGGAGGTCGTGGCCGGCGCGGCGGCGGCCACCGGATCGGCCGCCGGGACCGCGGACGGACCGGCGGAGGAGACCGCGGACGGGACCACCGGGTGGTCCAGGACGGAATCAGCGCCGGGGAGCGAGGCGGAGAGCACGGACGGGACCGCCGTCGGGTCCACCGGCGGCACCACGGCCGATGCCGTCACCGCACCCGGCGCCTTGGGGCCACCCGTGGCCTCGCGCGGATCGGTGAGGTCGGCGAGCGGCAGCCCGTGCAGTCCCTTCAGTTCCTCGCCCTGCCGGTCGGTGAGCACCGGCTGCCCGTGCTCGTCCAGCCGGACGGCCAGGTCGGCCACCCCGACCACCGGTTTGCCGTCCGGCCCGGTGACGACGAGCAGCCCGGCGGCGTCGGCCACCGGGGTGCCGTCGGAGCGCAGGATGACCGGCTTGCCGTCGGGGCCGAGGACGGGCTGCCCCCGGCCGTCGAGCTTGACGCTGAGCCCGGGCACGCCGACCAGCGGCTTGCCGTCCTGCCCGGAGAGGACGACCAGGCCGGTGCCGTCCCGGCCGAGCACGCCGGGCTCGCCGAGGGCGGCGGGCAGTCCGGCGGCGAGCGGGTCGAAGCCGCCCTTGGTGCGGTAGGAGGCGGTGGTGACGCCGGTGCCCGAGGCGGTGCCGAGCCGCAGCAGGGTGACGGCGGCCGGCTCCTTGAGCGCGCCGGCGAGGGCGTCCTTCATGCCGCGGCCGAGTTCGGCGAGCAGTCCGGCGATCTTCAGCGCGGCGGTCTCCACCGCGACGGCCTCGACGCCCGCGGCGACCTGGGTGGTGGCCGCGTTCTTCACGCCGTCGGCGAAGCCCGCCACGGACTTCTCCAGCCCGCCGAAGACCCCGGTCTGCCCGGTCCGCGCACGCTGCCCGGCGTCGGCGGCGACCACGGCCGCGGTCTGCTGGACCTTGGCGGCCTGCTCCTGGGCCTGCTTGAGTTCGGCGGCCAGGTTCTGCAGGGTGGCGATGATCTCGGCCTTGCAGCCGTCGACGGCCTGGGCGGCGCCGTCGAAGGCGGTGGCGACCAGCCCGACGGCGGTGTGGGCGTCCTGCAGGCGGCCCTTGCCGCCGTCGCTGTACGTCCGCCAGTACGCCGCGAACGCGTCGACGGCGTGGCCGGAGTTGTCGGCGCCCACCCGCTGGACGGACTCCCCGCCGCGGCGGGTGATCCGGTCGGCCTCGGTGGCGAACTCCCGCCAGTGCGCGGCCGCCTTGCGCAGGGCGTCCTCGTCGGCCTGCGGCCACGGGTGGCCGGTCCTGGCCAGGAGCGGGACCAGTTCCTCGGGCAGTTTCCGGGACATGCGCTTCTCCCCCTTCGAGCCGGGCCGTTCAGACCGACATGTCCTGGGGGACGGCCGGTGCCGCCCCCGGGGTTGCCCCGGTGCCCGAATACACCGCCGGCCGGGCGACCGAAGCAGGCGTACCGGCCGTGGGGGCCGGGCTCCCCCCGAAGCCGTCCGCGGTCGAGGTGTCGGTGTCCGTGGTCCGTTCCGCCATCGCGTGCAGTCCGGCACCGACCTGGCCGACCTGGCCGGCCAACGCCCGCAGACCGCCGAGGAGTTCGCCGTGCGCGGGGCCGTACACGGCGGCGAAGGCGCTGCCCGGCTGGTCGGTGCCCCAGGGCGTGCCGAGCTCGGCGAGGCCCTTCTCCAGGGCGCCCACGGCCTTGCCGAGTTCACGCCCGAGCTTCTGGAACTCCCGCGCCTCGCCGTGCAGTTCCCACGGCTTGAGGACGAACCCGCCGCTCCCGCCGTCGGACGCCCCGGTGCTGCCGCCTGCCATCCCCGTACCTCCCCGTAGCGGACTGGCCGCCATCCTAGGCACCCGCCCGGCCCGGCCCGCACGGACGGCGGGACCCTTCACCCCGCCTTCACCGCGCCGGGGACCGGCCCGGCACCCGCCCCGGCCGCGCCCACCGGCCCGTACGCACCCGCGAAGCTCTACCCTTGCCGGGTGGCACCAGCAGAAACGTCCAAGAAGAAGGCCAAGGCGAAGCCCGAGGCCTCCCCCGCCCCCGTCGACCTCGCGATGCCGACCCTGCGCCGCGAGATCCCGCGCGACGAGGTCCCGCTCGACTTCCCGCGTGCCTGGGTCGAGTTCGCCGACCCCGCCGACGACGAGCAGGTCTTCCGCTGCGACCTCACCTGGCTGACCTCCCGCTGGTCCTGCGTCTTCGGCCAGGGCTGCCACGGCATCCGCGAGGGCCGCGGCGAGTCGGACGGCTGCTGCACGCTGGGCGCCCACTACTCGGACGAGGACGACGAGAAGCGCGTCCTGGGGCACGCGGCGCGGCTGACGCCCGAGCTGTGGGAGAACTTCGCCGAGGGCACCGACGCCAAGGGCCGGATCAGGTCGGACGGCGGCGTCACCATGCTGGACGAGGACGGCGACCGCCAGACCCGCCGGGTCAACGGGGCCTGCATCTTCGTGAACAGCCCCGGCTTCGCGGGCGGCGCCGGCTGCGCCCTGCACGCGCTCGCCCTCAAGGAGGGCCGGGAGCCGCTGGAGACCAAGCCGGACGTCTGCTGGCAGCTGCCGATCCGCCGCACCTACGACTGGATCGACCGCCCCGACGACACCCGCTACCTCCAGGTGTCGATCGGCGAGTACGACCGCCGCGGCTGGGGCCCGGGCGGCCACGACCTGCACTGGTGGTGCACCGGCGCTCCGGCCGCCCACCAGGGCGCGGAGCCGGTGTACGTCAGCTACCGCCCCGAGCTCACCGAGCTGATGGGCGGCGAGGCGTACGAGGTGCTGGCCCGGCTGTGCGAGGAGCGGATCGCCACCAAGGGCGACCGCAAGGTGGCCCCGCACCCGGCGGACCCGGCCCGGAAGAAGAAGTAGCGCCCCACCGGTCGGTGGCGCCCCGCCCGTCGGTGGTGCCCCACCCGCCGGTGGTGCCCCACCCGCCGGTACCGGTCTACTTGTCGATGTCCCCGACCACGAAGAACATCGACCCGAGGATCGCCACCATGTCCGCCACCAGCGTCCCCGGCAGCAGCTCGGTCAGCGCCTGGATGTTGTTGAAGGACGCCGAGCGCAGCTTGAGCCGCCACGGCGTCTTGTCGCCGCGCGAGACCAGGTAGTAGCCGTTGATCCCGAGCGGGTTCTCGGTCCACGCGTAGGTGCTGCCCTCGGGTGCCTTGAGCACCTTGGGCAGCCGCTGGTTGACCGGGCCGGGCGGCAGGGTGGCGAGCTTGTCGAGGCAGGCGTCGGCGAGGTCCAGCGAGTTGAGGGTCTGCTCCAGCAGGCACTCGAAGCGGGCCAGGCAGTCGCCCTCCTCGCGGGTGACGACGGTGAGCACCTGCCGCAGCTCCTCGGAGCCGTACGCGAGGTAGGGCTCGTCGCGGCGCAGGTCGAGGTCGAGGCCGCTGGCCCGGGCGATCGGCCCGCTGACCCCGTACGCCTCGGCCTGGGCCCGGGTGAGGACGCCGACCCCGGCGGTGCGGGCGCGGAAGATCTCGTTGCCGAGGACGAGGTCCTCGAAGACCGGCATCTGCGAGCGGACGGTGGCCACGGCGGTGCGGACCCGGCCGAGCCAGCCGGCCGGGAGGTCCTCCTTGAGGCCGCCGACCCGGTTGAACATGTAGTGCATCCGGCCGCCGGAGGCCTCCTCCAGCACGTGCTGGAGGTCCTCGCGGCCGGTGAAGGCGTGGAAGATCGGGGTGATACCGCCCAGTTCCAGCGGGTAGGAGCCGAGGAACATCAGGTGGTTGAGCACCCGGTTGAGCTCGGCGAGCAGGGTGCGGATCCACACCGCCCGCTCGGGGACCTCCATGCCGAGCATCCGCTCGACGCCGAGCACGACGCCGAGTTCGTTGGAGAAGGCGGAGAGCCAGTCGTGCCGGTTGGCCAGCATGATGATCTGCCGGTAGTCACGGGCCTCGAACAGCTTCTCCGCGCCCCGGTGCATGTAGCCGATCACCGGCTCGGCGGTGACGATCCGCTCGCCGTCCAGCAGCAGCCGCAGCCGCAGCACGCCGTGGGTGGCCGGGTGCTGCGGACCGATGTTGAGCACCATGTCGGTGGTGCCCGCCTCGCCGGTGAAGTTCTCGGCTCCCGCCCCGATGCCGACCGTGGTCTCCCTCATGACCCCAGAGTCTGCCATCCCGGCAGGGCCTCCAGGCTCCGCGGTACCGGCATGCGGACGGCCTGCAAGACCCATCCGAAGCCGCCCAGCCCCGCCGGGTCGGTGAGCTCGGCCCCCTCCCCCGCTCCGCCGAGGGCCCGCAGGTACGCCGCCGGGTCGAGGGAGGCGAGCGCCAGCGGCGGGCGCCCGCCGCTGACCCCGAGCGCGCGCAGGGCCTCGCGCTGGGTTGTCCACAGGCTGTGGAGACCGGGCACCGCGATCGCGTCCAGCGCGACGTGCGCGGTCACGTCGCAGGAGCCGTCCGGCACCGGGGCCACCTCCCGGCCGTCCCGGAAGCCGGTGAAGGTCCCGAACGGGGGCCGCCGCCCCGCCGTGTGCCCGTAGTCGACGGCGACGGCCAGTCCGCGCTCCAGCCCGGACACGGCCCGCGCCCAGGCGGCGTCCCGGGACCCGCCGAACTCCACCACCTCCCCGGGCTCGGCGACCGGCCACCAGCGCTCGGCCCAGGCCGCGTCCGCCGCCGAGACCGGCTCGCCGAGGCGCTCCCGACCGGTCGCGGGGTCCACCTCCCGGTAGCGCAGCACCCCCTCCCCGTCCACCTCCCCGGCGTCCAGCGGCACGTTGTCCAGCCATTCGTTGGCGAACAGCAGCCCGGTCACCCCGCGCGGCGGCTCCGTCGTCCACAGGGCTGTGGACGGAAGGCCGTCGGGCCGCCGGGCGATCTCCACGCCGTACGGGCGCAGCCGGGCGAGCACCTCACCGGGCAGTTCGGCCAGCACCCCGGCCAGCAGTTCGCCGCGCCCGGCCCCGACGTCGACCAGGGCCAGCTCCTCCGGACGGCCGAGGGCCTCGTCAACCTCCAGCAGCAGTCGGGCCACCGCGCGGGCGAACCCGGGCGAGGCGTGCACGGAGGTGCGGAAGTGCCCGGCCGGGCCCTCCGGCCTGTGGTAGAAGCCGCTGTCCGGGTCGTAGAGGGCCCGTTCCATGGCCGGCGCCCACCGCATCCAAGTCATGGGGCGGGACGCTACCGGGCCCCGGAGGACCCCTCCCAACCGGAACGGGCACGTCTCCGACCTACGGAGTAGGACGGATCGCCCTACCGGCGGACCTGGGCACCTCGCCCGACTGCCTAGGCTGGAGAGGTGCATCGACTCAACGCCTGGCTCCGCCGTCACCCCATGGTGGTCGACGCCGCCTGGGCGTCGATCGTGCTCTTCCTCGGCCTGCTGCCGGACGGCAACCTGCCCGACAGCGGCTGGCGGCTCAACTCCGCGATCCTGATCGCGGTGCTGCTGCCGCTGCTGATGGTCTTCCGCCGACGCCAGCCCGACGTCACCGTCGCCGCCGCGACCGGGGTCGCCCTCGGCCAGGTGGCCGCCGACATCGACCCGGGCGCCTCCTCCATCGCCTACCTGGTCTTCGCCTACACCGGCGCCGCCTTCGGCCAGAAGTGGACCTCCCGGCTCGCGCTGGTCGCCGGGCTCTGCGCCGGGCCGCTGGTGTTCTGGCGGATGCAGCCGGTGAAGACCTCCACGGACCACACCGGGATCTACGTCTCCCACCCGTACGGCCTGGGCGAGGCGGCGCTGATCACCCTCCTGATGAGCACCCCGTTCATCCTCTGCTGGGCCTGGGGCCGGCTGACCCGGGTGCGCCGCGCCTACCTGACCGAGCTGGAGGACCGCGCCGCCCGGCTGGAGCGCGAGCGGGACGCCCAGTCCAAGGTGGCGGTCGCGGCCGAACGGGCCCGGATCGCCCGCGAGCTGCACGACGTGGTGGCGCACAACGTCTCGGTGATGATCGTCCAGGCCGACGGCGCCGCGTACGTGCTGGACAACTCCCCGAAGCAGGCGAAGGAGGCGCTCGGCACGATCGCCTCCACCGGACGGCAGGCCCTGGTCGAGATGCGCCGCCTGCTGGGCGTGCTGCGCACCGCCGACACCGCCGAGGAGTACGTCCCGCAGCCGGGCGTCGAGGAGCTGCCGGACCTCCTGGAGCAGGTCCGCACCGCCGGGCTGAGGGTGGACTACGCGACCTCCGGCCACCCGCGGGAGCTGCCCCGCGGCGTCGAGCTGACGGTCTACCGGATCGTCCAGGAGGCGCTGACCAACGTCCGCAAGCACGGCGGCCCCGACGTCCACGCCCGGGTCGCGGTCGACTTCGGCGAACGCGAGCTGGCCGTCCTGGTCGAGGACGACGGCCGCGGCAGCACCGACGAGCAACTGACCGCCGGCGGCGCGGACGGTCTGGGCCACGGCCTGATCGGCATGCGCGAGCGGGTCGGCATGGTCAGCGGAAGCCTCGACGTGGGCCCCCGCCCCGGCGGCGGCTTCCGCATCCGCGCCGTCCTCCCGCTCAAGGCGGCGCACTAACCCCCCGTCCCCTGTTAGGAGCCACCTTGACCATCCGCGTGATGCTCGTCGACGACCAGGAGCTGCTGCGCACCGGCTTCCGGATGATCCTCCAGTCGCAGGGCGACATCGAGATCGCCGCCGAGGCCGGCGACGGCGCCCAGGCCATGGAACTGCTGCGGCACACGCCGGTGGACGTGATCCTGATGGACGTCCGGATGCCGCGCCTGGACGGGGTGCAGGCGACCCGCCGGATCTGCCTGGCCGAGGACGGCAGCCCGCTGCCGAACGCCCCGCACGTGCTCATCCTCACCACCTTCGACCTGGACGAGTACGCCTTCGCCGCGCTGAAGGCCGGGGCCAGCGGCTTCCTGCTCAAGGACGTCCCGCCGACCGAGCTGGTGGCCGCGATCCGCGCGGTGCACGGCGGGGACGCCGTGGTCGCCCCGACCACCACCCGCCGGATGATCGACCGCTTCGCCGAGGTGCTGCCGACTCCGCAGAGCGCGCCCGGCTCGGACGTCCTCGACCCGCTGACCGAGCGCGAGCGGGAGGTGTTCCTGCTGGTCGCCCAGGGGCTGTCGAACGGCGAGATCGCGTCCCGGCTGGTGCTCTCCGAGGCCACCGTGAAGACCCACGTCGGCCGGATCCTGGCCAAGCTGGGGCTGCGCGACCGGGTCCAGGCGGTGGTGCTGGCGTACGAGGCCGGACTGATCCGGGCCGGGGCGACGGACTGATCCGGGCCGGGGCGACGGACCGATCCGGACCGGGGCGACGGACCGATCCGGGCCGGGGCGACGGACCGGCGCGCCCGTACACTGGGGCGGTACGTCCGGTACCCGAAGGTGGACCGGAACGGTCATTCAGGACAAGGGTGGACATGGGTTCCTCCGACTTCGCCGACTTCGAGGAGTTCGCCCCGCTCGGCGACCAGGCCTTCGGCGGTCCCGGCGACCCCGGCAACCGTCCGGCCCGGCTCGCGGTGGGCGTGATCGGCACCGGCCGGGTCGGCCCGGCGCTGGGCGCCGCGCTGCAGCTCGCCGGGCACACCGTGGTCGCCGCCTCCGGGGTGTCCGCCGCCTCCCGGCGCCGCGCCGACGCGCTGCTGCCGGGCGTGCGGATCGTCACCCCGCCGCAGGTCATGGCCGCCGCCGACCTGGTCCTGCTGACCGTCCCGGACGACGCGCTGGCCGACCTGGTGTCCGGCCTGGCCGCCACCGGCGCCGTCCGCCCCGGCCAGCTGCTGGTGCACACCTCCGGCGCCCACGGCGTCGGCATCCTGGAGCCCGCCACCCGGGCCGGGGTGCTGCCGCTGGCCCTGCACCCGGCGATGACCTTCACCGGGACCTCCGTCGACCTGGCCCGGCTGGCCGGCTGCCCCTTCGGGGTGACCGCCCCCGAGGAGCTGCGGCCGGCCGCCGAGGCCCTGGTGGTGGAGATGGGCGGTGAGCCCGAGTGGGTGCCCGAGGAGGTCCGCCCGCTCTACCACACCGCCCTCGCCCACGGCGCGAACCACCTGGTCACCCTGGTCGCCCAGGCCATCGAGCTGCTGCGCACGGCCGGCGTCGCCGAGCCCGGCCGGATGCTCGGCCCGCTGCTCGGCGCCGCCCTGGACAACACCCTGCGCTCCGGTGACGCGGCCCTCACCGGCCCGGTCGCCCGGGGCGACGCGGGCACCGTACGGCGCCACCTGGCGCAGCTCAGTACGGTGTCCCCCGACATCCCGGCGGCCTACCGCGCGATGGCCCGCGCCACCGCGCAGCGGGCGCTCGCCAACGGAACGATCGACGACGCGTCGGCGGCGGCGCTGCTGGACGTACTGAACGAGGAGAGGCAGTAATGGCACGCGGCAAGCAGCCGAACAAGCCCCAGCGGACGCCGAAGGTCCACCGGGCCGTCGTCACCCACACCGTGGACGACTTCGAGGCCGCGTTCTGGCCGGACGAGAGCCCGGTGGACAACGCCGTGGTGATGACCATGGGCGCGCTGCACGAGGGCCACGCCGCGCTGATCCGGGCCGCCCGCAAGCAGGTCGGCCGGGAGGGCCGGGTCGCGGTGACGGTGTTCGTCAACCCGCTGCAGTTCGGCCCGTCCGAGGACCTGGACCGCTACCCGCGCACCCTCGACGCCGACGTGAAGCTGGCCGAGGAGAACGGCGCCGACGTGGTCTTCGCGCCGTCCGTCGAGGAGGTCTACCCGAACGGCGAGCCGCAGGTGCGCCTGGCGGCCGGCCCGATGGGCGACCGCTTCGAGGGCGCCACCCGCCCCGGCCACTTCGACGGGGTGCTGACCGTCGTCGCCAAGCTGCTGCACATCACCGACCCGGACTACGCCTTCTTCGGCGAGAAGGACGCCCAGCAGCTGGCGGTCATCCAGCGGATGGTCGCCGACCTGGACTTCGACGTCGAGATCGTCGGCGTGCCGACCGTCCGCGAGGAGGACGGCCTGGCGCTGTCCTCGCGCAACCGCTACCTCTCCGAGGAGGAGCGCGACCACGCCCTCGCCCTGTCCCGGGCCCTGTTCGCCGGCCGCGACGTCGCCGCCCAGGGCCCGAAGGCCGTGCGCGAGGCCGCCTCGGCCGCCCTGGACGGCGCCGAGGGCGTCACCCTCGACTACCTCGCCCTGATCGACCCGCACGACTTCTCCGAGGCGGCGGACGACTTCCAGGGTGAGGCGGTGCTGGCCGTCGCCGCGAAGGTGGGCTCGACCCGCCTGATCGACAACGTCCGCATCATCGTCCGTTAGTCAGTACCCCCCTCAGGCATGCACTCACAGGAGGCGTGACCACATGCTCCGCACCATGCTCAAGTCCAAGATCCACCGGGCCACCGTGACCCAGGCCGACCTGCACTACGTCGGCTCCGTCACGGTGGACGAGGACCTGCTCGACGCCGCCGACCTGCTCCCCGGCGAGCTGGTCCACATCGTCGACATCAACAACGGCGCCCGGCTGGAGACGTACACCATCGCCGGCCCGCGCGGCACCGGCGTGATCGGCATCAACGGCGCCGCCGCCCGCCTGGTCCACCCGGGCGACCTGGTCATACTCATCGCCTACGGGCAGATGGACACGGCCGAGGCCAAGGGCTACGAGCCGAAGGTGGTCTTCGTGGACGAGCACAACCGGATCACCGGTCTCGGCGGGGACCCGGCCGAGGCCCGGGAGGGCACCGGACTGCTCCGCGGTGACGAGGCGTACCGTGGCGAGGACGGCGCGGCCACCGCGGCCACGCGCTGAAGGAGCCACTGAGCCATGTCCGTTACGCACCGCCTCACCGCCCCGACCCCCGGTTGGACCGCCACCACCGACGTGGTCGTGGTCGGCTCCGGGGTCGCCGGGCTCACCGTCGCCCTCAACGTCCGCAAGGCCGGCCTGCGGGCCATGGTGGTCACCAAGGCGGTGCTGGACGAGGGCTCGACCCGCTGGGCCCAGGGCGGCATCGCGGCCGCCCTGGGCGAGGGCGACACCCCCGAGCAGCACCTGGACGACACCCTGGTGGCCGGTGTCGGGCTCTGTGACGAGGAGGCCGTCCGCACCCTGGTCACCGAGGGCCCGGACGCCGTCCGCCGGCTGATCGCCACCGGCGCCCGGTTCGACCGGGGTCAGGACGGCGAGGTCCTGCTGACCCGCGAGGGCGGCCACCACCGCCACCGGATCGCCCACGCGGGCGGGGACGCGACCGGCGCCGAGATATCGCGCGCCCTGGTCTCCGCCGTCCGCGTCGACCCGGACGTCGAGCTGATCGAGCACGCGCTCGTCCTCGACCTGCTGACCGACGCCGAGGGCCACGCCGCCGGGCTGACCCTGCACGTGATGGGCGAGGGCCAGCGCGACGGCGTCGGCGCCGTCCGGGCCCGCGCGGTGGTGCTCGCCACCGGCGGCATGGGCCAGGTGTTCTCCGCCACCACCAACCCGGCGGTCTCCACCGGCGACGGCGTGGCACTGGCGCTGCGGGCCGGCGCCGCCGTCACCGACCTGGAGTTCGTCCAGTTCCACCCGACCCCGCTGTGGGTCGGCCCGGACGCCGAGGGCCAGCTGCCGCTGATCTCCGAGGCCGTGCGCGGCGAGGGCGCCCACCTGGTGGACGCCGACGGCGTCCGCTTCATGGTCGGGCAGCACGAGCTGGCCGAGCTGGCCCCGCGCGACATCGTCGCCAAGGCGATCACCCGGCGCATGCAGGAGCAGGGCACCGACCACATGTTCCTGGACGGGCGGCACTTCGGTGCCGAGATGTGGGAGCACCGCTTCCCGACCATCCTCGCCACCTGCCGCGCGCACGGCGTCGACCCGGTCACCGAGCCGATCCCGATCGCCCCGGCCGCGCACTACGCCTCCGGCGGCGTCCGGACCGACCCGCGGGGCCGCACCAGCGTCCCGGGCCTGTACGCCTGCGGCGAGGTCGCCTGCACCGGGGTGCACGGCGCCAACCGGCTGGCCTCCAACTCGCTGCTGGAGGGCCTGGTCTTCGCCGAGCGGATCGCCGCCGACCTGGCCGACCGGCACGCGGCCGGCGAGCTGCCCGAGCGCACGGTGGACGTCGCCGCCGCCCGGGCCGCGCGGCCGGTGCCGCTGCCGCCGTCCGAGGCGCGGGCCGAGATCCAGCGGCTGATGTCGCGCGGCGCGGGCGTGCTGCGCTCGGCCGCCTCGATGGCCGACGCCGCCACCGGGCTCGCCCTGATCGCCGAGCAGGCCCGCTCGCACGCGGCCGAGGAGAAGCCGGCCGACCCCCGGGTGGAGACCTGGGAGGCCGCCAACCTGCTGCTGGTCGCCACCGCCCTGGTCGCGGCCGCCGCGCAGCGCGAGGAGACCCGCGGCTGCCACTGGCGCGAGGACTTCCCCGAGCGCGACGACGCTCACTGGCGGCGCCACCTGATCACCACCCTCGCCGCCTCCGGCGACCCCGTCAGCACCCCTGAGGAGCAGTAGAACCATGACCCACTCCCACGAGGAACTCCCCCTGGCCGACCTGGGCGGCGGCTGCGGCGACGGCTGCGCCTGCGGGGACGGCGAGGGCTACGAGACCGGCCTGGACCCGCAGCTCGCCGAGCTGCTGGAGCAGGCCGGGCTGGACCCGATCGAGGTCGAGGACATCGCCACCCTGGCGCTGGCCGAGGACCTGGCCGGCGGCGAGGACGTCACCTCGGTGGCCACCGTGCCCGCCGACGCCGTCGCGACCGCCGACTTCACCGCCCGCCAGGCCGGCGTGGTGGCCGGCCTGCGGGTCGCCGAGGCCGTCGTCTCGCTGGTCTGCGAGGAGGAGTTCGAGGTCGAGCGGCACGTCGAGGACGGCGACCGGGTGGAGGCCGGCCAGGTGCTGCTGTCCGTGCGCTCGCGCACCCGCGACCTGCTGACCGCCGAGCGCAGCGCGCTCAACCTGCTCTGCCACCTGTCCGGCATCGCCACCGCGACCCGGGCCTGGGCGGACGCCCTGGAGGGCACCGGAGCGGTCGTCCGGGACACCCGCAAGACCACCCCGGGCCTGCGCGCGCTGCAGAAGTTCGCGGTGCGCTGCGGCGGCGGCGCCAACCACCGGATGGCGCTCTCGGACGCCGCCCTGGTGAAGGACAACCACGTGGTGGCGGCCGGCGGCGTGGCCGAGGCCTTCCGGGCCGTCCGGGCCGCGTACCCGGAGCTGCCGGTCGAGGTCGAGGTGGACGCCCTGGAGCAGATCCCCCCGGTGCTGGAGGCCGGGGCGGACCTGATCCTGCTGGACAACTTCACCGTCGAGCAGCTGAAGGAGGCCGTCGCGCTGGTGGCCGGCCGGGCGAAGCTGGAGGCCTCCGGCGGACTCACCCTGGCCGACGCCCGCGAGGTCGCCCAGACTGGTGTCGACTACCTGGCCGTGGGCGCGCTGACCCACTCCTCGCCGATCCTGGACATCGGCCTGGACCTGCGCGCCTGACCGTCAGGTCGCGAGCAGTCCCTGCCCCGGCCCCGTCCCGACTCGCAGAAAGCGTCCCCGTGCTCCTCACCATCGACGTCGGCAACACCCAGACCACGCTCGGCCTGTTCGACGGCGAGGAAGTGGTGGAACACTGGCGGATCTCCACCGATCCGCGCCGCACGGCCGACGAACTGGCGGTGCTGCTGCAGGGGTTGATGGGCAACCACGCCGCGGCCCGGGACGCCGCGGTGGAGGGCCTGGCGATCTGCTCGTCCGTCCCCGCCGTGCTCCACGAGCTCCGCGAGGTGACCCGCCGCTACTACGGCGACGTCCCCGCGGTGATCGTGGAGCCCGGCGTGAAGACCGGGGTGCACGTCCTGATGGACAACCCCAAGGAGGTCGGCGCCGACCGGATCGTCAACGCGCTGGCCGCCAACCACCTGTACGGCGGCCCGTGCATCGTGGTCGACTTCGGCACCGCGACCACCTTCGACGCCGTCAACGCCCGCGGCGACTACGTCGGCGGCGCGATCGCCCCCGGCATCGAGATCTCCGTCGAGGCGCTCGGGGTCCGCGGCGCCCAGCTGCGCAAGATCGAGCTGGCCCGCCCGCGCAACGTGATCGGCAAGAACACGGTCGAGGGCATGCAGTCCGGCATCCTCTACGGCTTCGCCGGACAGGTCGACGGCCTGGTCGAGCGGATGGCCCGGGAGCTGGCCAAGGATCCGGACGACGTCCAGGTGATCGCCACCGGCGGCCTCGCGCCCCTGGTCCTCGGCGAGGCCACCACCATCGACGTCCACGAGCCCTGGCTGACCCTGATCGGCCTGCGCCTGGTGTACGAGCGCAACCGGCCCAGCTGACCGGCTCGTTCCGTCGGGCCGATCGTGCGGACTTCCGCGCGACGTTACCGACAAATCGGATATTCCTCACGTAGTGTCAGCCCATGCCTACGCCACACGGATCGCGCGGCGGCATGGCCTTCAGCGCCGACGAAGTCCGCGTGCTGCGCCGAGCCCTCGCCCAAGCCCTGCACCCCGCCGTCCCCGTCCACCTCCAGGGGCCCGACCGGACGGCGTTCGCCGGGCCGGGCGCCGAACTGTGGGCGGAGGACGTCCAGGACGCCCTGCGCCTGACCGAGGCGATCGACGAGGCCGTCCAGGAGGGCGGCCGGCTGCGCGCCTTCCTGCTGGCCGACCTGGGCCGCTACCGCTCCGCCCTGCCCGGCAGCGCTCCCGGGTACCTGGAGCGGCTGGAGGAGGCCGTCACCGACGGCTACCTGCCCGGGCCCGAGGACCTCACCGCGCTGCGCGGGCTGATCCGCCAGCCCTGCGGCCACGGCGAACGGGCCCGCCGCTCCCGGCTGGCCGGGCGCTGCCACGCGCTGGCCGAGGCGGCCGTGCGCGAGCGGCTCGCCCTCACCGCCGGGCCCCCGCGCCACCTGGTGGCCGTACCGAACCCCGCCGCACCCCCGAGCAGTCACCCCACCCCTGTAGGAGGACGGACCATGAGCAGCACCGACTCCCGGGACTCCCGCCCGGAGCAGCCCGCCGCCGCGCCGACCCCGCCCCGCCCGCACCGGATGCCCACCCCGGCCGAGCTCTTCGGCCGTCGGCCCAAGCCCCCCTCCCGCCCGGCCGAACCGGCCGAGGAGACCCCGGACGAGATCGAGCTGCGCACCGGCACCGGCTGACCCCGCCCGGCCCGCCCGACCCCTGGAGGGGGAGACCGCCGCCGCGGTCTCCCCCTCGTGCTCATCCCGACGCGGAGCACGGTGTACGGCTGGCTACCCTTGTGGGGTGAGCGATCAGAGCGTGATTCCCGCGACCGACGACCTTCCCGAGCAGATGCGCGTCCGGCGCGAGAAGCTGGACCGGCTCCGGGCGGCCGGCGTCGACCCGTACCCGGTCGGCTTCCCCCGCACCAGCACCATCGCGGACCTGCGTGCCAAGCACCCGGACCTCGAACCCGACACCGCCACCGGCGAGCGCGCCGGCATCACCGGCCGGGTGATCCTCTCCCGCACCGGCGGCAAGCTCTGCTTCGCCACCCTGCGTGACGGCACCGGCGACCTCCAGGTGATGCTCTCCCTGGACAAGCTCGGCGCCGAGCGGCTGGCGGCCTGGAAGTCCGACATCGACCTCGGCGACCAGGTCGGTGTCGAGGGCGAGGTGATCACCTCCAAGCGCGGCGAGCTGTCGGTGATGGTGGACCGCTGGGAGCTCACCGCCAAGTGCCTGCGCCCGCTGCCGGACAAGCACAAGGGCCTGACCGACCCGGAGGCCCGGGTCCGCCAGCGCTACGTCGACCTGATCGTGAACCCCGAGGCCCGGGAGATCCTGCACCTGCGCAGCAAGGTCGTCCGCTCGATCCGCCGCACCTACGAGGACCGCGGCTACATCGAGGTCGAGACCCCGATGCTGCAGCCGGTGCACGGCGGCGCCAACGCCCGCCCGTTCAAGACGCACATCAACGCGTACGACATCGACCTGTACATGCGCATCGCCCCCGAGCTGTACCTCAAGCGGCTGGTGGTCGGCGGCGCCGAGAAGGTCTTCGAGATCAACCGCAACTTCCGCAACGAGGGCGCGGACTCCACCCACAACCCGGAGTTCACCTCGCTGGAGTCGTACGAGGCCTACGGCGACTACAACACCCAGGCCGAGCTGATCCGCGAGACGATCGTCAACGCCGCCCGGGACGCCCTGGGCACCACGGTGATCAGGGGCCTGGACCCGCACGGGGTGGAGCACGAGATCGACCTGGCGGAGCCGTGGGAGGAGGTCAGCGTCTACCCGGGCATCTCCGCCCACCTGGGCGTCGAGGTCACCCCGGAGACCACCGTCGAGGAGCTGCGGAAGCTGGCCGCCGAGCACGGCATCCCGTTCGAGAAGAACTGGGGCCACGGCCAGATCGTGCTGGAGATGGTCGAGCGCCTGCTGGAGGAGAACGCCGTCCGGCCGACCTTCATCAAGGACTACCCGACCGAGGTGTCCCCGCTGACCCGCCAGCACCGCTCGGTCGCCGGCGTGGCCGAGAAGTGGGACCTGGTGATCTTCGGCACCGAGATCGGCACCGCCTACTCCGAGCTGGTCGACCCGGTCGAGCAGCGCGCCCGCCTCACCGCCCAGTCCCTGCTGGCCGCCGGCGGCGACGTCGAGGCGATGCAGGTGGACGAGGACTTCCTGCGCGCCCTGGAGTACGCGATGCCCCCGACCGGCGGCCTCGGCCTCGGCGTGGACCGCCTGATCATGCTGCTGACCGGCAAGAACATCCGGGAGACCGTGCTCTTCCCGCTGGTGAAGCCGGAGCCGAAGGCTGCCGCCGCGACGGCGGAGAAGACCGAGGAGGAGTGACCTGATGGACTACGTCAGCGCGATCGTGCCGCCGCTGGTCATGGCGATCGGCTTCGGGTTCCTGGTGCGGGCGATCATCCGCAGCCAGGGCGGGGCCCAGAAGGCCAAGGAAGACGTCGACTGATCGACTGACGCCGTCCGCCGCTCCGAACGACCCGTGCGCCGCCATTCCCGATTCCCGGGGGTGGCGGCGCGCCGGTTTGGCGCACTTCACAAGATTTGCCCCATTCACTCCCTATCCTGGCGGCACTATGGTCCGGCAACTCGGCGAACTTGAGAACGCCATCATGACCCGGGTGTGGCGGTGGAACCGACCGGTGACGGTTCGCGAGGTTCTCCTGGATCTGCAGTCGGAACGCGAAATCGCGTACACCACGGTGATGACCGTCCTGGACAAGCTGCACCGAAAGGGCTGGTTGCGCCGCGAGCGGGCCGGCCGGGCCTATCGATATGAACCGGTGTCCTCGCGCGAGGCGTACACGGCGGCCCTGATGAACGACGCCTGGGCCACCAGTGACAATCCGGCCGCGGCCCTGGTGCACTTCTTCGGGCTGATGTCCCCCGAGCAACGCGAGGCGCTGCGGGACGCGTTGCGGGTGGCCGCACTGTTCCCGTCCGATCCGCCGGGCGCGGAATCCGCCGGGGACGGCCCGGATACCGGCGGAGCGGATACCGGGGAGACCGCACCGGGCGCGACGCGATAACGTCCCGCCATGGAGGTCACCATCCGCCGCGCGCGGACCACGGACGTACGGGCCGTACGCGGGCTCATCGATGCCTACTCGCGCGACGGCATTCTGCTCGACAAGCCCACAGTCACACTGTTCGAATCCGTCCAGGAGTTCTGGGTGGCGGAACGCGACGACAACGGCGCGGTGGTGGCCTGCGGCGCCCTGCACGTGATGTGGGAGGACCTCGCCGAGGTCCGCACGCTCGCGGTCGATCCGTCCTGCCGGGGCTTCGGGATCGGGCATCTGCTGCTGGAGAAGCTGGTGCAGACGGCACGCTGGCTGGGCGTCCGTCGGATTTTCTGCTTGACGTTCGAGGTGCCGTTCTTCGCGAAACACGGTTTCGTCGAGATCGGCGAGGTTCAGGAAACCGATGATGGTACGACAGACCCGGCGGCCATCGCTACGGATGTCTATGAAGAACTCCTCCGCTCGTACGATGAAGGTGTCGCCGAGTTCCTTGACCTGGAGCGCGTGAAGCCCAACACACTGGGCAACTCGCGCATGCTGCTGCACCTCTGAGCGGGTCCGGACCGGTCAAGGGTTTGTGTTTTCCGGAGAAAGGCGCTTTCCTTTCCTTAGGCAATGGGTCGTTTAGCGGAAAGGGAAGCCCGTGGCACAGAGGGTGCAGGTCATTCTTGAAGACGATCTCGATGGCGGTTCGGCGGACGAGACGGTGACGTTCGCGCTCGACGGCGTTGCCTACGAGATCGACCTGAAGAGCGCCAACGCGGACAAGCTGCGCGGTCTGCTGGCGCCGTACGTGGAGAAGGGCCGCAAGCAGAGCGGCCGGCTGGCGGGTGCCCGCCGCCCGGGCCGCGGCACGGCGGCGCGTCCGTCCGGCAGCGCTCCCGACACCGCGAAGATCCGCGCGTGGGCCAAGGAGCAGGGCATGGACGTCAACGACCGCGGCCGCGTGCCGAGCAACGTGCGCCAGGCCTACGAGGACGCCAACGCGTCCTGAGCCCGGCGCCGCCGGCCCGCCGGAGCGGATGCGGGGCCCCGGCGGCCGCGTACGGCACCGGCGACACACGCGCGGGGCGCGGAGGGAACCCCTCCGCGCCCCGCGGCGCGCGCCCGGAGGGCCGCGCGGCCGGCGCCGGGGCCCGGGCCGGAACGACCGGCCGGGGCGGCGGGCTCGGGCGGCGGAACAATCACGAGCTGTGCAACGCTGTAGGAGCGAAGCGGTAACGCGGCCACCCCCGGGACGGCGTACGACCGACCCGACCGCCGTCGAACCACCGTCACTGCGGCCCGACTTCTCGCCAGGCGAACACCGCCACCGCGGAAACTGCGCGAGAAGCGCCCCGATACCGGGTATGAATGCAGGTGGACGGGTTCTTCGACCCGTCCAGGGGCAGCATGTACGACCGGCCGAAGAGGGTCCGGCTCCGCCCCGGCGGCTCTTGTTCGCCGATGGCGTAGCGGTTTCCGGTGCATCCGGCCCACCTGTGGGAACACCGATTCCCAGCATCAGGTTGGGATTGGTGTCGGCTGGTCGCGCAGCATCTCGCTCCTCTACCGGGGAGTGAATCCGTGGGCCGCGCCGCTGAGCGGGACTAGCATGCGGAAGGACAGGGCGGGGACGGACCCCGAACTGCCCGACCGCTCTGAGGAGCGATAAACGATGTTCGAGAGGTTCACCGACCGCGCGCGGCGGGTTGTCGTCCTGGCTCAGGAAGAAGCCCGGATGCTCAACCACAACTACATCGGCACCGAGCACATCCTCCTGGGTCTGATCCACGAGGGCGAGGGCGTCGCCGCCAAGGCCCTGGAGAGCCTCGGGATTTCCCTTGAGGCCGTGCGCCAGCAGGTCGAGGAGATCATCGGCCAGGGCCAGCAGGCCCCGTCCGGTCACATTCCCTTCACCCCCCGGGCGAAGAAGGTCCTGGAGCTGTCGCTCCGGGAGGCCCTGCAGCTCGGCCACAACTACATCGGCACCGAGCACATCCTGCTCGGCCTGATCCGCGAGGGCGAGGGCGTCGCCGCCCAGGTCCTGGTCAAGCTGGGTGCCGACCTCAACCGGGTGCGCCAGCAGGTCATCCAGCTGCTCTCCGGCTACCAGACCGGCGGCGGCAAGGAGTCGGCCACGGCCGGCGGCCCCGCCGAGGGCACTCCGTCGACCTCGCTGGTCCTGGACCAGTTCGGGCGCAACCTGACCCAGGCCGCCCGCGAGGCCAAGCTCGACCCGGTCATCGGGCGCGAGAAGGAGATCGAGCGGGTCATGCAGGTGCTGTCCCGCCGCACCAAGAACAACCCGGTCCTGATCGGTGAGCCCGGCGTCGGCAAGACCGCCGTGGTCGAGGGCCTGGCGCAGGCGATCGTCAAGGGCGAGGTCCCGGAGACGCTCAAGGACAAGCAGCTCTACACGCTGGACCTGGGCGCCCTGGTGGCCGGCTCGCGCTACCGCGGTGACTTCGAGGAGCGCCTGAAGAAGGTGCTCAAGGAGATCCGCACCCGCGGCGACATCATCCTGTTCATCGACGAGCTGCACACCCTGGTCGGCGCGGGCGCCGCCGAGGGCGCCATCGACGCCGCCAGCATCCTCAAGCCGATGCTGGCCCGCGGCGAGCTGCAGACCATCGGTGCCACCACCCTGGACGAGTACCGCAAGCACCTGGAGAAGGACGCCGCGCTGGAGCGCCGCTTCCAGCCGATCCAGGTCGCGGAGCCCTCGCTGCCGCACACCATCGAGATCCTCAAGGGTCTGCGCGACCGCTACGAGGCCCACCACCGGGTCTCCATCACGGACGCCGCCCTGGTCGCCGCCGCCACCCTGGCCGACCGGTACATCTCGGACCGCTTCCTGCCGGACAAGGCGATCGACCTGATCGACGAGGCCGGCTCCCGGATGCGCATCCGCCGGATGACCGCGCCGCCGGACCTGCGCGAGTTCGACGAGAAGATCGCCGACGTGCGCCGCGAGAAGGAGAGCGCGATCGACGCGCAGGACTTCGAGAAGGCCGCGTCCCTGCGCGACGACGAGAAGCAGCTCCTGCAGGCCAAGGCCAAGCGCGAGAAGGAGTGGAAGGCCGGCGACATGGACGTCGTCGCGGAGGTCAACGAGGAGCTCATCGCCGAGGTCCTGGCCACCGCCACCGGCATCCCGGTCTTCAAGCTGACCGAGGAGGAGACATCCCGGCTGCTGCGCATGGAGGACGAGCTGCACAAGCGCGTCATCGGCCAGAAGGACGCCATCAAGGCGCTCTCCCAGGCCATCCGGCGCACCCGTGCGGGCCTCAAGGACCCGAAGCGCCCCGGCGGTTCGTTCATCTTCGCCGGCCCGTCCGGCGTCGGTAAGACCGAGCTGTCCAAGACGCTCGCCGAGTTCCTCTTCGGCGACGAGGACGCGCTGATCGCGCTCGACATGTCCGAGTTCTCCGAGAAGCACACCGTCTCCCGGCTGTTCGGCTCCCCGCCCGGGTACGTCGGCTACGAGGAGGGCGGCCAGCTGACCGAGAAGGTCCGCCGCAAGCCCTTCTCGGTCGTCCTCTTCGACGAGGTCGAGAAGGCCCACCCGGACATCTTCAACTCGCTGCTGCAGATCCTGGAGGACGGTCGCCTGACCGACTCCCAGGGCCGCGTGGTCGACTTCAAGAACACCGTCATCATCATGACGACCAACCTCGGCACCCGGGACATCTCCAAGGGCTTCAACCTGGGCTTCGCGGCCACGGGTGACACCCAGACCGGGTACGAGCGGATGAAGGCGAAGGTCGGCGAGGAGCTCAAGCAGCACTTCCGCCCCGAGTTCCTGAACCGCGTCGACGACATCGTGGTGTTCCACCAGCTGTCCGAGGACGACATCATCCAGATCGTCGACCTGATGATCGCCAAGGTGGACGAGCGGCTCAAGGACAAGGACATGGGCCTGGAGCTCAGCGTCGAGGCCAAGAAGCTGCTGGCCAAGCGCGGCTACGACCCGATCCTGGGTGCCCGTCCGCTGCGCCGCACCATCCAGCGCGAGATCGAGGACCACCTCTCCGAGAAGATCCTCTTCGGCGAGCTGCGGGCCGGCCACATCGTGGTCGTCGACGTGGAGGGCGAGGGCAAGGACGCCAAGTTCACCTTCCGCGGCGAGGAGAAGTCGGCCGTCGCGGACACCCCGGCCGCGGTCGCTTCGTCCGGTCCCGACCTGACGAAGTAAAAGCAACATTTAACAGACAACTTCACATCCACCGAGCCCCCGGCGTTCGCGCCGGGGGCTCGGTGCGTTCCGCCTCCCCGCACACGCCTCCCGACCTGGGGTTTTCAAACTGTCCGTCAACTGACGGAAAATCGGCGAGCATAGCGCCGTGGCCATGTCAGGGTCAAGGTCTATCTTTTCCAGCCCCACTTCGGTCAAATGACGTCCACCTGTCTTTCATATTGGTTTACCGGGCCTTGGCCAAGAGTCGGCTCGGTCGGGGAGGGCGTCACAACGTTGAAGACCACCAGGAGAGCCGCAGCGGTCACCACCGCGGCGGCGGTCATCGTCACGCTCGGCGCGGGGCTGCTCCCGAGCAGCGCCGCGGCGGCCGGTTCGGCACCGGTTCCGAAGGACCCGGCCGACGCGGTCCAGGCCGTCAACACTGAGCACAACATCCCGGGCCCGCTGACCGCCAAGGTCGACGCCGAGAAGAAGGCCGCCACCGAGCAGCTGCTCAACGGCACCGCCCAGGTCGAGCAGCACAACGGCAGCACCAGCGTGAAGCTCGGCAAGGACAAGTACGTCGAGCTCGCCCGTGAGCGCACGGACAAGATCTTCACGATCCTGGTCGACTTCGGCGACCAGGTCGACAACACCACCAAGACCGCCGACGGCAAGGTCAAGTACGGCGGTGAGGCCGGCCCCAAGCACAACCAGATCGAGGCGCCCGACCGCGCCACGAACAACTCGACCGCCTGGCAGGCCGACTACAACCAGCAGCACTACCAGGACCTGTACTTCTCCAAGGACAAGCCCTCGCTGAAGACCTTCTACGAGAAGCAGTCCTCGGGCCGCTACTCGGTCGACGGCGTGGTCTCGGACTGGGTCCGGGTGCCGTGGAACGAGGCCCGGTACGGCTCCGACTACTGCGGCTCCAACGTCTGTGCCAGCGCCCAGGACCTGATCCGCGACGCCGTCGACATCTGGTACAAGGACCAGCTGGCGAAGGGTCAGACCGAGGCGCAGATCAAGGCGACCCTGGCCCAGTACGACCAGTGGGACCGCTACGGCTCGCACCACGACGGGAACTTCAACCAGCCCGACGGGTACATCGACCACTTCCAGATCGTGCACGCCGGTGAGGACAAGTCGGCCGGTGGCGGCAAGCAGGGCAGCAAGGCCCTGTGGGCCCACCGCTCGTACGTCTACGGCAACCTGACGGGCCAGGCCGGCCCCGACGGCAACAAGCTCGGCGGCGTCCAGGTCGGCAACACCGGCCTCTGGATCGGCGATTACACCATGCAGCCGGAGAACGGCGGCCTCGGCGTCTTCGCCCACGAGTACGGCCACGACCTCGGTCTGCCGGACCTCTACGACACCGCCGGCAAGGGCATCGACAACTCGGTCGGCTTCTGGTCGCTGATGTCCTCCGGCTCCTGGCTCGGCGAGGGCAAGGACAGCATCGGCGACATGCCGAACGACCTCGACGCCTGGAGCAAGTACCAGCTCGGCTGGCTGAAGGTGGACCGCGCCAAGGCGGGCACCGAGTCGACGCACCACATCGGCCCGGTGGAGTACAACTCCAGCCTGCCGCAGGCGCTCATCGTCGACCTGCCGAAGAAGAGCATCACCACCGACATCAACAAGCCCTTCGCGGGCAACAGCGAGTGGTGGAGCGGCAGCGCCGACAACCTGAACGTCACGCTGACCCGTGACATCGACCTGACCGGCAAGGCCAAGGCCGGCATCAACGCCAAGGCCTGGTACGAGCTGGAGCAGGACTTCGACTACGCCTTCGGCGAGGTCTCCACCGACGGTGGCAAGACCTGGACCGTCGTGGACGGCACCTGGAACGGCGCCGCCCTGCCCAAGGAGAACGGCCGCCCGGCCCTCAGCGGCCTCACCGCCGCCTGGGGCGACCTGTCCTTCAACCTGGACGCTTACGCGGGCAAGAAGATCCAGTTCCGCTACCGCAACACCACGGACGGCGGCCTGCACTACCGCGGCTTCGCGGTCGACAACGTCTCGGTGGTCGCCGACGGCGCCACCGTGTTCAGCGACGACGTGGAGAACGGCGACAACGGCTGGACCGCCGCCGGCTTCACCCGCTTCGGCGGCTCGTACACCAAGGACTACGCGCAGTACTACATCGCGGAGAACAAGCAGTACGTGTCGTTCGACCAGACGCTGAAGACCGGCCCGTACAACTTCGGTTCGGCCGCGAAGCCCAACTGGGTCGAGCACTACTCCTACCAGCCCGGTCTGCTGATCTGGTACTGGGACGCGTCGCAGACCGACAACAACGTCAGCGCCCACCCGGGCCACGGCCTCGTCCTGCCGGTCGACTCGCACCCGGCTCCGATGAAGTGGTCGGACGGCAGCCTGATGCGTCCTCGCATGCAGGGCTTCGACTCCACCTTCGGTTCGCGCCGCGTCCCGGCGCTGACCCTGCACAAGGCTGACGTCGAGACGGTCATCCCGAAGTCCAAGGGCGTCGACGAGTTCAACGACCTGAAGTCCTGGTGGTCGAAGGACGACCAGTACGCCGGTGTCGACGTGCCGAAGACCGGCACCAGCATCGAGGTCGAGAACGAGTCCGCGAACTACCTGGAGACCTGGATCCGGGTCCGCCCGGTCGACAACTGATCGTCCTGACGGTCAGGCCGTGATCGCGCGGCACTGAAGTCTCCACGTCCGGCCCGTCCCCGCCACCGCGCGGGGGCGGGCCGGACGCTTTTCCGCGGCCAGGCGCCTCAGCCGGCCGCCCGAACCGGATGGCTGATCCGGCCGCCGATCTCCAGCGCGACCGTCCGGGCCGCCTCCAGCGCCTCGTCCAGATCGGCCACCGGCACCTTCTCGCCCCAGACGTTCTCCGCGGGGACGGGGTCCTTGCCGTCCTGCTGGAGCAGGAACATCGACGAGTGGATGGTGAACAGCGTCATCGCGGCACGCAGCCGGTCCTGGAAGCTCGCCTCCGGCCCGTGCACCAGCTGCATCATGGTGATGATCCGCTCCCGGAAGGCCAGTCCGGCCGGGGACTCCCGCAGCGCGGGCTGGTTCTCGTGGAAGAAGCGCAGCAGCGGGGCCCGTTCGGCCATCCCGTCCGCGAAGCGGCGGATCAGCTCGTCGCGGGTCTCCGGGCTCCACTCCTGCTCCCGGCCCCACGCGATGGTCTCGTCGATCGGCGCGGCCATCCGCTCGACGATGCCCAGGACGATGTCGTCCTTGGTCTTGAAGTGGTAGTAGAGCGCGGCCTTGGTGACGCCCAGGCGGTCGGCGATCTCGCGCAGTGAGGTCTGCTCGTAGCCATGCTCCGAGAAGAGCTCCAGCGACACCTCGATGATGCGAGCCCGGGTGTCGCTGCGGGGGCTGTGCGGAGTGCCCATGGCCTGCCTCATGACTGCGTCGGTGACTGCTGCGGACCCCAGGGTGGGAGTCCGCCCCGGGCCCATTCTCCCTGCCCAGGGAGCCGGTCTTAAAACTGGCTTGACGACCGGCTAGGAAACAACCTACCGTGCCGACGATCGATAAACTAGCCGGGCGACAAGTAAGTGAGCCGCCACACGGCGCGACGCTCGTCCGAACCACCTCCGGGAGACCCCACCCCATGTCACAGTCCAAGACCGCCGGCCCGGTACCGGAGGACAAGTCGGCCGAGGAGGAACAGCCGCGGTCACCCCGCGAGATCCGCCTCGTGATGGTCGGCTTGGTCGTCACGATGCTGCTGGCCATGCTCGACAACCTGATCGTCGGCACCGCGATGCCGACCATCGTCGGTGACCTCGGCGGCGCCGAGCACCGCTCCTGGGTGGTCACCGCCTACACCCTGACCACCGCTGCCTCCACCCCGATCTGGGGCAAGCTCGGCGACCTGTACGGCCGCAAGGGCAGCTTCCTGACCTCGATCGTGATCTTCCTGGTGGGCTCGGCACTGTCCGGCCTGTCGCAGAACATGACCGAGCTGATCGGCTTCCGCGCCGTGCAGGGCCTGGGCGCCGGCGGTCTCATGGTCGGCGTCATGTCGATCATGGGCGCGCTCGTCCCGCCGCGCGACCGCGGCAAGTACCAGGGCATGTTCGCCGCCGTGATGGCCCTCGCCACCGTCGGCGGTCCGCTGGTCGGCGGCTTCATCACCGACCACCTGAACTGGCACTGGACCTTCTACATCAACCTGCCGCTCGGTGTGGTCGCGCTCGCCGTGGTCATCGTCACCCTGAAGCTGCCGAAGGTCCGCAGCACCGCCCGGGTCGACTACTGGGGCGCCATCCTGCTCACCACCGGCATCACCTCGCTCGTGCTGCTGACCACCTGGGGCGGCCAGCAGTACGCCTGGGGCTCCAAGGAGATCCTCGGCCTGGCCGCGCTCGCCGTCGCCTCGCTGATCGGCTTCTGCTACGTGGAGCAGCGGGTCGAGGAGCCGATGCTGCCGCTGAGCCTGTTCAAGAACCTGAACTTCACCCTGGTCTCGATCATCGGTTTCATCGTCGGCTTCGTGATGTTCGGCTCGACCTTCTTCCTGCCGTTCTACCAGCAGATCGTCCAGGGCGCCTCGGCGACCAACTCCGGTCTGCTGCTGATGCCGTTGATGTTCGGCATGCTGGTCGTCTCGCTGGTGGTCGGCCAGGCCGTGACCAGGACCGGCAAGTACCGGATCTACCCGATCATCGGCACCATCGTGATGACCGGCGGCCTGATCCTGCTCTCCACTATGGGCGTCGGCACCAGCAGCTTCACCTCGGCCTGCTGGATGGTCGTGCTCGGCGCGGGCATGGGCTTCCTGATGCAGATCACCATGCTGGTCGCGCAGAACAGCGTCGAGCTCAAGGACATGGGCGTGGCCAGCTCCACCGCCACCCTGTTCCGCACCATCGGCGGCTCCTTCGGTGTCGCGCTGTTCGGCGCGCTGTTCAACAACCGGGTCACGGACACCATGACCGCGCGGCTGGGCGCTCAGGCCTCGGCCGGCGGGGGGAAGGACCCGGGCGAGATGAGCCCGGCCGACCTGCGCAAGCTGCCCGAACCCGTTCAGGACGCCTTCCACCACGCCGTGTCCAACGGCATCCACACCGTCTTCCTGTGGGGCGCGGGGGTGGCCGTGATCGCCATCGCCGCCGCGGTGTTCCTGCGCGAGGTGCCGCTGCGCGGCACCGGCAAGGGCGAGAAGCCGGCCGAGGCCTCGCTGGAGGCGGCGGCCGTCTGACGGTCCCCCTCGTACGCACGGCGCCCCCGGAGGCTCGAAGCCTTCCGGGGGCGCCGTCGTGCTGTCGTCGCCGCGCCTACTGGGGAAGCCGGTAGACACCCTGTTCGACAGGCTCCACCAGGCCGTCGGCGACCAGGCCGTCCAGGGCCCGGGCGCGCTGCACCGCATCCGGCCAGACGGCGTCCAGCCGGGCCTGCGGCACCGTGCCGTGCGCCTCGCGCAGCACCGCCAGCAGCTTGCCGCGCACCTGGCGGTCCGTGCCCTCGTAGGTCTGGCCGCGCCGGGCCGGGCCCTCGTACGGCGGGCGGCCGGCCCGCTGCCAGGCGCAGACGGTGAACAGCGGGCAGTCCCCGCACTCCGGGCCGCGGGCGGTGCAGACCAGCGCGCCCAGCTCCATCACACCGACCGCCCAGGTGGCGGCCGTCCCGGCGTCATCGGGCAGCAGCGCGGTCGCGGTGCGGCGCTCGGCGGCGGTGGTGGCGGTGGCCGGGTACTCGACGCCGGTCACCGCGCGGGCGAACACCCGGCGGACGTTGGTGTCCAGCACCACGTGCCGCTGGCGGAAGGCGAAGGAGGCGACCGCGGCGGCGGTGTACTCCCCCACCCCGGGCAGCGAGAGCAGCGTGGCGTGGTCGTCCGGTACCTCGCCGCCGTGCTCCTCGGTGATCGCCACGGCGGCCGCGTGCAGGCGCAGGGCGCGGCGCGGGTAGCCCAGCCGGCCCCACATCCGGACCGCCTCGCCGGGCGCCTCGGCGGCGAGGTCGGCAGGGGTCGGCCAGCGCGTGAGCCAGGCCTGCCAGGCGGGCAGCACCCGCTTCACCGGGGTCTGCTGGAGCATGAACTCGCTCACCATGACCGCCCAGGGCGTCGCGTCCGCGGTCCGCCAGGGCAGGTCGCGCTTGCTGGACTCGTACCAGTCGATGACGGTCGAGTGCAGCAGCGGCAGGGGCATCGGCGGCGAGGGGGCTTCGGTGGCGGTGATGGCAGTCATGGCCCTTCGATCCTCCCACGGCCGATAGGCGCGACCGAAGGGGAGGCTTGTGTTCCGGTTGGGGCGAAATAGCCTGGAAGTCCCGGTTCGGGGTCTCCCTCGAACGGATCAAATGGCGGATCATGTGAAAGAAGGGGCGACTGTGCGGTGTTGGTGAGTCAATCGCCACACACAGTCTCGTAGAGTTTGATCGTGCCCTCTCTGCGTCAACCCGTGGGACCGCTGCCGGCCTCGATCTACTGGCGTCGGCGCGTCGTCGTGCTCGTCGCCGTCGCGGCGGTCGTCGCCCTGATCGCCTGGCTGATGACCGATCAGGGCGGAGGTGACGGCGGCTCACCGAACAAGGCCGCCCAGGCCGCACCCTCCCAGTCCGAGAGCCAGACGCCGGCTCAGACGATCACGCCCGGCACCTCGCCGAGCGGCCCCGCGGCGCACCCCGCCACCGGCGGCACCGGCAGCGGGCCGGTGGCCAGCGGCGGAGGCAGCGAGGTCGGCCTCAGCGGTGGCGGCACCGGCGGTGCCGGGGGTTCCGGCGGCTCGGGTGGCTCCGGCGGCTCCGGTGGGTCCGGCGGCTCCGGTGGGTCCGGCGGGGGCAACCCGGCTCCGGCGGGCGGCTCCAGCGGGGGTTCGGCCGGCGGGTCCGGCGGCTCGGGCGGTGGCTCGGGCGGCGGGGCCCCGGCGGTGAACACCCCCGAGGTGATGGCACTTCCGGTCTGCTCCTCCTCGCAGGTCGCCCTGGAGCTGGCGGGCACCCAGAACTCGTACCAGCCCAAGGACAAGCCGAAGCTGGCCCTGACGGTCAAGAACTCCTCCGGCGCCAACTGCCGGGTGGACCTGGGCCGCACCGCCTCCGTCATCACGGTCAGCAGCGGCAGCAACAACGACCGGGTCTGGTCCTCCGGCGACTGCCCGCCCGACAAGGGCAGCATCTGGGTGCAGATCCCGGCGAACAGCAGCCAGACCGAGACCTTCACCTGGGACCGCAGCCGCAGCAAGCCGCAGTGCGCGACCGCCGACCAGACGGCACCGGCGAGCGGCACGTACGTGGTGCTCGCGGAGCTCACCGGGCTCTCCGGGGACAAGGTCTCGGCGCGGACCTCGATCCGGCTGGACAGCTGATCCTCCGCCACTTCCGTTCGGAGCCCTCGGCCGCAGCGCGGCCGGGGGCTCCTGCGTTGCGGGGGCCGTTGCGTCGGGCTTCCCCTGGGAGGCGGAACGGCCCCCGGGGAAGCGTTTCTCCGGGGGCCGTTCCGCGCTCTGCCGCGCACCGGTCAGACGTAGCGCTCCAGGATGGACGATTCGGCAAGGCGGGACAGGCCCTCGCGGACCGAGCGGGCCCGGGTCTCGCCGACGCCCTCGACCGTCTGGAGGTCGTCGATGCTGGCGGCCAGCAGCTTCTGCAGGCCGCCGAAGTGCTCGACCAGCCGCTCTATCACCGTGTTGGGCAGGCGCGGAATCTTCGCCAGCAGGCGGTAGCCGCGCGGCGAGACGGCCGAGTCCAGGGACTCCGGCGAGCCGGAGTAGCCGAGCGCCTTGGCGACCGTCTGCAGGTCCAGAAGCTCGGCGTGGGTCAGCGCCTCCAGGTCGCCGAGCACCTCGGTGACCGTCCGGCCCTTCTTGGCGGCGCGCTCCGGGAAGTAGTCCCGGGCGACCAGTTCGCGCTCCGGCTCCACGCCCGCGATCAGCTCGTCCAGCTGGAGCGAGAGCAGGCGGCCGTCGATGCCGAGCTCCAGCACGTAGCCGGCGATCTCGGTGGCGATCAGCCGGACCATCTCCAGGCGCTGGGCCACGGCGGTGACGTCCCGGACCGTCACCAGGTCCTCGATCTCCAGGGCGGAGAGGGTGCCGGCCACCTCGTCCAGGCGCAGCTTGTAGCGCTCCAGGGTGGCCAGCGCCTGGTTGGCGCGGGAGAGGACGGTGGTGGAGTCCTCCAGCACCCGGCGGGTGCCGTTGACGTACATGGCGATCAGCCGCATCGAGTGCGAGACCGCGACCACCGGGTAGCCGGTCTGCCGGTTGACCCGCTCGGCGGTGCGGTGGCGGGTGCCCGTCTCGTCGGTGGGGATGGTGGAGTCCGGCATCAGGTGGACGCCGGCCCGGACGATCTTGGTAATGTCCTTGTCCAGCACCACCGCGCCGTCCAGCTTGCACAGCTCGCGCAGCCGGGTCGCGCTGAACTCGACGTCCAGCACGAAGCCGCCGGTGCACAGGGACTCGACGGTCCGGTCGAACCCCAGCACGATCAGGCCGCCGGTGTTGGCCCGCAGGACCCGTTCCAGGCCGTCACGAAGCGCGGTACCGGGCGCGATGGCGGTGAGGGAGGCGCGCAGCAGGGCCTCCTCACGGGAGGCCTTGTCCGCCCCCCGGTCGCTGGCTGCCACGTGACTCCTCCGGTCGACCCCGTGCCTCGCGCCGTGCGCCGGTCCGCGGTCTGTTGCTCTGTCGCTCAGTACCGCTCCGGTACTGCCTTCTGGCCAATGAGACTGGGGAAAGTCTAACTGCGTGCGGCTTCGGCAGGGCTTGGGTCAGTGCAGTTCGTCGGAGTCGAGCGGCTCCCAGCCGTCCATCAGCTCCTCCGGGTACGCCGGGACCTTCGCCGCGCGGGGCGCCGGCGGGGCCGACGGGGTCTCACCACGCCCCTCACCGCGCGGCTTGGCGGCGGACCGGCGACGGCCCGGGATGGCCCGCAGCGCCTCGCCGATGTCGGCCACCTCGACCACCTTCATGCCCGGCGGCACCTTGCCCGGGTCCGGCGGGACCAGGGCGTGGGTGAAGCCCAGCCGGTGCGCCTCGGCCAGCCGGCGCTGCACACCCGTCACCCGCCGCACCTCGCCCGCCAGGCCGACCTCGCCGATCGCCACCAGGTTGCTGGGCAGCGGGGTGTCGGTGGAGGAACTGGCCACCGCGAGCGCGACCGCGAGGTCGGCGGAGGGCTCGGTCAGCTTCACCCCGCCGACCGTCGCGGTGTAGATGTCCTGCTTGCCGAGCTTCACCCCGCCGTGCCGCTCGACCACCGCCAGGATCATCGCGATCCGGGGCGACTCCAGGCCCGAGGTGGTGCGGCGCGGGGAGGGGATCTGCGAATCCACCATCAGCGCCTGCACCTCGGCGACCAGCGGGCGCTTGCCCTCCAGGGTGACGGTGAGGCAGGTGCCGGGGACGGGCTTGTCACGCCTGGTCAGGAACAGGCCGGACGGGTCGGCCAGGCCGACGATGCCCTCGTCGTGCAGCTCGAAGCAGCCCACCTCGTCGGTGGCGCCGTAGCGGTTCTTGACCCCGCGGATGAGCCGCAGCCGGGCGTGCCGGTCGCCCTCGAAGCTCAGCACCACGTCCACCAGGTGCTCCAGCAGGCGCGGGCCGGCGATCTGGCCGTCCTTGGTGACGTGGCCGACCAGCAGGGTGGCCATGCCGCGCTCCTTGGAGGCGCGGATCAGCGCGCCCGCCACCTCACGGACCTGGGCCGGGCCGCCGGGGGCGCCGTCCAGCTCGGCGGAGGCGATGGTCTGCACCGAGTCCAGGATCAGCAGGCCGGGGTTGACCGCCTCGATGTGCCCCAGCACCGCGCCCAGGTCCTGCTCGGCGGCGAGGTAGAGGTGCTCGGAGAGGGCGTTGATCCGGTCGGCGCGCAGCCGGACCTGGCCGGCCGACTCCTCGCCGGTGACGTAGAGCGTGCGGTGCTGCCCGGTGGCCGCCTTGGCGGCGACGTCCAGCAGCAGGGTGGACTTGCCGACGCCGGGCTCGCCGGCCAGCAGCACCACCGCGCCGGGGA
Source organism: Kitasatospora sp. NPDC101108 (assembly GCF_055584725.1). NCBI lineage: Bacteria > Bacillati > Actinomycetota > Actinomycetes > Kitasatosporales > Streptomycetaceae > Kitasatospora > Kitasatospora sp. NPDC101108. The sequence continues at coordinate 107,143 of NZ_JBVJLM010000016.1, forward strand.
CCAGACCGCCGCCGAGCACCCGGTCCAGCTCCGGCACGCCCGTCGAGCGGGCCGTCGCGACCTGGCCGTCCACCTGGGCGATCGGACGGGCCGGCGCGCTGACCGGACCGGCCGCGGTGGTGCGGATCGGCACCGCGCCGTACTCCTCGACCGTGCCCCAGGCGTTGCACTCCGGGCAGCGGCCGACCCACTTGGGCAGCTGGTTGCCGCACTCGGTGCAGCGGTAGGCCGGGCGCGGCTTGGCGGTGGTCTTGGAACGCGGAGGCATGCGGCCCACGGTAGTGCCTGGGGGTGACAGCCGCGGACCGCGACCGGACGCGCCGCGCGTCCACACAGATGGGCGATGTTGTTACCCGAAAGAAGTACATACGCGGCGATTGGCGGGGAGGGGCGGCCCGTTGTCCCTACCGTCGGACGGGTGACAACGCGAACTGTTGGGCCCGCGGGGGCGCCGGACGCCGTGCTCGCGGCGTACGACCGGCAGGTGGACGGCCTCTTCACCTACTGCCTCTCGGTGCTCTGCGAGCACGACGCGGCCGCCGACGCCCTGCGCGAGGTCCGCGAACTGGCCCGGCGGCACGGCGCCCGGCTGGCCGAACCCGGGCTGGTGCGCGCCTGGCTGTTCTCGCTGGCCCGGTACTGCTGCCTGCGGCGGCTGGCGGACGGGACGGGCGGGGGGACCGGAGTGGCGGCCGGGCGCGGGGCGGGGCTGACCGAGGCCGAGGCGGTCCGGCGGCGGCGCGAGCTGGCCTCGCTCGCCTGGCCGGAGGCGGCCGGTACGGACCCGGAGCAGCGCGAGGCGCTGGAACTGTCCGTGCGGCACCGGCTGACCCCGCTGGAGGTGGCGGCCGTCCTGGGAATGCCGTTCGACCGGACCCGCGGACTGCTCGCCGCCGCCGAGGCCGAGGTGGCCCGGACCAGGGCCGCGCTGCTGGTGCTCGGGGTGGGCAGCTGCCCCGAGCTGGACCGGCTGGGCGGGGCCGGGGCGGAGTCCTGGCGGGACTGGGTGCTCGGCCCGGCTCTGCGGCGGGAGCTGGTGCAGCACGTGGTGGACTGCCCGACCTGCCGGGGGACGGCGGAGCGGGTGGCCGCCGGGGAGGCGGCCGAGGGAGCGGCGGGGCTGTCGGGGCTGCCGCTGCTGACGGCGCCCTCCCCGGTGGGCGGGGCGGCGGCCGGGGAGTCGCGGCCGTCGGCGGCCGGAGTGGCGGTGGCCGAGGTGGCCGGGGCGGCGACCGGAGAGTCGCGGCCGTCGGTGGCCGAGGTGGCCGGGGTGGCCGGTCGACGGGGCTCGGCGGCGGCCGAGCCGGGGCTGCGGTTCGACCACGGCGGCTTCCCCCGGCACCGGGCGCCGGACGCGGGCCGGGGGCTGGCGGTCCGTCGGCGGGTGGTGACCACCGGGGTGCTCGCGGCCGTCCTGGCGGCGCCGGTGGTCGCGCTGTGGGCCGGGCACCGGGGCGGCGGGTCGGGGGCGGCGGCCTCGGTCTCGGCGGTGCGGGTGGAGGAGGCCGGGCGGGACGCCGGGCAGCGGCCGCCGTGGGCGGCGGGCGGGGCGGATGCGACCGTGGGCGTGGGGGTGCCGGGGCTGGAGCTGGCGGGCGCGGGGCCCGGGGGTGCGGGTGGCGAGGGCGGCCCGGGCGATGCAGAAACGTTGCTTCCCGGCTTTCCGCGGCTCACCTTCCAGGGGCCGGTGGTCCCGGTACCGGGCCGGGGCGCGACCCCGCTCGGCAGCCCGACCCTGGTCGCCGCCCCCGCCCCGATGGTCGAACGGGCCTCCGCCCAGGGCGCGGGCGACCCCGCCCCGGCCGGGCTGCTCACCGTCGAGGCCGGCGAGTACGGCAGCCGGACGGTGCTCACCCTCACCAACTCCGGTACCACGGAGATCCGTTGGCACGCCGTGACGGACGCCGGCTGGCTCCGGCTCAGCCGCGACTCGGGGACCCTGGCGCCCGGGCAGCGGATCACCGTGATCGTCACCGTGGACGAGGACCTCGCACCCGCCGCCCACTGGACCGCCCGGATCGCGCTGCCGCCCTCGCAGGCGGTGGTCACCCTGGAGGGCGGGCCGCAGAGCCGCGGCGGGTCGGCGTCCTCCTCGGCGGAGCCCTCGTCCGCGCCCTCGTCGGCGCCCGCGCCCTCGTCCGCGTCCTCGTCGGGCCCCTCGTCGGGATCGTCGCCGGCACCGAGCGGGGCACCGGGCGGCGGGCCGGGCGGCGGACCGAGCGGCGGGCCGTCGGCGACCGCCTCCGCCACGGCTTCGCCCTCGTCGACGCCGAGCCGTACGGGCGCGCCGTCGCCGTCGGGGTCGGGCGCGTCCTCGGGAACGCCGGGCGGTACGGCCGCGCCCTCGGCGACTCCGACGGGCGGCGCGTCGCCGCACCCGACGGGAGCGGCCACGGGGTCGGGTCGGTGAGGGGCCCGGCCACCGCCGAGTGGCCGGGCGTCAGGTGCGGCGGATCGGGGGCACCTGGTAGCTGCCGTCCAGCACCTCGGGCTTCGGCCGGTAGAGCCGGATGATCGGGCGGAACTCGCCGAGCGGGGTGGGCAGCCAGTTGGCGGCGGCCGTCGGGTCCTCGGGCGGTTCGTGCTGGAGCGTCACGGTCAGCGAGCCGTCCGGCCCGTACACCAGGCCGGGGGTGCGGTCGCCGATGGAGTAGCGGTTGATCGGGTTCTCGACCAGGTAGTAGTCCGGGACCGAGTACATCGTGACGGACCAGAACGCCTCGACCGGCGGCGGCTCATCGAAGCGGAGGGTGTAGCTGTTGGCGCCGCTGAGCGGGCGGCCGTCGGAGTCGTCGTAGGTCACCGCGTACGAGGCCTCGTAGGCGTGGTTGCCCCAGAGGCCGGCCCGGGCGGCCGCGGCGCGGCTGAGGTAGGCGGCTCGGCGGTCGGGGATGCGCCACTCGGGGTCGTCCAGGGTGCCGGGGCCCAGGTGGTCGAGGTTGTAGTCGAAGAGGTGGAGCGCGCAGCGCCACTCGCCGAGTGGGTGCTCCTCGGGCGGGCGGGTGGCGTCCTCGACCCGTTCGCGTCCGGCGGCGAGACCCTTGGCGAGCGCGAGGGTCCACTCCGCGGCGGCCGAGCGGTACGGCGAGGTGCCGTCGTCCAGCAGGCCCAGCGGGGCGAAGCGGCGCTGGTACTCGATGTCCGGGGTGGCCGGCGGGAAGGCCTGCATCCACACCCGCAGCCGCTCGAAGAAGGCCAGCCGCTCGGGGACGTCCGGGTCCGGCTCGGGCAGTCCGGCGACCAGGCCGCCGGGTTCCAGCGGCTCCAGGCGGAGCCCGGCCTGCAGCGCCCTGACCCGCGGGAGGTCGCGCGGGCCGTTGCAGGCGAAGCGGCCGACGATCGTGCCCAGGGTGGTGGGCAGTTCGATCACCCGGTCCGGGTCCGGGGCGGTGCCGTGCCAGCCGGGCGGCACGATCAGCCAGGTCTGCGCGTCGGTGCCGGTGGCGCGGCTGCCGAGGTAGGCGACGTTGTCCGTCCAGGCGCCGATGAACTGCAGCACGTAGTAGGCGCCGGAGGTGTCCGGGACGTGGAGCACCTGCGGGCCCTCGGAGAGGTCGAGCTGGGCGATCGAGTAGATCGTGTCGTTGTTGACCGAGACGAACTGGTCGCCGGGACCGGCCAGCCGGGTGGCGTGGCTGAAGTGGTTGGGCGGCGCCGCCGGGAGGGTGCCCAGGCCGCCCTTGGCGAAGCGCTCGACCATGGTGAGGCCGGCGACGAGCGGGTAGCCGTAGACGTAGGCGTCGGCGGCCAGGGCCTCCAGCTCGGGCAGGTTCATCGGGGGGTCCTTCGTCGGATCGGGTCGGGGCCTGGGGCGCGGAGCGGCTGTGGCTGCGGCTGTGGCTGCGGCTGTGGCTGGGGCGGAGCAGGTCAGTGCGGGGTGAGCGGCGGGGGCTGCCAGCGGCCGTCCAGGACGGACGCCTCCGGGCCGTGGATCCGGAGCACGACGGCGAACGGGCCGTCCGGGGCGGGCAGCCAGTTGGCGGAGTGGTCGGCGTCGGCGGGGCGCTTGTGCTGGACGTAGAGGGTGAGGCCGCCGTCCCCGTCGCGGACCAGGCCGGGGGTGTGGCCGCCGATCGAGTAGCGGGCCAGGGTGTTGTCGACCAACCGGTGGCCCGGGAGCGCGTACATCGTCGCGGACCAGAAGAAGCGGGCCGGGGGCAGGGCGTCCGGGGCGAAGCGGATCAGGTGGTCGCGGTCGCTGGCGTTCGGCGGGCGGCGGCCCTCGCTGTCCGCCGCCCAACGGCCGTACCAGACCTCCTCGGCGGGCAGGCCGTACGGGTCGAGCTCGGCGCCGACGGCCTGCCGGAGGAAGTCCCCGCCGAGCTGTTCGCGGGTGCCGAACAGCCCTGCGGAGTCACGGAGTTCGGCCAGTGCACGGGTCAGCCGGGCGCGGCCGTCGGCGATCCCGCGGTCGAGTTCGGCACGGACCTCCAGCGGGAGGAGGGCGGGCTCGAACTCGCCGCGGCCGTCGATGCCGAGGTCGGTGAGGCGGCCGCGCAGTTCGGTCTCGGCGGGCGGGAGCCCGTCGGTGTGGGGGAAGAAGCCGAGCAGGAAGTCCAGGAAGGTCAGGAACTCGACGCCCTCCAGGACCTCGTCGCGCCAGACCGGCCAGACCGGTTCGGGGGCGGGGGCCGGCGCCGGGGTGCCGGCGTACTCGTGCAGCGGGCGCAGCCGGTACTGGTCCTGGACGGCCCGCAGGGCGGCGAGGTCGTCGGGGGTGTTCCCGGTGAGGCGGGTGCGGCCGACCAGAGCGACCAGCCGGGTGGCGGTGCGGATCACGCCCTTGAGGCCGGGCGGGGGCTCGCCCTGCCAGTCGGGGCCGGCCACCAGGTAGTCCCCCGCGTCCTGGCCGGTGGTCCGGGAGCCGATCAACCCGGCGTGCAGGGCGTCGAGTTCGCGCACCGCGAGGACGTGGTAGCGGTCCTGGGCGGGGACCGAGAGCACCCAGGGTTCGGCGCGCAGGTCGAGCCAGGCGCGGGAGGGGAGGGTGTCGTTGTCCGGGGTGACGGCGTCGGTGTCGGCGGGGGCGGCCGGGCGCGCGGTGTGGTGGAAGACGCCGAAGCCGCCGATGTAGCCGGGGTCCGCGTCGTCCAGGGCCTGGGTGTAGAGGGTGCGGTAGGTCCGCAGCAGGGGGTGGCCGCGGATCCAGGCCTCGGCCGCGGTCGCGCGGATGGTGGCCGGATCGACGAGTGCCGGGTTGACCATGCTGTCGCTCTCCCAGGCCGGATCAGATCATGGATCGACTCATGTCGGTACATTTCGGATGCTAAGTGGGGCCGGGTGGGGTGGCATTTCGGGCGGCACGCCGGGCGGCTTCGGGCGGCACTTCGGGCAGCCCCTGGCGGGCGTGCCGGCCGGCGGGCCGGTCGGCGGTCCGGTCGACGCGCCTGCTCCGGCGCTCTGCTCAGCGCTAAGCCGGGCGTACGGACGGGGCCGCCGGGACAGGCTGGGCGGTATGAAGATCCTTCTGCTCGGGGGCTCGTCCTTCCTCGGACGCGCCTACGCCGTCGAGGCACTCGCCCGCGGCCACCAGGTCACCACCTTCAACCGCGGCCGCCGCGCCCCCGACCTGCCCGGGGTCGAGGCCGTCCGGGGCGACCGCGACAGCGCCGAGGACCTGGCGCGGCTGGTCGCGGGCCGCCGCTGGGACGCCGTCGTCGACACCTCCGCCCAGCAGCCCGCACAGGTCGCGCTCTCCGTACGACTGCTGCGCGAGCGGGCCGACCACTACACCCTCGTCTCCTCGGTGCACGCCTGCGCCGACTGGGCCACCCAGGTGATCACCGAGGACTCCCCGCTCCTGCCGTGCCCCGCCGACACCCCGCCCGGCCGGCCCTTCGGCCGCGAGCTGAAGGCGGGGTGCGAGCGGGCGGCGTCGGCAGGCTTCGGCGCCGACCGCACGCTGGTGCTCAGCAGCGGGCTGCTGGTCGGACCGTACGAGGTCGGCGGCCGGCTGCCCTGGTGGCTGGAGCGGATGGCCCGCGGCGGGCGGGTGCTCGCCCCCGGCGATCCGGGGCGAGCCATCCAGGTGATCGACGTCCGGGACTTCGCCGCGTTCGGGCTCGACCTGCTGACGGCCGGGACGGCGGGGCGCTACCTCACCACGGCGCCGCCCGGGCGGCTCACCTTCGGGCAGTGGCTGGAGACCTGCCGGGAGGTCGCGGGCGCCCCGGGCACCGAACTGGTCCGGATCGACGACGGTCCGCTGCTGGCCGAGGGTCCGGACCGGGTCGAGCCCTGGTCCGAACTCCCGTTCTGGGCACCGGACCTGCCGGACTGGGCGTACGTCTGGCAGGTCGACAGCAGCCGCGCCCGGGCGGCCGGGCTGCGCTGCCGACCGTTCGCGGAAACCGCCCGGGACACCTGGGAGTGGCTGCGCACCCGGGGACCGGTCGAGGACACCGACGCGGAGGGGCGCAAGGGCGCGCCGGGGGCGCCGGTCAAGCATGGCATCGAACCCGCCAAGGAGCAGCGGTTGTTGGCCGCGCACGGGTGAGTCTCGCCGGATCGGCCGCGTGCAGGCGAGACGCGCTCAGGTGAACCCCGCGCAGCCGGCGACCGGGGCGGGAGGTCGGCCGGGGCGGGAAGTCGGTCGGGGCGGGAGGTCGGCCGGGCCGACGTCCCGCTCCGGGCCGGGAGCGCCGGACGCGGTTCAGTGGCTGCGGCGGGTCACCAGCTCGGCGAGTGCCAGCAGTTCGTCGGCCGCGGACGGCTCCGGTACGGCCACGGCCAGCTGGGCCATCGCCGCGGCCATCCGCTCGCAGGACTCGCCCTGCGCCCAGCCGCGCCCGCCGGCCGCCTCCACGGCGGCCGCGCACCGCGCCAACTCCTCGGCGCTGAGCGGACGTTCGAGCGAGTAGAGCTCGGCGAGCCGGGCTCCCTCGGCGGTGCCGGAGCCGAGCGCCTTGACCACCGGCAGCGACTTCTTCCGGGCGACCAGGTCGGCGCCGACCGGCTTGCCGGTGACCGCCGGATCCCCCCAGATGCCGATCAGGTCGTCGATCAGCTGGAAGGCCAGGCCGATCTCGCGGCCGAAGCCGTCCATCGCCTGCGCCGCCTCCTCCGTGCCGCCGCCGTACAGCGCGCCCATCGCACAGGCGGCTCCGAGCAGGGCGCCGGTCTTGGCCTCGGCCATCGCCAGGCACTCGGCGAGCGAGACGTCGTTGCGCTGCTCGAAGGCGCAGTCGATCTGCTGGCCCTCGCAGAGTTCGACCACGCAGTCGGCGAGCCGGCGGATCGAGCCGCGGGCGGCCGGGTGGGCGTCCTCGGCGACCAGGCGCAGCGCGAGGGAGTGCATCGCGTCGCCGGCCAGGATGGCCTCGGTGGTGCCGAACACCCGCCAGGCGGTGGGCCGGTGGCGGCGGGTGTCGTCCCGGTCGATGACGTCGTCGTGGAGCAGGGTGAAGTTGTGCACCAGCTCCACCGCGGCGGCCGCGGCGACGGCCCTGCCGGGGGTGCCGCCGAGGGCCTGGGTGGCGGCGAGGACCAGGGCGGGGCGGATCGCCTTGCCGGAGGAGGCCTCGGAGGGTGTACCGTCCGCCTCCCACCAGCCGAAGTGGTAGCCGGCCACCTTGCGCATCGTGCCGGGCAGTGAGTCGACGGCGGCCCGCAGGACCGGGTCGACCAGCCCGCGGGCACGGGCCAGGATGTCGGCCGCCTCGTGGCCCTCTTTGTGGTCCCGCTCCAGCGTGGAGCTCGTCATGGGTTCCTCCCCCTGTAGGGCGCGTGCGTGGGACGGCCGGCCCGTCGGGGCGGCCGGGTGCGCCGGGGCGGCGGGCCGGTGGCCGTACGCGCCGCGGCGCGCCGCCCGGCCGGGGCTGCTCCCCCCGGCCGGGCGGCGCGGTTTCGGCTCGGAAGCCGAGCCGGCGGCTGTCGTCAGCGCTGGGCGACGTCCACGTTCTCCAGGACGCCGACGGCGTCCGGAACCAGGATGGCGGCCGAATAGTAGGCGCTCACCAGGTAGGAAATGATGGCCTTCTCGTCGATTCCCATGAACCGCACCGAAAGGCTCGGCTGGTATTCGTCCGGAATTCCGGTCTGGTGCAGGCCGATGACACCCTGGTTGTCCTCGCCGATGCGCATCGCGAGGATCGAGCTGGTGTTCCCGCCGATGACCGGGATCTTGTTGCACGGGAAGATCGGCACTCCGCGCCAGGCGCTGACCTGCTTGCCCTCGACCTCGACCGTGCCCGGGTAGAGGCCGCGCTTGTTGCACTCCCGGCCGAAGGCGGCGATGGCCTTGGGGTGCGCCAGGAACATCCTGGTGCTGCGGCGGCGGCTGAGCAGCTCGTCCATGTCGTCCGGGGTGGGCGGGCCGGAGTGGGTCTGGATCCGCTGGTCGTACTCGGCGTTCTCCAGCAGGCCGAACTCGGGGTTGTTGATGAGCTCGTGCTCCTGGCGCTCGCGCAGGGCCTCGATGGTCAGCCGGAGCTGGTGCTCGGTCTGGTTCATCGGCTTGTTGTAGAGGTCGGCGACGCGGCTGTGCACCTTGAGGATGGTCTGGGCGACGCTCAGCTCGTACTCGCGCGGCTTGAGTTCGTAGTCCACGAAGGCGCCGGGCAGCTCGTACTCGCCCTGGTGGCCGGCGGAGAGGTCGATCGCGGCCTCGCCGTGCTTGTTCTGCGCCTGCTGGAAGCCGTTCAGGTACTCCATGATCTGCAGCTGCAGGGACTCGGAGCGGTCGTGCAGTTCCTGGAAGGACGGCCAGGCGAGCACCATCACGGTGCCGGCGGTGGCGGCGCGGACGGTGTACGGCCAGCTGCCGTTCTCCTCCTGGAGCGCCTCGTCGCCCAGGTGGTCGCCGTCGGCCAGGGTGCCGACCACCGTCTCCTCGCCGTACTTGCCGGTGCCGAGCCGGTCGAGCTTGCCGTGCGCGATCAGGAAGACCTCGCTGATCGGCGTGCCGGCCGTGACCAGGACGTCGCCCGCGTCGAACTGCCGCTGGACGAAGCGGCCGGCCAGCTCCTCCAGCACCGCCTCGTCCTGGTAGCCGCGCAGCACCGGCACCTCGGCCAGCGTCTGCGGCACGATCCGCACCTCGGAACCCGTCTTGACGAAACCCACCCGGCCGCGGCCGACCTTGTGGCGCAGGCGGCGGTTGACCCGGTAGGTGCCGCCGGAGACCTGCACCCAGGGCAGCATCCTGAGCAGCCAGCGCGGGCTGATGCCCTGCATCTGGGGCGCGGACTTGGTGGTCGTGGCGAGGTTCCGCGCGCCCGCCGTGCTCAGGGACTGCTGCTGCCGGATCTCCGGCTGCGCGCCCGGCGCAGGAATTCCGGCATTGGTTTCGGTCGACATAGGGGGAGCCCTTCGCATGCCCGATGAAGTGTCGCCTTGCACATTCTTGTTGCAGCTTCATGGTGGGCCCGTTCGGGGACGACCCGCAATCACTCGTTCGAGTGGTTCTGAATAACCGAACAAATAGTACGAATAGATCGCCTGGTCGATATGCGTTCGACCGTTTATTCGAACTGTTCTAGAGCGGGCCGTTCCAGTCCAGGGTCGGCTCCAGCACCCCTTCCAGGGTGAGCAGCCAGCGCTTCACATCGATCCCGACCCGGCCGCCGCCGAAGCCGCCGATCCCGTCCGCCGCCACCACCCGGTGGCAGGGCACCAGCAGGGCCACCGGGTTGGCGGCCATCATCTGCCCGACCGTCCGGGCGGCCAGGCCGGGCTCCGTGACGTCCTCGAACACCCCGCTGCGGGCGGCCAGTTCGCCGTAGGTGATGGTCCGGCCGTACGGTACCTGCTCCCAGAGCGTCCGCAGCACGGCGCGGTGCGGCCCGGAGCTGAGGCTCCAGTCGATCGGCAGGCCCAACTCCCGGCTGCGGCCCGCCAGGTAGGCACCGATCCGCTCGGTGACGGCGGTGATCTTCGCGGGGTCGGTGCACGGCGGGGTCTCGCCGTCCCGTCCGCCGTAGCCGGCGGCAGCCACGCCCAGCGGCGTCACCGCGATGTGCATCGGGCCGCTGGGCAGCGGGGTCGGCACGGTCAGCCAGGACAACGACCAGGACTGCGGCACGCTCGGGCCCCCACCCTCCACCGGGCCGGCCACCGGCCAGCCCGGCGACCACGGGGCGCTCCGGACCGGTCCGCCCCGCGCGCCATCGTACGGCGGGCGGGGCGGGCCCTCGGTCGGTCCGGTCAGAGCTGCCCCTTCAGGCTGCGGGCGGTCGACGCGCAGAAGTGCACCAGTTCGGCGCGGTCCGGCGCGCGGCCCTCGCAGAGCGCGGCGACCTGGGCGTCGGTGATCCGGTCCGATCCCGGGATCTCCAGCAGGTACGCCAGGTCGGCCAGAACGGTGGCCAGCCGCTCCGCGTCCACGTGGTCCAGGGTGGCCGCGGACTGGTGGTGGCTGATGGTGAGCGAACCGGGCATGGTGCACCTCCTCCGTACCCCCTCCGTCCACGGTACGGCCGACCCGGCCACCCCGCCCGCCGCGGAGGCACGCACGCGTGGGCGGAGCGACCGGCTGCGCTCCGGGGCCGGCCGGGTGCGGTGCGCGGTGGGCCGCACCGGTACCGGCCGGGGGTGCGCCCCGGAGCCGTCCGAGGGGTGAGTCAGTGGTCCGGGCCCTCCTCCCAGCGGCGATCCGTACGGTCGGCAGGCCCAACACTACGGCCCCGGCCACGACTTGCCGGACCGCTCCGGCCCACAGCACGCCGCCGACGCCGAACCGGGCCGACAGCGGACCGGCCCTCCGGCAGCTGCGGGAGGGTCGGTAGGAGCGGTAGGAGGGGTAGGAGCGGTAGGAGACATCCGTCGGAGCGGGGCACAGCCACGGCTCCGACGGTTCAGCCGGTGGCCCAGGTCGGGGTCGCGGCCCGGTCGAGCCGGGCGTAGCCGGCGTCCTGGGTGAGCAGTTCCCGGTGGCTGCCGCACGCGACCACGCGGCCTCCGCGCAGCAGGACGATCCGGTCGGCGTTCCGTACGGTGAGCAGGTTGTGCGAGATGATGATCGTGGTCCGTCCGCTCATCAGCCGGCCGAGCGGCTCCAGGATCCGCCGCCCCGACTCCGGGTCCAGCCCGGTGGTCGGCTCGTCGAGCAGCAGCACGGGTGCGTCCCGGACCATCGCCCGGGCGATCGCGATCCGCTGGCGCTGGCCGCCGGACAGCAGCCGCCCGTGCTGGCCCACCACCGTGTCGTAGCCCTCGGGCAGCCGGCTGACGAACTCGTGGGCGTCGGCGGCCCGGGCGGCCGCCACGATCTGCGCGTCGGTGGCGTCCGGACGGCCGTAGGCGATGTTGTCCCGGACGGTCCCGTGGACGACCAGGGTCTCCTGGAGCAGCAGCGCGATGTGCTCGCGCAGGTCGGTGACGGCCAGGTCGCGCACATCGGTGCCGTCCAGCCGGACGGTACCGCGCTCCGGGTCGTAGAAGCGCAGCAGCAGCTTGGCCACGGTGGACTTGCCCGCCCCGCTCTCCCCGACCAACGCCACCGTCTCGCCCGGTTCGGCGTGGAAGGAGACGTCGTGCAGCGCCACCCGGGGCGCGTCCGGGTAGCGGAACCGGACGCCCTCGAAGGCCACCGTCCCGCGCACCCGCGCCGGGCGCAGCGGTTTCGGCGGATCGGCCACCTGCGGCCGCTGGTCCTGGAGTTCGATGATCCGCTCGGCGGAGGCCGCGGCCGAGAAGAAGCCGTTGCTGAGCCGCCCGATCCCCTGGACCGGGCCGTAGAGACGGCTCAACAGAGCGACGAAGACGAGGAGTTCGCCGAGGGTGAGGCGGCCGCGGGCCAGCTCCCACGCCCCCAGCCCGAGCACGATCAGCGCGCCGAGCAGCTCCAGCAGGTCCACGATCGGCTCGAACAGCGCCCGTATCCGGGCCGCCGCCATGGTCGCCCGGAACCGTGCCAGGTTCTCCCGCAGAAAACGCCGCTGCTCCCAGTCCTGCTGGTTGTACGCCTGGACGAGGGCGATGTTGCCGAGCGTCTCCTCCGCGAGGGCGCTGACCGAACCGCTGCGGCGCCGCCGCTCGCGGGACGCCGCCTTGACCTTCACCGAGAAGCGCCGGGCGGTGACCCAGAACAGCGGTGCGACCACCAGGGCCGTCAGCGTGAGGTCCCAGCGCAGGTAGAACAGCACGCCCAGGAAGACGGCCAGTTCGGCGACGTACGCGACCGCTTCCAGGACGCCCGAGAGCAGGAAGGTCTCGACCGCCTCGATGTCCGCGGTCAGCCGCGACAGCACGTCGCCGAGCCGCCGTCGCTCGAAGAAGCCCAGCGACAGGCCCTGCAGGTGCCGGAAGACGTCCGTCCGCAGATTGAGGAGGAAGCGCTCGCTGACCCAGGTGGAGAGCGTCTCGTCGGCGAAGCCCAGGCCTCCCGCCAGCAGGGTCAGCCCGGCGTAACCGAGCGCCACCGGCAGGAACAGTCCGAGTCTGCGCGGCACCAGCACATCGTCGACGACGACCTTGAACAGCCAGATCATCGCCGCGTCGACCACCGGGCCGAGCAGGACGATCGCCACCAGGAGGATCAGCCAGCGCCTCCCGCCTCGGGTGTAGGGCCAGAACTGCCGGAAGGTCCGCCGCAGCGGTACGACCGGGGCCGCGGCGACGACCGGCTCCACCCGGCCGTCGCCGTCGCCCGTGTCGACGGCCGTCAACCGCCGCAGGGACCACACCAGTTCGTCCTAGCCAGGGATCTTCAGCGGTCCGTGGACCCGTCAGTACCGGTCCCGCCGGTTCCGGCGGTGACGGCGACGGCGGCGACGGTCGTCGCCGAAGTCGTCCTTGTGGTCGCGGAAGTCCCCGCGGTCGTCTCCGCGGTCACGGCCGCGGCCACCGCGGTCGCCCCGCAGCGTCGGCAGGAGGTTGGCGAGGATGCTCATCACTGCCACCTTTCTCTCGGTTTCTCCCCCACCGGAATGTACGGACGGACGGGCGGGGGTACTCAGCCCCGGACGCATGTCACCGGATGTGTTCGGGGTCACCGAGGGTGTTCCGGCGGGCGTCACGGCTTCGTCGCGGCTTCTTTCGCGGCTTCGGGCACGGCTTCTTTCGCGGCTTCGTCGCGGCTTCGGGCGCGGCTTCGGGCGCGGCTTCGGGCGCGGCTTCTTTCGCGTCCGTCGCGGCTTCGGGCGCGGCTTCCGTCACAGCTCCGTTCCGACCGGCCCGGCGACCGTTACCCAGCCGATGGGCGACCGTGACGCGGCCGGGCGGGCACCGCGACACGGCCCTCCTACCGTCACTGACGACGCACCGACCGGCCGAACGGGCCGGCCCCACCGGCCGGCCGTACGGGCCGCGGGGGCGTCGCGAGAGCCGCGGTCTCGCCACTGACGCGTTCGTTCACCAGAGTCTTCGTCTTCGAAGGAGAACCACCGTATGAGCAGGAGCCGTACCCACCGTTCGCCCGCCCGCCGGATGCTGGCGGTCTGCGCGCTGACCGGCGCCGCGCTGGTGACCGTCGTCACCGGCGGACAGGCCTGGGCCGACGGAACCCCGAAGGCGGCCCCCACCGCCCACGCCCCCGCCAACCCGGCACCGGCGGGCGGGGCCGCGGGCGCGGCCCGTCCCTCCGCCACGGCCGTCAGCCCGGCCACCGCCGTGCCCGCGGCGCAGCCCGCCCCCGCCGGCGGCCAGTCGCAGGTCCGCGAGGTGCCGAAGGGCGCCGCCCAGGCCGGTGACGGCTCGGGAGAGACCGACGGCAACGGCCTGATGCTGGCGGGCGGCGGCGCCGTCGCGGCCGTCGGCGCCGGTGCGCTGGGCTTCGCCGTGCTGCGCCGCCGCTCCGGTGCGCGTGGCTGACAGCCGTCCCGAGTCCGCCGGGCACCCCGGCGCCCTTCCTCCGCACCCGGCCGGGCGGGGAAGCGGCGCCGGGGTGCCCCGGGCGGCGGGGACCGCCGCGCGGGGCGGCCGTGGGCGGCGGCGTGCCGCCCGGCCCGGCCCCGGAATCCTGCGCCGGAGCGTCTTCGGCGCCGCCGGCCTGCTCTGCGTGGTGCTCGGCACCTCGCTCGCGCTGTCCGGCCAGAACGCCCCGGTGGTGCGGATCGAGACCTCCGGCCACGACCCGGCGGCCGACGCGCCCGCCCCGACCGCGTCCGGCCGTACCACCCCCGTAGGCGCACCGACCGCCGGTGCCGGGACGCTCGCCGCCTCGCCGCCCACCCGGCTGCTGATCCCCTCCATCGGCGTGGACGCCCCGGTGACCGACCTCGGCCTGAACGCCGACGGCAGCGTCCAGGTGCCCACGGCCGACCACGCCGACCAGGTCGGCTGGTACCGCAACGGCCCCACCCCGGGCGAGGCCGGCCCCGCCGTCCTGATCGGCCACCTCGACACCAGGAACGGCCCGGCGGTCTTCCGGCACCTGCCGGAACTCCACCCGGGGGACCTGATCCGGATCCGGCGCTCGGACGGCGGCACCGTTGACTTCAAGGTCCGCAGCCTCCTCCAGGCCGCCAAGGACCGCTTCCCGACCGACACGGTGTACGGCGACACCCCCGGGCCCACGCTGCGGCTGATCACCTGCGGCGGCCGGATCGGCTCGGACGGCCACTGGACGGACAACATCATCGTGCTGGCGGACCCGGCCTGACCTGGGCCGTCGCCCCGGCGGGGGAACCGCCGGGCGGCGTCCGGGCGACCTACCCACCGGAACAACCGCAGGAACAACCACTGGGACAAGCGCAGGCCGCAGGAACAGCCACCGGAACAGCCACCGGGACGCACGGGCTACCACAGTTGCGACAGCAGAACGGGCACAGGGACGACGAACCGGCACCGCACCGCGCGCACCGCGAACCAGGAGGACGAGCACCGACCGTGGCACCACCGACCCCGCTCCGCCGCCGCCCCGGCGCCGTACCCGCGGCCGCCCTCGCCGCCCTGGCAGTGCTGACCGTCCTCGGCGTCCTGGCGTTCGGCCGTCCCGCCCCCGGCGGTCTGCGGGACGACGGCCCGCGCGCGGCCGTCACCCGGCCGCCGTCGGCCAAGCCGCTCTGGCCCGGCCTGGCCACCGCCCCGCCGCCCGCCACGTCCGCGACCGGGTCCACCACCCAGGCACCGCCGCAGCCCGTACCCGACCTGACCGTCCCCGGGCACGACCTCACCGCGGTCGACGTCCACGCCCTCCTCGCCAAGGACCCGGCAGTGACCGCGGAGGAGCGCCGCGCGCTCGGCTCCTGCACCGACTGCGAGGTGCGGGCCCCCGAGTTCCGCGACCTCACCGGCGACGGACAGCCCGAGCTGATCACGGCCGTCACCACCCCCGGACAGGTCGTGCTGCACGTCTACACCCTCTCCGGCGACCGCGTGCTGCCGATCCTGCGGGTGCAGATCAAGCCCGATTTCGGCGCCGAGACACTCGACTCCGACCTGTGGCTGTACGAGCCCACCACCGTCACCACCCGCACCACCAGCCACTACCGGTGGGACGGGACCAGGCTCGCCCTGGTCGAGAAGCGGGTGGACGGCATCGGCCTGCTCCAGCCCACCGAGGCGGGCGCCGACCCGGCGACCGGCACCGGTCCCAGCGGCGCGGTGCCCGTTCCGATGCGTCCCTCCGCCGAGGCGAAGCCGGGCGGATGGGCGGCCGTCCCGTCCGCACGCCCCGGCCGACCCCAGCCCCAGCCCCAGCCCGCCCAGCCGTCCGCCACCGCCGTCGTCCCGGAAGCGAAGCGATGACCAGCGCAACCGCCCCCGCCCAGCCACACATCCTGCTCGTCGAGGACGACGAAGTGATCCGGGAGGCCACCCGGATGGCCCTGGAGCGCTACGGCTTCCCGGTCACCACCGCCGCCGACGGCCTGGAGGGGCTGGAGGCCTTCCACGCCGTCCGCCCCGACCTGCTCCTGCTGGACGTCATGCTGCCGCTGCTCGACGGGGTCGGTCTGTGCCGCCGGATCCGGGAGGAGAGCCAGCTGCCGATCCTGATGATGTCGGCCCGCACCGACCCGGTGGACGTGGTGTCCGGCCTGGAGGCGGGCGCGGACGACTACGTGGTCAAGCCCTTCGAGAGCGCCGTCCTGGTCGCCCGGATCCGTACCGTGCTGCGCCGCATCCGGGTGGCGCCGGCGGCCGTCCCCCCGGCTCCTCCCGCTGCCTCTCCTTCCACTCCCTCCTCCCCTTCCGCTCTCTCCCCTTCCTCCGACGCCCCGGCACCCCTCGCCGCGCCCTCCCCCTCCCCCGCCGTCCGCAACTTCGACGGTCTGCAGGTGGACACCGACAGCATGGAGGTGCGGGTCGACGGCCGCCTCGTCCCACTCACCCCCACCGAGCTGCGGCTGCTGCTGGAGTTCACCGCCGCACCCGGCATCGTGCTGGAACGCTCCACGCTGTTGGAGCGCGTCTGGGACTACGAGTGGGGCGCCGACACCCGGGTGGTCGACGTCCATGTGCAACGGCTGCGCGCCAAGATCGGCTCCGGCCGGATCGAGACCGTCCGCGGCTTCGGCTACAAGCTGCGGCGCCCCGCATGACCGTGCGCCTCCCCCGACTCCCCGGCCCCCGACTCCCCGGCCCCCGACTCCCCGGCCCCCGACTGACGCTGCACCGACCGGCCCTGCGCCGGATGACGCTGCGCCGCCAGATCGCCACCGCCGTCGCCGCCATCTCCGTCCTGGTCGCGGTGGCCGTCGGCCTGCTGGTCCACCAGGCGATGATCCGTCAGCACGTCGACCAGGCACGCGCCTCGGCGCTCACCGCCCTCGACTCCGCACTCACCGACTACGGGCGCAACCTCCCCAACCCCGTCGGCGCCCTCGACGACCCGGCCCTCCCCACCCGACTGCACGACCTCGCCGCCGCCGGACGACAGGGCTCGCTGCTCGCGACCGACCGGCAGGGCGAGTCCATGTGGGCGGCGGCCCCGGTCCAGGGCGGCGTGCTCTCCGTCCGGGTGGACTTCGCCCAGGACCGCCGGGCCATCGCCGACCTGGACCGGATCATCCTGCTCACCGTCATCGCCGCGGTCTTCACCACCGTGCTCGCCGGCGTGCTCGTCGCCGACCGGATCAGCCGCCGCCTGCGCACCGCGGCCACCGCCGCCCGGGGCATCGCGGCCGGCGGCACCGACACCCGGATCGGCGAACTCGTCGACGGGAAGGACGAGGTCGCCGACCTCGCCGCCGCCGTCGACCTGATGTCCCGCACCCTGCACCGCCGCCTGGCGGACGAACAGCGCTTCACCGCCGACGTCGCCCACGAACTGCGCACCCCGCTCACCGGCCTGGTCACCGCCGCCGAACTGCTGCCGCCCGGCCGCCCCACCCAGCTGGTGCAGAACCGGGTCCAGGCCCTGCGCGCGCTCGTCGAGGACCTCCTGGAGGTCTCCCGCCTGGACGCGGACGTCGAGTCCCCCGACCTCTCCGCCGTCCCCCTGGAACGCGCGGTGCGCCGCACCGTCACCCTCACCGGCCTCGACGTCGAGATCGGGATCACCTCCGACCAGGAGGTCCGCACCGACCTGCGCCGCCTCGACCGCATCCTCGGCAACCTGCTGCTCAACGCCCACCGCCACGGAGCCGGCCCGGTCGAACTCCACGTCGACGGCCGCCGCATCACCGTCCGCGACCACGGCCCCGGCTACCCGGACGACCTCCTCGACCACGGCCCCCAGCGCTTCCGCACCAACGCCCCGGAACGCGGCCGCGGCCACGGCCTCGGCCTCACCATCGCCACCGGCCACACCCGCGTCATCGGCGCCACCCTCACCTTCGCCAACCACCCCGCCGGCGGCGCCCTCGCCACCCTCACCCTCCCCCCGGACTGACACCCCGCCCCCACCAACGCCGAAGGGCCGGCCCGATCACCATCGGGCCGGCCCTTCCGCCGCTGAGCCCCCTGTCGGGTTCGAACCGACGACCCCCGCTTTACAAGAGCGGTGCTCTGGCCAGCTGAGCTAAGGAGGCACGGTGGCCGTCCGCGAAGGATCACGGCGGCACCGGGGGCAGTCTACCGGGCCGGGGTGGCGAGGTGGGGGGATATCCGGGGGTTGGCGGGGGGCGGACGCTGCGTGGGTGGGCGGGGGTCGGTGTGGGGGGTGGGCGTGATGGAACCGATGCCGAAATCGGGTGGAGGGGGGCTGACAAGCGACGGGAGCGCGGGTAGCGTCGCCGGGAGTCGGTTCTGGTAGTGGTTCAGACCACTGACGGGCCGACGGAGACGAACAATCCCCCTTTACTCGGATCGTCCGGCACGTTCCTGCCGGTGAAGGAGAGAACGACCATGGCTTCTGTCACGTACGACCAGGCGACCCGCATCTACCCGGGGGCGACCAAGCCCTCGGTGGACGCGCTGGACCTGGAGATCGCGGACGGCGAGTTCCTCGTGCTGGTCGGCCCGTCGGGCTGCGGCAAGTCGACCAGCCTGCGCATGCTGGCCGGCCTGGAGGACGTCAACAGCGGCGCGATCCGGATCGGCGACCGGGACGTCACCCACCTGCCGCCGAAGGACCGGGACATCGCCATGGTGTTCCAGAACTACGCGCTCTACCCGCACATGACCGTCGCCGAGAACATGGGCTTCGCGCTCAAGATCGCCGGCGTGAACAAGGCGGACATCCGCACCAAGGTCGAGGAGGCGGCGAAGATCCTCGACCTCACCGACTTCCTGGACCGCAAGCCGAAGGCGCTCTCCGGCGGTCAGCGCCAGCGTGTCGCGATGGGCCGCGCGATCGTCCGCCAGCCGCAGGTCTTCCTGATGGACGAGCCGCTGTCGAACCTGGACGCCAAGCTCCGCGTCTCGACGCGCACCCAGATCGCCGGCCTGCAGCGCCGCCTGGGCATCACCACCGTCTACGTCACCCACGACCAGACCGAGGCGCTCACCATGGGCGACCGGGTCGCGGTGCTCAAGGACGGTCTGCTGCAGCAGGTCGACACCCCGCGCAACATGTACGACAAGCCCGCCAACCTGTTCGTGGCCGGCTTCATCGGCTCGCCGGCCATGAACCTGGTCGAGGTGCCGCTGGTGGACGGCGGGGTGAAGTTCGGCGGCTCCGTCGTCAACATCTCGCGCGAGAACCTGGCCGGCGCCGGCACCGACAAGACGGTGATCGTCGGCATCCGCCCGGAGCACTTCCAGATCGTCGACGCCGGCGGCATCGAGGGCGTCGCCGTGACGGTGAACGTGGTCGAGGAGCTCGGCTCGGACGGCTTCGTCTACGGCACCACCCAGCTCGGCGGCGTGGACAAGGACTTGGTCGTCCGGGTGCCCGGCCGCCAGATCCCGACCCGCGGCGAGACCATCCACGTGGTGCCGATCGCCCAGGAGACCCACGTCTTCGCCGCCAGCAGCGGCGTGCGCCTGAGCGTCTGCGACTGAGGCGGCTGACCCCCGGCTACGGAGCCCGTCGGACCTTCCGGTCCGGCGGGCTCCGTCCGTACACCCCCGCGTCAACACCGTGCAGGGACGAACCCGGACACCTGTCACTCGATGGTGTAACCGAGGGCGATCCGGCCCGTACCCACCGCTACTCTCCTGAGGGTGAAGCAGCTTGTGCGCCGTATCGGCCAGACCGTCGCCCTGACCCTGCCGGTCGTCCTGGTGACCACCGGCACCCTCGCCGTGACCCGCGTCCCGTGGGCCCCACCGACCGGGCTCGACCAGCAGGTCGTGGCGGCGTCCAGCGGCGACGGCGCCGGGATCGGGCGCTCCGCCACCGCCACCACCAGGACGGACGGGCTCGCCCCGCAGGAGTCGCTGCGGGTGGCGCTGCTGGACGAGCTGCGCGCCAAGAACCCCTCGGCCGCGCTGGACCTGCTGGAGCGCTCCATGCGCGAGCAGCCCTCGCTGACGCCGTACTGCACCTCGCTGGCCACCGAGTTGGGCAAGGCCGCGGTGCGCAAGTACCAGGGCGACGTGCAGCGGGCCCGGTCCTTCGCCCGCCCGGTCTGCGACGGCTCCTTCGCGGCCGGCGTCACCGGCTGACGACCGCCGACTGGCGACTGGCGACTGGCGACCGGCGTCCGACGACCGGCGACTGACGACCGGCGTCCGGCGACCGACGACCGACGACCGGGTGCTGTCGACCGGCACCCGTCGTCCGGGAGCCGTCGACCGCAAAGCCGACCGCCGCTGAACGACGGACGGCGTCAACACCCTCCGGGCGTCCTATTGTTCAGGCATGACCGCTGACTCCGGCCCCACCGCCGACCTCGCGTCCTCCCCGCCCCACCAGCCCCGGCCGACCACGACGCCCGTCACCCAGGCCGTGATCCTGGCCGGCGGCCAGGGCTCCCGGCTGCGCCCCTACACGGACGACCGCCCCAAGTCGCTGGTCGAGATCCCGGGGACGGGCACCCCGATCCTCGGCCACCAGCTGGCCTGGCTGGCCGCCGAGGGCGTCACCGACGTCGTGGTGTCCTGCGGTCACCTCGCCGACGTGCTGGAGGAGTGGCTCGGCCGGGCGGACCTGCCGTTGCGGGTCAGCACGGTGGTCGAGGCCGAGCCGCTGGGGCGCGGTGGCGGCCTGAAGTTCGCGGCGAAGGCGCTGCCGCGCCCGGACGAGCCCTGGTACGCGACCAACGGCGACATCTGGACCCGCTTCAGCCTGCGCGACATGGCCGCCTTCCACCACGAGCGGGACGCCGTCGCGACGCTCGCGCTGGCCCGGCCGCGCATCCCGTGGGGCGCCGTGGAGACCGACCAGTTCGGCAACGTGCTGGACTTCATCGAGTCCCCGCCCTCGCCCTTCCTGATCAACGCCGGCCTGTACGTGTTCAGCCCGGAGTTCGCCGAGTTGCTGCCGGACGTGGGCGACCACGAGCGGACCACCTTCCCCCAGCTCGCCCGCGGCAAGCGGCTCGCCGGCTACCAGCTGGCACTGGGTGTGTACTGGCGCGCCATCGACACGGCGAAGGATCTCACCGAGGCGGCCAAGGAGCTCGCGGCCTACCGCGAAAGCGCCCAGTAACGAACGCGCGGGCACCCGCCCAGGCGGGCACAGACCGAGACCCAGGCCCAGGCGCCCAGGCGCCCAGCCGCAGCCGCAGGCACTATGCGCAAGCAGAAGCACGGGCAAAAGCGCTACGGCCGGGTGCTCCCCCACGGAGCACCCGGCCGTAGCGCGTCCGGCGGCCTCAGGTGGCCGTCGGCGTCCCCGGACGGGAGGACTGCCCACCGGACAGGTCGGCCAGCGGCCCGCTGCCCAGCACCGGTCCGCTGCCCAGCACCCCGCCGAGCAGCCCGGAGCCGCTGCTCGGGCTGGGCTTGGGCGCCGTGCCCGAGCCGCCGGGGACCGGGGTCCGCTGGGCCGGCGCGGAGCCGGACCCGGCGGACGGGGCGGAGGCCGCCGGCGAGGAGCCGCCGGTCTCGGCCTTGCCGGAGTGCTTGCCGCTCGGCGCGGCCCCGGCCGGCTTGGCGGGGGCGCTGGAGGGCGTGGTGGCGCTCGGCGTCGGGGTGGCCGGGCGCGGCGCGGCGGGCGGGGGCGGGGTGGACGTGCCCTGTCCGCCCGGGGCGCCGGACGGGCTGCCCGACGGCCAGACCGGGGTGCCGTAGTCGGTGGCCGGCCGGCCCGGCGTCTGGTGCGGCCGGGCGCTGGTGCGGACGGCCGCGCCCAGCATCGAGCCGAGCAGCAGGGTCAGGCCGACCACGACGGTGGTGACCACCGCGCCCCGCCGCAGGACCCGGCGGCGCAGGGCGCCCGGCGCGCCGGAGCCGATCCGCCGCCAGGCCTCCAGGTTGAGCCGCCCGTCGAGCGAGGCGAAGGGCGCCCCGG
Organism: Kitasatospora sp. NPDC101108; assembly: GCF_055584725.1. Classification (NCBI taxonomy): domain Bacteria; kingdom Bacillati; phylum Actinomycetota; class Actinomycetes; order Kitasatosporales; family Streptomycetaceae; genus Kitasatospora; species Kitasatospora sp. NPDC101108. Next base: position 128,804 of record NZ_JBVJLM010000016.1, read on the forward strand.
CGATCAGCAGCGGGCTCCAGGCCGCGAGGAAGATCAGGTCGGGGGTGTCGTAGACCGGCACGGACCGCCAGCTGACGGTGAACAGCAGCGCGGCGGAGAGCAGCATGGCCGCTCCGGCCGCGAGCCGCTGCCAGAGGCCGAGGACGGTGAGCACGCCGACCACGATCTCGGTGAACGACACCACCAGGCCGGAGCCGACGGGGTGCGCCATCGCGAAGGCGAGCAGCGGCTCGGCGACCTTCCACGGGTGCAGCGAGGAGAGCCAGCGCATCATCGAGCCGCGCTCGCCGCCGTCGAAGTACACCGGGTCGCAGAGCTTGCTGAACCCGGCGTAGACGGAGAGCGAGCCCAGTACGGCGCGCAGCGGCAGCAGCACCAGGCCGAGGTCGACCCGGCGGCCGGGGTACCAGGGCTGCCTGCCCTCGGAGTCGGTGGCGGAGACCTCGGGCAGTTCGCCGCTGGGGGTCCAGCCGTGCGGCTCGCCGACCGGGCCGGTGCCCGCGTCGGTGGCGGTGCCGCTGCCCTCGCGCGGCTGGCGGGGGACGGTCCGGGCGCCGGCGTAGGCCGGGAGCACCTGGGTGTCGGCCTCGTCCAGGTCGGTGCCCGCCGGGGAGCCGTTGGTCCGCACCGCCTCCAGCAGCCGGGTGGCCGCGAGGTCCCCGGGGGCCGCCTGGCCGGTCCAGGTGACGGCGGTGACCCGGCCCTTGCGGCGCGGTGCGCCGCCGGCGGCCCCGGCGGCCGCCCCGGCCATCGCCGGGACGGCGGAGGCGGGTACGACGACCTGCGGGGTGACCAGCGGACGGCGGATCAGGCCCTGGTTGGCGTAGGGGTCGCCGAAGGCTGCGCCGGTGGACAGGAGTCCGACCGGGGGCTCGATCAGCGGCGCGACCGGGGCGCCGAGCCGGAGCCGGAAGCTCGCCTGGGTGCTGCTGAGGCGCGCGGGGTCCGACGGCACCTTGACGGTGTCGAGCCCTGGGCCCGCGTCTATCCCGGTGCTGCCGCCGCCGAACAGGGGGCGCCGAGGTGTTCTGGTGTCCACGTCCACGCCCGTCTAACCGGGTGACGGCCGCTTAGGACACTCTCCCGGGTGGATGTCCGGCGCATACTTGAAGTGATCATGAGAAAAGCGATCGGACCCGGTCGGGCCCGATCGCTTTCCACTCGGATCACGGGGAATTCGGAAGATCCCCTGCGGGCGGGGCGCCCGCCGTGCTCAGCGCTTGGCGCGCAGCCGCGCGGCCTCGTACAGCACGATGCCCGCCGCGACACCGGCGTTCAGCGACTCGGTCAGGCCGCTCATCGGGATCCGCACCCGCATGTCGCAGGTCTCCGAGACCAGCCGGGACAGGCCCTTGCCCTCGCTGCCCGCGACGATCACCACGGGGCCGGTCAGCAGCTCCAGGTCACCCAGCTCGGCCTCGCCGTCGGCGGCCAGGCCGACCACCATCAGGCCGGCCTTCTGGTAGGCCTCCAGGGCGCGGGTCATGTTGGTGGCGCGGGCGACGGGCAGCCGGGCCGCGGCGCCGGAGGAGGTCTTCCAGGCACCGGCGGTCATGCCGGCCGCGCGGCGCTCGGGGATGACCACGCCGTGCGCGCCGAAGGCGGCGGCGGAGCGGACCACGGCGCCCAGGTTGCGCGAGTCGGTGACCCCGTCCAGCGCGATGATCAGCGCGTCCTGGCCGGCGTCGGCGGCCTCGGCCAGCAGGTCCTCGGGGTGGGCGTACTCGTACGGCGGGACCTGCAGCACCAGGCCCTGGTGGTTCATCCCGCCGGTCATCTGGTCCAGCTGCGGGCGCGGGGCCTCCATCAGCGGGATGCCGCGCTCGTTGGCGGCCTGGAAGGCGTCGCGGACGCGGTCGTCGGTGTCGATGAACTGCTGGACGTACAGCGCGTTGGCCGGGACGTCGCCCTGCAGCGCCTCGACCACCGAGTTGCGGCCGAAGACCAGCTCGGCGCTGCCCGCGCCACCGCGGCCGCCGCGGCCGCCGGCGCCGGCCCGGCGCATGCCGGCCCGGGCCTTGGCGTCCCGCTCGCGCTTGAGCGCGGCGTTGGCGGCCCGCTGCTTGGGGTGGCCCTTGCGCGCCTCACCGGGCGGAGTCGGGCCCTTGCCCTCCAGCGCCCTCCGGCTGTGCCCGCCGGTACCGACAGACGCGCCCTTCTTCGATCCGGGGTTGCGGCGGTTCCTGCGCTGGCTGTTGCCGGCCATGGCTGTACTTCCTGTCTGTCCGGCATGCCCGGCCGTCCCGCTCGGTGCGGCGGCGGCCGACGGCATGCGCTACGTCATGCGGGAGGGCCGCACCGGTCCGGTACGGCCCACCCATCACCCCGGTCGTCAGATGGGGTTACTGGCTGTTGATCGTCCAGCGCGGGCCGGACGGGGTGTCCTCGATCACCAGCCCGGCCAGGCCGAGCTGGTCGCGGATGGCGTCCGCGGTGGCGAAGTCCTTGCGCTGGCGCGCCGCCTGCCGCTGGTCCAGGACCAGGCGGACCAGCGAATCGACCACACCGTGGAGGTCCTCACCGCGCTCCGCCCCGGTCCACTGCGGGTCGAGCGGGTCGAGGCCCAGTACACCGAGCATCGCACGGACCTCGGCCAGTCGCGCCACCACGCTCTCCTTGTCGTCCGCGTTCAGGGCGCTGTTGCCCTGGCGGACGGCGGTGTGCACGACGGCCAGCGCCTGCGGGACGCCGAAGTCGTCGTCCATCGCCTCGGCGAAGGCGGGCGGCACCTCGGGTGCCGCGTCGACCGTCCCGCAGCGCTCGACGGCCCGCTGGACGAAGCCCTCGATCCGGCCGAACCCGGCCTCGGCCTCGCGCAGCGCCTCCTCGCTGTACTCGATCATCGAGCGGTAGTGCGCGGCGCCCAGGTAGTAGCGGAGCACGATCGGCCGCCAGCGCTGGACCATCGCGGAGACCAGCACCGAGTTGCCGAGCGACTTGCTCATCTTCTCGCCGGCCAGGGTGACCCAGGCGTTGTGCACCCAGAAGGCCGCGAAGTCGTCGCCGTAGGCCTTGGACTGGGCGATCTCGTTCTCGTGGTGCGGGAAGATCAGGTCCAGCCCGCCGCCGTGGATGTCGAAGGCCGGGCCCAGGTACTTGTGGGCCATCGCCGAGCACTCCAGGTGCCAGCCCGGACGGCCCCGGCCCCACGGGGTCTCCCAGCTCGGCTCGCCCGGCTTGGCGGACTTCCACATCGCGAAGTCGCGCTGGTCGCGCTTGCCGGTCTCGCCCTCGCCCTCGGGCTGGCGCAGGTCGTCCAGCTTCTGGTTGGAGAGCGCGAGGTAGTCGGGGTACGACTTCACGTCGAAGTAGACGTTGCCGTCGACCGCGTAGGCGTGGCCCCTCTCGATGAGCCCCTGCATCATCTCGATCATCTCGGGCACGTGCCCGGTGGCCCGCGGCTCGACGGTCGGCGGCAGGCAGCCGAGCGCGCCGTAACCGTCGTTGAAGGCACGCTCGTTCTCGTACCCGATCTGCCACCACGGGGTCCCGAGCTCGCGCTCCTTGGCGATGATCTTGTCGTCGATGTCGGTGACGTTGCGGACGAAGGTCACCTGGTAGCCGCGGTAGGCGAACCACCGCTGCATGATGTCGAAGTTGAGGCCGGACCGGATGTGCCCGATGTGTGGCGCCGACTGAACGGTAGCGCCGCACAGGTAGATCGAGACACAACCCGGTACAAGCGGGACGAAGTCGCGTACCTGGCGGGTGCTGGTGTCGTACAGACGAATGCTCACAGCGTCAAGCGTAGTGGGCAGCGGGGGGTGCCCCGCGACATTACCGGGGAACGACAGGGCGTTCCCCGGGATTCGGCGGGGTGCGATCCCGGGGAAACGGCGGCCTCCGCGCCGGTCAGATGCTGCCGACCACCTTGCGCGGCGAGAGCCGGACGACCACCCGGACGTCCTCCGGGCCGTCCCAGGTGTACTCGTCCTCGCCGCGGTACTTGGCGGCCAGCTCGTTGATCAGCTCCCGGCCGCCCTCGGTGGTCATCGTCACCGAGCCGCGCGCCTCCAGGTACTCGTACGGGCTCTCCGCCGGGTTGATCAGGATCGAGACGCGCGGGTCCTTCACCAGGTTGAGGTGCTTGCGGCGGCCCTGGACGGTGGAGAACAGGATGTCGTCGCCGTCCCGCTTGACCCAGACCACCGAGGACTGGGGGCTGCCGTCGGGCTGGATCGTGGAGACCACTGCGAAGCTCTTGCCGTCGATCAACGCCTTGGCGCGGTCGGAGAGTTGAGCACTCATCGGATACTTCCTCTTCTGGTCGGCGACGGTACGGACCCGAGGGCGAGCTCCGCACGGGCCCGGATCGAAACCCTACCGATCCGGACCCCTGCGACATCCGGTGAACACCCGTCGGCAACGGGGTATTTCCGGTCGGCCGACCGGCGGACGGCTCAACGCCGTTCGTACACCAGCGCGGTGGCGATCGCGGCCAGCCCCTCGGCCCGACCGGTCAGTCCCAGGCCGTCGGTGGTGGTGCCGGAGACCGAGACCGGCGCCCCGGCCGCCTCGGACAGCGCGGCCTGCGCCTCGGCCCGCCGCTTGCCGATCTTCGGCCGGACGCCGATCACCTGGACCGCGATGTTGCCGATCTCGAAGCCCGCCTCGCGCACCAGCCGGGCCGCCTCGCCGAGCAGCTTCACCCCGGAGGCACCGGCCCACTCCGGGCGGTCGGTGCCGAAGTGGGCGCCCAGGTCGCCGATGCCGGCGGCCGAGAACAGGGCGTCGCAGGAGGCGTGGGCGGCGACGTCGGCGTCCGAGTGCCCGGCGAGCCCGAACTCGGAGTCCGGCCACTCCAGTCCGGCCACCCACAGCGGGCGGCCGACCGCGAAGGCGTGCACATCGGTGCCGATCCCCACCCGGGGGATCAGGGGCTCAGTAGGCATCGGCGGCCCTCCGGCGGGCGAGTACGGCCTCGGCGAGCACGAGGTCCAGCGGACGGGTGACCTTGAACGCCTCCTCGTGGCCGGGCACCACGACGACGGTGCCGCCGTAGCGCTCGACCAGTCCGGCGTCGTCGGTGACGGGCGGGGCGTCGGCGCCGCCGGCGGCCTCCTCGGCCAGCGCCTTGGCGTGCACCTCGACCAGGGTGGCCCGGTCGAAGCCCTGCGGGGTCTGCACCGCGCGCAGGGTGGCCCGCTCGGGCGTGTCGACGACCGGCTCGGGGTGGCCCGGGTTGGGCTCGACCCGCTTCACGGTGTCGGCCAGCGGCACCGCCGGCACCACCGCCGCGGCACCGGCCCGGACGGCGGCCGCGACGGCGTCCACCACCTCGACCGGGACGAGCGGACGGGCCGCGTCGTGCACCAGGACGATCCCGACCTCCTCGGGGATCGCGGCCAGGCCCAGCCGCACCGACTCCTGGCGGGTCGCGCCGCCGGCCACCACCCGGATGTCCTTGCCGTCCAGCCCGTGGCTGTCCAGCAGGGCGACCACCTCGGCCACCCCGTCGGCGGGCGCGGCGACCACGACCAGGCCGACCGCCCGGCTGCGGGCGAGGGCGCGTACGGCGTGCACCAGGAGCGGCACGCCACCCAGTTCCCGCAGGGCCTTGGGGGCGCCCGGCCCCAGGCGCTCACCGCGTCCGGCGGCGGGCACGACTGCTGCTGCGACTGCTCCTGAGGCGTTCAGGTTTCACTCCTTCGGCGAAGTGGGTATGGCCTTGGCGTGCCCGGCGGGCGCGGGGGCCCCTTCCGAAGAACCACTGGTCCACTGCCCGCCGCACGTTTGCGCAGAAACGGTCTTGCAGGCCTGGACCGGCTCGGGCGGGGGGGGCGTCGTCCGGACACGCCTCAGCGCCCGGAGTGCCACTGCACCACTCCTGGACGATCAGTCCTGGGAGCGGCGCGCCGGCACCGGGCGCTGTGGGCGATGGGCGGCAGCCCGACTGCACTACGAGGCGAGGACCTCGTCGAGCAGCGTCTCCGCCTTGTCCTCGTTGGTGTTCTCCGCCAGCGCGAGTTCGCTGACGAGGATCTGGCGCGCCTTCGCGAGCATCCGCTTCTCGCCGGCCGAGAGGCCGCGCTCGCGCTCGCGACGCCAGAGGTCGCGCACGACCTCGGCGACCTTGATGACGTCGCCCGAGGCGAGCTTCTCCAGGTTCGCCTTGTAGCGACGGGACCAGTTGGTCGGCTCTTCGGTGTACGGTGCCCGGAGCACCTCGAAGACCCGGTCCAGACCCTCCTGGCCGACCACATCGCGCACGCCGACGAACTCCGCGTTCTCGGCGGGCACGCGGAGCGTCAGGTCTCCCTGCTGCACCTTGAGCACCAGGTAGGTCTTGTCCACACCTTTGATCTGGCGAATTTCGATGGCCTCGATCAGCGCGGCCCCGTGATGGGGGTAGACCACCGTGTCGCCAACCTTGAACGTCATGTGACAGGACCCCTTCCGTGGCTTTCCAGAATAACACGCCTTGCGGCGCACCCGAAGGGCGTTTTCGCAGGTCAGGGCCGGTCTCGGGGCTTGACAACCACCCCCATGACGTGCTGCGACCGATGTTCGAGAGGGGCTTCCCGCAGGTCGGAGGCGGTTCCGAGGTCTGCCGAAACCCTTGCGCAACACCCCGGCAACCATGATTGGATCTTGAGCTTTCACCGCTTTTCCGGCCGTGACCCGATCGTTATTCGATCTTGGTCGAAGCTTGTCCTCGGGTGACCGGTTCATGCCAGCAGTACGGCCGGACGGCCCCCGCGGAGCCCCGGGAGTGCGACACGGGGGACCACCCCGTGAGGAGCGCATAAGTGAGGTCGATAATCTGAGACCTGACCTGTCGACACGTGACCTAGGAGTAGCCGCCGCCGTGAGCCGCAGCCTTCGACGCGGCAGCATCGCCGCCATCGCCGCCATCGCCATCGCCTCGCTGTCCTCCTGCGCGGCCAGCACCACGCCGGACACCCTGCAGATCAAGCCGGACAACGCCGCGGCGACCCTGGGGACGAACCTTCGACTGAACAACATCGTGCTCGTCACCGGGGTCGGCACCTCGGGTGACTACACGGGCACCGCCAACGTGGTCGTGAACATCTCGAACACGGCCGGCACCCCGGCGGAGCTCCAGTCGATCACCGTCGGCAACGCCGCCGCCACCTTCGCGGACGCCGCGGGCGCCCCGCTGTCCAGCATCGTCGTGCCGGCCGGCGGCTCCGTGATCCTCGGCGGACAGGGCAACCCCTCCGCCTCGGTCAGCTCGGTCTCCGTCCACGTCGGCGGCTTCGCCACCACCACCTTCGCCTTCAAGGACGGCCAGAAGGTCGACGCCCAGGCCGCGGTGAGCCCGGACTCGGGCCTCTACAAGGGCTTCGGCCCGACCCCGAGCCCGACCCCGACCCTGACCCCGGCCGCCGCGCCCACCAAGGCCGCCACCCCGTCCGCCGGCGCCACCGCCCCGGCCACCCCGTCCGCCGGCGCCACCGCCTCGGGCGCCCCGGTCACCCCGTCGGCCCCGGCCACCCCGTCCGCGGGCGCCACCGTCCCGGGTGCCCCGGTCGCCGGTGCCACCGCGACCATCCCGGCCGCCCACTGACGCGGGTCACGGCAACGCGGAGGCCCCCGCCGGCTGCTGTCGGCGGGGGCCTCCGCGTGTTCTGCTCGGGACCGCGGTCTACGGCTCGAACTTGTAGCCCAGGCCGCGGACGGTGACCAGGTAGCGCGGCGCGCCCGGGTCGGGCTCGATCTTCGCCCGCAGGCGCTTCACGTGGACGTCCAGGGTCTTGGTGTCGCCGACGTAGTCCGCGCCCCAGACCCGGTCGATCAGCTGCATGCGGGTAAGCACCCGGCCCGCGTTGCGCAGCAGCATCTCCAGCAGGTCGAACTCCTTGAGCGGCAGCTCGACCTTGGCACCGTCCACCGTCACCACGTGCCGGTCCACGTCCATCCGGACCGGGCCCGCCTCCAGGGCGCCCGGGCCGCCGCCGTTCTCGCCCGCGCCGCCGTCCTCGCCGCGGCGGCGCAGCACCGCGCGGATCCGGGCGACCAGCTCGCGGGTGGAGTACGGCTTGGTGACGTAGTCGTCAGCGCCTATCTCCAGCCCGACGACCTTGTCGATCTCGCTGTCCTTGGCGGTCACCATGATCACCGGGACGTTGGAGCGCACCCGGAGCTGACGGCAGACCTCGGTGCCCGGCAGGCCCGGCAGCATCAGGTCGAGCAGGACGAGGTCGGCGCCGTTGCGTTCGAACTGCTCCAGGGCGTCGGGGCCGGTCGCGGCGACGGCCACCTCGAAACCCTCCTTGCGGAGCATGTACGAGAGGGCGTCGCTGAACGACTCCTCGTCCTCGACCACCAGTACTCGGGTCACGATCAGGCCTCCGGGGCAAGCTGGGTTGTCTTTGTCAGGGGTACTTGCCGCTCCCCGGCGGGGAGCGAACGGGCCGTACGGTCGGTGCGGTCCGTGGTGAGGGTTCGGGGTGCCGCGGCGGGCCCGGCGGGGTCGGCGCCGGGCTCGTCGCGGGGTTCGCGGTCGCGGGTCCGGTTGTCGGCGGGGGCGCCCCCGCCGAAGTGGTCGAAGTCGTCGAAGTCGTCGGAGCCGTCGTCGCCGCCGAGGTCGACCGCGTCGCTCTCCTCGTCGGCGGGCGCCTGGCCGGCGGGCAGGCGGACGGTGAAGGTCGAGCCCTGCCCCTCGACGCTCCACACCGAGACGGTGCCGCCGTGCGAGGCGGCGACGTGCTTGACGATGGACAGGCCGAGGCCGGTGCCGCCGGTCTGCCGGGAGCGGGCCGGGTCGACCCGGTAGAAGCGTTCGAAGACCCGCTCGCGGTCCTTCTCGGAGATGCCGATGCCCTGGTCGGTGACCGAGATCTCGATCAGCTCGCCGTCCGCCTCGCCGAGGGCCGCGGCGCTGGAGATCCGGCGGGTGGCGATGGCCACCCGGGTGCGGGGCGGGCTGTAGTTGACGGCGTTCTCCACCAGGTTGCCGAGCGCGGCGGCGAGCTGGCCGCGGTTGCCGTGCAGGTAGAGCCCGGCGATGCCACCGGCCGCGATCAGGATCTGCTTGGCGGCGGCCTGCTGGCGGCAGCGGTCGATCGCCTCGGCGATCAGCTCGTCCACCGCGACCGGCTCCGGGTCGACCATCAGCCGGTCGTCCTGGACCCGGGAGAGGTCGATGATCTCCTGCACCAGGCTGGCCAGGCGGGTCGCCTCGACCTGCATCCGGCCGGCGAAGCGCTGCACCGCCTCCGGGTCGTCGGCCGCGTCGGCGACCGCCTCGGAGAGCAGCGACAGGGCGCCGACCGGGGTCTTGAGCTCGTGGCTGACGTTGGCCACGAAGTCCCGGCGGACGGCCTCCACCCGGCGGCGCTCGGTCTGGTCCTCGACCAGCACCAGCACCAGCCGGGAGCCCAGCGGGGCGACCCGGACGGAGACCGCGAGCGGCTCGGCCGCGCGGGCCGCGCCGGGGCGGGGCACCTCCAGTTCCACCTGCCGGATCTCGCCGTCCCGGCGGGTGGCGCGGGCCAGGGCGAGCATCTGGTCCACGGCGACGGCACCGCCGCGCACCAGGCCCATCGCGTACGCCGCAGAGCTGGCCTTGACCACCTCGTCACCCTCGCCCAGCACGATCGCGCAGGAGCGGAGCACGGAGAGTACGGTGTCCACGCCCGGCGGCAGCGGGGGCTCCGGGGTGCCGGTGCCCAGCGTCTGGTACCGGCCGTACTGCTTGCCGCCGGTGTGCCTGCCCCTGGCCTGCTCGCGCTCGCTCCAGCGGAAGGCGATGGAGGCGGTGAGGCCGACGCCGAGCCCGGCTATGGCGCAGGCAGCGGCAGCGGCCACGTTCACGTCCATGTGGCCAGCGTAAGCGCACGGCCACACCACTCCCCAAGGGCTGGATCAAGGCATCGACCACGCGTTGCCGAGAATTCACCTCCACGTGGCTGCTGATTCACCCCGGCGGCCGTGCACCGTCGCCAGGACGGCACAGAGTTGGCCATGCAGCCCGTGTGGGAGAGACCGGCGCGCCGAACAGCGGCCAAGGTCTCGGGTGTGCGCGTACCATTCGCGCCACCAGCAGCGGTCGCCCGGACACCGGAACGACGGTCGGACGGGCTGACCGGTCGGCACCGCCACCGACACAGCTACTGAGGAGAGAACATGCGCGACGCGTACCACGAGGAACTCGATGCGATCGGTGACAGCCTGATCGAGATGGCCCGGCTGGTCGGCTCCGCCCTGGGCCGGGCCACCACCGCTCTCCTCGACGCGGACCTGGCGCTGGCGGAGGGCGTGATCGCCGCCGACGAGAAGATCAACGACCTCCACCACGAGCTGGAGAACCGGGCCATCGACCTGCTCGCCCGTCAGCAGCCGGTCGCCACCGACCTGCGGATCGTGGTCACCTCGCTGCGGATGAGCGCCGACCTGGAGCGCTGCGGCGACCTCGCCCGGCACGTCGCCAAGGTGGCGCGGATGCGCTACCCCGAGTCGGCCGTGCCCGCCGACCTGCAGTCCACCGTCCTGGAGATGGGCCAGCTCGCCCAGCGCCTGGTGGCCAAGGCGGGCCTGGTGATCGCCACCAAGGACGTCGACAAGGCCCTGGAGATGGAGCAGGACGACGACCGGATCGACGCCCTGCACCGCGAGCTGCTGTCGCACCTGATCGACGAGCGGTGGCACCACGGCATCGAGACCGCCGTCGACATCACCCTGGTCGGCCGCTACTACGAGCGCTTCGCGGACCACGCCGTGTCGGTCGCCAAGCGCGTGGTGTACCTGGTGACGGGCGAGCACGTGGCCGAGTTCGTGGCCGCCGCCGAGGCGGCGGCCTCCGCGGCGGAGTGACGGCCGGGGCGGAGTGACGGCCGGAGTGGTGTGACGGCGGGGTGGGTGACGGCCGGGGTGGAGTGACCGTCGCTCCTCCCCGGGGTGAGTAAACCTGTGGCGAGGGTGGTGCGGACGCACGGTTCTCCGTACGTTCCACCACTGCGCGCCCGTTGACGCTCTCGCCGAACGGCGGCTTCACTCAAGGGCGGGGCACCGCGGTGTGCCCGTCACTAGGAGGGAAGAGCTCGATGAAGGCCAACCCGACCCGACCGGCAACCGCCCACGACACCGTCGAGCCGCCCGCCCCGAAGCTGTTGCCCGTCCTCGCGGCCGGCTGCGGCTGCGGCCCGGGCTGCGGCTGCGGCTGCCAGTCCGGCGCACCCTGCCAGTGCGGCGGCATGGACGGCGGCTGCTGCGGCGGTCACTGAGGAAGTCCACCGCCACCGAACCACCGGGCGGCCCGGGGCGCACGGCTGTGCGCCCCGGGCCGCCCGTGCGGCGCTGCAGTCGGCGGATCAGAACTGCACGTCGGTGCAGGAGTAGAAGGCGTTCCCGGTGTCGGCGATCGTCCAGACCGCGACGACCACCTGGTGCCCGGTTCGCCCGCCGGGGACGGTCGCGGTGTGGCTGAGCGTGCCGGGCACCTGCGCCCCGCCGTACGGGACGACCAGGAAGGGCCTCACGTCGAGGTTGGCCCGGGTGATCGGCTGGGAGGCGTCGTAGCCCGGCTTGGTCAGGTAGTACCTGAAGTCGGTGGTCGCGTGCCTCGCGGTGAACCTCCAGGTGAAGGTGAGCTGCTGACCAGCCGTCACCGGTGTGGTCGGCCAGGCTCCGCCGTGCGGGTCGTCCAGCTCGGCGAAGCGGGAGTTACCGCCGGCGCAGATGGTGCCGTCGGACGGCCCGCCGGAGGGGAAGCCCTTCGGGCCCTCGACGCTCTGCGGCTCCCACTGGATGTCGCCGCAGTCCCACGGGACGGCGTTCGCGTCCGCGTCGCAGAGCGCGGCCCGGCTGGGCGGCGTGGTGATGTAGCCGTGGGACTGGGCCGGGACGGCCAGGGTGAGCGGGATCGCGAGCGCGGCGACGGCCGCCCCGACCAGATGACGTGTGCGCATGGTGCTCCTCCGTGGGGGTGGATGGAGAGTGCGCCGGGGCGCAGACGCGCGCGCGTGGGGGTGCGGCGGCCCGGGGCATGGGGAGATCCCTTGGCATGCCTGCGCCGGCCCGGTGCCCTCACGGTAGGAGCCGGCGCAGTCAGCCGTCAATGGTCTGAACCATTTTGAACGCCGCCAGGGCTCGCCCGCCAGACCTCAACTCCTCCCCGCCACATGGCGGTTGAACGTCGAAGGCCCCGCCCCCGGCGAACCGGGGTGCGGGGCCCTGAGACCTCGGGGGGGTTACTTCTTGCCCTGGGTCTGGCCTGTCGATTTTTCAGCCCTGATCAACGAGCTCTGACCTGGGGTTGAGCCGTCGCCAGTTGTCATCGTTGGCCGCCCTTGATCGACGCCGGACGGCCCACAGACGGCCCAGAAGCTAGCGGCGCGCCACCCGGGAGGCGCGCTTGCTACCCAGAAGCAACGCAGCGAGCGCAGCGCTGTCGACGAGCGCCTGATGTAGATACCCGGCCGGCACCGCGAGAACGATGACGACCACGATGATGGCGACAGCCCACGGAAGCCCATCGACAGTTGACAGGGGATGCGGGGCAGGGGTCAAACTCATAGGGATGCCTCCACGGCGTCAGCAGCCCGCACGCGTCGCTCTTGGCTTGGACCCCCTGAGCGGCGTGCGCGGGCTTTTTGCTTGAGCCACCATGATGGCCAGTCACCACCCCGACAACGCAAACCATCCATCGGGTCCAACAAGGCCCCCCAACCGGCTAAAGACGTCGCACTTTACGGACATCCAGTCGGCGGCACCTCGCATCGCCGGACAGCCCTTGACCTGGGACTATGACCCTCTACCATATGCCGGGAGCATCCCGTCGCGACATGAAAAAGGATACCACATAAAACGCACTCAATCCGATTGAAATGCCCGATTTATAACCATATGCCAGTGACGCAGATCACATAAAAGAATTCTGCTCGCGCTTCATTCCAATAGGCCTCGCCGACCGCCTCACGGAAGTCGACAAAACGCCACGGCGGCATCGTCACCGGACTTGAATCGCGGCCACCGAAGCCCATCCGGGTCCGTGGCCTCGACCTTCCGAACCGCCGAGATCAGCCCGTCAGCGCCAGCCTCCCGGAGCGTTGTAAATGCATCCGCCCACGACGCGGCACGGTACTCGGTGACGAGTCGCGAGACGCCATCGGACAGGACAGCCGCCGCCCGGACGTCGGCCAGCGGCACCGCGCCAGTCAGCGTGTGATGTGCCGCTTCGCCGCTGGAGGCGGCCACCCAGTAGCCGTCCACGGTGTTCCGGGTGAGCCGCTGGGCCTCGACCATTCGGCGGACGGCCGCTGCGTGCTCGGGCGTCCCGGTGGCGAACCGTTCCGTCTCGGCGCGGAGTTCGGGCACCACGGTGTCCACCCGCAGGTCGGTGACCACCTGGTAGTCGTCAGCCCGCTCGAAGACGATCGGCGAGTCGGCGAGAACCAGGTAGTCGAACTGGCCGGCTCCGGCCCGCAGGATCGAGACCGTCGCCGATGGCGTGCCGGGGTTGCCGAGATCGCACCCGGGGTGGAGTGCGGCGACCTGGTCGAGAGCCTGGGCCAGCCCGTCAGCCAGTGGCCGGCTGGGCTCTGCCAGCGCGGCCACCAGGTGGCCGCCCAACTGGGCGACATACCAAGGGACACCGTGCCGACAGCCGGTGTCGAGTCCGGCCGTGCTCAGGCCGTCCAGGACCACGGCGAGCGTGGGCGTGGCCGCCACCCAGTCTTCGTTCGGGTTCGCGCCGCCAGGAGCGGTGGCGATGGAGACGCGCATCTGTCAGCCCTCTGTCGGTAGAGATCGGGCCAGGAAGGCGATCGACGGGGCCTTCAACCCCCAAGATCACCAAGGCTGACGGCCCACAGGCGGCCCGGGAATGACGACGGCCCCTCACCAGCGCAAACGCGCAGGTGAGGGGCCGTTTCGGCAAGTGGGTTACTTCTTGCCCTGGTTCTTGACCGCCTCGATGGCCGCGGCGGCGGCGTCCGCGTCGAGGTAGCGGCCGCCCTTGGCGACCGGCTTGAAGTCGGCGTCGAGCTCGTAGACGAGCGGGATGCCGGTCGGGATGTTCAGGCCGGCGATGTCCGCGTCGGAGATGCCGTCGAGGTGCTTGACCAGCGCGCGCAGGCTGTTGCCGTGGGCGGTGACCAGGACGGTCTTGCCGGCGGCGAGGTCCGGGACGATGGCGTCGTACCAGTACGGGAGCATCCGCTCGACGACGTCCTTCAGGCACTCGGTGCGCGGGCGCAGCTCGCTCGGGATCTCCGCGTAGCGGGCGTCACCGGCCTGCGAGTACTCGGCGTCGTCGGCCAGCACCGGCGGCGGGGTGTCGTAGGAGCGGCGCCACAGCTGGAACTGCTCCTCGCCGAACTCGGCCAGGGTCTGAGCCTTGTCCTTGCCCTGCAGCGCGCCGTAGTGCCGCTCGTTCAGGCGCCAGCTGCGGCTGACCGGGATCCAGTGGCGGTCGGCCTTGTCCAGGGCGATCTGCGAGGTGCGGATGGCGCGGCGCAGCAGCGAGGTGTGCACCACGTCGGGGAACAGGCCCTCAGCGGCCAGGAGCTCGCCACCGCGGGCGGCCTCCTTCTCGCCCTTCTCGTTGAGGTCGACGTCGACCCAACCGGTGAACAGGTTCTTCTGGTTCCACTGGCTCTCGCCGTGGCGGAGCAGGATGAGTCGGTACGTCGTGTCAGCCATGGCCCCCAGCTTAGTGGAGGGCCGGAAAACCCCTGGTGGGGACCTTGGGCGGCTGGGTAACCTGTGCGGCGGCTATCTGCCTCTTACCCACGTCGGCTGACCGGGCCTGCCCGCGCCGCTCAGCGGACGCCTGCCCTCGGGAGCCCCCACATGCTCGTCGCCCTGGCCGCCAACCCCCGGATCCGAAGGCTGGTGCGCGAGACGGTGGGCGGGTTGCCCCGGCAGTTCTGGTGGCTCTGGGTGAGCACCCTGGTGAACCGGCTCGGGTCCTTCGTCGTCACGTTCCTGGCCCTCTACCTGACCGCCGAGCGGGGGTACTCGGCGTCCTACGCGGGCCTGGTGGCCTCGCTGTTCGGCGCCGGGTCGGCGGTCGCCGCGGTCGGCGCCGGGGTGCTGACCGACCGGATCGGGCGCCGCCCAACGCTGGTCGCCGCCCAGCTCGGCACCGCGGCGTCCACCGTCGTGCTCGGTTTCGTGGACGGCCGGCTGGCGATCGCCGTGGTGGCCTTCCTGGTCGGCCTGTGCAACAACGCCACCCGGCCGCCCACCTCGGCGATCATCGCCGACCTCGTCCCGGCCGAGGACCGGGTCCGGGCGTACTCGCTGAACTACTGGGCGATCAACATCGGCTTCGGGCTCTCCGCCGCCGCGGCCGGTCTGATCGCCACCCACGGCTACCTCACGCTCTTCCTGCTGGACGCCCTCACCACCCTGGTCTGCGCGGTGGTGATCTTCATCCGGATCCCGGAGACCAGGCCGCAGGCCGCGCCCGGCCAGGACGCGGAGGGGGCCGAGGAGGGAACCAGCCTGGTCACCGTGCTCCGGGACGGCCCGTTCATGGCGCTGGTCGGGCTGACCCTGCTGGTCGCCCTGGTCTTCCAGCAGGGCGGCACCACCCTGGCCGTGGACATGGGCGCCTCCGGTGTCACGTCCACCGGGTACGGGCTGGTCATCAGCCTGAACGGCCTGCTGATCGTCGTGCTGCAGATCCCGCTGACCCGGTGGCTGGAGGGCCGCTCGCGGACCGCGATGCTGGTCGCCAGCTGCCTGCTCACCGGCTGGGGCTTCGGGCTGGCCGCGCTGGCCGGGTCCTCGGCCTGGCTGTTCGCGCTGTCGGTGGCGGTCTGGACGGTCGGCGAGATCCTCCACACCCCGGTGATGATGGGCCTGGTCAGCGAGCTGGCGCCGACCCACGGGCGAGGCCGCTACCAGGGCGTCTACTCGCTGTCCTGGTCGCTCGCCTCGCTGCTCGGCCCGGCGGGCGGCGGGCTGCTGCTGCAGTACTCCGGGCCGGCGGTGCTGTGGTCGGTCTGCGGGGTGATCGGGACGGCCGCCGCGCTCGGCTACGTGGTGCTGGCCCGTCGCACGGGTGCGACGGGGCGCCGTCCGGCCGCGGTGATCGAGGTGGCAGCACCTGCGCAGGAGGCCGAGAAGGCCCCGTCGGGCGCCTGAGCGCGCCCGGCCGGATCAGTCGGCGGCCGGCGCGGGTCCGTCGGCGGCCGGCGCGGGTCCGTCGGCGGCCGGCGCGGACAGGTGGGCGAAGGCGGCCAGGTTGCGGGTGGACTCCCCGCGCTTGGTGCGCCACTCCCACTCGCGCCGGATCGCCGAGGCGAAGCCCAGCTCCAGCAGGGTGTTGAAGGGCTCGTCGGCGTTCTCCAGGACCGTCCCGAGCAGCCGGTCGACGGCGTCCGGGGTGAGCGCCTCCAGCGGCAGACGGCCGGCCAGGTAGACGTCGCCGAGCGCGTCGATCGCGTACGCGACGCCGTAGAGGCGGGTGTTGCGCTCCAGCAGCCAGCGGTAGACGGCCTCGTGGTTCTCGTCCGGGCGGCGGATCACGAAGGCGTTCACCGACAGGGTGTGATCGCCGACCCGCAGGGCGCAGGCGGTGTTCAGCTTGCGGGTGCCCGGGAGGGTCGCCACCAGCGTGTACGGGTCGGCGGCGGCCGGCTCCCAGGCCACCCCGGCGTCGTCCAGGGCGGTGCGCAGGAGGGTCAGGGCCTCGTCCTTGGTGCGGATTGCCATGGGGGTGACGTTACTCGGCGGTACCCGATGAGCGCAGCCGACGTCTCGCACCGGCCGCGGGGATCAGCGGCGCAGTGCCCCGGCCAGTCGGCCGGCCGGACGGGCCAGGCTGCCGGCGTACACCTCGGCAGTGGTCGCCGCGGCCGTGTCCCAGCCGAAGGCGGCCGCGTGCCGGGCCGCCGCCGCACCGCGCCGGGCCACCAGGGCCGGGTCGGTGACGTACGGCTCCAGCGCGTGCGACCAGTCCAGCGGGTCGTGGCCGTGCACCAGGGTGCCGGACTCGCCGTCCCGCACGGCGACCGGCAGGCCGCCGACCGAGGCCGCCACCACCGGGGTGCCGCAGGCCTGGGCCTCCAGCGCCACCAGGCCGAAGGACTCGCTGTACGAGGGCATCACCAGGGCTGTCGCCGCGCGGTACCAGTCGGCCAGCCGGGTCTGGCCGACCGGCGGGTGGAAGCGCACCACGTCGCCGATGCCCAGCTGGGCGGCGAGCTTGTGCAGGCTCTCCGGCCGGGCCAGCCCGGTGCCGGACGGCCCGCCGACCACCGGCACCACCAGGCGCTCGCGCAGCTCCGGACGGCGCTCCAGCAGCGCGGCAACCGCCCGCAGCAGCACGTCCGGCGCCTTCAGCGGCTGGATCCGCCCGGCGAACAGCAGCACCGCGGCGTCCTGCGGGAGGCCGAGGCGGTCCCGGGCGTCGGCCGAGGACCCGGGGCCGCCGGGCCGGAAGACGTCCAGGTTGACGCCGGGGTGGACGACGGCCAGCTGGTCCGGCCGGGCGGCGTAGTGCAGCGCCAGCTCGGCGGCCTCCTCGGTGGTGTTGGCGATCAGCCGGTCGGCCGCCTCGACCACCTGGGTCTCGCCGATCACCCGGGCCGCGGGCTCGGGCGTGTCGCCCTCGGCCAGCGCGGCGTTCTTGACCTTCGCCATGGTGTGCATGGTGTGCACCAGCGGCACGCCCCAGCGCTGGGCGGCCAGCCAGCCGACCTGCCCGGAGAGCCAGTAGTGCGAGTGCACCAGGTCGTAGTGGCCGGGGCGGTGGCCCGCCTCGGTCCGCAGCACCCCGTGGGTGAAGGCGCACAGCTGGGCCGGCAGGTCCTCCTTGACCAGGCCCTCGTACGGCCCGGCGGTGACGTGCCGGACCAGTACGCCCGGCGCCAGCTCGACCGTCGGCGCGTCGTCCGAGCAGATCGCCCGGGTGAACACCTCGACCTCGATGTTGAGCTCGGCCAGGCGCTTGGCCAGCTCGACGATGTAGACGTTCATCCCGCCCGCGTCCCCGGTGCCGGGCTGGTGCAGCGGCGAGGTGTGCACGCTGAGCATGGCTATCCGGCGCGGGCGGCGGCGGCCCGGGACGAGCCCCTGGAGCCGGCCGCGCGCGGGGGCGGCGGACTGGGCACGGCGTACCGAACGGACGGGGTGCTGGATCACCTGGCTGAAGCCTCCTCGTGTGCGGCCCGTCTCGGCGGGTCCGCGTGAACGGGCCACCGCATGTCCGGTGTGCGCTGCCCCGTCCGGGCACACATCACCACCAGTCTGCCAACCACTCGGCGGTGGCCCGGCATTCCCGGTCCGGGCGATCGGTCGGCCGGTCCGGCATCCGGCCAGGTCAGAGCGCGGTCCGACCGGGTCCGCGGCCGCCGACTACCCTTCTGGGCATGGCTGCCTCCTTCGACCCCGCGACCGCCGCGCCCGCCCGCGGACGGACCGGACGGCCGGTGGGGACGGTCACCCGGGGCACCACCAACACCAACCGGCTGCGCCGGATGGACCGCTGGATCGCCCACACTCTGGGCCGGGCGCTGCGCGCCGCCGAGCGGCCGCCGGTCGCGGTCGACCTGGGCTACGGCGCGGCGCCGTGGACGGCCGTGGAGCTGGCCGGACGGCTGCGCACGGTGCGGCCGGACGTCCGGGTGGTCGGGATCGAGATCGAGCCGGAGCGGGTCGCGGCCGCCCTGCCGTACGCCCAGCCGCCGCTGCTCACCTTCCGGCGCGGCGGCTTCGAGGTGCCGCTGGACGGCGGCGGGCCGGCCCAGCTGATCCGGGCGGCCAACGTGCTGCGGCAGTACGACGAGTCGGCGGTGGCCGGGGTGTGGGAGCGGCTGTGCTCCCGGCTCGCCCCGGACGGGCTGCTGGTCGAGGGCACCTGTGACGAGATCGGGCGGCGGCACGTCTGGGTCGCGCTCGGGCCCGAGGGGCCCCGGACGGTGACCTTCGCGGCCCGGCTGGGCGGCCTCGGCCAGCCCTCCGACCTGGCCGAACGGCTGCCGAAGGCGCTGATCCACCACAACGTGCCGGGGCGGCCGGTGCACGCCTTCCTGACCGACTTCGACCGGGCCTGGGCGGCGGCCGCGCCGTACGGGGCGTTCGGGGCGCGGCAGCGCTGGGTGGCGGCGTGCACGGCGCTGGCGGGCAGCTGGCCGCTGGTGGACGCGCGGGGGCGGTGGCGGCAGGGCGAGGTCACGCTGCCCTGGACGGCGCTGGCGCCGTAGCGGGCCCGTCTCCGGGGCGCCGGGGCGGCCGTCCACCCGGGCGCTGGTGAGCGACTCGACGCATTCACTCGAACGAGTTATCGAATATCTCTGGCGTGTTGACGCCTCGTCACGCCACGATGGAAGCCGCCGAGCGGCGACACCACACGCCGCTCGGTGCCCGCCCTGCCGCGGGCAGGACCCGCGGCACCGGCGGCACCCGCAGCAGTCCGTCGTCAGCCCTCCGGCCCGAGCAGCTCCTCCCGGGCCCGTTCGAACTCCCGGTACATCTCCGCCCCGAACAGCACGAACCGCACCTCCGCCAGCTCCGCGCCCGCACGCGCGTCACCGCCGTCCAGCACCCCGGCGACGGTGCCCAGCGCGATCCGGGCCGCGTCCGCCGGCGGCCAGCCGAAGATCCCGGCCGACACGGCCGGGAAGGCCACCGTGCGCGCGCCCAACTCGGCCGCCGCGCGCAGCGACTCGCGATAGCAGGAGGCCAGCAGCCCAGCCCGCTCCTCGTACTCCTCCGCCAGGTAGACCGGCCCCACGGTGTGCACCACCCACCGGGCCGGCAGCCGCCCGGCCGTGGTCGCCACCGCCCGCCCGACGGGCAGCCCCTTGCCCCAGTGCGAGGCCCGCAGCCGACGGCACTCCGCCAGGATCTCCGGCCCGCCCCTGCGGTGAATCGCGCCGTCCACCCCGCCCCCGCCCAGCAGGGACGAGTTGGCGGCGTTCACCACCGCGTCCACCCGCTGTTCCGTGATGTCACCCTCGACGAGGGTGATCCGCGTCACCATCTCCTAGCCCCTTCCCCGGACCCACCCGGCAGCCGCCGGGCCTGGATCCGAGCCGTCGTCCGAATCCGATCACCGCACCGCCACCGGCGTGGCAATAACCACAACGGCGCCGGTCGGCCAGAGAAATCCCCGGAGATCACGTTATGGTCGCGAGAAGTTCCCCGACGCACGGTGCCAGGCGGGCACTGCGGACGGACTCCGGCCGTTACGCAGTCGGGGAAAGGGAGGAACCACCGATGCCCGCAACGGGAGACGGGCGGGCACCTGGTGCCGCGGACCTGCCGGGCGCCCATGACGGCGCCCCCGTCGGCCATGCCCGCAACCGCCCGACGACCGGCCCGGCCACGGCCACTGCTCCGATACCCCACCCCCGCTCGCAGCCGGTCCGGACCGCGCACGGCACCCGCCACCCCGCGCACCTCACCGAGGCGGGAAGCCCTCCGGCAGCCGGTGACGGCCCCGCCGACGGCAGCGCGCCGCTGCGGCTGCTGGTCATCGAGGACGACGCCTCGGACGCCCAGCTGATCAAGGCGGCGGTCGCCGACAGCGGCACCTCGATCGAGATCCACTGGGCCCGCGGCCTCGAACAGGCCACCCAACTGCTCGCCCAGGCCTCCCCCGCCACCCGGCGCGGGCGCTCCCGCGGCAACGAGTTCGGCTGCGTGCTGCTCGACCTGGCCTCCCCGGCCGACCTGCCGCACCCCTCCGACCCCTCGGACGGCCTGGAAGGCCTGCACGAACTGCTCCGCCGCGCCCCGCACATCCCCGTGGTGGTGCTCACCGACGCCGCCGGGGCCGAACTCGGCGCCGCCGCCGTCGCGGCGGGCGCCCAGGACTTCCTGCTCAAGCACGAGACGGACGGCCCGCTGCTGGCCCGCGCACTGCGCTACGCCGTCGAACGCAAGCGCGCCGACGAGTCCCAGCGCCGCCTGGTCGAGGCCGAGTTGCGCGGCCAGGAGAACGCCCGACTGCAGCGCCACCTGCTGCCCACCCCGCTGCTGGACGGCGCCGGGCTCTCCTTCACCCGCCGCTACCGCCCCGGCCGCCGCCGCGCCCTGCTCGGCGGCGACTTCTACGACGCCGTGCGCACCGACGACGGCACCGTCCACGTCGTGATCGGCGACGTCTGCGGCCACGGCCCGGACGAGGCCGCGCTCGGCGTCGCACTCCGGATAGCGTGGCGCACCCTGGTCTTCGCCGGCCTCACCGGCGAAACCCTGCTCACCACCCTCCAGCACGTGCTGGAGCACGAACGGCGCAGCGACGAGATCTTCGCGACGCTCTGCATGGTCGTCATCGAACCCGGCGCCGCCACCGGCCTCGACTCGCTCGGCACCGGCGAGCGCGCCCGGCTCTACCTCGCCGGGCACCCGGCCCCGCTGCTCCTCGGGCGCGACCACGCCCCGGTCACCCTGCCCTCCGAGTTCGCGGGGCCCGCGCTCGGCCTGCTGCCATGCCACGACGGCCAGGCCGCCTGGCCCGCCCACGAGGTCGAACTCCAGCCCGGCTGGAGGCTGTTGCTCTACACCGACGGGCTGATCGAGGGCCGGGTCGGCGCCGGGTCGCGCCGCCTCGGCCAGGACGGGCTGGCCGACCTGATCGCCGACCACCAGTCCGCCGGGCTCACCCGGGGACGGCTGGTCGACAGCGCGATCGCCGAGGTCGAGGAGCTGAACGGCGGTGCGCTGACCGACGACGTCGCGGTGCTGCTGCTGGAGCGCAACCCCGTGCAACTGCTCCTCGGCTGAGCCGGGAACAGGAAAGGCCGCGGCCCGGGCGGGTCAACTCCCGCCCGGGCCGCGGCCTTCGTCCGTCCGGGTGCCTACCAGGGGCCGTACGGGCCGGTGTTGCTCCGGCCGCCCCGGCCGCTGCCGCCGGTCAGGGCCCGGATCGCGGGGCGGACGTCCACCACGTAGACGATCGAGGCGACCAGGCCGGCCAGGGTGCCGATGCTGCCGAGGAAGTTCGCCCCGAACAGCAGGTCCCAGCCGAAGCTGATCCCGAGGACGGCCAGCCAGAAGCCCTTGGTCTTCTTGTCCGCCGCCCGGTAGGCGTCCTCCCGGCGGGTGGCCGCGTCGACCAGCGCGAAGAACTTGTAGCCCAGGATCGCGACGGCCATCCACCAGAACGGGTTCAGGTAGGAAAAGGCCAGGATCTGGAACACTCCGGTCATCGCGGTCTCCTACGTCTCTCGGCTTGCTACGCCCCGGCCGCCGCCCATCCTGGCACGGCGGCCGCTCGCACGGTGTGAACGTCCCGCCGTCACCGGATGTGCCCCGGTCCGGCGGGACCAGTCACTCGGAGCCGTTGGCGTCGGCCTTCCGGGCCTTGGCGGACTTCTTCGGCGCGGGGGCCTCGGCGTCGTCCACCAGCTCGGCGTCGTCCAGCAGCACAGCGTCGTCCAGCGGCACGGCGTCGTCCAGCAGCCCGGCCCGGACGGGCTCGTCGCTGGGGGCCACGGCCTCGGTGGCCGGGGCTTGCTGGGGACGGGCCTTCTCCACCACGACCTTGCCTCGCTCGGCCAGCTCGTCGTACGTCTCCTTGGCCCGGACGGCCAGCTCCAGTGCGCGGGCCACCTGCTGCAGGGCGAAGCCCTGGGCCCGCTCCTGCAGGACCTTGAGGTCCGTGGGAAGGGCGTTGACGGCCTCGGTGACCTTGGCCGGCGCCCCGGCCAGCAGCTCCTGCGCCTCGTGCAGCCTGGCGGTCGCCTTCTCCTGCGCGCCCTGGCGGTCCGCCGCCAGCGCCTCGACCCGGCCCGGCACCTCGCGCAGCTTCTCGTACGCGAGGTCCCCGGCGCCGGCCAGGGCGTAGAGCGGGGTGGGGTCGGTGAGGGTCTTCTTGATGTCGTCGGTGATCGGCATGGTTACCGGTCCTCCCGGGGGGTGTTCTGGGTGGCCTCGCCGTCGGTCATCGGGCTGGCGGCCGAGGCGGCGTTCTCCTTGAGGAAGGCGTCGTAGACCGCGAGCAGCGCCTGCTTCTGCTGCTCGTTGATCAGCGGATCGGCCAGGATCGAGGCCCGCAGCTCCAGGCCCTCACCCCGCCGCTCCTCCAGGATCCCGGCCTGGACGTACAGCGTCTCCGCCGAGATCCGCAGCGCCTTGGCGATCTGCTGCAGGATCTCCGCGCTCGGCTTGCGCAACCCTCGCTCGATCTGGCTGAGGTAGGGGTTGGACACGCCGGCGGCCTCCGCCAGCTGGCGCAGTGAGTACTGGGCGTTGCGGCGCTGCTCGCGGATGTACTCGCCGAGCGAGGCGACGTTGAGGGAGGCCATGGGGGTAGCTTGCCGCAGGGTGCTTGCTGTTGCAAGCAGGGTGTTAGCCGGGGGCAAGCAGTGGGGGGTGCTGTGGGGGGTGGGGCTTTCGGGAGGGTGGGTGACGCCGGGGGGGGGGGGGGGGGGGGGGGGGGCGGGGGGGGGGGGGGGGGGGGGGGGGGGGGCGGGGGGGGC
>NZ_JBVJLM010000017.1:0-150744 GCF_055584725.1 Kitasatospora sp. NPDC101108
CTCGTCCCGGCACAGCGCCGTGAAGCAGGAACCCACCGAGACGGTCAGACGACCGTGGCAGGAATCCCGGTCCTTTAGGGCCGGGAGGACGTCAAGAACTGGGACTGGCCACCGTCGCGGTGCGGGGGCACCACCAGCCGGCGGGCCACGGTGTTGGCAACCGCGGCGCCGTGGTCGAGGCGGACCAGGTGCAGGCACAGGTCCATGGCGGCGGCCTTGCCCGCGGAGGTGAGCACGCTGCCGTTGTCCACGTAGAGCACGTCCGGATCCACCGTCACCCGCGGGTAGCGGGCGGCCAGCGCGCCGGTGTGGGCCCAGTGGGTGGTGGCCCGCCAACCGTCCAGCAGTCCGGCGGCGGCCAGCACGAACGCGCCGGTGCAGAGCGAGGCCACCCGCGCGCCCGCCCGGTGGGCCGCGCGCACGGCGTCCACCAGCTCGGCGGGCGGGTCGACGTCCACGTCGGCCCAGCCCGGGACGATCACCGTGTCGGCGGCCGCCAGCCGGTCGAGCCCGTGGTCGGGCTCCAGCCGGAACCGTTCGACCCGGACCGGACCCGGCGCGCAGACGGCCAGGTCGTACCAGGGGCCGGTGACGGCGGCCGGGCGCGAGCCGAAGACCTCGTGCGCCAGGGAAAGTTCGAAGTGCAGCATGCCGTCGGTGACGGCCAGGGCGACGGAAGCCATGTCCGGAATTGTACGAGTGCTGTCGTTCCGGACACTCACCGCCCGGGGGGTCGCGCCGCCAGGATGGTGGCAACGGCGAACGAGCGGGGAAGAGGCGGAGAACCATGGGTCAGACGGTCGCGGTGGTCGGGGCGTACGGGCACACCGGGCGGTTCGTGGTGGCGCACCTGCGGGAGCGGGGCTTCCGCCCGGTGCTGGTCGGCCGGGACGCCGGCAAGCTGGCGGCGCTGGCGGCCGAGCACCCCGGGAGCGAGGCGCGGCCGGCCTCGGTCGAGGACCCGGACTCACTGGACAGCGCGCTGGCCGGCACCGACGCGGTGATCAACTGCGCGGGGCCGTTCGCCGGTACCGTCGCCCCCGTGATCGAGGCGGCACTGCGCGCCGGGATCCCGTACGTGGACGTGGCGGCGGAGATCGAGGCCAACCTGGACACCTTCGACCGGTTCGCCGACCGCGCCCGGGCCGCGGGCACCGTGGTGGTCCCCGCGATGGCCTTCTACGGCGGTCTCGGCGACCTGCTGGCCACCGCCGCGATGGGCGACTGGACGGCGGCCGACGAGGTGCACATCGCCTACGGGCTGAGCAGCTGGCACCCCACCCCGGGCACCCGGCTGTCGGGCGCCGTCTCGCGGGAGCGGCGCGGTGACCGGCGGCTGCGCCACACCGGCGGCCGGCTGACGTACCACCAGGACGAACTGCCCACGCTGGACTGGACCTTCCCCGAGCCGTTGGGCGCGCGCCCGGTCATCGGCGACTTCGCCATGGCGGACATCGTGACCGTGCCGAGCCACCTGTCCGTCACCGATCTGCACAGTTACATGACCGTGGAGGCGGTCCGGGACCTCGCCGCCCCGCAGACGCCCGCGCCGGTCGCGGCCGACGAGCAGGGCCGCTCGGACCAGACCTTCCTGGTCGACGTGGTGGTGCGCTCCGGCGGCGGGCAGCGCCGGGCGGTGGCCCGGGGCCGGGACATCTACGCCGTCTCGGCGCCCCTGGCGGTGGAGGCGGTGCGCCGCGTCCTCGCCGGGCAGAGCCGGGCGGTCGGGGTCGTCGCCGCGGGCGAGGCGTTCGACGCCGTCGACTTCCTGCGGGCGCTCTCCGGTCACCTGGCCGTGGACCTGACCGACTGACGACCCGGCCGACTGCGGCCCCGTCGGCTGACGACCCGGCCGGCTGCGAGCGGGACCGGCCGGTGACCGCCCGGAGTGGCGGTGCTCACCGCCCCCTCCTCGCGGATCAGGGCCGTCGTGCTCCGCCACAGGCGGGTCGTGTCGGATTCCGAGTCGATCATCTGGAATGCTGTTCCGGTCCGCCGCCACGGCTTTGAGCGGCGGGCATCCGCAGTACCGGGCGAGCCGCCCGGGAAGCCCACGGAAAGAACGGAACATCATGAAGCCATCTGTGCTTGTCGTGTCCACCGACCCCCAGGGGTCGGCGGTCGTCTGGGCCGAACGGGTCGGGGACAACCTGCCCTTCGACTTCATGGCGGCGCACGACCAGGCCGAGCAGCTGGTCCACCTCAAGAAGACCGGCGCGAAGATCCACGTGATCGCCAACCAGAAGGGCGGCGTCGGCAAGACCACCACCACGGTCAACCTGGCGGCGTGCACCTTCGACGTCCTCGGCGCGAAGGACGAGTACGAGCACATCTTCATCGACACGCCGGGCACCCTGGCCGACGAGGAGATCCTGCGCCGCGCGCTGGAGATCGCCGACGACGTCCTCGTCCCGATGATCACCGAGCCGCTGTGCTTCGACCCCACGGCGCGCACCATCCAGAAGGTCATCGAGCCGATGGACATCCCGTACCGGGTCGTCGTCAACAACTGGGACCCCCGGGACGGCCGCGCCGACCTGGAGGACACCGAGGCGTACATCGCCGCGCGGGGATGGCCGCGTGCCAAGACCGTCCTGCGCCGGTACAAGATCCACTCCCGGGCGGTGGCCGAGGGAACGGTCGTCACCCAGTACAAGGAGAGCGGCACCGCCTACCGCGCCCGCGAGGACTTCTTCCGGCTGTCCCTCGAACTCGGTTACGGGGGTCGCTGATGGCTGGCCGTCGCGTCTCCTTCGCCTCGATGGCCGCCGACCCGGTCGTCGACGCCCCCGGGGTGGACAGCGCGAGCGACACCCCGGCGCGGTGGATCCGCACCGCCAACTGCCTGCCCAACCCGCGCAACCCGCGCGACGAGCTCGGCGACCTCTCCGACCTGGCGAGCATCAAGGACCGCCAGCTGCAGAGCTGCCTCGCCGTCACCCCGGCCGCCTACCTCCGGCTGTGGCCGGAGGACCGGCAGGCGCTGGGCGCGGGCCCGGACGACGTCGTCGTCGTCAACGGCAACCGCCGACGGGCCGCCGCGCAGCTGTACGGGCGCGAGCAGCTGCTGGTCGTCGTCGACGACTCGGTGGCGGAGTCCAAGGCGACCCTGCTGCGGGCGGCGCTCGACGAGAACATGGCGCGCAAGGACTTCGACCCGATCGAGGAGGCCAACGCGGTCCTGCTCATCGTGGCGCAGTACCCGACCGCCAAGGAGGCCGCCGAGGCGGAGGGCTGGTCCCAGAGCTGGATCTCGCACCGCAAGAACCTGCTGAAGCTCCACCCCGAGCTGCAGCGCCAGGTGCGGGCCAAGGCGCGCGGCGAGGAGGGCGTCTCGATCAACGTCGCACGGCGGCTCGGGTCGGTGAAGGGCATCGAGGAGATGTCCCTGGCCGAGCAGACGGCGGAGCTGGAGCAGCTGCTCCAGGCCGACGCCGACGCCGTGGCGGCCAGGCGGGCGGCGAAGCTGGCGGCCAGGGCGACGGCGCAGGCCCCCGCCCCCGCCGAGGCTGCGGCTCCGCAGCCTGCTGCACCCGTGGTGACGCCGACTTCGACGCCCGTTCCGGCTTCGACGCCGGCTCCGGCTTCGACGCCGGCTCCGGCATCGACGCCGGCTCCGACGCCGGCCCCGGCTCCGGTGCCTTCGGCCGACCGGTCCGAGCCCGCGCCCCGCGGCCCGCAGCCGGCGAGCCCCGAACCGGCTCCGGGCTCCGAGCGATTTTCCGCGGAAAATTCCGAGCCCCTCCCGATGCCGGAGCAGCGCGCCGTCGCCCCGGTGGACGAGGAGCCGACGCCGGCCGCCCCGCAGACGGGCCTCGGCAACGTCGACTGGCACAACGTCGAGGAACTGGCGGACGCCATCTGCCGCACCCTCTCGGCCGACGAGGCCTACCGCCTCGCCGACGCCCTGGCCAACCGGCTGCTGACGACCAGCAGCTGACGGCCGGCAGCTGCCAGTCGGCTGGTGACAGTCGGCTGGTGACGACAGTCCCCGGTGCCCTCATCGCCTCCCGGGCGGTGAGGGCACCGGGCGTTCTCCCGTCACCACGGCCCGCGGGGCGGCCAGGGGCCGGCGAGCAGTCGTTCGGCCTCGGCCACGATCGCTCCGGCCGGCTCCTCCGGTGCGCGGAGCCGCCTCCCGTGGCCGTCGTGGTGGTCGATGACCAGGCTCACCAGGGGCCACAGTGCCCGGGGCCTGCCCAGCTTGCCCCAGCCGTCGAACGCGATGACGTCGCCGCCGGTCGCGGGTGCCGTGCTTCCGTTCACGATCAGCCGCAGCCACCAGCGGACCAGCTCCCAGCGGGCCGACTCCCCCGGGAGGTCGGTGTCGTCGGTGGGCAGGCCGGCGGCGAGGCCCAGTTCGCCGAGCACCTGGTCGAAGAGCGCGCAGGCCCGGCCGTACTCCTCGCGCGACAGCCCGGCGAGCAGCGGCAGGGACGGCGCCTCCACGCCGAGTGCCATCGCCGTCAGCCCGGCCCGAGCCAACTGGTCGTCGTGCACCTGGCGGCCGATCAGTCGTTCCAGGGCGAGCATCCGCAGATGCTCGACCGCCTCCTGCGCGGTGGTGGCGTAGGGGTCGTGCGGCGTGGTGAACGCGGTCTCGGGGCAGCCCTCGACGAGGTGGGACCAGAAGTCGACGGTCGCACGCGCGTGGAAGGGCCCGCTCGGGCCGCCGGTGAACTCGTGCCGCAGGTAGTCGGCGAGGTCGTTCCCGTAGTAGACGAGGTCGGTCTGGTGAACCGAGAGCACCGGATGGCCGAACTCACCCTGGGTGCCCGGCAGGTAGCGGTGGCCGTGGACCGGGACCAGCTGCGGGACGGTCGCCAGTTCGGCCTGCGCCGCCCGGACCGCGTCCGGTACCGCTTCCGGCCGCGGCCCCCACGTCGGGTGCCAGAAGCCGTTGTGCTCGACGTCGAACAGCACCCCCTCGACCGGCCCTGACAGCCGTCCCCGCAGGTCATCGGGGTCACCGTCCCGCCAATCCGGCCAGCCCCGGGAACCGTGCGGGAGCCCGGCGGCCAGGAACACCCGGTGGTCGGCCGCGAACCGGAAGCCGAATCGGGCCTCGACCTCGTCGAGCTCCCGCTCGCTGAGGCCCGGCCCGATCTCGGCGGGGAGCAACAGCTGGAGTTCCCTGGCGGCTTCGAGGGTCAGTGGCGCGAGCGGGGGTGATGGATGGACCATTCGGGCAGCGTAGTGGCTCGGTACGACCGTGGACGAGCGTGCTCCTCCGGGCCCCTGAAAGCCCGTCCGACCGCACGCGTGGGACCATGACTCGGCATTGCACGAGGCGGATCCTCGGGATCGCGCCGGACGAAGGGTTTGCACCATGGGGGACATATCGGCCGAGCGGCGCCGCATCCTGCAGTCGCCTCCGCCGGAGCTGGTCGCGGAGGCTGCCGCGAATCCCGGCGGGTCGGTCGCCGCGATCGACCCCGATCTCATCGGCGACCCCAACGGCTACGTTCCGGGCGAAGCCGTCCAGGGCGTGTGGCGGGTCGGCGAGGACGGGAAGCTGACCGGGGAGTTCGTGGAGAACCCGGACTACGGCCCGCCCAAGGACGACTTCACCGAGCTCGCGGAGTCCGGGCACTGGCTCGGCTGGCTGGCCGAGGAGCCTGCGGTCGCCGTGCGCGACTCCATCTCGGGAATCCTGCGTGAGCAGGTGTCGGACGCGGTCCTGGAGTGGCTGAAGATCACCGACTCCCCGCGCTACCTCACCGCGGGCCGCCCGCGGCAGGACGACCCGAGCCACCTGCTCGTCACCCGGGCCGGCCTCGCCGTGGCGTTCGCCCTGTCCGTGACCTCCCCCGGGCGCCGGCGGGAGATTCTTCAGGGCGTCTTCTCCTGGGTCGCCGTCGGGCTCGACCAGCCGGACGGCCGCAAGGACCGGGTCTGGTTCGACCTGCGCGCCGACCTGGACTGGGCCGAGGCGGAGCTCCGCAACCGGATCCACCTCGTCGGCCAGGGCCCCGCGTCCGGTCCCACGCCGCTTACCTGAGGACCGCCGACGCCGCGGGCCGCCGGCGGAACCGTCAGGAGCAGCCCTGGGCGCGGGTGGCGGCCTGTCCCCGTCGGCGTTGTCGGGGAGGCGGTCCGGCAGGGCGGCCGTGAACCGCACCCGGTCGAGCGGCGCGTGGGCGTCGATGCGCCGGAGCGCCGCGTGGCAGTCGGTCAGCGGGCCCCAGGTCCCGGGGTCGAGCTCCGGATCGTACGGGGTCAGCAGCAGTTCGACGCGGGCCGCGGGGAGGGTCCAGCGGGCGACCGTGCTGCCGCCCGGCAGCGCGAACTGCTCGTCGGGCCGTGGCGGGAGCGCCGTGGCCCCGACGGTGGTGGTGAAGTGCAGCGGGCCGAACGGTGTGTCGACGGCCGGCTGGTCGCCGGGGCGCAGGCGGGTCCGCGGAACGGTGGGGAGCACGGGGGACGGGTGGTCACGAGGTGGTGCGGACGGGGAAGCCGGTCGGGCGGCCCTGGGCCTTCAGCCAGGTGAGCACCTGCCCGAGGGCCTCGACGGTCTGCTGGCGGTCGCCGCCGCCGTCGTGGAAGAGGATGGTCGGGCCGTTGCCGATCTCCTTCTTGACGGTGTCGACGATGGCGGCCGTGCCGGGCCTGGTGAAGTCCTTGGAGTCGACGTTCCAGCCGAGCGGGCGCATGCCGTTGGCGGCGGCGATGCGCCGGCTGTCCGGGGTGAAGGAGCCGCCGGGGGCCCGGTAGTACTGGACCTGAGCGGCGCCGCCCGCGGCCTCCTCGATCATCTTCTTCGCGTCCAGGATCTCCTTCTCCTGGTAGGCGACGGGCTTCTTGTCCATGGTGGTGTCGTGGTCCACGGTGTGGTCGCAGAGCCGGTGGCCGGCCGCGATGACCTGCTTGACCAGCTCGGGGTGGGCCTTGGCCTGCGGTCCGATCATGCAGAACGTGGCCTTCACGCCGTACTGCTTGAGGACGTCGAGGACCTTCGGGGTCCAGACGGGGTCGGGGCCGTCGTCGATGGTGATGTTGACGGCGTTGCCTCCGGCTTCGGAGGCGTGGGCTATGCCCTCGGGGACGGCCCCGGCCCCCTGCTGCGTGCCTCCGCCACCGGCGCCACCGCTGCCCTGGGCGCCGTCCTGGCCGTTGTGGCCGCCGTCGGCGCTCGCGTCCCGCCCCTGCGCGGCGGTGGAATGGGGGGCGGCGACCGACGCGGTGACGGTCGGGATCGCCCAGGCGGCCGCCACCGTGACGACGACCGCCGCGGCGACGGCCACCCATGAACGCTTGCGCTCGTTCCCCGTGCGCGCCTTGAACTCCATCAACGACCACTCCCCCCGAACCTGCTCCTGCCCTGCTCTCTGAGGTCCATGACGTCGGCGGGGGTGGAGGGGTTCCCCGGTTCCACGCGCGTAGCCGGGCGGTGACGAACCCGAGAACTTTCACGTGGGGGAACTCGGCGCGGGAGCCGGCGTCGTCGCCTCCCCCTCCTGGCCATTTCACCAGCAGATCTCGTTGTTATTCGGGCCTCCAGCCAAGATGTGCAGGTAGCAGAGCTGATCGTGCGAGCCTTTCTTCACCTGTGGGAGTTATCGTGGCGGAGTGACTAGTGACGAGAGCACCGCGAACACCGCGAACGCCGCGAACATCGGAACGGCCCCGGCGGACCGGATCCAGTCGGTGAGCGTGCTCGGCGAGGAGTCCCGGCGCCGGATGTTCGCCTTCATCCGGCGGGCCGGCCGCCCGGTGACCCGCGACGAGGCCGCCGAGAGCGTCGGCATCTCGCGCAAGCTCGCCGCCTTCCACCTCGACAAGCTCGTCGACGCCGGACTCCTGCGGGCCCAGTACGGCGCGCCCGGGGCCGTACGGAAGGTGGGCCGCCAGCCCAAGGTGTACGAGCCGACCGACGTCCAGATCACCGTGTCGATCCCCGAACGCCGCCACGAACTGCTGGCCGGCCTGCTCCTGGACGCCGTCCTGGCGCAGAGCGCGGGCGGCGGCAGCGGCGGCAGCGGCGGCAGCAGCGGCACCGGCGGCACCGGCGGCAGCGCGGCCGACGCCGCCGTGGAGGCCGCGGGCCGGCGCGGACGGGAACTCGGCGAGGTCGAACGCGAGGTCAGCCGCCCCGGACGCCTCGGCCCGGAACGCGGCCTGACGATGTGCGAGCGGATGCTGGACGCCTACGGGTTCGAGCCCGTCCGCGAGACCCCGACCGAGGTACGGCTGCGCAACTGCCCCTTCCACCCCCTCGCCGCCAAGGCCCCCGGACTCGTCTGCGGCATGAACCACGCCTTCCTCGCCAACTACCTCCAGGGGCTGGAGGTCTCGGGGGTCGAGGCGGTCCTCGCACCCACGCCCGGGGAGTGCTGCGTCCAGCTGCGCCCGGCCGCGCACGGCGGCACGGGGGGCAAGGCCGAAACCGGGGAGTGAGCGGGGCTCCGCTTCACGGACCCACCCCCTTTCGAACATGCCGCTGCTCCCGGCCCGCCGTGCCGGGAGCAGCGGCCGACGGCCCGGCCTCAGTGGTCGGCGCCGCCGCCCTCCGGGCCGTCACCGGCGAGTTCGGCGGCGTAGCGTGCGGCGGCCTCCGCCAGCTTGCGGGTCTTGCGGTCCGACGGGGCGCCGAGGTGGTCGGCGACGGTCCGATGGGCGGCTTCGAGGTCGCCGCCCAGCAGTTCGCGGGTGATCACCAGGGTGTTGTCCGGGACCAGGTGGCGTCGGGACATCCGCTGCTGGACCTCCTCCATGCCCTCGCCCGCCAGCACGTCCCGCAGTTCCTCGGTCAGCGGTGCCAGCCACCGGGCGCGCAGTGCGTACTCCCCGCAGCCGGCGAAGGTCGGGTGGAGCGCGGCGAGCAGTTGGGCCGGGTACTCCTCGACGGGTTCGGCGAACTGCGGGTGGTCCTTGACGAACTCGTCCCAGTCGACGTCGAGTTCGCCGATCTGCTCCGGGAGGACCGGCCACTGCGACCAGCCCTCGTCGGACTGGCTGAAGACCTGCCGCAGCAGCTCGTAGGGCACCTCGGCGGTGCGCGAGAGCAGGATCGCGTCGTAGAGGTCCTTGCCCTGCGGGTGGTTGTCCGAGACCAGCCAGAGGATCTTCCACGCGAGGGAGAGCTGGGGCGTGGCGCCGAGCAGCGGCGCGGCGACGCCGGGGAGCCGGTAGGGCTCGGGCGGGACCGGCAGGTGCTCGGTGAAGACGAAGTCGAGCTGGACCGTCCCGCCCGGAACGCCCGGTGCCGACCACGGCACGACGAGCCTGCGCCCGGGAATCCTGCTGTACGTCCAGATCTCGTCGGCGACCGCCTGGTCCGCGTGCAGCCGCACCGCGCCCGAGAGGCGTTCGGCGTCGGCGGCGAGGTCCCGGAGCATGCGGTCGGTGCGCTCGTCCTCCAGCTCCCAGTCGACCGGGCGGACCACGAAGTCCAGGTCGCCGGGCTCGCGCGCCTGCTCGCCGTACCAGGCGCGCAGCAGGACGCTCCCGCGCAGCACCAGGTACTCGGCCCACCGCGAACCGGCGACGGCGGACAGCACGGTGGTGAGCGCCTCGCGGCGCGCGGCGAGCCAGCGTTCGGCGAGCCGCGGGTCGGTGAAGGCGGGCTCGCTGGGCCGCAGGGCCCGGGCGTACCCGGCGAGGGCGGGGTCGAAGACCGGCTGCTGGGTCACCGCCGCGTCGTCGACCGGCCGGATGCTCCTGGGCAGCTCCCGCTCCTCACGGACGTCCTCGGACGGCGGCTGCCTGGGCAGCACGACGCCGCGCCACGGCCCGTACCGCAGTTCCTCCCACGCCACGGGAGACGGGGGCCGGCCCTGCTCCTGGCCCTGGCCCTGGCCCTGCTCCTGCTCCTGCTCCTGCTCCTGCTCCTGCTCCTGCTCCTGCTCCTGGGTCATATCGACTCTCCCTCTCCGTAGGGCCGGGCGGTGTGCCCGTGCTGCTCGGCTATCCAGCCCGCGTCCAGGCCTTCGTGGCTGTCCACGACGACGAACTCGCGTTCCGCCGAGACCACCTCGTGGCCGTCGGCGGCGAGGTCCCGCAGCAACGCCTCCAGCCGACGGCCCGCGGTGTCCAGGCCGACCAGGCGGCACCGCTGGGTCACGAACCACTCGCGCCGGCCGTCCTCGCGCACCCGGCGCGGGTTGCGCGACAGGTGCGCGTCGTGCCGGACGGCCAGCTCGGTGAGGCGGGCGGTGTCGGGTGCGCCGGCCGGGGCCGGCAGCAGCAGCTTGACGTGGTGCTCGAAGTAGCGGCCGGCCCCGTGCGGCACGGCGTCCTCGTCCGAGGCCGGAACGCCCTCCGCCCACGGCGTGGCCTCGATCTTCGCCCGCAGGACGGTGAACCCGGCCCGCCCCAGCCGGCCCCCGACCCGGTCGGTCAGGGCGGCGACCTCCGCGAGCGTGCCGTCGGCCCGCAGGGTGAGCATCGGCTGCGAGGGCGACGCGCCGCGCTCCAGCAGGATGTGGGTGAACTTCAGGCCGTGGCCGTCGGCCCACGCGGCCAGCGCCTCGGCGGCACCGGGCCCCACGGTCAGGTGCACCTCGAAGGCACCCCGGACGTCGGGGGGAACGGGCCGCGCGGGCCGGTCGAGTCGGCCGGGACGGTCGTCCTGGCGCTGGTCAGGATGGGTGGCGAGCATGGGAGGCATCCTGCCAAGCGCCTCTGACAACCGCTCACGTCCTGCCGCGCGGAGCGGAACCCACCCCGGCCACCCCCGCCGCCGGATTCGCCGCCACCGCCCGCGGCGGGATCGCCGGGCGGGCGCCCCGCCCGGACGCACCGGAGTTCGTCTGCGTGGCCGGGCCGTTCCGCACCTCGGACGGCACGGCCCGCCCGACGGCCCCCAGCGTGCCGGTGCTCGCCGCCCGGTCGGCGGCCGGGGACACTGAACGCCGTGACCGATGCACGCGAGATCCTCGACTACCAGACCTTCGGCCGGGCGGTGCGCGAACTCGCGCAGACGATCGCCGACGACGGCTACGCGCCCGACCTCGTCCTGAGCATCGCCCGCGGCGGCGTGTTCGTGGCGGGCGGCCTGGCGTACGCGCTGGACTGCAAGAACATCCACCTGGTGAACGTCGAGTTCTACACGGGCGTGGGCACCACCCTCGAAATGCCCGTCATGCTGGCGCCCGTCCCCGCCGCGATCGACTTCACCGACAAGAAGGTCCTGATCGCCGACGACGTCGCCGACACGGGCAAGACGCTGAGGCTGGTGCACGACTTCTGCCTCGAACACGTCGCCGAGGTCCGCTCCGCCGTCATCTACGAGAAGTCGCACTCCCTCGTGAAGTGCGAGTACGTGTGGAAGAGGACCGACGACTGGATCGAGTTCCCGTGGTCGGCGCAGGGCCCGGTGGTCAGGCGCCACGGCCAGGTCCTCGACGCCTGACCGGCGCCGCGAGCGGCTCATCGACCTCCGCTCCCAGGCCTGAGGGCCGGGGGACTCCTACCACGGTCGGCTGACCGTCTCCGATGGCCTGCGGTCACGTCCCTCGCGCCGGAGTTGCGCGCTGAGCCAGGTTCTCGGGTCCCAGTGGCCGGTCCTCGTGCGGGTGAGGGGGTAGCAGGCGAAGCCGAGGAGGGTGGCGTCGAGGTGGCCGAGGCCTGTGACGTCGCGGCTGACGGCGCACGTGATGCCGTAGATGAGCACGAGGGTCGCGGCGTAGGCGTAGCGCCATGGTCTGGCGATCAGGTAGGTGAGCGCGGCCTGGGTGCCGGCGAGGGCGTAGCTGACGCCGTAGTCGAGGATGTAGCGGGCGTTTTGAGGGGTTTGCCCGAGGTGGATGGTGTGGGCGAGGGCGCCTTCGCTGAGGTAGGTGGCGCCGATGTGGGTGATCAGGACGACGGCGAGCCAGCGGGTGGTGCCCAGCCGGCGTTCGACGGGGGCGTGGAAGAGGGTGTAGAGCGCGAGGTAGAGCGGCCAGCTGCCGCCGGCGAGGTACCAGGCGCTGGTGACCAGGACGCGGATCGCATCGTGGTGGAGGTAGTGCAGGTTGGTGGAGTGCAGTTCCAGGATCCGGTGCGCGGTGGCGGGTGGGACGTGGTGGACCACTTCCGTGCTGGCCAGGAGCAGGGCCAGCCACAGGTGGGTGCCGGGGGCGCGGCGCAGGTAGGCGCCGCAGCGGCGGGCACCGGCGGCGAGCCGCGCGGCCGGTCGCGGCGGCATCAGGGGTGGGGGTTGGGGCGGACGAGGTGGGACTGGTAGGCGATGACGACGAGTTGGGCGCGGTCGCGGGCCTGGAGCTTGGTCATGGCGCGGTGGATGTGGGTGCGGACGGTGAGGGGGCTGACGACGAGCCGGTCGGCGATCTCGGTGTTGGACAGGCCTTCGGCGGCCAGGGCCATGACCTCGCGTTCGCGGGCGGTGAGCTGGTCGAGCCCGACGGGCGTGGCGGGCGCGGCGGGCGTGGCGGGCGTGGCGGGCGTGGCGGGCGTGGCGGGCGCGGCGGGCCCGGCGACCGTCTCGGCGGGTGGTGGGGTGGCGAGGAAGCGGGCGATCAGGGAGCGGGTCGCGTGGGGGGACAGCAGGGCGTCGCCGGACGCGACGGTGTGGATGGCGCTCAGGAGTGCGTCGGCCTGGACGTCCTTGCCGAGGAAGCCGGCCGCGCCGGCGCGCAGGGCCTGGGCGACGTACTCGTCGATCTCGAAGGTGGTCAGGATCAGCACGTGGGTGTCGGCGAGGTCCGGGTCGGCGCAGATGGCGGTCGTGGCGGCGAGGCCGTCGGTGCCGGGCATGCGGATGTCCATGAGGACCACGTCGGGGCGGTGGGCGCGGGCGAGTTCGACGGCTTCGGCGCCGTCGGCGGCTTCGGCGACGACTTCCAGGTCGGGGTCGGAGTCGATGAGCAGGCGGAAGGTGGCGCGCAGCAGAGCTTGGTCGTCGGCGAGCAGGACGCGCAGGGTCATGGCGGCGGGGTTTCCTGTTCGGGTTGAGCGGGAGCGGTGGGTTGCGGGTCTGTCTTCGCCCATGGTGGTGGGGAGTGAGCCGGCGCGGGGGCAGGGCCGTCACGATGCGTGTGTCGGCCCTGCCCCCGCGCGGGTGGTGGGGTCAGCCGGTGGTGACGGCCGCGGGTGCCGGACGGTTCGCCGGGTGGGGCGGGTCGTTGAGGGCTTCGCCTTCGATGTCGACGCGCGGGAGGATCCGCTGGAGCCAGCGGGGCATCCACCACGCGTGGCGGCCGAGCAGGGCGAGGGCCGCGGGGACGATCGCCATGCGCACCACGAAGGCGTCGAACAGGACGGCGCCTGCCATGCCGAAGCCGATCATCTTGATCATCGGGTCGCTGCCGCCGATGAATCCGGAGAACACGGAGATCATGATCAGTGCGGCGGCGACGACGACGCGGGCGCTGGTGCGCATGCCGGAGACGATCGCGTCGGCGGGGGATTCGCCGTGGGTGTGGGCTTCGCGCATGCGCGAGACGAGGAAGACCTCGTAGTCCATGGCGAGGCCGAAGACGATGCCCACCATGAAGATCGGCATCAGGGCCATGATCGGCCCGGTGGCGTTCACGCCGAGCAGGCTCGCGCCCCAGCCCCACTGGAAGACCGCGACCACGGCGCCCAGGGCGGCCAGCACCGACAGCAGGAATCCGGCGGCGGCCTTGAGCGGCACCAGGACCGACCGGAAGACGACCATCAGCAGCAGGAACGCGAGGCTGACGACGACTGCGAGGTAGGGGATCAGGGCGCCTTGGACCTTCTGGGCGCTGTCGATGTTGATGGCGGTGGTGCCGCTGACGGCGAACGTCGCGCCGGTGCCTTCGGTGATGGTGGTCCGCTCGCCGCGGATGGTGTGGATCAGGTCCGCGGTCTTGGTGTCGGTGGGTGCGGTGGCCGGGACGGCGGACAGGATCGCGGTGTCCCCGGCGGGGTCGAACCGGGCCGGGGAGAGGGAGACGACGCCGGGTGTGGCGGCGATCTTCCCGGCGACGGTGGTGACGGCGGCGTGGGGGTCGGGGGCGCCCTTGGCGTCGACGACGATGGTCAGCGGGCCGTTGAAGCCGGGGCCGAACGCCGTGGCGAGGTCGTCGTAGGCGCGGCGCTCGGTGGTGGAGGTGGGCTTGGATCCGTCGCCGCTGCTGCCCAGGTGGAGCTTGGTGACGGGGGAGGCGATCACGCCCAGGCCGACGACGCCCAGGAGCAGGATCGGCAGCGGGCGGCGCAGGACGAACCGGCCCCAGCGGGTGCCGCCGTTCGCCGTGCCCGCGCCGTCGTTCTCGGCTGTCTCGACGGCGTTCCCGGTGGTGCGGCGCGGTTTGCGGGTCTTGCGGGCGAGGACGGCACGCGGGGCCAGGCCGAGCAGGGCCGGCACCAGCGTGAGGGAGATGGCGACGGCGACCGCGACGGCTCCGGCCGCGGCCAGGCCCATCTTGGTCAGTGCGGGGATGCCGACCACCGACAGGCCGGCCAGGCCGATGATGACGGTCAGGCCCGCGAACACCACTGCGGATCCCGCGGTGCCGACCGCGCGGCCAGCGGCTTCCTGCGGCGCGTGGCCCTTGGCGCGCTCCTCGCGGTAGCGGGATATGACCAGGACGGCGTAGTCGATGCCCACCGCCAGGCCGAGCATGTTGGCCAATGAGGTCGTCGTGGCGGACAGTCCGAGCGTGCTTCCCAGCGCCATGATCGCGGCGATGCTGACGCCCACGGCGATCATCGCGTTCAGCAGCGGCAGCCCGGCCGCGACCAGGGAGCCGAAGGTGACCAGCAGCACCACGGCCGCGGCGATGATCCCGATCCCCTCGGTCGCCCCGCCCGAGGAGGTGGGCGTGGCGAGCGCGTTGCCGCCGACCTCGACGGTCATCCCCGCGTCCCGGCCGTGCTGCACGGCCTGTTCCAGGGTGGTCTTCGCCTCCGCGGTGAGCTGCTTGGCCGGCACCTGGTAGCTGACGTTCACGTACGCGGTGGTGCCGTCGCGGCTGACGGTGTGGGCCTTGAACGGGTCGGCCGCGCTCGCGACCTGCGGTCCCGCGGCGACCTGGGACACGACCTGCTCGACGGCGGCCTCGTTGCCGGCCGCGGTGACCTTCCCACCGGCCGGGGCCACGAACACGATCCGGGCGTTGGCTCCGCTCGCGCCGGAGCTGGGGAAGTTCTGCTGGATCTGGGTGAGGGCTCGCTGCGACTCGGTCCCCGGCATCGAGAAACCGTCGTCGGGAGCCGCGGGAGCCAGCACCGCGCCGGCCCCGGCACCCACCAGGACCAGCACCCACAGCACGGGGACGAGCCAGCGGCGCCGGAACGCCCATCGGCCCAGTCGATACAGGTATGCAGCCATCGGTTCCAGCTCTCCGGTTCTCGTCTCGGACGTACCAGGCAAGAGTCCGGTGCGAGGGCCCCCGGCGTCGTCGTACAGATGCCGACACTTGGCACTGCTACGCACGCCGTACACGCCCGCCCCAGGGCCGCCCCCACCTGCGCGTGTACGGCAGCCGCAGTAGCGCGGACACGGCGAAGTGTCGGCGCGCGCACGACGAGGAACGGGCAGCCGCGCGGAGACGATAGCCGCAGCCCACCCGACGTTCGAGCCCGAACAGGACCCCGCGACATGATCATCCGCTGGCGGCAGTACCTGCGCGACCACCCCCGCGCCGCGGACGCGGCCCTGGCCGCGCTGTGCCTGGTCCTGGCCGGACCCGGCACCATCCTCCAAGGCAGCGGACAAGGCAGCGCCGAGGTGTCCTCCTGGCCCGGGATACTCATCGCCGTGGCCGGCTGCGGGGCCCTGCTGTGGCGGCGCACCCGACCCCGCACTGTGCTGGCCGTCACCACCGCATGCGTCGCAGCGGACAGCGTCCTCGGCTACCTGCCCACGATCCTGCTGCTCGCTCCCCTCGCCGTCGCCCTCTACACCGTCACCGTCCACCACCCGCCCCGGCGCGCCTACCTCGACGCAAGCCTCAGCACGGCCGCCGTGGTCATCGCCGCCGTGCTCGGGGGGCCCGCGCGCGAACCCCTGGTCCTCAAGACCGTGGCCCCCGCCGCCTGGCTCCTGCTCCCGGCCGCCCTCGGCAGCCTCACCCGCCTCCAGCGCGCCCTCCTGGCACAGGAACGCGCCCGCGCCGAACACGCGGAGCACACCCGCGAGGAGGAGGCACGCCAGCGCGTCGCCGAGGAGCGACTGCGCATCGCCCGCGAGCTCCACGACGTCGTCGCCCACCACCTCGCCCTGGCCAATGCCCAGGCCGGCACCGCCGCCCGCCTCCTGCACAGCAACCCCGCCCAGGCGGAGCGGCTCATCGAGCAGCTCACCACCACCACCGGGGAGGCACTGCGCGAGATGAAAGCCACCGTCGCCCTCATGCGCCGACCGGACGACACCGACTCCACCGAGCCCGCCCCCGGCCTCGCCCAGCTCCCCGCGCTCCTCGAAGCCTTCCGCGCAGGGCTCCACGTCACCGTCTCGGTCGACGGCACCGCCCGCCCTCTGCCCCCCGGCACGGACCTCGCCGCCTACCGGATCATCCAGGAGGCGCTGACGAACGTCACCAAGCACGCCGCCACCGGGCACGCAGACGTCCGCCTCGCCTACACCGGCAGCAGGCTCCGGATCACCGTCACCAACAACGGCCCCGCCCGCACCACCCCAGCGACGGCACCCGGCTACGGCATCATCGGCATGCGCGAACGCGCCCAGTCCGTCGGCGGCCACCTGCGCGCCCAACCGCAGCCGGACGGCGGCTTCACCGTGAGCGCCGACCTTCCCTACGAATGACCACTGAGCTGTGTGCATCGTGAAGTGGCTGGTCACGGGCCTGGTGTGCGTCGGCGCCGGGGTGCTCACGCTGGTTGTGGGCGGGTGATTCGGGTGCTTCCCGTCGCCGCGTTCGTGCAGCCAGCCGCGGTCCGCGAGTTCGACCAGCTCGGCCCGCAACGGCTCCGGCTTCCCGCGCCCCTCCCCCGGTCAGCCGCCTGCGGGAACTCCCCACCGTGGCGAGCCCGGCGCCGGCCGCCTGAGCGGCTCGCGGAAATCTTCCGACCGGCGGCAACCCTTTGCGATGCCTGTGACCACTGGGGAGCAGATCTGAACAGTTCCGGTGTCCGGATCTGCCCTTCTCTCGTGACCAGTTCGCAAGGAGAACGTCCAACCATGAGGAACCCCACGAACGGCGGGCGCCGCGGACGTCACCGCCGTCGCCTGAGCGCCACCGCGCTACTGGTCAGTGTGCCCCTCGCCACCGCTTCGTACTTCGTCTTCGTGCAGGGGGACTCGCAGGCGGCGGTGGTCGACGGCGACGCCTACTACCGGCTGACGTCGGTGCGCAGCGGCAAGGTGCTGGACGTCAACGGGTTCTCCACCGCTGACGGCACGCGCATCCAGCAGTGGACCGACCAGAACACCGCCAACCAGCAGTGGAAGCTGAAGTCCGCGGGGGACGGCTACTACGAGCTGGTGAACCGCAACAGCGGCAAGGTGCTGGGCATCGCGGGCGACTCGACGAACCAGGGCGCCGTCACCGAGCAGCAGACGGACCGGTCCGCGCCCTCCCAGCAGTGGCGGATCGGCAACGTGAGCGGGTCCGACGCGGTCACCTTCACCTCCCGCAAGAGCGGTCAGGTCCTGGACGTGACGGGCAACTCCACGGACCAGGGCACGCAGATCATCCAGTGGCCCAGCTGGAGCGGCGCCAACCAGCAGTGGAAGCTGGTGAAGGTGCCCGGCACCGGCACTACGGGGTCCGGATCCGGGTCCGGGTCCGGCGGCGCAGAGGGCTCCGGACCGTATGTGTGGAAGAACGCGCAGGTGGTGGGCGGCGGTTACGTCACCGGGTTGGTGTTCAACCAGAAGGAGAAGGGCCTGCTGTACGCGCGCACCGACATGGGTGGTGCCTACCGGTGGGACACCGGGGCGGAGCAGTGGATCCCGCTGACGGACTTTCTCGGTGAGAAGGACTGGAACCTGCTGGGTATCGACTCGCTGGCCACCGATCCCGTCGACCCCGCCCGGCTCTACCTCGCGACGGGCACCTACACCAACGAGTGGGCGGACAACGGGGCGATCCTGCGTTCCACCGACCGGGGCCGTTCCTTCGAGCGGATCGATCTGCCGTTCAAGCTGGGCGGCAACGAACCCGGCCGCGGAGCGGGCGAGCGGCTCGTCATCGACCCCACGAACCACGCCAACCTCCTGCTGGGCAGCCGGAAGAACGGCCTGTGGCGCAGCACCGACTACGGTTCGACGTGGCGTCAGGTCCCGTCGTTCCCGGTGAAGGACGGGGCGGGCAGTGGTGCGGGTATCTCCTTCGTGACGTACGGCCCGGCCGGCAGCAACACCGTCTACGTCGGTGTCAACGACACCTCCACGCCCCTGTACCGCTCGACGGACGGCGGCAGCAGTTGGCAGGCGGTCGCGGGGCAGCCCACCGGGCAGATGCCGCAGCACGGTGTGGTCACCGGTGACGGGTCGCTGTACCTGTCCTACAGCAACAGCATCGGCCCCATGGACGCGACGGCCGGCG
Source organism: Kitasatospora sp. NPDC101108 (assembly GCF_055584725.1). NCBI lineage: Bacteria > Bacillati > Actinomycetota > Actinomycetes > Kitasatosporales > Streptomycetaceae > Kitasatospora > Kitasatospora sp. NPDC101108. The sequence goes on from NZ_JBVJLM010000017.1 coordinate 18,426, forward strand.
CGGTCTGGAAGTACACCCCGTCCGGCGGCGGGTGGAAGAACGTCTCGCCCCCGCAGGGCAGTTACGGGTTCTCCGGTCTGGCCGTCGACCCGCAGAAGCCGGGCACGGTGATGGTCACCACCCTGGACCGGTGGTGGCCCGAGGACGAGATCTACCGCACCACCGACGGCGGCTCCACCTGGAAGGCCCTCGCCGACAAGTCGCAGCGCGACGCCTCCGGCGCCCCTTACGTCGGTACCCACACCGGGCACTGGATGACCGCGCTGGCCATCGACCCCTTCAACTCCGGCCACGCCCTCTACGGCACCGGCAACGCCATCTGGAGCAGCAACGACGCCAACGCCTCCGACACCGGCGCCATCAGCCACTGGGTCTCCGGGGCCCGCGGACTGGAGGAGACCTCGCTGTCGAAGGTGATCGCCCCGCCCGGCGGCGCCACCCTCATCACCTCCATGGGCGACCAGGGCGGCTTCCGCTACGACTCCCCCACCTCCCTCACCCAGGTGCCTTCCGGCCGGATAGCGAACCCGCTGATGAGCAGCAGCAGCGACATCGACTTCGCCGAGTCCAACCCCTCGGTGATGGTCCGCGTCGGCCGTGGCGGCGCCCAGGACGGCGCCTACTCCACCGACGGCGGCCTCCACTGGAACGGCTTCACCGCCGAACCCGTCCCCAGCGCCGACATGGGCCACGTCGCCCTCTCCGCCGACGGCTCCACCATCATCTGGGCCGAGGACGGCCAGCCCCCCTACCGCTCCACCGACAAGGGAGCCCACTGGACCAAGGTCAACGGCCTGGGCGCCGACGCCGTCGTCGTCGCCGACCGCTCCACCGCCAACACCTTCTACTCCCTCACCAACGGCACCCTCAGCGCCAGCACCGACGGCGGCGCGACCTTCACCACCCGCACCACCAACCTCCCCTCCGGCCGGCTCGTGGCTGTCCCCGGCATCAGCGGCGACCTCTGGATCTCCGGCGGCGACCGAGGACTGCTCCACTCCACCGACGGCGGCCGCACCTTCACCACCCTCACCACGGTGAAGTCCGCCTCCGCCCTCGGCTTCGGCAAGGCCAAGCCCGGCACCGACTACCAGGCCCTCTACCTGATCGGCACCGTCAACAACGTCACCGGAGTCTTCCGCTCCACCGACAAGGGCACCACCTGGATCCGCATCAACGACGACGCCCACCAGTGGGGCGCCATCGGCAGCCTCGGCGTCATCACCGGCGACCCCGACACCTACGGCCGCGTCTACATCGGCACCAACGGCCGCGGCCTCCAATACGGCGACCCCTCCTGACCCCTCCTGACGCCTCCTGACCCTTCCTAACCCCTCCTGACCCCGACACTTCGCCGCGCTGACTGATGCCCTGCCGGCGCCCTCGATCGAGGGCGCCGGCAGGGCATTCGTCCTGAGACCGCCTGGGGTGCGACCGACAGCTTGCGCCGGCTGCCGGCACCGGTGGCAGGGTCGATCAGGTACAGCCTCACCATGGAGGGGCGGTGCCGGATCCCCTCCACGTCATGCGCCGTGGGTAACCTGATCGCCGATCAGCCGCACCGGGGGCCCGGCGACGACCCGCCGTCGGGGGCCGATGCGCTGTGACGCGGCCCATACGGAACTCCACCCGCCCGGCGGACAGGGGAAGGTATGGAACTGTCACAACGGGCGCGCCTGCGCGCCGGGGACCAGGACGCGCTCGGCGAGGTCTTCGACACGCACGCCCAGGCCGTGTACGCATACGCGCTGCGCACCCTGGGGAACTGGGCGGCCGCCGAGGACGCGGTGTCGCTCACCTTCCTGGAGGCCTGGCGCCTGCGCGCCGCACTGCACGAGGGCGATGACGACCTGCGCCCCTGGGTCTTCGGGATCGCCACCAACGTGCTGCGCAACACCGCACGGGCCACCCGGCGCCACCGGGCGGCGATGGCGCGCCTGGCCGAGCGCGAGCCCGTACCGGACTTCGCCGACGAACTGGTCTCCCGGATCGACGACGGCGTCCAACTGGCCGCCGTGCAGCGCGCGTTGACGCGTCTGCGCCGTTCCGAGCGCGAGGTGTTCCGGCTCTGCGTGTGGGTGGGGCTCGACTACGCGTCGGCGGCCGAGGCGCTCGGCATCCCGGTGGGCACCGTGCGCTCGCGCCTGTCCCGGGCGCGGGCCCGGCTGCGCACGCTCGCCGACGACGAGCTGCACGGGGCGGCGGGACGGCGGGAACCCGTTCCCGCCGTCGGACAGGTACGGGGTGGCGGCTTCGAGGCCGCCCGGTCGCTGCAGGAGGAGACCCGATGAACAACTCGCCCGAGATGCTCCCCGCCGACCGCCAACGGTTCCTGAAGGAGCACCTGATGAGTGAGATCGCCGCCGGGACGAACGCATCGCGGCCGCTTGCGCGATCGCGATCGCGATCGCGGCGCAGGATGGTGTGGCTGGTCGCCGCCCCGCTGGCGGTCGGCGCGCTGGCGGCCGTCACCGTGGTGGCCGTCCCGGACCGCGGCCACGACGGCGCCGCCCCGGCGGCGCCGGCCTCGTCCGCCTCCTCCGCGTCGCCCACCTCGTCCGCGTCGTCCACCTCGTCCGCGTCGCCCAGCTCGTCCGCCACCCCGCTGCCCGAGCCGACCGACCCCGCGGGTCTGCTCGCCCGCGCCGCGAAGGCCGTCGCGAGCAGCCCCGACCCCGGGGCCAAGGGCACCCAGTTCGTCTACCGGCGGGAGCTCCAGGACGGCGCCCGCGAGACCAGGCACGAGCGCAGGTCGTGGTTCGCGGTCGACGGCCGGTCCGACGGCCTGATCCTGGACCCGACGATGGGCAACGGGCGCACCCCCTGGCCCGCCACGCTGTCGACCGCCTCCGGCGCCCCGCGCACGGCGGGCTTCGACTCCCCCACCTACGAATTCGTCGCCTCGCTGCCCACCGACCCGCAGCAGCTGCTGAAGCAGCTGCTCTCCTTCGACCGCTCCAAGCGGGTGTCGGGGACGCCGATGACGCCGAAGCTGTACAACCAGTTCGCCTTCGCGGACGTCCAGATGATCTTCCAGAACATCGCGGCGCCGCCGGCCGTCGCCGGATCGCTCATGGAGACGGCCGCGAAGATCCCGGGCACGTCCGTGGTCGCCGACGAGGTGGACGCGGCCGGCCGGCACGGCGTCGCGGTGGTCGGCACCAACGGCACCATGCGCGTGTCCCTGATCTTCGACAGGACCACCGGCGCCTTCCTCGGCGTGCGCGAGGTGCTCCTCTCCGACCTCCCGCCGGCCGGCCCCGACGGCCTCCCGCCCACGGGCGACCCGTCCCCGGGCGCCGGCGACGGCAAGGGCTTCGAGTACGCCTCGGCCGTCCTCACCTCGGCCGTCGTCGACAAGGTGGAGGCCGAACCCGCCAGGTGACGGCCCGGCCCGAGGACCGGAGCTCGGAGGCAGCCACGGGGGTGTTGCCTCCGAGCTCCGGTCCTCGGGCCGGGACACGTCCGCCGCCCGAAACCTGATCGGGCAGCCGTCCAACCGATCGGGTGAAACCGGTGATGGCCGTGTGAAGCGCGGTCCTCCGGCCCACCAGGGGGTCCGCGACCGCGCCGTCCCGCCCTGGAGGACCGTGATCGAACAGGCTCTCGCCGCCTGCGCACTGGGTTCCGGGGCCTCCGTCGCGTTCGTGCGCGACCGGCCGGAGGACGCCCCTGCCGGCACCCGGGAGGTGCTCGAAAAGTCCCCATTCGACCCGGGCTCGCCCGGAGGGTAATCCGCTTGAACGGCGCGCTCGAACAGCACCATCATCGGACGCCATCGGCCGTGCGGAATCCGTCAACTCGCCCTGGGGCAAGCCTACTTGCGCTGCCCGGTCGGCTGCTCCGGCACTCCGGCATCCGGCGCTCCGGCGCTTCCGCGCGGCCACGGAGCACTCTGCGTCTGGAGGATCTGTGACCTGTCCCCCCGCCGCCCCGGCGACCCACCTCCCACCCGCCCCGCGCACCTCCGCGGCACGCACCTCTGCGGCACGCACCACTGCGGCACGCATCTCAGCCGCACGCACCTCAGCCGCACGCGAGGGGGCGAACGCATGAGCGCCACCACGACCACGGCACCGGCCGACTCCCCCGACGAGGAACTCCGGTGGCTCGCCGACGGGCGCCGCATCGCGGCGATCGAGGCGATCAGCGTCACCGCGATGGCCCGCCGCCTGCCCGCGCTCGTCGTCCGCGCCTTCCGCCTCGGCTGGCGCATCGACCGGGCCTCCGTCGCGCTGCTGCTGACCTGCCAGGCGGTGTCCGCGGTGCTCGGCGCGGCTGGCCTGTTCGCGACGACCGGCACGATCTCGGCGCTGTTCGGCCCGGGCCGGCTCGACGACAAGCTCGCCCACGCCGTGCCGTCGATCCTCGTGATCGCGGCCGCGGCCGGCGCCCGCTCCCTGCTGGGCATCACGATCCGGACCGTCACCATCCACCTGTCCCCGCGCATCTCCCGGGAGGCGGAGGCCGCGGTGCTGCGCGCCACCGTGGCGGCCGAGCTGACCGCCTACGACCACGCCGGCTACAACGACGAACTGGAGGCCGCCGACCGCGGCGCCGAGGTCTGCGTGGACATCGTCGGGGAGGCGCAGAACCTGCTCGCCGCCCTCGCCTCGCTCGTCGGCGCGGCCGGTGTGCTGACCGTGCTCCACCCCGCCCTGCTGCCCCTGCTGGTCCTGGCGGCGCTGCCGCAGGGGATCGCGTCGGTGCACGCCGCCCGGGTGCAGTTCCTGGCGAACCGGGCGGCGGTCGGCGACCGCCGGATCATGGCGAACCTGCGCTGGTACATCCACCTCAAGCGCAACGCCGACCAGGTCCGCTCCGACACCATGGGCGAGTTCCTGCTCGCCAAGTACGACCAGGTCGGCCGGCGCCTGGACGCCACCTCGCGGCGGGCGGCGAGGCAGAGCGCCCGGGTGTCGGTGATCGGGGCCGCCGCGTCCGGTCTCGGCACCGCGGTCGTGTGGGGCGCGATGCTGTGGCTGGTCAGCACCGGCCGGATGAGTCTGCCGCGCGGCGGCGCCGCGGTGTTCGCCCTGACCGCGGTCAGCACCAGCCTGCACGGCATCGTCGGCTACGGCGCGGACCTCTTCCGCACCGGCATGTACCTGGACGACTGGTCGAGCTTCCTCGACACCGCCGGCGGGCACCGCCCCCGGCGCGGCACCGGAACGCCCGAGCCCCCGCGCCGGATCGCCGTCGAGAACCTCGGCTACGCCTACCCCGCCTCCGACCGCAGGGCGCTGGACGGGGTCAGCCTGCACGTCGAACGCGGCGAGATCCTCGCCCTGGTCGGGGAGAACGGATCCGGCAAGACCACCCTCGCCAAGCTCCTGGCGGGGCTCTACCTGCCCGACACCGGCTCGGTGCGCTGGGACGGCCGCGACACCCGCGACCTGGACCCACAGGCGCTGTGGCGCCAGGTCGCCGTGGTCCCGCAGGACTACGCGCGCTGGCCGCTGACCTGCCGCGAGAACATCACCCTGGGCCAGCCCACCGCCGAGGGCGACGCGGCCGTGCTGCGCGCCGCCGACGCCTCCGGGGCGGCCGACGTCGTCGCCAAGCTCCGCCGGGGCCTGTCCACCCTGCTGGCGGTGGAGTGGATGGGCGGCGAGGAACTGTCCGGCGGCCAGTGGCAACGCCTGGCGATCGCCCGGGCGTTCCACCGCGAGGCCGGCCTCCTCGTCCTCGACGAGCCCACCGCCGCCCTCGACCCGCGCGCCGAGCACCGCATCTTCCAGAACCTGCGCGCCGTCGCCCGCGAGCGGGCCGTCGTCCTGGTCACCCACCGGCTCACCAACGTGGCCGTCGCCGACCGGATCGTCGTCCTGGAAGACGGCCGGATCCTCCAGCAGGGCACCTTCGCCGAGCTGGTGGCCGACGAGGGCGGCCGCTTCAGGGAACTGTGGGACCTGCAGAACGAGCGCACCGGCCTGCCCTCCCAGCGGGCCGAACCGGTCCGGAAGAACCAGGAGCCCCTCCAGTGATCGACTTCGACCCTGCTGGGCGACCTCACCGGTCAGTTGGAGGAACGCGCCGAAGAACTCCAGGCCGACGGGCTGCCAACCGTCAGCTGATCGGTCGACCCAACACCAGCCATTGACTCCCGGACAAGGGCGTGGCCGGACGCAACAACCCTTCCATCACGCCCTCGTCCGACTGGTTTCCGACCGCAAGGGCCGGCACGAGCACGAGTGTGCGCCTCACCTACCCCGTCCGGCGAACAGATCCGCGAGGAAGCCGGCATCGAGATCACCGGGCTGCGTCCCCTCCCCGACCCGCACCACGATCTCGGCCTTCCGCTCACCCGCGTCCTGCACGCCGTCCGGGACGGTCCCGAGGGCGGCCTGCGGCTCGTTGACGAGGGCCTGGCCGTGCGCATCGTCCCCTTCGACTTCGACGAGGTGCTCGGCCTCAAGGTCCCGCCGTACATGCACAACTACCTGCCGCTGCTCGCCGCGGCGACGGCCGAACGGCCCACGCGGAGGAACTCGTGTCCCAGCTCGACCACACCGATCACCTGGAGAACACCGACCGGCTGTTGCCATCGATGTCAGCAGCGGGTACTAGCGTCCACAGCATGGGCTTCACCAGTGTTTGGGCGATCAGCAGCCACCCCGACTCTTTCATCTGCGAGCTGTCTCCCCGTCTGCTGCCGGCGATGGAAGCGGACCGGTCCCAGCCTCTCGCGCAACAACGGTGGTCGCTGTGGCAGCAGGCCCCCTTGCCTGATTACCGTACGTGGTACAGAAGTCCAGGATTCACGGCGGCGGACGGTGCCGCGGTGGAGTCGTTCCGGAAACTCACGGCGCCGGGGCTGCACGTTGACGACTTGAGCTCAGGCCTGGTCGATCCGGACTTCTCCGTGATCGATGACGTGTGGGCGGACCTGCCGGCGGAGGGGATGTTCGTCTCCGTCAATTCCAAGGACTACGCGGTCGCATCCTTCTTCCATGCCATCGGCCCGGCCCGTGCGGCTCTCCTACCCGGTTGGTGCGGCAACTTCCTCCTCACCTCCGCCCAGGTCCGCCAGACCCTGCCAGGCGTGGAGCGCGCTCTCACCTTCACCCAGGACGAACGCGCCACGGCGGACGCCCAGGACTGGCTGTACTACTCGCCCACGAACGAGTGCGTCCTCGACGGCCCGTTGCGCATCTGGCGCGCCGCCGCCGACGACGGACTCGGCCTGTGCGGGCTGGCCGTACACGTTTCCTGATCCGCTTCCGTACCGATCCGTCCGCTTCGAAATCGCTGGCACCGTCCGAACCCCGGCAGAGCAATCAGAGGCTCTGCGCGCTCAACCATCTCGGACTCCCGCTCTCGTACGAACTCCAGGACCGCCCGGCACAGATCTGCGTCGTACGAGTCCTTGGTGTTCAGCCTGAAGACGTGTCGACCATCGGAGCCGACCATCGCCATCAGCGTGAACGCGGGAGAGGGCGACCATTCCCAGGTACCCGGAAGCCCTGGGAACGGCCGCGCCTTGGGCAGCGCGGACAGCTTCGAGGCGATGTCGATCATCAGGCTTCCCTTGCTCGGCTGACGGCTCTTGTTCGGCTTGGCTCGCTGCGGACACCGCGGGCGTGGAGCGCAGAGCACTTCACCTTCTGGATGCGCCGACCGGCCACATCATCCGGGCTCACCGTTGGGTGATCGTGTCAGCCGAGGTGGTGAGGATCAACCGGATCCGATGGACAGCGGATACCCGGGCTGACAGATCCCGTCTCGGGGTCCGGGCTCCATCTGCAGGACAGATGGCGCGGGTGCTCCGACACCCGCGGCGGCCCGGGCTGCAGCCTCATGTTCACCACTGATGACGGCACCCAGCGTCTCTCGGTGCGTGACCCGGGATGGGACGTGCCCGACAGCGCGGAGGTGGAACGGCGCGCTCTGCTGTCACCTACGCAGCCACCACGACGAGCAGCGGACAACGGACAGAACTGGTGGACCTACTTAACGACAGCGCCCGGCCGAGGCACTTCCTGCCGGAGGTCGCTGATCGGATCACCTGGTACTCCGGCCTCGCGACGTTGGTGTTGTCCGCGGACAACACCAACGCCCCAGGGGGTCTTCCCTTTGCCCAGCAGGGGCTGCACTGTGGTGGGTGCGGATCCGGCGGACGGGGTGGGTGGATTGGGCGATCAGCGTGACACGCGGAATGAGATCAGCCACAGCACCATCCACGGCAACGTGTTCATGGGCGGCATCGTCTCCGTGCTGGCGGGCCTGCGCCCTCGCCCTCGCCTGCTGATAGCCGTGGCATGCGCACTGGCACTCCTGGGCGCGGGCACGACGTACTTGGCGCTGCACGGAACGGGCGGCAGCGGGCCGGAACTCAGTGCCCGCTACGACCCCGAACGCGGGGACGCCAACACAACCGCGGTCGTCCCGAAGACCGTCACGCCGACGGAGCTCCCCGTCGTCACCGACTGCGGTGCCGCCAGAACGTGGTCGCACGCGCAGGGCGGCACGGACGTGGGTGCCTCGCCGCTCTCGGTCTCGATGGTCGGCGCCGGCCACACCGTGGCGATCGAGCAGGTGCGGGCGACCGTTGTGGGCGAGCCCTACGACCCGCTGCCCGGCACGCTCGTGGATTGCACCGGCCAGGGGGAAGGCAAGAAGATCGACATGGCCGTCGACCTGGACGCCACTAATCCCGTCGCGCTGATCGCGGCATCCGGGCCGGTGTCGTTCGCCCCGTACTTCACCGACAAGTACCTCTACCTGGAAAACCAGAAGCCCGAGATCATCAGCCTGACCGTGCTCGCGACCCGGCACAGCTACGACTACGTGCTCACGGTCGAGGGCACCCTCGACGGCAAGCACCACACCTGGACGCTGAAGGACGGTGCCCGCCCGTTCCACATCTCCGGCGTACGGATGGAACGCGGCACCATGCTGAACACCCACGGGAGGGGCTGGGAAACCGACTACCGCAGGGACGCCGGTGAACGCATTCGCTGCAACCCGTGCTTCGACGAGGACGAGAAGGAGATCCCGGGCACCGCAGTCGCCGCCGCTCCGGTCGGCTACAGCTTCTCGTCCGCGCCCGGGGCCGATCCCACGGAGCCGCCGGCCCCGCCGGTGGAGCGCCCTGCCGCCCCGACGCCGCCGCTGACGACGGACCAGCACGACGCGGAGTCCGTCGCGATCGCCTGGGCGGTCACCTCCGGCAGCTTCGACGTGTCCCGCGGCGACACCGGACCGGCGGCAGTCCTGAACAGGGCCCGCAGATATCTGACGCCCGAGCTGGCTGCCTCCGGCGGAGGATTGAACGCGTGCGCGGGGGACAGCGCGACCTGGCCGGCCGAGGTGTCCGTGCGGCGGGGCTGGTCGGTGGTCATGGATGCGACCGCGAGGCCCCTGGAGGGCCACACCGACCCGCGCGAGCTCGCCGGCGATCTGGTCGGACTGGAAGCCGGCATCACGTGTGCCTATGCGGCGGACAACGGCTGGCACCAGACACCCCGGGGCGGCGTCACCGCGCGCCTTCAGCTCCACCGCCAGCCTGATGGCAGCTACCTGATCTCCGACATCACCAAGGTGGAGTACAACTTCCCGGCACTCGCCGACCCCACCCTGCAGCCCTGAAGGACCCGACCAGGCCGCCCGATCCGTCGGACTCCGTCCCTGTTCGTGTTGTCCGCGGACAACACAGATGTCCGCCGGGCGTCACCTGCGGCGGGTTGATCCGGTCGATAGCGACCAATGTTGTCCGCGGACAACATCGGCACGGCACAGGACGATCACGGAATCGGATGGAAAGTCTGAATTGCCCCGTGTCACGGGGGCTGACATAGGGCCAGAGGTTAGTAAACTCCCCCCATGACCGCACCCTCCATGCCCGATGACCGCGACAAGGTAGTTACCAAACTCCCTCAACAGTTGCGCCGGGAGCTGAAGATCCGCGCCGCCACCGTCGGCATCCCCATCCAGGACGCTGTCACCCAGGGCATCCAGGCATGGCGGGAGGCCGCCCACCCGCTCGACCTGATCGACACCGCCCGCTCCGACTCGTTCTCCACCTACGTGCCCTCGGCGCTGTACAAGGGCTTCCGCGAGGACTGCTCGGGCCGTGGACTTCCCTACAACCAGGGCCTCGCCCAGGCGATTCGGCTGTGGCTCGACGCCAACCCCCTCCCCCACCCCAGCCGCCCGCAGACCGGAGCCCGACGCGTGGCCTTCGGCAACCAGAAGGGCGGCGTCGGCAAGACGGCCATGTCCGCGGGAGTCGGTCAGGCCCTCGCCGAGATGGGCTACCGGGTCTGCCTGGTCGACTTCGACCCCCAGGGCCACCTCACCAAGCAGTTCGGCCACGACCACCTCCCCATCAAGGGCGACAGCCTCGTCAAGAACATGTGCGGCGAACGCCAGGCGGACCTGCGCGACCTGCTCATCGAGATCCCGGGCGAGACGTTCGGAGATCGCCTGCACCTCCTGCCGGCCTGCACCGACGGGTTCCTCCTCGATGCCAAGCTCGTCTCCTCGCGGGAGATCCGCGTCAAGGAGACCGCACTTGAGAAGGCCCTCAGCGCCGTCGAGCGCGAGTTCGACTTCGTGATCGTCGACTGCCCCCCGAGCCTCGGCTACGCGATGGACAACGCGATCTACTACGCGCGCACCCGTGAGGGCGAGCCCGAGGGAAGCTCCGGGATCGTCATCCCGGTGCAGGCCGAGGACTCCTCCGCCGACGCCTACACCCTCCTGCGCGAGCAGATCGACTCCCTCTGCGACGACCTCGACATCCAGGTCCACGACCTGGGATTCGTCGTCAACCTCTACGACGTCCGCAAGGGGTACGTCGTGACCTCCTCTCTCGACGCCTGGAGGAGCCTCGGCCACCCGGAGGTGATCGCTGTCGTGAACGACCTGAAGGACCAGCGCGAGGCCGTGCGGATGAAGACGCCGCTCCTCGTGCACGCCCCCGACAGTGACCAGGCCGACGTCATGCGCGACATCGCGAGGAGGATCGCCCGATGAAGGCAGCCGACCGACTCGGGACCGGAGGCGCGTTCGGGGCCATCAGCCGCACACCCCGCAGCGAGCGGGGTCGGGCCAAGGCCCAGGCCGAGGGGTCGATCCCGGACTACGAGATCCAGCGGATCCCCTTGGCCAGGGTCGCTCTGTGCCCGATGAACCCCCGTCGCTACTACGGCACCGAGGAGCAGCGCGAAGCACTCGGGCAGAGCCTGGCGAAGAAGCAGACGACGGCATGTGTGGCGGTGACCCGCGCCGCCTACCTCGCCCTGTGGCCCAGTCATGTGCGCCTGATCAGTGAGGAAGCCGAGTTCGTCCTCCTCAACGGCGAGCGGCGGTGCCGTTCCGCCGCGCAGGTGGGGCTCGATGTCCTCGACTTCGTGGTCCGTGACGACCTGGCGACCAGCCCGGCCGACTTCATGGACTACCTCATGGCCGAGAACGAGGACCGCGAGGACTTCAACATCATCGAGCGGGCCATGGGCCTCGAACAGCTCCTCAAGGCCTGCGACGGCAACGCCGCCGAGGTCGCCCGCCGCCGCGGCCGCGACCGTTCCTGGGTGGGCAACCAGATCCTGCTCCTGACCCTCCCCTCGGCGATCCAGGACCGGCTGGCCAGCGGCGAGATGGCCGAGCGCTACGGCCGGCGCCTGGCCCGGGCCTACAAGGACGACAAGTCGCTGACCACCGACGACCTCCTGGCCCTCGAAGAGCGGCTCAAGGAGGAGGAGCGCGCCAAGCGCATCGCCTCACGAGACGCTCTCAAGATGTTGTCCGCGGACAACACCCCTGCCTCGCTCGCACAGCCCGCTGTTGCCGAGTCACCGCAGGCCTTCGTGTTGTCCGCGGACAACACGGAGCCGGTCAGCGCGTCGACAGGGAGAGAAGCCCCGGCACCGGCGGCCGCATCGGAGCGGAGGATGTTGTCCGCGGACAACACGAGGCGACCCGTGCCGCCGCCGGACGGGCAGACCGGCGCACTGGTGCCTGCTGAACAGAAGCTCGCCGATGGTCCTGTCGACTCTCCGCAGGCCCCGCTGCCGAGGCAGACGCCCGCCCCGGACCCGGTGCCTTCCCGCACCGCGTACCAGCTCGTACGAGCGCTCGGAGAGACCGTCGAAGAGCAAGCCGCGACCCTTCGCGCGGGGCTGGACACCGATGGGTTCCTCGCCCTGGTCGAAGCATTGAACTCTCACGTCTGACTCCGCTTGATCGTCGTCCCGCACCGCTCTCGATGTTGTCCGCGGACAACACCCGTTCGGAAGCTCGTCGGCATCGACGGACCGTAGAACGCGCCGGAGGCCCGGTGCCCCGCTGACCACCAGGGTGCAGCGGGGCACCGGGCCTTCGGCATTCACCGGTCCAGAACCGCGACCCGCCCCATGAACCAGAGGGGTGTACTAGCGGTACACCCCTCTGGTGCGTATCATGAGGCCATGCCACTTCCTCGTTTCGACCGCCTGCCCGCCGAACGCCGGGAGCACATCCTGAGAGTCGCGCGTCGGCACTTCGCCGAGCACGGCGCCGAAGGCGCCTCCTACAACAAGATCATCGAGGCGGCAGGAGTCTCCAAGACCGCCGCCTACCACTACTTCGACGGCCGGGAGGACCTGCTCACCGCGGTCCTCGACGGAGTCCTCGACCGACTGCTGGAGGCCCTCGGACCCTGGGAGCCGGCCCGCGACGAGGAGGACTTCGGCGCCCGGTTCACCGCTGGCTCCGCCGCCCTCGCCGCCCACCTGAGGGACCACCCCGAGGACCTGGCCCTCGCCGACGCTGCCATCGGGCGCAGCGACGGAAGCCCGTGGCTCGACTGGTTCGGCGCCCTGGTCACGGACGGCCGTCGGCTCGGGATGATCCGTACCGATGTGGACCACGCACTGATGGCGTCGACGACCGCCGCCGTCGTCCGGGCCGCGGACGCCTGGGCCGTGGCCCTGATGACGAGCGGATCACTCGAAGGCCTCCCGGAGGGTGATCCCCCGGACCAGCTGTGGAGGCTCCTGCGCGGCCTGTGGGGCGCAGCGGCGACCGCGGCCCCCGGACAGGAGCCGAACGATGCGCACTGACCTGAGGATCTCCTGGGAGATACCGGCCACCCCGTCCGGCCTCGCCGGCCGCCTGGAACGGTTCATGGGTCCGGGCAAGTCCCGCTCCGAGTCCGTGGTGGAGACCATCGGCCTCCTCGGCTGTGCCCTGCTGCTGGCCGCCGGACTGTGGAGCTCGGGAGCCGCACGCGACTGGTCGACAGGGCAACTCGCCGTGATCGCCGTGGCCGGGCTCGACCTGATCGGCGGGGTCCTGACCAACGCCACCAACGCCGCGAAGCGTTATTACCACCGGGCCGACCCGGCGGCGCGGCGCGCCCGGCTGCTGTTCGTCTCGGCGCACCTGATCCACCTCGCCGCGATGGGGCTGTACGTCCTCTCCGGCGACCTCGCCTGGACCTCGGCGAATGCCGCGCTGCTCCTCGGCGGGGCGGTGGCGGTGGAGTTCGTGCCTGTCCACCTCAAACGGCCCGTGGCGATGGCGGCGTTGATGGCAGCCGTCCTGGTCAACCTGTTCTGGCTGCCGGTGCCGACCACGCTTGCCTGGTTCGCGCCCCTGTTCTTCCTCAAACTGCTCGTCTGCCACCTCGTGCCCGAGGCGCCCCTGGAGCGGGGTCGGGATGTCTGAGGACCTGACTGCCGCGGCCTCCCTCCGGATCGACACCGACCCCGACCCGGCCGCCTGCGCCGATCTGCTGGCCGCCGCGTTCGGCCGGGAGCCGGCCGTCTCCTGGATCTGCGGCGGCGCGCACTCCGCCCGCGCTCGGTGGTTCCGCGCCACCCTGCGCACCCACGCCGGCCTCACCGGGGCCCGCCGTGCGGCTCTGGTGGACACCGACGAACGGCTCCTGGCGGCAGCCGTCCTGACCCCGCCGGGCGCGACCCCACCCGTCGGCGCCCGCGCGCTCTGGGCGGCCCGGACCGTGCTGAGCAGCGGGCCGCAAGCCCTCGGCCGGACCCTGCGCTATCTGGACGCCACCGAGGGCGGGGCCCCCGCAGGGGCCTGGACCCTGGAGTTCGTCGGAGTCCGCCCGGAGCTCACCGGCCGTGGAGCGGGCCGCACCCTCCTGGACCACGTCCTGACGACGACGCCGGGAACGGTCTACCTGACCACGGCGGACCCGGCCAACGTCCCGCTGTACCGCCACTTCGGCTTCACCACGCTCGGCGAGATCCCGCTGGGACCGCTGACCGTCACATCGATGGCCCGGGTTCCGAGCTAGAAGACTGATGAAGATCGTGGGAGTCTGGCCCCGCCGCTCGCGGCGGGGCCAGACTCTTCGTTGTGCTTCCGTACCGACCCGTCCGCCTCGAAACCGCCGGCACCGTCCGTCGCCTCGGCCCGGCCGGCTTCGCCCGTCGGTCGTGCGGCCGGGCCTCTACCGATCGGCGAGCAGCACGTCGTGCAGTCCCTCGGCGAAGACCGGGTACACGTGCCGGTCGGTGCCGGAGCCCGGCATCTCAAGCTTCTTGAGCTGTCCGCCGACGATGTGGGAGACGAGCGGTACGGGCAGGGCGTCGGGCCAGAGGCCGGTCCGCTTGCCTTCGGTGAGCACGCGGCGGAAGGCGCCGGTCGATCCCCGGAGGTTCCGGCCGTTCGCCCTCAGCTCCGCTGCGGCGCACTCGCCTCGGCCCTGGACGACCTGGAGCAGGATCTGCTGGGCGCGGGGCGGGAGCCGGTCGTAGTACGAGCGGGCCCGCTCCGCGGTCCAGCGGTCGTCGGGCACCGTGGTCACGACGGCGGTCGGCATGGTGGCGAGGGCGAGCAGCTTCTCAAGGGCCTCGGGGGTCGGGTCCTCCACCGTGATCGTGATCTTCATGGCTGACACCTTCGCAGCCCAGGGCGCTGAACACAAATAACCACGCTAAACGCGTGTCAGATGAACTCAGCGGCCACCACCCCGGACCGCGCACCGGCGAGGCGATCCCGCATCGCGGATCAGCTCACCGCAGGTGAGGAGGGATCGTGATCGGCTGCGGCCGGGCTCAGGCCTCGTGGGCGGTGCGCAGGAGGTGGTCGCGGACCAGTGCGACATGGGGATTCGCGGACGATCCCGGGCGCTGGACCAGGAAGCCGGTGTTGATCGGCGGGTCGTCCGGGTCGTTGAGGAGGGCCAGAGTGCCTGAGGCCAGGTCTGCGGCGCACAGGTAGCGCGGCAGCACGCTGAATCCGGCGCCGCCGACGACGGCCTCCTTGACCGCCCTCAGGTCGGGCACGGTGACGGTCGGGCGGCAGGTCAGGCGCCTGCCGAAGACATGGCGCCAGTAGCGGCGGACGATCGGCAGGTCCTCCGCGTACGAGACGAGCGGCACTCCGTGCAGGGCTGCGGGTCCCTCGGTGGCAAGGGGCGATCCGATCCGTTCGGCCCATGAAGGTGCGGCGACCAGGACGAACTCCTCGTCGGCCAGCGGTACGGAGGCGAGCGCGCGGCCGCGTGGGCGCAGGGTGGCCACCACCAGGTCGTGCCGGCCCGCGCGCAGTCCGTCGAGCAGGTCGTCGGTGAGGCCGAAGGCGACGCGCAGGCGCACCCCCTTGTCGACGAGCGGGGCGAGCGTCGGCATCACGCAGTGCGTGACGTACTCGGCGGGCCCCGCCAGGTGCACGGGCTCCGCGTCGCTCCCGCCGAAGAGGGCGCCGCCGCTGACCGGGCCGAGGGCGTCCAACGGCTCCATGACCCGCGCGGCCAGCTCGTCGGCGAACGGGGTCGGGGCGACGCCGCGGGACAGCCGCTCGAACAGCTCCCGGCCCAGCTGGCTCTCCAGTGAACGGATCTGCGTCGTCACTGTCGGTTGTGACAGGCCCAGCACACGGGCGCCCGCGGTGAAGGCGCCGGCGCGGTACACCGCGAGGAACGTGCGCAGCAGATTCAGATCGAGGAGGCCGCTGCCCTGCGGCGACGGCATTCCCGGCTGTCCATCGGGATCCCTATCTCTCACATGTACGAGCCTATTGGATTCCGATGGGGAAGGGTTCTACCTTCGAGGACATCGCCGCACTGACGAACTGAGTGCGAAGTGTCAGTGCTTCGGAAACGTCAGCGGCGACGTACCCGTACCCGTCCCCTCTCCGGGACGGACCCGCACGCTCGGAGCACCCCTCATGTCGAAGATCCTCTTCGTCGTCACCGGCGCCGACCACTGGACGCTGGCCGACGGCACCAAGCACCCCACCGGCTTCTGGGCCGAG
Source organism: Kitasatospora sp. NPDC101108 (assembly GCF_055584725.1). Lineage (NCBI taxonomy): Bacteria > Bacillati > Actinomycetota > Actinomycetes > Kitasatosporales > Streptomycetaceae > Kitasatospora > Kitasatospora sp. NPDC101108. The sequence continues at coordinate 34,638 of NZ_JBVJLM010000017.1, forward strand.
GAGGCCGTCGCTCCCTACCAGGCCTTCAAGGCGGCCGGTCACGCGATCGTGGTCGCCACGCCCGGCGGCGTCGTTCCCTCCGTCGACCGGGGCAGCCTCGCCCCCGAGGTCAACGGCGGGCAGGAGAACGCCGACCGCATCGCCGACGCCCTGGCCGGCTTCAGCGAGCTGCAGTCGCCGATCAAGGTCGAAGACGTCAACCTCGACGACTACGCGGCCGTCTTCTACCCCGGCGGCCACGGCCCCATGGAGGACCTCGCGGTCAACGCCGACTCCGGCCGCCTCCTCACCCTCGCCCTGGAGTCCGGCAAGCCGCTCGGCGTGGTCTGCCACGCCCCGGCCGCGCTGCTGGCGGCCGTCAGGGCCGACGGCAGCAACGCCTTCGCCGGCTACGACGTCGCCGCCTTCACCAACGCCGAGGAGACCCAGGCCGGCTTCGCCGACAAGGCGAAGTGGCTGCTGCAGGACCGCCTCACCGAGGCCGGCGTGAACGTCCGGGTCGGCGAGCCGTGGGCGCCGAACGTGGTCGTCGACCGCAACCTGGTCACCGGCCAGAACCCGGCCTCCTCCGCCCCGCTGGCCGTCGAACTGCTCAAGAAGCTGGCCTGACCCCGATGGGCACCGACCGGCTCGACGAGGTCCTCGACGCCACGTACGACTGCCTGACCAGGTACGGCGTGCGGCGCACCACGATGGACGACATCGCCACCACCATGGGCGTGTCCCGGTCCGCGGTCTACCAGTACGTGCGCAGCAAGGACGACGCCTTCCGGCGGCTCGCCGGGCGCCTGCACGAGCAGGCGCTCGTGCGAGCCCGCCGGGCGGCGGCCGACACCAGCCTTCCGTACGCCGCCCGCGTCCGGGGCGTCCTCGCCGCCAAACTCGAACTCGTCCTCGCCCTGTCCGGCGACTCCCCGCACACGGCCGAACTCCTCGACGACAAGGCCCGCCTCTTCGGCGGGATATGTTCCGACTTCACCGCGGAGCTGCGCCGCCTGCTCACCGGACTCTTCGCCGAGGCGGGCACCGTCGAAGGGGTCGGGCCCGCCAGGGCCGCGGACCTCTGCATCGCGCTCGTGGTCGGCCTGGAGAACGCGACGGACGCGCACCGCCTGCTGCCCCTGGGATCCGATGCCCTCGTGGCCGGTCTGCTGGGCGTACCCGTCTCCGCCGTGGCCGCGGGCAGCTGACCTCCCCGCCTCCCTCACCCTGCACTACTCCCTAGGATCGTCATGTCTTCTTCCAGCCGTGAATGGCGCCTCGTCGCCCGCCCCGTCGGCGAGCCCAAGGACTCGGACGTCGCGTTCGAGACGACCACCGTGCCCGACCCGGGCCCCGGCCAGGTCGTCGTCCGCAACGACTACCTCTCCGTCGACCCCTACATGCGCGGGCGGATGAACGAAGGCGAGTCCTACATCCCGCCGTTCGAGCTGGGCGAGGCCATGACCGGCTCGGCCGTCGGCACCGTCGTCGCCTCACAGGCCCCCGAGGTCCCGGTCGGCGCGACCGTCACCCACTTCCTCGGCTGGCGCGAGTACGCCCTGCTGGGTGCCGCCGACGTCCAGCTCGTCGACCCCGACCTCGCCCCCGCCCAGGCCTACCTGGGTGTCCTCGGCACCACCGGCCTGACCGCTTGGGCCAGCCTCAAGGAGGTCGCCCCGGTCAAGGAGGGCGATGTCGTCTTCATCTCCGGTGCCGCGGGCGCCGTCGGTTCCGTCGCCGGGCAGTTCGCCCGCAAGCTCGGTGCCTCGCGCGTCATCGGCTCGGCCGGCGGCCCGGTCAAGGCGAAGCGGCTGACCGAGGACTTCGGCTACGACGTCGGTCTGGACTACCGCGCGGGCGACATCGCCGGGCAACTCGCCGCCGCCGCTCCGGACGGAATCGACGTCTACCTCGACAACGTCGGAGGCGACCACCTCGACGCCGCACTCCGGACCATGAACCTGCGCGGCCGCGTCGCCCTGGTCGGCGCCATCTCGATGTACAACGCCACCGAGCTGCCCGCAGGCCCGCCGCACCTGCCGCTCGCCATCGGCAAGCGCATCAACCTGCGCGGCATGAACGTCAGCGACCACTTCCACCTCGTGCCGGACTTCGCCCGGCAGGTCGGCGGCTGGCTCAAGGACGGCTCGCTCGTCACCGACGAGACCGTCGTCGACGGCATCGAGAACGCCTTCGAGGCCTTCCAGGCCATGATGCGCGGCGCCAACACGGGCAAGATGCTCGTCCGCCTCCCGCAGGCCTGACCTCGCCCGACCGGCCTGAACCCGTCCGGCACGGACCCCGTCCGGCACAGAACCCGTCCGGCACAGACCCCCCGGAGGATCCGCCGTGTTCAGCCGAGTCGGGTCCGTCAACCACCGCACCGACCTGCCGGCCGGCGCCCGCTGACCAGCACCAGGAGTACCACCGCCATGTCTGACATCGAAGCCCTCGTCGCGTCGCTGCGGGCCACGTTCCGCTCCGGCAGGACCAAGCCGCTCGCCTGGCGCCGCGCTCAACTGACCGCCCTGCGCGCCCTGTTCACCGACAACCGCGACGCCATCGCCGACGCCCTGTACGCCGATCTGCGCAAGCCGCGCGCCGAGGCGCACGCCGCCGAGATCGACCTCCCGATCCACGAGATCGACCACACCCTCGCCCACCTGGAGGAGTGGCTGGCCCCCGAGCCGCTCGGCTCCCAGTCCCTGGCCGGGCTGCCGGAGGGCACGACCGCCGGAACCCACTACGAACCGCTGGGCACCGTCCTCGTCATCGCCCCCTGGAACTACCCGGTCCAGCTGTCGCTCGTCCCCGTCGCCGGGGCGCTCGCCTCCGGCAACACCGTCCTCCTCAAGCCGAGCGAACTCGCCCCCGCCACCTCGGCGTTGATGGCCCGCCTGGTACCGGAGTACCTCGACCGGGACGCGGTCGCCGTCGTCGAGGGCGCGGTGCCCGAGACCACCGAGCTGCTCGCCCAGCGCTTCGACCACATCTTCTACACGGGCAACGGCACCGTCGGCCGCATCGTCATGCGCGCGGCGGCCGAGCACCTCACGCCCGTCACGCTCGAACTGGGCGGCAAGTCCCCGGTATTCGTCGACGGCGACATCGACATCGACACGGTCGCGACCCGCCTGGCCGGAGCCAAGTTCCGCAATGCCGGCCAGACCTGCGTCGCCCCCGACTACGTCCTGACCGACCCGGCCACCGCCCAGCGCCTGGCAGCCGCACTCGGCGAGGCCACCGAGCGCCTGTTCGGCAGCGACCCGCAGACCTCGGACGCGTACGGACGCCTCGTCAACCAGCGCCACTTCGACCGGGTCGCCGCCCTCCTCGACTCCGGCACCCTCGCCTTCGGCGGCACGACCGACCGCGACGACCTCTACATCGCCCCCACCGTCCTGACCGGCGTGAAGGCCGAGGACCCGGTCATGCGGGAAGAGATCTTCGGTCCCGTCCTGCCGATCGTCGAGGTCGCGGACCTGGACGAGGCCATCGCCTTCATCAACGACCGCGACAAGCCGCTGGCCCTGTACGGCTTCACCGGCAACGAGACCACGCGCGCCCGCCTCGCCGCCGAGACCTCGTCCGGAGGCCTCGGATTCGGCCTGCCCATGGCCCACCTCCGCGTACCCGACCTGCCCTTCGGCGGCGTCGGTGAGTCCGGCCTCGGCAGCTACCACGGCCCCCACTCCATCGCCACGTTCAGCCACCGCCGCGCCCGCCTCGACGTGCCGCTGACCTGACCCCACCACCTCCCGCCGCACCGCCCCGCTCGTGGACCTCCACGGCGGGGCGCCCGCCTTCACCCGACGGTCCCCCGCCCACCTCCCGCGCTCCGCCCTACGGAGCACGGAGCACCGCCATGCCTCCTCGACATGCTGCCCCTCGTTCCTTGTCGTCGAAGGCGGCTCGCCATCCCGGCGCTCAGGCGTCCGCGACCTGTTCGGCACGGGTTCAGGACCAGGGCGGAACGCCCGTGCCCTCCGCCCACAGGGCGAGTGCCCGCCGGTCGACGGCCCTGATGCCGACCTGGGCGCAGAAGGCGGCCGCGGCCTTGGTGAACGAGCTGGTGGTCACCACGGCGGCCAGGTCGCAGCGGTGGACGTCGCGGTAGGTGCCGTTGACCCTCTGGACGTCCTGCGAACCGACGAAGGTCCGCGGGCCGTACCGCTTGGCCTGGATCAGGATCCGCCGGCCGGTGGGGGTGGTGGCCAGCACGTCCGCCGCCAGGTCCCCGGCTCCGCCGACCACCGAGACCTTCGTGCAGCCGTCCCGTCGGCACAGGTCCGCCAGGGCGTGCTCGAACGCCTTCGGGCTCATCGTCAGGAACGGCCCGATGTGCCGCAGCTGCGCCGCCCGTACGTCCAGCTCCCGCCGCCGCGCCCGTACCCGCGAACGCAGCACGGCCACACCCGCCCCCGCACCGACGGCCAGCAGGCCGGCCACCAGCACCAGGTGCTGAACCAGCCAGTGCACCACCACCGACAGCACCGCGAGCCCGACCACCGCGGCGATCCCCACCAGCAGCAAGTTGTCCCCGGCCCGCCGCGCCCAGCGGGCGGCACTGCGCGACCGACGCCGCCGAACAGGCCTGCGAGCCACGGCATTCCCCCCTCACACCCCGGTGTCCGTGCGAGCGTAGAAGCCCCCGCCACCCAACCGCCGCCCCATCCTGCCGAGTTGTCCGGAACCCGGCGCCCCTACGGCCGGGACCGCGCCGGTCGCCGTTCCCCTCCTCCGCGCGTGGGGTCACAGCCCGGTGGCGAGCCGGACGGTCACGGCGGCGGTGACGACCAGCCCGGCGTTGAGGGCGATCCGGCGGTCCCCGCCCGTCAGGTGGACGGCGATCGCGCCGGCCTGCAGGAGTACGAGGCCGGCGGCCGCTGCCGACGCCAGTGGAAGAGCGCGAGCGGTCCCGCGACGGTCCAGTAGAAGATGTCCATGGTTCCCGGCCTCAGACCGGGTCGTCGGCGGGCTCGGTCGCGTAGCGGCTCATCGCGTCGAGGTTGGCCCGGGGGGTCAGCGGCCGGCCGCCGTCGAGCGCCTCCTGGAGGTCCCGGAAGTACTGCACGTACAGGTCGGGGGTGAAGGTGCTGAGCATCACGGCGGGCTGGTCGGTCGGGTTGGCGAAGGTGTGCGGGGTGCCGGGCGGGACCACCACCAGCGTGCCCGCGGGGGCGTCGTGGTCCTGCTCCCCGACGGTGAACCGCACCGTGCCGGAGAGGACGTAGAAACCCTCGTCGTGCCGGCCGTGGCGGTGCTGCGGCGGTCCCTGGGTGTGCGGGGCGAGGACGGACTCGGCGATCGCGAGGCGGTGCCCGGTGTGGCTGCCGTCCTCCAGGACGCGCATGCGCGTGGTGCCCAGAACGATCGTCTCGCCCTCGCCGGGGCCCACCACCGACAGGGCGGGACCGGTCTTCGGCTCGCTGCTCTTCGTGTCTTCGGTCATGCCACGAGTCCACCGCCACGGGCCCGCCGGCGTCCAAGACCCGTTCCGCGCCCCCGATACCCCGTGGGTATCGTGGCAGTGTGGAGCTACGCACCTTGCGCTACTTCGTGGCCGTCGCCGAGGAACTCCACTTCGGCCGGTCCGCCACCCGGCTGCACATCAGCCAGCCGCCGCTGAGCCGGGCGATCCAGCAGTTGGAGGCCGAGGTCGGGGCCCTGCTGTTCACCCGCTCGCCCACGGGGGTCACGCTCACCGCGGTGGGCTCGGTGCTGCTCGACGAGGCGCGAGCCCTCCTGGAGCACGCCGACCGCGTCCGGGTGCGGGTGAGCGCGGCGGCCGGCTCCGCGACCATCACCGTCGGCATCCTGGGCGACGGCACCGACCCGGGTGTGGCCAGGCTGGCCGCCGCCTTCCGCCGGAACCATCCCCTCGTCGACATCCGCGTCCGCGACACCGACCTGACCGACCCGACCTGCGGGCTGCGCGCCGGACTGGTCGACGTCGCGCTGACCAGGGCGCCCTTCGACGCGACCGCCCTGACGGTGCGTGCGCTGCGGGCCGACCCGGTCGGCGTGGTCCTGCGCGCCGACGACCCGCTGGCCCGCCGTGACGGGCTGCGCCTGGCCGAGCTGGACGACCGCCGCTGGTTCCGGTTCCCGCCGGGCACCGACCCCGTCTGGCAGTCGTACTGGAACGGCGGCAAGCCGCGCGAGGGCCCGGTGGTGCGCGCCGTCCAGGAGTGCCTGCAGACCGTGCTGTGGAACGGCACCGTCGGCCTGGCCCCGCTCGGGCACGAACTGCCCGCGGAACTGGCCGTGGTGCCGCTGGTCGACATGCCGCCGAGCCGGGTGGTGGCGGTGTGGAGGGAGGGCGACACCAACCGGTTGGTCCGGTCCTTCGTCAGGACCGCGACGGCCGCCTACGGCCGCTGAGCGGCTCGGCGCACCAGCGGCAGGAAGAGCATGTCGACGATCTCCCGCATGAGGGTCAGGACGTCCTCGCGCAGGCTGCCGGCGTCGGGGGCGGCCAGGACGTTCTCGTGCAGGACGTGGGCGAGGGTCGCCCCCTACGACCGGCCCCCAGTCAGTCGCCGACGAACCACAGGTATCGGTGCGTCCCCCGCTCGACCACCCCGCACAACGCCCGGGCCTGCCCGACCCAGTCCCCGCCGCACGCGTCCGGCAGCCGGTCGAGTTCCGCCAGCAGCAGCGGTACCTGCCTCCGGTTGAAGACCGCGTCCCCGTACGGCGTCAGTGCGAAGAGCATCGGGAACAGCGCCGGATCCAGCTCGGCGAAGGCGGCCGTCCACTGCACCCCGGTCTCGGCCCGAGCCACCACGTCCCCGCCGTCATCACGCACCTGCAGGTTGATCATCCGCCGAGGCTAGCGGCGTCCCGCGCTCCTCAGCGAACGAAACCGACGGCCACGGCCGCCGCGTCCCCGGCCGTGGTACGGCGGGCCGGCCCGCCGAAGCCCTGGTGCCGGCGCCGTTCACGCGTGGATGTCCCAGTCGGCGGGCAGGCGGAGCGTCTCCTGCGCCTGCTCGGCGAAGTCCGGGGCGGCGACCTGGGCGATGTAGGCGCCCACGGCCTCGCCGGACAGCCAGCGGAGGTCGACCGGGGTGTCGGCGGGCCAGCGGGCCGTGACGATCGGGGTGAGGATCGCGATCTCCTGGACGCGCACCGCGTCGCCCAGTTCGGCCGCGAAGGTGCGCAGCAGCATGCTCTGGGCGGCGTCCGTGACGCAGACGGGACCCGCCGACGGCACCGGCTTGAGCGCGGCGATGCCGTTCAACGCGAGGTAGACCGCCCCGGGGCGCCCGTGCAGGACGGGCAGGAAGGCCTGCGCGGTCAGGAAGTGCGCGGTCAGGTTGTCGCGCAGGATCCGCTCCCACGTCTCGTACGGCACCTCGGTGAGGGGCAGGCCCTCCCACCAGCACCCGAGCGAGGCCACCACGCCGTCCGGCGGGCCGGCCTCGGCGATCACCCGGTCCCGGAGCTCGCCGACGCCGTCCGGGGTGCCGAGGTCGCCCACGAGCGTGTGCAGCCGGGGCAGGTCCTCCGGGGCCAGTTCCGCGCGCAGCGCTCGCAGGCGTTCGGGCGAGCGGGACGGGACCACGACCCGGTGGCCCTGGCCGAGCAGGGCGCGCGTCACGCAGGTGCCCGCCACTCCGGCTCCGCCGGCGACGACGTAGGTCCGTGCGCGCATGACCGACATCGGCTACTTCCCTGGGTGCCCGAACTGCCCCGACAGGAGCCCTGCCTAGCACGGGACGGGCGCGGCCGGACGCCTCCGCCCCGCCACCGCACCCGCCGTCACCCGATCGGGCAAGCCTTCCCCGGTGGCCCCGCCTTCCCCAGTCGCGCCGCCTTCCCCCGATCGGGCAAGCGTGCCCCCGATCGGGCAAGCGTGCCCCCGATCGGGCAAGCGTGCCCCCCGATCGGGCCCGCGGGCTGTCGCGCCCGTTCGCGCCGTGCTGAAGGTAGAGGGTGACCACGGAGAGCGGGGCGAAGGCTTTCGTCTGTGTACGGTGCGGGGTGCAGTACCCGCCGTCGACCGACGGGCCGCCGGCCGCGTGCGGCATCTGCACGGACGACCGCGAGCACGAGCGACCGGGCGGACAGCGCTGGACCACCCTCGACGAGCTGAGCGCCGCGGGCCACCGCATCGTCTGGGAGGAGATCGAGCCGGGGGTCCACGGGCTCCGGGTCGCCCCCCGCTTCGCCATGGGGCACCGGGCGATCCTGCGGTGCACCCCGCACGGCAACCTGCTGTGGGACCCGCTGCCGTTCGTCGACGACGAGACCGTGCGGCGGATCGCCCGGCTCGGCGGGGTGGACGCGATCTCGGCCAGCCACCCGCACTACTACCACTGCCACGCGGAATGGAGCCGGCGCCTCGGCGGCGTCCCGTTCCACGTCGCCGCCGAGGACCGGCCCTGGCTCTTCCGTCCCGCCGAGACGGTGCGGTTCTTCCACGACCGGACCAGCCCGTTCCGCGGAGTGCAGATCCTCCGCTGCGGAGGCCACTTCCCGGGCTCGTCCGTCGCGCACTGGAGCCGCGGCGACGGCGACGGGGGATGCCTGCTCACCGGGGACACCATCGAGGTGCTGGAGGACGGGCGGCACATCGCCCTCATGTACAGCACCTGCCACTACCTGCCGCTCCCGGCGCACGAGATCGAGGCGATGATGCGCACCCTGCGCCGGTACCGGTACGACCGCATCCACAGCGACTTCCACTCCGTACGGCACGACGCCGCCCGGCTGGTCGAGGCGGCGGCCGCCCGCTACCTGGGCATCCTGCGCGGGACGGACCGGCCGTAGGGCGGTGCCCGGTCCCCCGCCGAGCGGTCAGGGTGCCCCGGACAGGACCTCGACCGCGCCGGTGTCCAGCGAGTAGTAGGCGCCGACGACGGCGAGGGAGCCCTTGGCCACCAGCGGGGCCAGGTCCTGGTTGGAGCGCAGGTCGGCCGCGGTCAGCGTGACCTGGGCGCGGGACATGGTCTCGACCGGGTCGGCGCCGCCCTCCCGGACCGTCTGGTCGTACGCCGGCCGCAGGGCCTTGGCGATCGCGTCCAGGTTGCCGGGCAGCGGCTTGCCGTCCCGGAAGGACTCGTAGGCCGCCTTGACGGCGCCGCAGCGCTGGTGCCCGAGGACCACGATCAGGGGGGTGCCGCTCGTCATGGGCCCGTACTCGACGGAACCGGTGACCACCGGGCCGACCGCCTCGCCGCCCGTGCGCATCACGTACAGGTCGCCGAGACCGGTGTCGAAGAGCGGCTCCGGCGGCACCCGGGAGTCGATGCACGACAGGATCGACCCGAAGGGCTCCTGCTCCTGGGCCACCAGCTGACGCCGGTTCGGGTCGCGGTCGGGGTGCTTGAGGTCACCGCTGACCCAGCGCTTGTTGCCGTCCATCAGCCTCGTGAACGCCGCGGCGGGCGTGGTCGGCCGGGCTTCCGACGAAGCGCTGCCGCCCGTGGGCGAGGCGGGAGAGCCGGGCGGGGCGGGCGAGTCCGCCCTCGTCGTCGTACACCCCGCGAGCGCCACCGCGGCGCTCGCCAGCCCGCCGGCGAGCAGCGCTCGACGACTCGGGCGATCGGCTCCCTGCATCGGTTCCATCCCCTCACTGCCACCCGGACCCGTCGTCCGGGGTCCGGATCAGGCCGATTGTTCGGCCTGGTCCGGGCGCCGGGGCGGCAGGCGCAAGCGGGCGCGGGCCACATTGCTGCGGACGGCCCACAGGACCCGCCACCCGTCGGGGTCAGCCCGTCCGGCGGCCAGCCATCCGGCGGCGGCCCGGCGGCGGCCCGGCGGCGGCTAGGCGGGCATCACGCCGTGGATGCGGGAGATGGTGAACACCCGGGCGTCCTCGCGCAGGTGGCACCAGGCGTTCAGGTAGGGGGCGTCCAGTTCGAGCCCGCTGAGGGTGCGGACCGTCGCGTCGCCCGAGGTGGCGACGTACTCGATCGTGACGGCCCGCCGCTCGTCGACGGCGTGGGCCAGCTGGCGGACGTCGGTGAAGGTCAGGTTGCGCGCGTGCCCGGCGATGATCTCCTCGGTGTCGCTGGCGTACGGGCGGCCGTCGTACGGGTCGGGCTCCGCGATGTCCTGCGGGGCGTCCTGGAGCCGGACGGCGAGGGCGCGCAGGTCGACGGGCGTTCCCGCGGTCGCGGTGCGTGTGCCCGTCGGCCGCGCGGTCGTCTGACGCGCGGTCGTCTGAGGCGCTCGGGAGCTGGCGCGGGACGGGCGCGGGAACGGGACCGGGTTCGCCGCGCGGTGGTGCGGGGACCGTTCGATCCGTACGGTCCCGTCGGGCTGCTCGGCGACGGGGGCGTAGCCCGCGGCACGCAGGGCGGCGAGCGTCTCGTCCGGCGGGGTCCGGCTGATCAGCACCGTCGGCGCCAGCTGCCGCAGGCCGAGTGGGGCGAGCTTGCGGTGGGCGGCCAGTTCGGCGAGGAGGGCGGGCTCCTGGCCGTGGATCACGCAGGCGGCGGCGACGACGCGCACCCGGCCGTGGCGGCGCGCGGTGTCCTGGATCAGGTAGGAGAGGGGCTGGGGAAGCCGGTCGACCGCGGCGACGACAGCCAGGTCGGCCGTGAGGGCGTCCGGGGTGAGGCCCGCGTCGAGGGCGCGGCGCACGCTTGCCGGGCTGAACCGCCAGACGGACGCCGCGCCGACGCTCTCCCGGTCCGCGACGGAGTCCAGCAGGGCGGCGAGGTCGGCTGACGGGGTGCCGGAGACCACGGCCGTGAGGTCGCTGCCGAAGCGGGCGGTCCCGGTGGCGGCGGGCAGCAGCCGTCGGCAGGCATCGGCCACCGCCTCGGTGTCCCGGGCGTCCTGGGTGTCCAGGGTGTCCAGGGTGTCCCGGGCGTCCCGGGCGTCCCGGGCGTCCTGGGTGTCCCGGGCGTTCAGGGCGTTCAGGGCGTTCAGGGCGGCACCGATCGGGGACAGGACCCCGAGGGCGAGCGCACCGAGCAGTTCCGCCTCCCGGATCAGGGTGGCGAACGGCGTGGCGTCCTGCGGGAGTTCGTCGGCGAGCGGGCGGAGCCACCCGAGCAACGCCCCCAGGTCGGCCGGGTCCGCCGCGCCCTCGCCGGCCGGAAGCCTCGCCGCGGCCGCGAGCAGCCCGTGCCGGGCCTGGACGCAGCCTCCGCAGGGCTCGGTCCCGGCGAGCGCCGGCACGGCCTTGCCGTCCTCGTCGCGGCCGGTGCCCGGGGTCCGCGGGAGCTCCCACCACGCCCGGAGCAGCGCGGCGACCCGGTCGGCCGGTTCCTGGGCCGCCCAGGTGTCGTAGGCGGCGGTCGCCGCGATGCGGTCGCCGTCCCGGGCCAGCAGCCCGGCCGCGCCCGCCGTCTCCAGTACGAGGCGCACCGGGAGCTCCTCGCACTGCGCCGCCCTGCCGATCCGGGACAGTTCGCGGGCGCCGATCCCGCCCGACTTGAGCCGGGTCGGCGGAGCGGCGGCGCAGACCCCGAGGACGGAGGTGGCGTGGGCGTCGAAGGCCATCGCGGCGGCCGCGGCCTCCCGTTCGACCTCCGGGGCGGTCACGGGCACCGATCGCACCCCGGGCGGGCCGGGCGTGAACGGGGCGTGCCAGTCGGGGCCGCGCAGGGCGAGTGCCACCTCCGCGGGCATGCGGGCGGGCCCGTACCGGTGGCGGTCCTGGATCAGCAGCCCGCGCTCCAGCGCCCAGCGGCTGCCGGGCTCGGAGGCGTCCAGCAGTCCCCCGAACACCACGAAGTCCAGCCGCTCCGGAGCCTCGTGCGCCCGCCGCCGGAGCAGTTCCCGGGTGGCCGCGGGCGCCTTGGCCACCAGCGCGGCGACCCGGTCCGGATCGCTGTGGTGGCCGACCAGCGCGGCCAGCCGCTGCTGCTTGTTGTTGGCGGCCGGCTTGACGCCGAGCTTCACCAGCACGCGGGCCAGCTCGTCCGAGGTGATGTGCGCCACGAGTCGGGCCAGTGCCGCGTCCAGGCCCAGGGGCGTGCGCCAGGCCGACCGCAGCGGCCCCGCCAGGTGCAGCAGGCCCTCGCCGTCCGGCCACACCAGCGCACGATCGGCCAGCTCCTCCAGCACGGCGGCCAGTCCGCGGGCCCGTTCCCCGTCCCTCGCGTCCAGGAGGCCGGCCAGGTCGTCCCGGGACCGTGACCGGGGCTCCAGGGCGGCGAGGGCCTCCGCCACCTGCAGGCACGGCAGCGTCAGCCGGGGCAGCGCCAACGCCACCGACGCCGGACGCTGAAGACGGTCCGCCAGTTCACCCACCGACCGCGGCTCCGGAGCCGCCACCGCATCCGGGCGCGCCGCCAGGACCCGCTCCAGCGCGGACGCGTCCAGACCGCGCAGCCGTACGGCCAGCGCCGATCCGCTCTTCTCGCCGATGGGGACACCTCACCGTGTTGGGACGAACGGCAACCCGCCCACGAGAGCGGCCGGGAACACCAGGATGGCCCACCGCAGGGGGTGGTCGCGACCACCCTGGACACCGCCGAGCCGGCGGTGCTACGGCACGCCCCCTTCGCTCACTTCCTGCGCTCACCCCGGCCGCTGGGAGTCCGTGCGAACGGCGGAACCGGGTGGGTCTGCTCCCCCGTCCACTACGATGATCGTTTTTGCTTGGGCCGGCCAATCGGGGGAAACGGGCCGACACCTGACCACCGCCCGCCCGCCCGCCCTCGCGCGCGCCCGGCCAGGCCACCACGTGGCCGTTGCCGCTGCTACCGCCGGTCCTCGGCCGCGCACACGAAACCGAACGGCGAACCGAACGGCGAAAGGCCGACGCACATGACCGCACACACCAGCAGCACCACTGAGCCGCCCTCGGCGGATCCCGACGGCCGCGCGCTGTCGCGCCGGCGCCTGCTGCGGATCGGGGCCGGCGTCGCGGGCGGCGGCGCCCTGCTCGGGGCCGCCGCCGGGGGCGGAATGCTCGCCGGGTGGCTGCCCGGCGGGGTGACGCTGAAGAAGGCGCTGGGAATGACCGGGACGGACGGCACGGTGCCGGACGTGGTTCCGGGGCCCGTGCGGGTCGAGAAGGTGCGTTCCGCGGCGCGGGGCCGGGAGGTCACGATGGTGACCATGCTCCCGCCCGGTGCCGCGGCGAGCACGAACCTGCCGGTCTGCGTCCTGCTGCACGGCCGCGGCAACGACGCGCAGGGCATGGTGGCGCTCGGGGTTCCGCAGTTCCTGGCGGCCGCGGTCGGGAGCGGCGTGCCGCCGTTCGCCGTCGTCGCGGTGGACGGCGGCGACGCCACGTACTGGCACCGGCAGACCCCCGGCGGCGACGACCCACAGGCGATGCTCCGCGAGGAGCTCCCCGGCTGGCTGCACGCCCGCCAACTGCCCACGCCGCGCGCCGTGACGGGGATCTCCATGGGCGGCTCGGGCGCCCTGCAGTACGCCGTAGGACGCACCCAGGCCGGCCGCAACCTCGACGCCGTGGCGCTGCTCAGCCCGGCCGTCTTCCGTACCTGGGCGGACGCCCGCACCACCGGCGGGTACGCCGACGAGGCGGACTGGCAGGCCCACGAGCCGACGCTCCGTCTGGACCAGCTGCAGACCGGCGCCCTCGGCGTGTGGTGCGGCCAGGAGGACCCGTTCTGCCCCGCTGCCCGCCAGGTCGCGCGGCAGGCGCGGGCGCGGGTGGGGCGGTTCCCCGACGGGGAGCACACGGACGGCTTCTGGCGGCGGGTGATGCCCGACGCGATGTCGCTCCTCGGCCACGCGCTCGCCACCGTCGCCTGAGCGGAATGCCGTCAGCGGTACCAGGTGCGGATGACGGCAGCGGCCTCCCGGACGTCGGCGTGGCCCGCGCGGATGCGGGCGGCGAGGTCGACGGCCTGTTGGGGGTCGGCGGTGACGATGACGCCGGAGGCGCTGAGGTAGGCGGCGGCGACCACGGCGGCGAAGTGCTCGTTGGCGGACTCCAGGGCGGGGACGCGGATCAGCTGGTGCATCAACGCGGCTGCGCGCTGGTTCACGGCCTCGTAGACGGGGACGCCCATGACCTCGTCGGCGTGCCGGGCGACGGCGGCGGCGAGGGTGCCGTAGTCGGTGACGTCCGGGTCACCGGGTACGAACTGGTGGGCGATGTCGAGCAGCCAGGCCCGGTCGATCCGCAGGATCATGCGGCGTCCGCGGTGGCGTCGCGGGCCGGGAACGGGACCGAGGCCTGGGCACAGGCCGGGGCACAGGCCGGACAGGGGCGGGACTCCGGCTCGAAGACCGTCCTCCGGGCCGGCGCGGCGTTCTCCGGTCGCGCGGTCAGCTGCGTCATGTGCGCGAGCGTAGCGGTGTGTAGCAAGTGCTACCAAAGCGCGGTGGAATCCGGCTCGTTGGGCGGGAGCCGCGGAGGGCAACCGGACGACGCGGCGGATGCGGGCGACCCGGGAACCCTCTCCCCCGCCGTCCTGGAACGCCTTGCCGCCCCGGGGCGGGCGTACGCCGGGGCAAAACGCGCCCGCCGTCCTGTCACAGCGCTCTGGGAGGCTCTGGCTCATGATCGATCTTCCCCGTACCGGCATCAGCCCGGTGTTCGCCCCGGTGAACGAGTCCTGGAGCGTCATCGACGCCTGGCTGGCCGAGTTCGCGCCCGTCAGCCTGGCTGACCTGCGCCCGCCCGCGACGGCCGAGGCCATCGCACGGGCGGAGGAACAGCTCGGCCTCCCGCTCCCCGCCGACCTGCGCGAGTCGCTGCTCTGCCACGACGGTGACAATTCGTACCTCACCGTCCTGCCCTGCGGCCCGCTGTACTCGACGGAGCGGATCGCCGAGATCCGCGACATGCGGATGAGCATCTGGGACGCCGATGACCCGGACCAGCAGGACTCCCCGTGGTGGGGTGCGTTGTGGGTTCCGTTCGCGGGCAGCGACGGCGACGAGCACTTCGTCGACGCAGGCCCCGGCCCCTGGCACAACCACCTCGGCCGGGCCGCCCACGACGAGGCCGCCCACTTCACCGGCTGGCCGAGCCTCGCCGCATGGCTGCACCACGTCGCCCAGGCGATGCTTCATCACGACGACCATGGCTGGGTCGGGCCGGCCTACCGGCCGATGCTGCCCGGCGACGGGACGGTCGACTGGTAGGACCGGTCGCCGCAACACCGTCAGGTCGTGGTGAAACGGCGGGCCTACGGTCGCTCCGGCCATCGGTTCCGCCGGGCTCCTGTCGAGGCGGTCCGGGGGCCGGAGCGACCGTAGGCGAGGAGACCCGGCCGGGACCGTCCTGGGACCCGGGCGGCGGAGGTGACCTCATGTCCGGGCCAGAGTCGCTTGGGTCGCTTCGGTAGCTGGTCCTACGGGTCGGCGCCCTGGTTTCCAGGCGCGGACGGCTTCCCGTCCGGCGGGCAGCGACCGAGCGACCCGAGCGACCCGAGCGACTGAAGCGACCCAAGCGACCGAAGCGACCCAAGCGACCGAACCAGCGGCATGCACCCCGCCCTGACACGCGCGACACGCCGACGGCCGGGCCCCCAGAGACTCAGTCGCTTTCGGTCGCTGGGCTTCAGTCGCTGGGCAAAACCCCAGGTCAGAGCCTATGCACTCACCCAAACAGCGACCCAAGCGACTCAAGGTCGGGTATATGAAGACATTCCCGTGTGCGTGTGCGCGTTATAGACCCGGGCTTCAGTCGCTTCAGTCGCTGTTTGCTGGGAAAATCGGCTCCGACCTGGGGAAACGCCGCTGGACCGAAAACAGCGACCGAAGCGACTCGGTCGCTGCCGTGGCGTTCGGTCGCTCAGTTTCCCCGCAAGTACCGGCAGTCCGGGACCGTATGTGCTCGCTCGGCTAGTCTGTGTGAGCTATCTTCTGGACTTCGGTCGCTTCAGTCGCTGATCTGGCACCCTCCAGTGCCCTGACCTGGCTTTTTGCCGTCAGCGACTGAACGAGCGACTCGAATCCGGGCAGCTACTCAGCTACCGAAGAAGCTGAGTGGGAGCTGCAGCAGCTACCGAACTAAGGGGAAGGGACCAGCGTGACGGCGCCGAAGGCCGTGGGGAGCGACCGAACGGAGCGTCAGCCGGACGCGCTTGCGGTCGCGCGCTGGTGTGCCGCCCAGGGGTGGCCCGTCCATCCGCTGGCACCCGGGCGTAAGACCCCGCCGGCGAACTGCCAGCCCTGCCAGGACTTCCCCCACTCCCCCGCCGACTGCCCGTGCCCCCGGGTCGGTCGCTGGTGCCACGGCTTCCACGCCGCCACCACCGACCAGGACGTCATCGGCGCCTGGTGGCGGGTCAACCCCGGCTTCGGCACCGGAGTCGCCTGCGGCCCGGCCGGCCTGGTGGTCATCGACGTGGACAGCCACCCGGCCGACGTCCCCGCCCGGGACCGGATCCTGCCCGGGATCCCGATCCACGACCGGGTCGACCTCGACGGCCTGGAGAACGGCTACCACACGCTCGCCCTGCTGGCCGCCCTGCGCAAGGCCCCCGACCCCTGCACGGACACCGGAACCCTGCGTGTGCGCACCCCCTCCGGTGGTCTGCACATCTGGTACCGCGACGACGCCCACCACCGCTTCACCTGCTCCACCGGCTCCTCCACCGGCCGGGCCCTCGCCTGGCAGGTCGACGTCCGCGCCCACGGCGGCTACATCGTCGCGCCCAGCACCGTCACCACCAGCGGCACCTACACGCCGCTGCCCGGTGCCACCGTCCCGGCCCCGCTCCCCCGGTGGCTCGCCGAGGAACTCGTCCGCACCGGCCACCTCAAGGACCGCCCCCAGCAGTCCGGCAGCCCGCTGCCGGCCGTCCCCGACCGGGCCCGTCAGGCCGTGGTCGCGGCGGGCGGCGGGCGGCGCGGCGCCGAGAAGGTCCTCGACACCGTCCTCCAGGACGTCACCGACTGCGCCACCACCCCCGAGGGAGCCGGGTTCACCGGCAAGCTCAACCGCGCCGCCTACACCGTCGGCGGCCTCGTCTCCGCCGGACACCTCACCCACGCCGCCGCCGAGCAGCTGCTGACCGACGCCGCCCGCACCGCCCGTCCCTCCCAGGACCGGCAGAACTCCGCCGTCATCCGCTCAGGCCTCGCCGCCGGGGGCCGGCAGCCCCTGCACATCGGGAGGGCGCGAGGATGAGCGACAGCCCCCGCAAGAGGACGGTCTTCGATCCCGTGGCCGCTGCCCAGCAGATCCTGGAGTACCCGCCCGTCCCCGGGCCCGCGCAGGCTCCCTGGCACGGTACGGCCGTCCAGGAGAGCCTCCTCGACGCGCCCGTCGCGCCCTCCCCCGCCGCTGCCCCCGGTCCCGGTCCTGGCGTGGGTCCCGGTCCCGGCGCGGGCCCCGGCCTGGCTCCGCAGGGGCCGGTCCAGCCGTTCCACGGCGGCGCCCAGGAACCGCTGACCGCTCCGGTCCAGGCGGGCTCCAAAGCCGGCCCACAGGCGAGCCAGCACGGCCTCCTGCCCGACTCCCTCTCCGACCGTGGCAACGCCAAGCTCTTCGTCCACCTCTACGGGCGCGACTACCGCCACGTCCCCGGCATCGGCTGGTACCGCTGGGCCACCCACCGCTGGCAGCTCGACGAGGACGACACCGTCCTGTGGGCCGCCGGCGAGATGGCCGAGAGCATCGCCACCCACGACGCCCGCGGCTTCTACACCAACACCGACCTGCGCCGGCACCGCCGCCGCGCCCTGTCCACCTCCGGCATGAACGCCATGCTCGCCCAGGCCAAGTCCGCCCCCGGCATGGTGCTCAACGCCGCTCTGCTCGACGCCGACGCCTACGCCCTGTGCACCCCCGGCGGCGTCGTCGACCTGCGCACCGGCGCCATCGTCCCGCCCGACCCCAAGGTCCACCACCACTCGCGCTCCACCACGCTCGCCCCCGCCCGGATGCCCACCCCGCGCTGGGACCGCTTCCTCACCGACACCTTCGGCGACGACAAGGAAGGCCGCCAGACCCGCGACTTCCTCCACCTGCTGCTCGGCTACTCGATCAGCGGCGACGTCGGCGCCCAGGTCATGCCCTTCCTCTACGGCCAGGGAAAGAACGGCAAGTCCGTCCTCCTGGACGTCATGATCCAGCTGCTCGGCGACTATGCGGACGCGGCCCCGCCCGGCTTCCTGATGGCCAAGACCTTCGACGGCCACCCCACCGACCTCGCCGAACTCCACGGCCGGCGCATCATCGTCTGCTCCGAGCTCAAGCCCGGCGACCGCTTCGACGAGGCCCGGGTCAAGCTCCTCACCGGCGGCGACAAGATCAAGGCCCGCCGGATGCGCCAGGACTTCTTCTCCTTCGAGCCCACCCACAAGCTCTGGCTGCTCGGCAACCACCGCCCCGAGGTCGGCACCGGCGGCTTCGCCTTCTGGCGCCGCATGCGCCTGATCCCGTTCGAACGGGTCGTCCCCGAGGAACGCAAGATCGACAACCTGGCCCACGTCCTCGTCGCCGAGGAGGGCCCCGGTATCCTCGCCTGGCTCATCGACGGCGCCCGCCGCTACTTCGCCGGTGAGAAGGACCTGGCCGGGCCCCAGGCCGTTCAGACCGCCACCACGGCGTACGCCGAGACCGAGGACCACGTCGGCCGCTTCCTCAAGGAGGCCTGCGTCACCGGGGAGGGCATGCGTGCCGAACAGTCCCAGCTCTTCGGCGCCTACACCCGTTGGTGCGGCTTCGAGGGAGCCAATCCCGTATCCGGCCGCGCGTTCGCCGCACGAGTCCGCGAGACACTGGGTATGACCTCTCCCAAGGAGATGGTCCTGTCCAACAGCCGCAAGTACTACCCGGGCATCGGCCTGATCACCGACGACACAGAGGAGCAGAACGCGTGAGCGCGCTGATCGACCCGGCCGAGCTCGCCCACGAAACCGACCTCGTCTGGCTTGAGGACACCACCGACCTCGACTACGTGCGCCAGTCGCTCGACCGTCTCACCACCCGGCGCGGCCGCCCGGCCTACCACCGCGACGGCCGCATGGTCGGCTACGCGATCCTCGGCCCCGACGCCAAGTCCTCCCGCGCCTCCGGCACCTTCCGCCGCCGCGTCTTCTGGCTGCTGCCCCACGACCGTGACCAGGACCCGGACGGCCTCTACACCACCGGCGCCCCCTCCGAGGCCGTGGACCCGCGCACCGTCGCCCCGGGCGTCAAGGGCTACAAGACCGAGCGCTCGGAGGGCGGGCCGGCCTCACCGGCCATGCTCGAACTGGGGATAACGCTGCCGAAGGCCTGAGGGCCCCGGAACCGTGCAGGGGCGACCAGGGAGTCCTGGTCGCCCCCGCACAGGTGCCCCGTCGTCGGCGGCGCGGCTACTTCTGGAGTGCCGGTCGGCCGGACAGGAGGCTCTCCAGGAACTGGCCGCCGCTGCGCTCGGGGACGGGGACGCTCCGGGGCTTCGAGGGCTTCGAGGGCTGCGAGGGCTTCGAGGGCTTCGAGGGCTGCGAGGGCTGCGAGGGCTTCGAGGGCTGCGAGGGCTTCGAGGGCTGCGAGGGCTGCGAGGGCTGCGAGGGCTCGGGGCGGGTCCGCAGGACCTGGGTCCGCGCTTCGGTCCGTTCCTCCGCCCGCCTCTCGGTCCGTTCCTCGGTCCGTTCCTTGGGATGCTCCTCGGGCCGTGCCTCGGCCCGGCCCGAGACCATGACACCGAGGGCATCGGCGATACGGGTCATCGACTGGGGCTGCCCGGGCTGCTCCTCGACCGTCACTGCTGCCGCCGTGCCCGGCGTCGTACCCACCGCAGTACCCACCGCCGTACCCGTCGGCGCAGCCGCACCGCGAAGCCGACGGACCTCCGCCTCCAGCGTCTCCAGGCGCGCCCGCAGGTCGTCCAACTCGCTCTTCTTCCCCATGCTCCAGGACCCTCCCCGGCCGTTCACAGCCCTCTGACGTGCTGTTCCAGCCTATCCGGGCCCCTCCCCCGGCCCCACGGCCGTCCGGTACCTCCGCGTCGCCGACGAGGAACCGCCGCACCGTCCGGCGAAGCCAACAGGCCGTGAACGTCCTGAGCTGTGCCCCGGACTGGAACGCCGGGCACTGGTCAGCCCCGGCCGCTTCGTTGTCCGCAGAACCGTAGGTCGCCAGCCCCTTCCCGGGCGCCCGGCAGTCGCGTTCTCCACCTGTGGCAGAGTCATCCGGATGTCGTGCCCCTTCTGCCGGATCATCCGAGAGGACACCGCCCACTGGGTGGCCCGGGGACCGTCCACCTGCGCGTTCACCCCTCTCGACCCGCTCGCCCCAGGGCACACCCTGGTGGTGCCGACGGCTCACCACGCCGATGTCTTCGACACCCCCACCGACGTGCTGGCCGAGACCGTCGACCTGGTTCAGCGCGTGGCAGGCGCCATGCGCTCCGTGTTGCGCGCAACCGGCGTGAACATCCTCAACGCGAGCGGTCCGGCATCGGAGCAGTCGGTGCGGCACCTGCACTTCCACGTCGTTCCGCGCTGGCCGGACGACGGCATCTCCACCTGGCCGGCCGGGCGGTCGCACCACCGGCTCGCCGACGACCCGGCGACACGACTCGCGGCCGCACTGACCGCTGAGAAGCACCACGGCAGCTGAGCCGGCGCGCATCCCCCTTCTCCGCAGGGGGTGGCGGCGCGCCGGCGTGTCCGCTGCCCGGTCAGCCGTGGAAGGGATCCTCAAGGACGGGGACGCAGGGCGACAGCATCGGCTCCGCGTGCTCACTGACCTCGCCCCGGACCATCCGGAGGACGTAGACCTCGTTCTCGTGAGCCGGGTCCTCGTCATCGCGCACGTGCAGCAAGCCGTACGAAGCCGACGCGTGGCGGCCGACCTCACGGAAGAAGTCGAGGACCTCCGGATCGCGGCGGTTCGGCTGGCCCCCGAAGTGGAGGAACAAGGCGCCGTTCATCCGGCGCAGGTCCAGGAGGCAGGGGCTCGCGATTTCCTCGACCCGCCGACGAACGCCTTCCGCGATGACGTTCAGGCGGTCCTCTTCGAGGCGGATGTCCTCGTCATCGGCGCCGACGCTCTCCAGGACGTTGATCCAGCCGTGGTACTCGAACACGGGTCGGCAGCCTACCCCGCCGGAGCCGACCTGGTGCGGCTTCTCCCTACGGAGCAGCGGCTGCCAGCCCGCCACGGTCGAGCAGCTCGTGGAGCCGTGCGACGGGCAGCGACGGGCAGCGACGGGTTGGCCGCGGCGCCCTCGGCCAGCTCCGGGTCCTCGAGGAGGGACGACACCAGCCCCAGCGGAGCAGCGGATTGGCGGCCGCCGCCCGACGGACCCCGGGGTCGGGGTCGGACAGCAGCCGGACCGGCGGCTCGGCGAGGCCGCGGTCGGCGGCGGCCAGGGCGCGGACCTCCGGGGCGGCGTGGTCGAGGAGGTGCGCACTCGGCCGGGTGCCCGAGCGCCCGGCCGAGGCGGCGCGCTGAGGCCAGGTGCGCGGGAGCGGCTGCAGCCGGGCCGGGCGTGTGCTGGTTGGAGGCGAGCGCCCAGAGGTTGCGCGCCCCTACGCGAGGCACCGCTCGGGCCACGGCCCGGGAGACGGCGTAGTTGACGAGCAGCCCGGCCCGGTGGTGGCAATCGGGTTCCGGCAGGTCCGCTTCCATCGCCGCCGGATCCAGGATCCGGCTGTTCTCGCGCGCCGCCTCCGACACCGCCGGGTCCGGGTGGGCCGGGAGCGCCTCGCACTGTGCGGGGGTGAGCCACAGCCACAGGCTCGCGGACTGTGCCCGCAGCTCCGGGTCCGGGTGCTGGAGCATCCCGCGGCGGAACGACTGCGGGATCTGCCTGGATGACGCGAGCTCCTGCTCGATCTCGTCGGCGGTGAGCCGCTGTTCCGACCAGTCGTCGTTGCGGGCCGTCAGCAGCGTCTCCAGGACGTCGTCGGGGAGGGGTCGGCCACCTCCAGGCGCGGACGAGGGCCTGCGGCGAGGCCCGCGCGGACGAGCGAATCCGGGTCGCCGACCAGCCGCCCGCGCTGTGGATCAGGAAGCGGCCAGGCGAGTCGGGGCGTCGGTCCGCCGGATTTTCCGCGGAAAATTCCGGAGCCCGGTGGGGCCGATCTGGCTGCTGCGGGGCGCCCACCGAAATCCAGTGGTCGTGCGGACTTCGTTCGGGGTTCGATGGCCCTGCTGCCGATCACCCCGACCCACAGCGGAGACCGACCTGATGACGGACCAGCCTCCTGGCGCGACGACGGCGAAGCGCTACGTCTACCTCGACCCGGACGGGTGCGGCGGCGGCTGGATGTTCGTCATCGTGGCGGCTCCCACCGGCGTCGTCTACCAGAACCAGTGCGGCGGCTACGCCTGCGCCCAGTACGAGCAGGAGGGCTACCTCGTCCCGCTCTACGGAACGGATCTGGACGAGGACATGAAGGAGATCTTCGTCGGCGAGCTGAAGGGGTGGGGCATGCGTGGCCAGGAGTGGTCGGCCAAGGTGCTCGACCGGCTGCGGGCCGCCGTCGATTCCCTGGGGGTGTACGGCTCCGGCCGCAGCGACGATCTCTACCCGCCGTCGCTGATCCTCGACGAGTCCCGGCTCTCGGAAGCGGCCGAGGCCTGGATCCCGGTCATCACGCCCGATGGTCCCGGCGTGCTGGTCTGGGAGAACTCGGACTAGCCAGCTGACCAAGGAGCTGTCCGGCCGATCACTGGTCGGTGCGCACGGTCCACGGCGGTTGTCTGCGCGATCCCATAACCTGCGCCCATGACCACCGAAGAGTATCTCTCGACCATTGACGCGTTGGCCGTGCAGCCCTTCCCGGAGGTGACCTATGTCGACGCCTCCGGGGACGGTGGACCAGAGCATCATGTGCGCGAGCTGCGGGTCAGTCGGGAGTTCTGGGATGACGACGACGGGCAGGCCTGGGTTGAGGCCGAAGCCGACCTGCAGGCCTGCCTCGACGATCTGGCGGCACGCCTGACGACGCGGTGGGGTCATGCGTTCGTCGTGGACCTCGGACCGTATCTGAGTGCGGGTTGCGAGGGAGAGCCGGCGCCCGAGCCGCTCGACTACCTCAGCCAACAGGCCGTGTGCATGCAAGTGTGGCCGCTTCCCGACCGCGGTCGTTGGCTTGCGCTGGCGATTGGCCAGGCCGACAAGGAGCTGCCACTCATCCTGTTCGCCGCGGTCGGGCGGGCCTCGACACTCGACTTGAACACGAGTGGCCGGTCATGAGCGGAACCACACGATGACGGCTGCAGCGGAGACAGTGCCGAGTGTCGGCAACGGGTGAAACGAGGGCCACGGACGGCGGATCAAATCTGCGGCAGATCGCGCCAGTGGACCTCGGTCCGCACTCGGTGCAAAATCCTGTCGATCATCTGGCGGCGGTCGCGCCATCGCCCGCACCGACCATCGCTGATGGGCAGGAACGGCCGCAACCGTCCCACGCCGCGTCCGACAGATGACCGCGTTCACCCCGCCCCATACGCGGGACAACGATCCGACCAGGTGACAGTCACATGATCGACCGGACCTCTTGGTCGTCGGCCGACCGATTTTCCGCGGAAAATTCCAGAGCCGCAGAACCGCGGTCGACATCGCCCGCCCGCCCGCTCCCCAACTCCGCCGATGGCGTGCTCCCATGGCAGAGCATCCGTACGGCGACATCCGCATCGAGACGCCCGAGCCCGGCGCTCTGGTCCGCAAACGCCTGCACATGTTCTTCGGGGCTGGACCCGGTGACCTGGAACTGGGGGCGAACATCCTCGCCGCTCTGGGCGATGACCTGCTCCACCCGGCGAACGCGGTATCCCCGGCGCACAGCCTGCAGGCCCGCATCGACATCACGGGTGACCGTAGCCTGACCGTGTCGGTGGACCAGCCCCACGACTCGGAAGCATTGGGCCTGCCCGCCCTCGGCCCGTCCGATTCCCTGCTCGGCAGCGAGTGGTGGTCCCTGTCCGCCGTCGCAGCGTTGTCCGCTGCGGTGACCGTCGAGCTGTGGTGGGCCGGACGGGGATTCCGGCAGAACTGTGAGGGCCTTCGACCGCTCAGCGGCGTCCAGGAGTTTCAGCCGCCGACGGGTAGCGGTAGACGGGTGAGTTTTGCCCTTGACTCGGCGCACATCGGATCCGGCGTCGTCCTTCCCACCGAGTTCGGGAGCTTGGACCTGCACGGCCCGCTGTGCTCGGCGTCTCCCGGCCCGGGCTCGCTCGTGATCCAGGACCACCGGTCCGGCTCTGCGGCACGGGTCGTGCGGTATCACTGACCACTCCCCCGGCGGCTCTGTGGCGTGGAGCCTTCGATTTTCCGCGGAAAATTTGGCGGTGGTGTCGGCTGTCCATGCCGGTTCCTGGGATCGCCTGGTGGTGGAGATGGGGACCAACTGGGGCTGGCGAAGGGTTGCTGGGGAGGGAGCGCGCCGGGGTGACGTGGGGGAGTGGCGCGAGCAGATCGCCAAAGCGGAGCAGCCGCCCCCTGAGGGGACGTCGATCGTGTTCCCGAGCTTCTGGAGCGCGTCGAGTGCGAGGACGATCTCGGCGAGTGGGCGGAACTCTGATACCGGCAGGACGGTGAGGGCCTCCGGCCGTTCAGCGGTATCCAGGAGTTTCAGCCGCTGGCCGGCAGCGGCACGCGGGCGAGGTCTGTCCTCGACCCCGCGCACATCGGATCCGGGGTCGTCCTCCCCGCAGAGATTCGGGACCACTGGTTCGGCTCTGCGTACGGGGCGTGCGGCACCACTGACCACTCCCTCGCGGTCTCGCCGGACTCTCTAATAGAGCCTTCGAATTTTCCGCGGAAAATTGGGCGACGGTCTCAGCTGCCCGAGCTGGTTCCAACGATCGCTCGGTGGTGGAGATGGGGATCAGCCGGGTTGGCGAAGGGTTGCTGGGGAGGGAGCGCGCCGGGGCGACGTGGGGGAGTGGCGCGAGCAGATCGCCGAAGCGGAGTCACCCCAGCCGCCCCCTGGCGATCGCGTGTCGATGGGGTGGACTGGACCCAGAGGCTTCTTGATCCGCCGTCCGTGGCCCTCGTTTCACCCGTTGCTGACAGGCGGACGCCTGATCCCCCGGTTGCACCTGCGCAGACCCGTGCTCCAATGGCATCGCACGCCCGAAGCCCGTCCGTTGCTCGGGAAGGCCGAGCCTTGAACGGAAGTGATATGACCGAGCAAGGGACCGCAGGTGCCTTCTACCTCAGGTACTGGCAGCCGACCGACCAGGTGGAGATCGGCTGCCACCTCGCAGACGTCGCCGAGGTCGTCGCGCACGCTGACCGGGCCGCGCAGGTCTACCGCGCGGAGGGGGCCGATTGTCTGGCTGGCGTCTCGCTGTGGCGGGGCGCCGACATCCCGGAGAACTCGTTCAGCATCGCCATCGGTCCAACGCGCTGGGCCATCGTCCACACCGACGACGAGTTCTTCCAGACCGTGACGCGAGGCCCGCGAGGCCCGGAGCGCACCCGGCAGAGGGTTCGCTTCGACGATCTGCTGGAGATCCCGAGCGGCTGCTTCATCGACAGAGCGCTCGCGGTTGACACGGTGTCGCTGTGGATGACCGAGGATGCGCTGCTGCCAGCCGCAGGCTTCTCCGACGACCTGTTCGGTTAGGTCTGTGCGGGAGCAGGGACCGTCACCAGCCCACTGGGCAGCGTCCCGACGTCACCTAAATCGAGTTACGACCATCGTCACAAGGCAGGCGAAGTAGTGATTGAAGACCACCTTGCGAGGGCAGTGCTCTCAGCCATTATGTTGCTCGACCATTCATCGGCCGATGAGATCGATCGCGATGTTGCTTCTCAAGGGCTTGAGAACATCGCATCGGACCTGAGCTCGATGAACGAAGAGGAGCGCCAGGAGTTCAGGCGCGTGCTCGGTCGCATTGCCGAGGAAGAGCCCGAAGACGCACCGTACATCGATGCATTGCCCAACCTGTTGGGCTGGTGAGATCGGGTCCGGCCCTTCGAGCACCTCGGCTTCGCCTTGCTCCGGCCAGGCCCGGCACCATCGCTCCACGGATCGATCGCTCACCCGTGACGCGTCGGCGCTCTCGCGGTTCCTCTGGCCGCTCTTGAAGCGTCCGACGGCCTGCAGCCGCACCTATTCCCTCGCGGCCCTCCCAGCGTCGGACAGCCTGCCGCCCTGTGCATACCTCACGTCAGAGGTTTACCGGAGTAGCCCAACCCCGTCCGGCCCGCCTTATCGGCCCGCCCCCGGTTCGGGCGCTTGCGCGGCCTGCCGGCCCCCAGCCGGGGAACCCGGATGGCTTCCAGGACGGCTCGAACTGCGGGGAGTCGCCCGCTGTCCGGCCGTGATCATCACGGACAAGGGCTTCTGCCCTTGCTCGACCGTGAGGTGGATTTTGCTGGTCAGTTCGCCGCGCGAGCGCCCGAGGCCGTGGTCGGTCGGCTCGACGAAGATCCCGCCGGGCGGTTCCTTCTGGAGGTCCCCTTTGCCGCTCCAGCGGCGTGCTGGTGGGCTCGGCAGACGGTGGAATTGACGTTGACGTCCCAGGTGATCAGGCCCTTCGCGTCCGCCTCGGCCTGGAGCTGGGTGAGGATCCTCGCCCAGTCACCGTCCCGCTGCCACCGCTGAAACAGGTCATAGACCCGGTCCCACGGCCCATAAAGTTCGTGCACGACCCGCCAGGGAGCACCGGTCCGCGTCCGCCGCCTATGCCGTCTATCAACTGCCGCCGCGTCCACACCCGCGGACGGCCCGGCTTGATGCCTCGCGGCAGCAGAGGCTCAAGCCGGGCCCACTGGCCGTTCGTCAGATCCCCACGTCCCACAGGACGTGATCACCGACAAACAAGATCCACTGTCGCAACAGGACCCTAGTGGACGCAGAACTCGTTGCCGGCCGGGTCCCGCAGCACAGTCCAGGTGAGGCCCGGAATAGTGTGCTCGCCGACGACGCTCGCACCCAGAGCGACCAGCCGCTCCACCTCCGCAGCCAGGCCCGTGCCGGGCGCAGCGGCGAAGTCGACGTGTACACGGTTCTTGCCCCGCCGCTCTTCGGCCACGCGCTGGAAACCCAGTGCCAGAGGCTGCGCTCTGACGATGACGAAGTCGCCGTGGTCCTGGACGATCTCGCCTCCCAATGCAGTGGCCCACCACTGGGCCAGCTCCTGCGGTTCCGCACAATCCATCGTGATCATTACTGCTGCCAGACTCATGATCGTCACCCTAACCACGACCACTGACAAGCATCAGCACGAGCCGTTCGCAGAACTCCAGCCAACGACCGTCGAAGAGGCTTTCGACGCACTCGGGTGGCCGTGACCAGCACTTCCACAACAGCTCCTAGCCGCCCGAGGTGACGATCGCCATCGGTGACTACAGGCGCTACTCGGCGATCCGGGACTGGAAACCCGGGGGACGTCGACCGGTACGACCCACGGCTGCTGTCCTCCGAGGAGTTCTCGGGGATTGGCCGATGGATGCGCGAGACCCTTGTCCGGGCCGGGCAGGAGACGCTCGTCGGCGGGACCACCCGTCTCTGCGGTGACGCCGAATGCGCACGCTGCGCCAGGGTGTTCAACGTCGCGGGCGAGTACCCGTTCGCCAACCGTCCAGGCTTGTAGTGGTTGCCGGTTCCGACGTGAGCGTCAGTGACCGTTCCTGCGACCGACCGATTTTCCGCGGAAAATTTCTGACCGGGGCCGGCTGCAGGCCCGGGGGCCGTCCGTTGACAGGCTCGGATTTTCCGCGGAAAATTTCGCGGCTCCACGACGACCGGTGGACAGCTCGGCGGCGGAGCCGTCCACCGACCGCGGTGTGCCATCGTGCTGTCGTGCTGTCGGAGGCCCGTCCGCGTCTCCGTAACCCCCGGTGGGTTCGAGGCGTTCGCCGGGAGAACTCCGACGAAAGCGAGATCGCCCGTGACCGTCTACTGGATCAACGGCCCCTTCGGCGGTGGCAAGACCACCTTGGCGACAGCCCTTCGTCGGCACCTGCCCGAGTCGGTCCTGTTCGACCCGGAGACGGTCGGCTACATCCTGCGCGAGACCTTCCCCGGCAAGCGCGAGGACTTCCAGGACTTCCCGGCCTGGCGCTCCCTCGTCGCCGAGTTCGTCGTCCGCATTCAGGAGGAGAACGAAGGTCAGCCGGTCGTCGTCCCGATGACTCTCCTGAACCACTCCTACGCGAGCGAGATCCACGACCGCATCCGCTCCGCCGCCATCCCGCTGGTACACCTCTTGCTCCACGCCGATTCCGACACGATCAGCGCTCGCATCGAGAACAGCGTCGAGTACCCGGGCGACGAAGGGCGCAGCGAGAAGGTCCGCGTCTTCCGCCGCAGGAAGGCATCGGTCTACGCCGACGCCTACGCCCGGTGGCTCACCACCGAGGCCGAGGTCATCGACACCACTCACCTCGACCCCGCGCAGGTCACGGAACGAGCCCTGGGGATCATCGGGGCGTGGTGAGCACCTCCGCGCGCGGCCCGAACCTCGTGCATGCACACCCACTGCGCCCCTCGGGGCACAGGAGCTCTCCACGTACGAGTTCAGCACCTGACCCCCGCAGGCGCGGGGGAGGAGAGGTGCTGGTGCCGGTACCCAGCCGGTCGGGCGGTCGGGGCCGTGCCGCGGCGGACGTGGTCCGGTGATCAGTACGGCGGTGGCTCGTGCGATCGCCGTCCTCTCTGGGGCGGGAGGAGTTCCGTGGAACTGGTGAGGGGCGCGCAGGATGAACCCTGAACCAAGCCCGGTTCGTGTGGCCATCCGGTGGGTCGAGCCTGACGGCGACCCAGGAGGGGGAGCCAGAAGGGGGAGCAGAGGCGGGAGCCGTGCCCCTGGCTGATGCCGACGTCGCCCGCGCCGCCAGCGCTCACCGGTTCCACGGACGTCGGATTGTCAGTGGCATAGGGGATGCTCGGTGGTTGTTGCCATCAACTAGGGGGCCTCAGTGTCGATCCGTATTGCCAGCCGCCGCCGCGCGATGGCGTCGTTGGCCGCGGCCTTCCCCGGTGCCGAGATCATCGACGTGACGTCCAAGGCAGCGGAGCCGTGGGTACGGCTCAGCCCGTTCTACCCGCACGGCGGTATTCCGGTTCCCTTCTCCGACGGCGTGACCAGCCAGTCCGTGGAGGGGATCTGGCAGGCCCTCAAGGTCTTCGGCGATTCCGACGTCGACCCCGCGAAGCTCGGAGTCACCACGATGAAGGGTCTGAAGCGGACGGTTCGCCGGTACGGTCCCGTCCGTGGCCATCGAACCGGGCTGGACGGCGACCGGCTGCTGTCCTACGAAGCCGCTCGGCGCCGGATCTACCTGCCGGCCTACCGGTGGATCCTTGAGCACCGGGTCGCCGACCTGGTCGAGCAGCTCAGGACCAAGGACGATGTCGTGCTCCTGGACTACACCACCAACGGAGACGTCACCGATCCCACCAGCCCGCTGTCCCACGCCGCGCTCATCCAACTGCACATAGAAGGGCGCTGGCCCGCCGAAGACCACCGCGAGGCTCCGGGCAGCCTCAGCCGTCGGAGCTCATGACCGCTCCGAGGTCGAGCCAGCAGGGCCCCACCGATTTTCCGCGGAAAATTTCCCGACCCGGGCCGTGCGCCGGACCCGCCGCCCGGGCACCAGAAGGTTGCGGCCGGATCCGACACGGCTCGCACGACACTCCCTTGAGGCGGCGCCATGGATGAGTACGCAGTCCCGATCCTCCCGAGCCGGGACCTGGACGAGACACAGGAGTTCTACGGCCGCCTCGGCTTCGAGCCCCGCGGTCGCTGGGACGAGCCGGACGGCTACCTGATCGTCGTCCGCGGCACCGTGGAACTCCACTTCCGTCACGACCCCGCAGTGGACCCACTGGCCACCGCCGGCAGCTGCTACCTCCAGGTGCGGGACGCGGACGCACTGCACCGCGACTGGGCCCGGACGGGCATCCCCACGTCCCCGGCCACCGGTAGCCGCCTGACACCGGTGGTCGACACCGACTACCGGATGCGGGAGTTCGCGCTGGTCGACCGCAGCGGCAACCTCCTGCGGATCGGTAGCCCGCAGGGCTCGTAGGCAGGGCCCGACAGGTCATTCGTGGCTCCGATTTTCCGCGGAAAATTCCAGCCCCGGAGTCGGGTAGCTCTGGCATGGGGGAGTAGCTGAACCCCTCACCGTCTCAAGGCACCTGGTCCGCCAGACCCCCCGGGCTCCCGGCCTGGCCACGGCCGGACTCTTCGTGACCACTCGTGCTCGAACCAGCGATGCTGCCAAGGCCACCGGCCGAACCGGTTCGGATGCGGATGTGGATGCGGGTTTTGCCCGGTGCCGATGTTCGATGCCCGAGCTGTAGCGAGTGTCCTAGTGCTGTGACCGCGAAGGTTCACCGGTTCGGTGGCCCCGCCTCGCTTCCCTGGGGGCGTGTCTGCTGGGCAGTAACAGCCCGGAGGAAAATGGATTGCCTTGGGACCGCGGCCCACGTTGGCTTGGCAACATGACTGAATTGCGTACCGATCGCCTCATCCTCCGTCGATGGCAGGACTCTGACCTTGAACCGTGGGCGGCGATGAATGCCGATCCCGAGGTCCGGGAGCACCTGGGTGACCTGCTGACCCGTGAACAGAGCGATGCCTCCGTGGCACGGTTCCAGACCGAGTTCGACGAGCGAGGCTACGGGTGGTGGGCGATCGAAGTGCTGGCTACGGGCAAGTTCATCGGCTTCGCGGGCCTGGACCAGGTGGATGACGGCATGCCGTTCACGGGGGTGGAGATCGGTTGGAGGCTTGCTCGTTCAGCCTGGGGCCACGGCTACGCTACCGAGGCCGCCGTGGCGGGCCTGGCCTTCGGCCTTGAGGACCTTGGACTCCCCGAAATCCTGGCGGTAACGACAGCCACCAACCTCCGCTCCCAGGCGGTCATGCGCCGGATCGGCATGACCCGGGATCCCGCTGGCGACTTCGACGACCCCGCCGCGCCCGAGGGGCCACTGCGTCGGAATGTGCTGTATCGGATCGCCCGGGGTGTGAAGATGTGACGCTCCGCGCTCGGTCGCCTGATCACGCGGCGAGAGCGGGTCTGCCGCCCCAGCGGAGGAGTTTCTCGCTGCGGATGCGGATGCGGGTGCGGGTACGTTCCCGGCGCTGGGCGGCCGGCACCTCGGGGTGGCGGGCGTTGGCGTTGCTCCAGCGCAGGTAGCGGTGCAGTTCGCGGGTCTGGACCGTGTGGTTCGGATGGTTCGAGTTCGCCGGCGTGAACCGCCGCAGCGGTCCGAAGTGCGTTCGATCGGGTTCGCCCAGGACGCGTTGGTCGGGGTGAAGCACAGGTGGACGTTGTTGTCCTTCGCCCAGCGCAAGATCTTCTTGCCGTTGTGGGCGGAGAGGTTGTCCAGGATCACGTGGACCGGGGCGCCGTCCGTCCGGGCGGCCCGGATCGACTTCAGCGCGGCCAGGGTGTTCGCGGTGCCCTTGCGGCGGCGGTTCACGCCCCGCAGGGTGTCGTCGCCGACCGAGTAGCAGCCGTGGAAGTCGTGATGCCGTGGGTGCGTTGTAGGTCGCCGGCAGTCGGTCCCGGCCTGCCCTGCTCGGCCCAAGCAACGGCTTTCCGAGCGCGCAAGGAGACGGGCTTCGAGAACTGCAACGGCTGGACCGGGGGACAGGCCCTCCGTTCTCTCGGATCAAGGAGCCGGAGGACTTCGCGCTCATCCCGCTTCGAGCCCTGAACACAAATGACGTCAGTAAACCTGCAGTAGACCAGGCCTGCAGTGATGGCCAGCTCCCGGGAGTCAGCGACGCGCGGTCAGGAGTCCCGGGGCGACTTCACTCTGCCGCCCGACCGTGAGATCCGCCGCGACCCACCGACCCAGAGGTGAGGAACGCACAAGCGATGCGCTCCAGGGATGGCCTGCTCGATGCGTCAGAACGCATGCGTGGCCAGTCCGGCCCTCACAGCCTCACATCCGGGATTTCAGCACGTCGACCTCACAGCCCGGCGCGAAGGGGTCGAAGCCGTGCTCGACCAGCCAGCGAACCCCCAGCAGGCTTCGCAACGACCACCAGGCGTGGATCACGTCGAGGTCGACATCGGTGCCATAACCGGCGATGACGTCGTCGAGGTGCTCCTCGTGTCCGAGCGTCAAGGTGGCGAGGTCGAACAGGGCATCACCCCGGCCCGCCTCGGACCAGTCGATGATGCCCGTGACCTCGTCGCCGTCGACGAAGACGTGATCGATCTGCAGGTCGCCGTGCGTGAACGCCGGAATCCACGGCCGGAGCGCGGCCTCGGCGACCTGGCGGTTGCGGGTGACCAGGTCGGCGGGCAGGACGCCGTTCGTCACCAGCAAGTCGCACTCGCCGTCGAGTTCCGCCACCCACTCGTCGGGACTCCGGCGGCGCCGACCGGCCCAGGGCGGCAACGGTGCTTCGTGCAGCTTCCGGACGGCGGCGCCCGCCGCGGCCCACGCCGCCGGCGACGCGGTTGACGGCTCACCGAGACGGCCGAGCGCCGTCCCCGGGAGTGCGGCGATCGCGAGGACGGGCGCCTTGCGCCACAGGACCTCCGGGGTCGGGACCGGCGCGAGGGACATAGCCTCGACCTCGACGTCGATGCGCGCCTGATCGGCGTCCACCTTCAGGAACACGTCGCCGACGCGCAGAGTCGCGCGCTCGGAATGGGCGACGACGACTTTGACCTCATCCATGGGCGACCAGTATCCCGGGGAAGTTCGCCGACGTCACCGGGTTTGTCGCATGCCATTACGCGGCTGCCCGCGTCCCGCTACCCGGCGACCTCGTGCACGACACCATCCTCTGACCAGGTCAAGCCCACCATTTTTGTCAGGAGTCCTAAGATCTGTCTGATAGTTGATCTCGTGGCAGGTCGAGGCGAGTTGACGGATGCGGCGTGGAAGCGGATAGGTCCCCTGTTGCCGCAGGTGGACGGACGCGGTCGTCCGTGGCGTGATCACCGGCAGGTGGTCAACGGTGTGTTGTGGCGGCTGCGGACCGGGGCGCCGTGGCGTGATCTCCCTGAGCGGTAGGGCCCTGCTGCGGCGCCGGGGCATCTCTCGGCTGCCGGAGGGTCAAGGCTTGGGGTAGAGACTGGCCTGTTCGAGCGCCCGGTGGGCGACGTGCCTCCGCTCTTCGGGAACGGCCTCCCAGAAGGGATGGATCGAGATGCGCTCCCGGAGCTCCAGTTGTGCACGGCGAGGCTCAGGTTTCTCCATCGCATCCGCCCACATCGACCGCCTGGCAGCGTTGTACTCGCGTCGAAGCTGAATGAGGTCGTCAGGGAAGGACCACTCGTTGGACATGCCCTGAGCCTATGGACAGCACCACTGATGGTCTACCCACGCCAGGAGCTGCCACCTACCGCCCCTGTTGCTCCCGGAGACCATTTGTCAGACACGGCCTACGCCGCTCAAGACCTCCTCGTCACGGTCGACGCCGCCGGTACGCACGACGACGGACGCACCGTCCCCCGCCGTCCGGCGCCGGGTGTTGGAGCCCCAGCCCGAGCACGGCCGCCGACGGCTGCTCGTGGTGGCGGACCCGGAAGAGGTCGCTCCGCCTTCGGTCCGGTGTTGGATCGTACGGGGATCTGATCGAAGGACGGTTCAGGCCCGCGTGCCGATGCCGTGACCGCCGGTCATGCGGACCAGAAGGGGTCGTCGTACTTGGGAACGACGTCGGGGTTGCCGTTGGGCATGGTCGGAACGGGGGTGGGGGTTCCGAAGGCGCCGTGGATCACGGGAACGGGGGAGACGTGAGCCGCGATGTCGATGGTTCCGGAGGAGTGGACGGTGATGCCGACGCCCGCGCCGTTCGGAGCGGTGGCGACGCTGGCGGGCGGGGTGGAGGCGGTCCGGGTGACGGTGTACCCCTTGGCCCTCCAACTGCGTTCGACCATGTCCAGCAGGGTGTCGTACTTGGCCGGCGAGATCCTGGTGGTGATGTGGCGTCGGCGGTTGGCGTCCGCGTAGCCGAGGGAGTGCTCGTCGAGTCCCTTGGCGAACTGCTCGACCGCGTCGGGGTTGTCGTCCCAGTACCGCAGGGCCGGCCGGACCTCGGCCAGCGACTCGTCGAGCAGCACGTCCATCCGCCGGAGGGCCTGCTCGGGCGGTACGAGCTGCTCGGTTGCCCTGGCGTCGGACGTTCCTGTGCCGGACGTGCTCGTGCCGGATGAGCAGGCGGTCAGGGACAGCGCCAGGGCGGCGACCGCGATGCCCAGCCCGCGGTTGCCCTGCGGTGAACTGCTCATCCGCTCTCCTGATTCGTCACTTTGTCGTACCTGCCCGCCGCGATCCGGCCGATGCTGTTGATCGACTCCAGCTCCGCCCGCAAGCCGGAAAAGCTAGCAGACCTCGACAGTGTGATCGATCACCGGTGTGCCGAACCCACACCGACGGGTGTCTCCCAAGCCCCCGTGACCAGCTCGGCGGGTGATCGGTGGCGGGCTGGGCGCCGGCCGCACCGCAGCCAGGTGGACCGCCGCCACCGCTGAGAGGTTCGCCGCTGAGCGGCACGGCCGGTCCGCTCGACCTTCCGGGCCGCCACCTACCTCGCACCGGTCACCCTGACTGTCCACTGCGGCCCACGCGACCTCCCGCTGAGCCGAAGGTCGGATCAACGACCCAGCTACTTCGCGACCGACAGCCCGAGGACCTCGCCGCCGGACTTCTCCTCGCCCTGCAGGAGCAGCAGGAGGCCATCACCGACTTCCAGCGGGCCTACTTCCCGGTCCCGCCACCGTTCGGGATCGCCGAACCCGGGGTCAGTGGCCCCCTTCGAGGGCGCGGATGCGATCCACCTGATCTGCGACCGCCGCCTGGGCCGCGCCAGCTGGCGGGACCGGTCAGCGTGAGACCGGTCCGACGCTGCAAACCCACACGGGAAAAGGTGCGGCCTCCACTTCGGGCACGCTCTGCTCAGACTGATCGTGCACCTCCTCAAGATCCGACCAGGCAACGATGCCCGGCTCCCGGTCACTCAGGAAGCCCTCGATCACAGCACCGAGATCGCCGGAAGGTACGTAGGCACCGCCAAAGGGCAGTTCGTCTGCAGCCACCGACCCGGTTGAGCACCGGAGCTGCCCAGCC
Source organism: Kitasatospora sp. NPDC101108 (assembly GCF_055584725.1). Taxonomy (NCBI): domain Bacteria; kingdom Bacillati; phylum Actinomycetota; class Actinomycetes; order Kitasatosporales; family Streptomycetaceae; genus Kitasatospora; species Kitasatospora sp. NPDC101108. The sequence goes on from NZ_JBVJLM010000017.1 coordinate 69,468, forward strand.
TGCTCGTCGTGCCACACGTAGAACGTCGCCACCCCTGCGAAGCCCGTCTCGCGGATGCGGAGTCGAATGCCTTCGACGGTCCGCTCAAAGGCTGCGACCACCTCCGATACGGACAAGGCCCGCTTGTCCTCATCCTCTGCACCCAGCCACCAGGTGTTGGTCTCCCACTCCACCTGCCGGTCAGTCGGCTCCAGCACCAGCGGCTCGTCCGCTACCTCGGCGATCCATGTCAACAGCACCCCAGAAGTATCCGAGACACCTCAGGCACCAGGAACCACCAAAAGAAACGACGTCTTAGACCATCCGTGAGATCGTCGTGCTCGTGATCGAGACCTGGGTGATCAGTGACGACAGCCCTGCCCCTGTGTCGGCCGAGGTGGTGCTGGACGTTCTCCGCTTGAGGATCGGCAGCGGGCAGCTTGAGACCTGGCTGATCAGTTCGTCCGGCCGGTTGCTGTCCTTCGTGACGAACACCGAGCGCGCGATGGTGATGCTGCTCGAAGAGGAGGGTGATCCTGGCGAACATGCTGTGGACCCCGGATCCGAGGGGTCGAGCGATGGGTTCGTCCTGTCCGACGGACAGCATGACGAGTACCCGGACCAGGACACCGTGCCCATCGGTGAAGCATTCAGACTCGTGGAGCACATCGTGGGCACGGGCTCGTGGCCGGCGGACGCGCATCGGGTGGTCCACCGCTGACAGCGGCCTGACGCCGGGCCCGGATGAATCGCTCGACCGTGTTGCGCTGCTTTTACGTCTCGGCGTCGAGGGCGGGCGGACGGCCGCCGGCCGGCCTCGCGGCAGACGGTGTCCGGCCTGGTCGTGCGCGGGCCGCTCTCCAACTGCGTCCCGCGCCCGGGAGGGCCGCTGCCGTCGTCCGGTCAGCCGGGCTTCGTCATCCCGCCCAGGGGAGTCCGGCGGGCCGAGATCCTGCGATGGCTGATCCGCCAGCCGTCGGCGGTGCGTACGACGGTGTCGTCGTAGGTGACGGAACCGCAGGAGCCGTCCGCCTTGACGCCCAGCCCCTTGGAGCGGACCTCGACCCGGCCGTCCGCCGATGCGGTGACGACGACGTTGGTGACGTGGTGCGCGACGGGGTTGGCCGCTCCGAGTGCCCATGCCGCTTCCCGGACGGCCGCGAGCCCGGACAGCGGCTCCTGGCCGAAGTCGGTGAGGTCGTAGACCACATCGGCGGTGAACAACTCGTCCAGGCGGTCGAGGCTTCCGTCGTCGACGAGGTGACCGTGCAACGAGAGCAGCTCGATGACGGCCAGGCGATCTTCAAGAGCGAGCGACACACGCGTCCTCTCCGGCCCGGCCTGGAAGGCGCAGAGCCGAGCGTCGATCCGATGTCAGCACGGCATTACAGGCTGGGGCCGCGGCCGTGCACCTCGTGATCGTTCCTCATCGGCGGTCCGCGTGCCACCGACTTCTCCGCCCCAAGCGCTGCCAGCCTCAGGTGAGGCAGGGCTTCGGCCGCTTCTCAGCCGCCCTCCCGCTGGATCCACTCGTTGTTGCCCAGCGGGTAGTCGTAGCCGGGGCGGTTGACGTTGGCGCTGGTGCGGAACGGGGTGCCCTTGTTGTCGATCGCGAGGGTGCCGTGGCGGTTGCCGCTGGACCAGTCCAGCGTGAGGTCCCACCGGACGTCGTGGGCCTTGGTGTGGGCGGTGATGTAGAAGACCTCGGGGTCGGACTCGCTGACCTTGTACGGGAAGTCGCGCTGGCCGTTCTTGACGGTGATGACGGGACTGCCCCGGTCGAGGTCGATGTCGAAGGACTTGGTCCCGACCCCGCCGCCGCAGCCGACGCCCATCGAGTAGTCGTTCCAGGCGAGCGGCGCGCCCTTGGCCGTCACCCGTACGTGCAGTGCCTGGAGGACGACGGTGTCGGGACCGGTGCCCTGCACGGTGAGGGCGACCTCCTGCTCGCCGGAGGAGACCGCGCCGTAGGCGGCGGCCCAGCGCGGGGCGTCGCGCTCGCCGGCGGGCGGCCCGACCTGGGCGGGCGCGCTGTTGACGAGGAAGTGCTGGCTGCACGGGTCGCTGTAGACGTACGGGCGGGTGGCGACGGTGAGCGGCGCGGGCGTGTCGGCGGACGGGGTCGCGCTGGGACCCGGGCTCGGGGACGACGCCGTGGCGATGGTCGACGGTGTCGGCGTCGCGGTGGCGGTGGCGGTGGCGGTCACGGTGGGGGACCGGGACGGTTCCGGTCCGGCCGCCGCGCCCGTCGCCGCCGTCGTCGCGGCCGTGGCACCGGCCGTACCGTTCCTGTCACCCCAGATCATGGGATGCGCGACGACGACGGCGGCGCCCAGCAGGGCGACGGCCGCGGCGCAGGCGATCAACGCGCCACGGCTCCGCCACTGCGGCGGCGCGGGCTCCGTCGCCACTTCGACGGCCGGCGCCCTGCCCTCGTCTCCCGCAGGGGGCTCAACCGGGATGGCGGGAACGACCGGAGGCTCCGCGGCCGGCTCGGCCGGTTCCGCCCGCTCGGCTGGCTTGGTCGGCCCCGCCCGCTCAGCCCGCCCGGCCGGTTCCGCCCGTTCAGCCCGCTCGGCCGGTTCCGCCCGCTCGGCACCACGCTCGGCCCGCCGCCCCCGGGCCGCATCCGCCAGGATCCAGCTCCGGTGCAGCTCCACGAGCTCCTCCGGCGTCGCACGGCACGCCCGCGCGAAACGCTCCGCCGCCGCGTACTCGTGCGGCAGCACCGTGCCGTTGCAGTAGCGGTGCAGCGTCGACGAGCTCGTGTGCAGCCGCTTGGCCAGCGTTCCGTAGCTCAGGCCCGAGCGGGTCTTGAGTTCCCGTAGCAGCCGCGCGAACTCCTCTGACTCCGCGGCCGCCGTCCCCTCCGACACCCGTCCCCTCCGAATCCCCGGTGTCCCGTTCCAGCGTTCCAGGCCCGTTCCACCCCCGCAGGTCAGGGGCCGGTTCGCCGTTCCACCCTATCCAGCGTGCCGTCGGCTGTAGCGCCTGGGACGGATCGCTCCGCAGGCTTCGGTCATCCGATCGCCGCACCGCCAGGGCGAACTGAACGCATGCCGAAAGGGGCCCGACCACATGTCCGTCCGTACCTCTCGCACCTCCCGTACCTCCCGCACCCGTCTGGTCACCGTCGCCGCGGGCGTCGTGCTCGCCGCCTTCTCGACGACCGCGTGCAACAACGACGACGACCACGGGGACATCGCGACGACCGCCGGCCCGACGCTCAAGGCCGCCGCGTCCTCCGCCGCGTCGGCCGCCGCGTCCGTGACTGCCCCCGCATCGCCTTCCTCCGCCGCCACCGGCAAGGCCTCGGCTCCCGCCGCCACCGGTGCGAAGCCCGTCCCGAACACGCCCTCCCCGAAGGCCCCGTCAGCCGCCGCGCCGGCCCCCGCCAAGCCGAGCACCTGCGAGGGCTCCAACACCAAGACCACCGCCGCGCCGCTGAACCGCCCCGTGAACCACATGCTGCTCACGGTCACCAACACCGGCTCCGGCCCCTGCTACCTCTACGGCTACCCGGCCGTCCGGTTCGGCGAGGCCCAGTCCGAGCCCCCGGTCATCACCGAGTCGAAGCCGCAGGCCGTCGTCACCCTCAAGCCCGGCGAGTCCGGCTACGCCTCCGTCAACCTGTCCTCCACCGACGGCACCGACGGCTCGAACGGCTACACGGCCACCTCGCTGGCCGTCTACTTCCACGGCCCCTCCGGCAACGAGAGCGTCGGCACGGGCGCCCACCCGTCGCTGCCCGCCAAGGGCCTCTACGTCGACGACTCCCTCAAGGTCACCTACTGGCAGCAGTCGATGGACGACGCCGTCTCCTGGTGACACCGCCACCGACGTCGCGCCGCCCTCACCCCCTGTACGAGCGGTACGGGCAGAGCGCCCCCGTCCTGCGGCCGCTGCTCACCCCCGCACCGCTCCAGTGGTTCCTCACACCGCCCGAGCCACCGCGTCAGCCCGTCCGAAGCCCGTGGCGAAGCCCGCCGGGAGCCCGTCGGAACCCTGCCGGGAGCCCGCCGTAAGCCCCGCCTGAGTTCCGCTCGAAAGATTTTTTCCGTCGAGCGATGAGTTTTCCTCCCGGTCCCGGTCTACCTCCCAGAACACCGACACGAGACACGAGAGGGAGAGGGCACATGTCCTTTCAGGCGTACCTGGACACCATCGAGACCAAGACCGGTCTGACCCCGCGCGAGTTCATCGCGCTCGCCGAGGAGCGCGGCTTCGACGACCCGTCGACGAAGGCGGGCGTGATCCTCGCTTGGCTGAAGGAGGACTACGAGCTGGGCCGGGGGCACGGCATGGCCCTCGTCCACGTCTTCAAGCACGGCGCGAAGATCGACGTCAAGCACGTCGGCACCACGGGCTCGCACCGCGACGCCTCCGACACCCTCTGGCTGGACGGGAAGGCAAGCCGACCCGCATGACCCCCGACACGCCGGCCGCCGCCGGGGCCGTCACTGGGGCCGCCGCTGGGGCCGCCACCGGGACCGCCGGGAGCCCCGTACGGACGGACCGCCGGGCTCGCCGGCCCGAGCCGCGTCAACGCCGAGCCGCGACCGCGCCGCCGGACAGGTGAAGGACCGTCATGACACAGCGGCGCACTGGTATTCCGACCGAGAGAACCGACTGACCGGGAGCAAGAGCATGGGCCTGATCCACATCGAGCTGTTCGCAACCCTCGACCTCGTCGGGCAGGCGCCCGGCGGCCCCGACGAGGACCCGGAGGGGTTCCCGTTCGGCGGCTGGCAGGCGCCGCTGGTACACGAGGTCACCGGGGCGCAGATCGCCGCCGCGTACGAGGGCACCGACGCCCTCCTGCTCGGCCGACGGACGTACGACCTCTTCGCCTCCTACTGGCCGCACCAGAAGGAGGGCGAGATCGCCGAGCTCTTCAACAGCGTCCCGAAGTACGTGGCCTCCCGCGGCCGGGCGGACCTCTCCTGGGCCGGCTCCACCCAGCTCGGCCCGGACCTGGCCGCAGCGGTGCGCGACGTCCGGGAGCGGCACCGGAACGTGAAGGTCGTCGGCAGCCTCAACCTGGTGCAGACCCTCCTGCGGGAGAAGCTCTTCGACCGCCTCGACCTCTGGCTGCACCCGATCATGCTCGGCGTCGGCAAGAAGGTCTTCGACGCGGGCGCCGTCCCCACCAACCTCACCCTCCTCCAGCCCCCGGCCGCCAGCCCCACCGGCACCGTCCACCTCCGCTACGGCCTCGCCGACGGCACACCCCGCACCGGGGACATGTCCGCCCCCGACCGCGGCCTCAACGACGGCGCCTGACGCCTGACACAGGACGCCGGACGCCGGACGCCGTCCCGCCCCGCCGTCGCTGTCAGTGGCCGCCGGTACGGTCGGCCACCGGCAAGCGGACGGACAGGTGGGGAGCGGTCGTGAGGGATTCCGCCGTGGACGGCGAACGTCGGCGCGTCGCGCACCGGGCGGTGCTCGACCACCTGCTGGCTCTCGCCGCCGGGTCCCCTTTGGGGGAGTACCTGGTGCTGCGGGGCAGCATGGTGATGCAGGCGTGGGTGGGGGCCGGTGCGCGGGAGCCGGCGGACCTCGACTGGATCGTCCCCCGGCCCCCGCTGGTCCCGGTCGATCACGGGCACCCGTACCCGTACGTGGAGGACCTGGCGGCCGTCCAGCAGTGGCCGGAGGCGGCCGACGGGGCCGGCAGGTACGAGATCTGGACGTTCGAGGAGTTCGACACCGGGGGCCTGCGGCCGGTGGCGGTACCGCCGGAAGGGCTGCACTGGGTGCCCGAGGCGGAGCCGGAGTCCTGCCCACCGCACGAAGTCCTGCTCGACCTGGTGCGGGAGCGGCCGACGGTCGCGCCGGGACTGGTGCTCGACGCGGACGCCGCCCGCAAGGACGGCACCTGGACCTACTCGGAATACGACACCCCGGGCATCCGCCTCCTCATCCCGTGGACGGCGGAAGGACTCCCAGCCGGCCAGGTGACGGTGGACTTCGCCCGCGACGAGTGGCTCCCCGAACCGCCCGTGTGGACGGCGGTACCCCGCGGCGACGGCACCGGACCGACCGTCGTTCGCACGGCTGGCCGTGAACTGTCGCTCGCCTGGAAGCTGCTGTGGCTGCACGCCGACTCCGCCGGCGACGGCCGGGCGCGGGCCAAGGACCTCTACGACGCCGTGCTCCTCGCCGAGGCCGAGGGCACGAAGCTTTCCGAACAGTTGCTGCGCAAGGTGTTCCGTCACGAGCGGGGCAACACGGCGACGCCCGCGGACGCCCTGCACCTGGACGCGGTGGCCCTGCGGCCCGTGGACTGGGAGGACTTCCGCGCGAACCACCCGCAGGTGCGGGGTACGGCCGAGGAGTGGCTGGAGCGCCTCAGGCGAGCGCTGGCACCGGTGTCGGGACGGTGAGAGCCCAGGGGACCGGAAGACTCGCCCCCGGCTGCGCGGAGAAGCCGTGGTACGGGGCCGGAGGGGCCGAGGAGGGCCCGGGTGTCGCGCATCCGGTCCGGGACCGGTGGCCACCAGTCGCGGTGCGATCCTCACACCGGCATCTGTCCGCAGCGGGCGCCGACGCCGGTTGGCGGGATCTTGGCGACCCAAGGCGTTGGCGCCACTCGTCGGGCGGGCCCCCGGGGCCGGAGGATGGAGCCATCGCCGACCGGGAAGGCCCGGTACGGCCCACCGACACCCGCTCTGACCAGCGAGAACAGAGGATTCCCCCGATGTCTGCCACCGCCACGCCCGCCGAGACCACCAGCGCCGTCCTGAGCGTGCCCGCCGCCGACCCGGCCGAGGCCGCCGCCCACTACGCCGCCAGGCTTGCCTTCGAGGCGGACGTCTCCGACGTGCACGCCGACCTGGCGTCCGGCGTGCCCGGCATCGTGGTGGTCGACACCCGCGGCGAGGCCGCCTGGGACCAGGGCCGCATCCCCGGCGCCCTCCACATCCCCACCGCGCGGATCGCCGAACTGGCGCCGCAGCTGATCGACCCGTCCCTGACCGTGGTCACCTACTGCTGGGGCCCCGGCTGCAACGGCGCGACCCGCGGGGCGCTGGCCTTCGCGCGCCTCGGCTACCAAGTCAAGGAGATGCTCGGCGGCTTCGAGTACTGGGTGCGCGAGGGCTTCGCCTACGAGACCGCCGCCGGCACCGACCAGCGCCCCGTCGACGACCTGACCGCCCCGCGCTCGGGCATCACCTGCGCATGCTGACCGACACCGTCCGGCCGGGCGGCGCGATCCGCCCGGCCACCGCGGCCGACCTGCCGGCGGTCGCCCTGCTGTGCGCCGCCCACGCGGCCTTCGAACGCGCCGAACCCGTGCCCGCCGACCTCGCCGCCCGCCTGGAGCCCCTGCTGTTCTCGGCCCACCCGCGGGCCTGGTGCCTCGTGGTCGAGCGCGGCGGCGAACTGATCGGCTACGCCAGCTACTCCCGCGAGTTCTCCACCTGGCAGGCCGCCGACCACGTCCACCTCGACTGCCTGTTCGTCAGCGAAGCCCACCGGGGCGAGGGCTGGGGGCGCGCGCTGCTCACCGCCGTCCGGGACGCGGCGGCGGTGCTGGGTGCGGCGGAACTCCAGTGGCAGACGCCGGACTGGAACACCGACGCCATCCGCTTCTACCGCCGTGCGGGGGCCCGGAGCCGCGCCAAGATCCGGTTCTCCCTGGCGTCAGCGTCAGTGTCAGCGCCGGCGTCGGCATCAGAACCCGTACCGCCACCGGCACCGGCACCGGTGCCGGCAGCGGAACCCGCACCGGCAGCGGCATCCGCACCACCCGCACCGGCACCGGCCTAACGCTTCCGCAGCGCCACGACCGCGCCGACCAGCGACAGGAGCACGATCCCCGCGCCGACGTACCCCAGGACGTTGACGGCCGTACCGCCGCCGAGCAGCCACGAACCGGCCCAGGAGCCGGCCGCGTTCCCCAGGTTGAAGGCCGAGGCGTTGGCGGCCAGGACGAGCGTGGACCCGCCGCCGGCGGCGCCCAGCGCCCAGGCCTGCAACGGCGGCACGAGGGCCCCGGAGGCCGCGCCGACGAGCAGTACGGTGACGCCGGTCGGCCAGGCGTGCCGGGCGCCCGCGCCGATCAGCAGCAGCATCACCGCCAGGACGGCCAGCGTCCCGGCGATCGTGCCGCGCAGCGACCGGTCGGCGAGCCGGCCGCCCAGCGCGTTGCCGAGGAACCCTCCGAAGCCGAAGACGAACAGCATGCCGGCCACCATGGACCCGCCGAGGCCGGTGAGGTCGCGCAGCAGCGGGGTGATGTAGCTGTAGAGCAGGAACCAGCCGGTCCGGGACGCCGCCGTGACGCCCAGCGCCCACAGCACCTGGGGTCGGCCGAGGACCTTGAACTCGGCGGCCACCGACACCCGCTGCCCGCCGCCGAGACCGGCCGGGGCCAGCAGCGAGATCGCCACCGCGCCGACGACGGCGGCGCCCGCGACCGTCCAGAAGGTGGCCCGCCAGCCCCGGTGTTGGCCGATCACGGTGCCGCTCGGGCCGCCGAGCACGGTGGCCAGGTCGAGGCCGCCCGCCACCCAGGCGATGGCGGAGGCCCGGCGGTCGGGCGGCGAGAGCCGCAGCGCCAGCATGATGCAGGCGGCCGCGAAGGTGCTGTGGGTGAGCGCCGCGAGGGTGCGGGCGCCCATCAGCACGGTGAAGCCGGGCGCCAGGGCGCCGAGGACGTTGGCCACCGCGAAGTCGTAGGAGTACCCCGCGCGGTGGTTCAGGCAAAATGGACGACCGCCCGACACGGCCGGGCCCACCCGACGACTCGGCCCGCCCGGTCGCTGTCGGCCGGGCGGGTCGGAGGGGTGGGCCGGAGGGGTGGGCCGGAGGGGTGGCCGGCGTCGAAGGCCCTTATTCGGGAGTGGTGGTCCCGAATGCCCGGGGCTCGATGCCGAGGTCGGTGAGCAGGCCGCGGATGCGCTGCTCGATCCGGTCGCGGATCGGGCGGACGGCGTCGACGCCCTGGCCCGCCGGGTCGTCCAGCTTCCAGTCGAGGTAGGTCTTGCCGGGGAAGTACGGGCAGGCGTCGCCGCAGCCCATGGTGATCACCACGTCGGAGGCCTGGACCGCCTCGACGGTGAGGACCTTCGGGATCTCGGCTGAGATGTCGATCCCCACCTCGGCCAGGGCTTCGACGACCGCCGGGTTCACGGTCCCGGCCGGGGCGGAGCCGGCGGAGCGGACCTGGACCCGGTCGCCGCCGAGGCGGGTGAGGAAGGCGGCGGCCATCTGGGACCGGCCGGCGTTGTGCACACAGACGAACAGCACTGAGGGGACGGCGGAAGTGCTCACGGACGGGATCCTCGATCTTCAGGGCGGCAAGGGGACGGCGCGGTCAACGGAACGGCGCGGTCAGTGGGGTGGCGCGGTCAGCGGACGCTTCGCCGGGACGTAGGCCGCGACCTCCCGCAGCCCGGGTCCCCCGCCGCCGCGGCGGCCGGTCCACCAGGCGGCCAGGGTCACGGCCGGGTTGAAGTGGGCGCCGGAGACGGGGCCGAGCAGCAGGATCAGCACGCCGAGGCCTAACACGGTCGCCAGCGAGTCGGCCGGCAGCTGCACGCCGACGTCCTGGGAGAGCCTGACGGCCTGGACGCCGGAGTCGACCACGACGGCGACCAGCGCGCCGGTCCCGACGAACTCGACGGCGGCTCGACGGCGGCCCGGCGGCGGAGCGGGGCCGTCGCGGTCATCCGGACTCCCCGGCGGGGGCCTGGAGCAGGGTGGACAGCTTGGCGAGCGCGGCGGGCAGCACCCAGTAGTAGACCCAGGTCCCGCGGCGCTCGGAGCCGACCAGCCCGGCCTCGCGCAGGACCTTGAGGTGGTGGGAGATCGTCGGCTGGGACACGTCGAACGGGCCGGTCAGGTCGCAGACGCAGGCCTCCCCGCCCTCGTGCGAGGCGATCAGCGAGAGCAGCCGCAGGCGGACCGGGTCCGAGAGCGCCTTGAACATCCTGGCCACGTCGACGGCGGCGTCCTCGCCCAGCGGCTCGCGGACCATCGGCGAGCAGCAGGCGGCCGCGTCGTCCTGGCCGAGCACCGGCAGTTCCAGATTCGACATGCGTCTATGTTGACAGCCATCTATGCGGGTGCCAACCTCGGCCATATCGACAACTGTCGAATCAAGGCCCCGGATCCTGGGAGACCGCCATGTCCCGCGTCCAGCTCGCCCTGCGCGTCGCCGACCTCGAAGGCTCCGTCGCCTTCTACTCCGAGCTGCTCGGCACCGGACCCGCCAAGCGCCGCCCCGGCTACGCGAACTTCGCCGTCGCCACCCCGCCGCTCAAGCTCGTCCTCATCGAGGGCGCGGACGGCGAGGCCACCCGCCTGGACCACCTCGGCGTCGAGGTCGAGAGCACCGAGCAGGTCACCGCCGCCGCCACCCGCCTCAAGGACGCCGGCCTCGCCACCTTCGAGGAGAGCGACACCTCCTGCTGCTACGCCCTCCAGGACAAGGTCTGGGTTCACGGCCCCGGCAAGGAGCCCTGGGAGATCTACGTCGTCAAGGCCGACGCCGACACCTTCGGCAGGAGCGCCGACGGCGCCCCCGGCACCTGCTGCACCAGCGGCGCCGAGCAGCCGGTCGAGCCGGCCGCAGCCACTGCCGGATGCGCCTGTGGCTGATCCGTACCGCCCGCCGTGCTCGACGCGGCCCGCGACCGCGCGCCGATCGGCGTCAGCCGTGGACCGCCTGCCCGGCCTCCGGTCCGCTGTCGGCCGCGGCGGTTGCTGCTGTCAGGTCGTCGAGCGTGGTCCGGAGCCAGTCCAGTTCGGTGCGCGAGGTGGCCCGGGCGATCAGCAGCACGCCCTTGCGGAAGGGGTCGTCGACGTCGTCGGCCCTGAGCGGGGTGTCGCCGTCGTGGAAGTAGCTGCTGGGTTCGTCGAGGAAGGCGAGGCGACGGCGCAGCACGGCCGCCTGGGCGGCGGGGTCGGGCAGGTGGCGCAGGAAGGCGAGGAGCACGAACCAGCGGTTCTCGTCGGTGAGGAACGGTTCGGCGGGCTCCCGCAGGTTGCGCAGCAGTTCGTTCCGGCCGGCCCCGGTGAGGCTGAGCACGTGCCGGGGGCGGCCACCGCGCCGGGCTGCGTCTCACGGGTCAGCAGCCCGGCCGTCTCCAGCCGCTTGATGGTCGGGTACAGCGTGCCGTGGCTGACCGCCCTGACGTGCCCTGACAGCCGGGCGATCCGGGTCCGCAGTTCGTAGCCGTGCAGCGGCTCCTCGTACAGGAACCCGAGGATGGCAAGGTCCAGCATGCTCGACATGGTCGGAGTACAGGCCGGAGCCGTCATATGCCGGTCCGACGCATTGCCCTGCGACGGCGTCAGCGGCCGCGGCGGTCAGCGCAGTTCGACACCCGGCCGGGAGCCGGGCTCGCTGAACCCGAGGCCGGCCGCCACCCTCCGCGACGCCGGGGCTGCAGGCCCGGGCCCGCCGCCGGGGCGGCAGGCCAGCGGCGAGCGCATGCCGGACGGCCGCCGCCCCTGCCGGACGCCCCGGGCCCTGACCAGCAGTGAGCCGTTCGCGAACGGCCCGATCCCGCCAGGCGCGCGGAACGGCCGGTAGGCTGCGCTGTCATGGTGGACGACTGGCGGGACGACCGGATCGGCAGCGCCCTGAAGGGCAGGAACCCCACCGTGCTGCGCCGACTTGACGCCGGGTTCGCGGTGATCGGCGACGTGCAGTTCCTGCCGGGGTACTCGGTCCTGTTGACGGACGAGCCCGGTGTGCAGCGCCTGTCCGATCTCCCGAGGGGCAGGCGCACGGCCTTCCTGGCGGACATGGACCGGCTGGGCGAGGCGGTGGAACGGGTCTGCCGGCGTGCGGACCCGCAGTTCCGGCGGGTGAACCTGGAGATCCTCGGCAACACCGACGGCTACCTCCACGCGCACGTGTGGCCGCGGTTCGAGTGGGAGCCCGCGGACCTCGTCCGTCGCCCGGTGTGGCTGTACCCCGTGGAGAACTGGCGAGATCCGGCGAGCGCGCTCGGACCGGAGCACGGCCCCCTGCGTGAGGCGATCGGCCGCGAGCTCGATTCTCTGGCGGTTCTGACGGGTTGAGACCGCGGTGGGGGAGTGGACGCCTCACGTGCCGAACATTGCCGCGCCCCCCGGCCGTGCCCGGCGAACGCCTCCCGTACGGCCCGCTGTCGCACGCCACGGGGGCACTCATGACAGCGCCACACCATCATCGGTCTGCGGGTCAGGCGGACCGGGCGCCTGCCACCTGGCTCGAATCGGGCGCCAGGCGGCGACAGTCCGGATTCGTACTGTCTTCGGCTGCCCGGTCCAGGCCAGACTTGGCATGGCACGGACAGCCGGGCGGCGGCCGGGCGGGCAGCCGGCACGGCGTTCGCGCCAGAGCCCTCCAGAATCCGTCAGGAGAGAGGAACCCATGCGATCTTCCTTGGCAAGGGCATTCGTCACCGCGGCCGCCGTCGTCGGGATCGCCGCCGGAAGCCTCGCGGGCGCGGGCGCGAGCGTCGCGGCCCCCCAGCAGGCCGCGAAGCCCGCGGTCAGCAGCCCGCGCGTCACCGTCCTCGCGGTGAACAACCTCGGCCTGAGCACCGACCGGGCCAAGAACTGGCAGAGCTGCCTGAACGCCTGGGGCTTCAACGCCGGTACCGTCGACGGCCAGTTGGGTTCCAACAGCTGGGCGGCGGCGCAGCGGATGCTGAACGCCTGGGGCTACAACGCCGGTACGGTCGACGGCGACCCCGGGCCCAACACGATCACCGCGCTGCAGAAGTTCCTGAACGCCGTCGGCTTCAACGCCGGAACCCCCGACGGGATCGCCGGGCCGCAGACCAGGGCCGCCTTCTGGAACTACAACGCCACCGGCTGCTGAGTTGCCGACCCGGCCGCGGAAAACCTCCAACTCCAGGCCGGCATCAGGTGTGAACGCGCCGCGTTGGGCCGAACGGGTGGCGGCCGGGTTCGGCGCCGGCGTCCGGTGGGCAGAGCCTTCGGCATGACGACTTCCACCCGGCGCCACCGCCGCAGCCGCCGCCCGGACGCCTTCACCGCCGCTGCTCCGGCCCGTGTTGCCGCCCGGCCAACGGCTCCGGCCCGGCCGGGCGGCAGCGGCTGCTGCCGGACCTGGTCCAGCGAACACCTCACCCCGGGCGGCACGGTGGTGCGCACCACCTGGCACGAGCCCGCCTGCAGGACCCGCGGCTGAGCCGCCATCGCTGCGCGTCCCACCGCTGTGCCGGCACCGCCGCGCCGACACCGCTGAGCCCCATCGCTGCGCCCCGCCGTCCGATGCGGCGGGGCGCAGTGACGGCAGCAGCGGGTGCGCGCCCAGTTCACGCCCGCGGTGAAGCGGCCCGGCGGGCTCGACGGATGTCGCGGCCGTCGGCGGTGCGGGCCGGACGGGGCGGCGGGTCTCCGGCATCAGCCGCCGGCGTACCGGGGGCCAGGGGGCCAGGGGCCAGGGGGCCGTCCGGCGGCCGGGGGAAAGGCGCCCCGGCCATATCAGCGAAAGGCCCCGCCGCCGATAGCGGTAACCGCATCAATCAGGACACATCTTGAACAAAGTAGGATGACTCAACTCCCGCGCTACGCGCGAAGAGTTCCGCATATACGTCATTTGCCCGAATTTTCTCCCGCTTCACACGCACGGAGCCACCCTCATGGACAACACGTCCGCCGCCGTCACCGACGGTGCGATAGAGACCCGCGGTATCGAACCCGTCCCAGACCACGAGCGCCGGGGCAGAGTCCGCGAGCTCTTCCCGACCTGGGTCGCGGCGAACATCAGCGTCCTGCTGCTCACCATGGGCGCCGCCCTGGTGGTGTTCAACCAGCTGAACTTCTGGCAGGTCCTGATCGTCGCGGCGTGTGCCGCGCTCGTCTCGTTCGGCCTGGTCGGCGTGCTGTCGGTCTCCGGCAAGTGGGGCGGGGCGCCGGGCGCGACCCTCTCGCGGGCCACCTTCGGGGTGCGGGGCAACCTCTTCCCGGGCGCGATCCTCTGGATCGCCCGCTTCGGCTGGGAGACGATCAACGCGGTCACCGGTGCCTACGCCGTGCTGACCGTGCTCGACCTGCTCTTCGGCATCAAGAGCAACACCGTGCTGATCGTGGTCACGCTCTTCGCCTTCGTCGCCTGCACCTTCCTGGTATCCGGCATGGGCCGCAAGGCGCTGAACGTCTGCAACACCTGGTCGACGTACCTCTTCGGCGTCTTCAGCATCCTGGTGCTGGGCTACCTGGTCGCGACCATGCGCTGGAGCGAGGTCTTCGCCAAGCCCGCGGGCACCACCGCCATGATGATCGCCGGCATCGGCACCATCGCCGCCGGCGGCATCAGCTGGGTCCCCACCGGCCCGGACTTCGCCCGCTACCTGCCGCACGCCGCCTCCGGCCGCAAGATCGTCGGAGTGACGGTCTCCGGCGCCGGCCTGGTGATGGTGCCGATGGTGCTGATGGGCGCCGTGATGGCGGTGGCCTCGCCCGGTCTGGCCCAGGCCGCCGACCCGGTCTCCTTCCTCGGCGACCTGCTGCCGACCTGGCTGGCCGTGCCCTACCTGCTGACCGCGATCGTCGGCATGCTGCTGATCAACAGCCTCTCCATGTACTCGGCCGGCTTCACCGCGCAGACCATGGGCGTCAAGCTGCCGCGCGCCATGGCCGTCAGCATCAACGCCGTGATCTCGCTGGTCGGCGGCCTGATGCTGATGCTGGTCGCCAAGAGCTTCCTCGGCTCCTTCATCACCTTCCTGATCCTGCTCGCCGTCTCCTTCTCGGCCTGGATCGGCGTCTACGCGGTGGACATGTTCCGCCGCCGCACGCGCGCCGTGCGCTACGACGCGGCCGCGCTGATGGACACCGGCAAGGGCAGCCGCTACTGGTACGTGGGCGGTTTCTGCTGGCAGGCGATGGTCTCCTGGGTCCTGGCGCTGCTGTTCGGGCTCGCCTTCACCAAGTGCGACTGGTTCGCCGGGCCGCTGTCCGGCACCCCGGTCGGCAAGTACGGCCTGGCCTGGGCGGCGACCATCGTGATCTCCGCCGTGATCATGGCCGTCCTCCCCACGCCCCGGGAGAACACCCGGGCCACCGAGGCGATCGCCGCCGACGCCGCCGTCGAGGCGGAGCGGACCGAACGGGTCACCGTCTGATCTCCGTGACCTGACGGACGCCCGTCCACCTGACGGACGTCCGTCGCCGGAAGCGCCCGGTCCCCCCGCTCAGCCGAGCGGGGGACCGGGCGCTTCCGCGTCCCTCGCCACCAGGTCGTTGACGGTCTCCGCGGTCGGCGGGCCCTTGCGCTTCGTGCTCGGGCCCACCGCTGAGCTGTTAGAACGGCGGCTGATCGGCCGATCCGCCGGGGGTCCGAGCCGGCCCGGGGGAGCAAGGGGTGACGTCGGCGTCGATGAACGCCCAGGGATCCCGGCCGACGATGCCGGCGGTGTCCTCGCCCCACTCCTCCAAGGCGTCGATCGCCTGCTCCCGGTACTGGCAGGAGGCGCTCGCTCCGAGAACCTCCCGGACCAAGGGGATCAGCTCCTCCCGGTGCCCCCGCAGGCGCGCGTCGTCGACGAGGGGGACGCACGCGGCGACGGCGGCCTCCCGGACCGTCACGTCCGGATCCCGCAGGCAGGCGCGGACGGCGCCGAACAGCTGCGGCAGCAACCGGTTCGTCTCGACGAAGGGCGGATACTCCTCGGGCGGGAACCCGTGCCGACGGGACGCCTCCGCGGCTGAGTCGCCGGCCTCGGTCGCCACCGAACCGAGCCATCGCAGGAGCGCGGCCCGCATCGGCCCCGCCGGGTCATGACGTCCCAGGTCGATCGGCCGCGTGGTGCGCGAGTCGGACAGGATCCCGGCCACGTACACCGCGGCGGGCGCCGTCGCCTCGTACAGCGTGTTCTGGTGGTGCACCACGTGGCTCAGGAAGGCGAGGGCGCCGGTGCGCCGCTGCCGGTCCGGGTCCAGCAGCGCGGCCAGGTTCACGGGCACATCCGCTGCCGGTCCCATCGCATGCCGCAGACCGCTCCAGGGCGTCCGGGCGAGAACTTCGGCGGGACCGGGCAGGGCCTCGGGAGGGCGGGCGGCGTCGTTCGTCACGGGCGGATTGTCGTCGCTCCCGCCGACATCGGGCGGGAGCGAGGGGCAGCGCCTCGGGGCCGACGCGCCGCGGGGTGGTCGTTCCGGCCGGGTTCAGCCGTGGCGCGCCTCGGGTTCGGCGGGGTCGCGCTCGCGCTCCACCGTGGTCTACCAGGGGATGGTCCGGCCGAAGCGGTCCAGGTAGGCGAGACCGGGGGTGCCGAGGCGGGAGAGCAGGACATCGACCAGGAGGGGGACGGTCTCCTCGATGGTGAACGGCGCGTCCGGCCCGCCGAGGGCGGTGCGGATCCAGCCCGGTGCCAGCAGGACGAAGGAGCGCCGGGTCTCGCCCTGCCGGGCGGCGAAGCTCCGCAGGAGCATGTTCAGGGCGGCTTTGCTCGCCCGGTAGACCTCGCGGCCGCCGGCGGTGTTGTTCGTGATGCTGCCCTGGCCGGAGGACATCGCCCCGATGAGTCCCGCCGGGGGCACCAGGTCTTCCAGGGCCTCGATGACGCGCATCGGGCTGAGCGCGTTGGTGACCATCACGTCGACGAAGTCGGCCGTGGTGACCGCGCCGATGGGCGTCCGCTGGTCGTTGGTGGTGCCCGCGTTGACGAAGAGGACGTCGAGCCGGCGGTGCGCCAGGCGTTCGCGCAGCCGGGGGAGGCGGCCGGAGTCGTTGATGTCCAGGTGTTCGACGGTCACCCGTCCGTCGGCGCGGTCCGCGAGGTCGTGCAGCGGCGTTCGGGCGGTGGTGTCGCGGACCGTGCCGACGACGTGCCATCCCCGGTCGAGGAGCTCCGCCGCCATCGCGTGGCCGAGGCCGCGCGAGGCTCCGACGATGAGGGCCGTCGGGGGGTGCTGTTCGGTGGCAGTCGATGACATCCGGCGTCATCTCCGTTCTTCCGGCGTCGGGGCGCGTCGAGTTGCGTCGGGTCGCGTCGCGTCGGATCGCGTCGAGTTGCGTCGCGTCGCGTCGAGTTGCGTCGCGTCGAGTTGCGTCGCGTCGAGTCGCGTCGCGTCGCGTCGCGTTGCCCCGAGTGTTCCGTCCGTACCGCACCGCGGGCGAGCCACGGGCGCCGGTTTGTAGGATTGCCGCCATGGTGAGGGCCCCGATGGCGGAATCCGCTGCGCTGCACCCCGACGATGTGCGAATCATCCGGGCCCTGCAGATCGCCCCGCGGGCCTCGTTCGCCGCGATCGCCTCCGCCCTCGGCCTGACCGAGGGCGCCGTCAACCGCCGGTACCGCCGACTGCGCGCCGACGGAGTCATCCGCGTCGCCGGCGTGGTCAACCCGGGCGCCCTGGGGCAGAGCAGGTGGCTGGTGCGACTGCGCTGCCGCCCCGGCAGCGGTTCGGCGATCGCCGACGCGCTCGCCGAACGCGACGACGTCAACTGGGTGGCCCTGAGCGCGGCGGGCTGCGAGATCATCTGCGCCACGCAGTCCCGGACGCGGGAGCAGCGCGAGGACCTCCTGGGACAGCGGCTGCCCCGGACGGCCGCGGTGATCGACATCAACGCCTTCGCGATGCTCCGTCAGTTCCTCGGTGGCCGCGGCCACTACTGGTCCGCCCTGCAGGGCACCCTGACCCCCGAGGAGGAAGCGGCGCTGGGCAGCGACGGGCCCCCGTTCAGCGAGTCCCCGGTCGTCGCCCGCGAACCGCTGCGCCTCACCGCCGAGGACGAGAAGCTGCTCGACGCGCTCGCCGCGGACGGCCGCGCCGGTCTCGTCGACCTCGCCACCGCCGCCGGCCTCACCCCCGGGCGCGTCTCCCGACGCCTCGACACCCTCATCCGGCACCGCGCCGTGCACATCGACGTCGAGATCGCCGCGGCGGCCCTGGGCTACCACGCCCGCGCGAACCTGTGGCTGCGCGTGCACCCGTCGGCGGTGAAGAGCGCGGGCCGCGCGCTCGCGCGGGAACCCGAGATCGCCTTCGCCGCGGCCATCTCCGGGCCCTGGAACCTCCACGCCGTCGCCCACTGCCGGGACCTCGACGAACTGTTCGAGTTCACCTCGGAGCGCATCGGCTCCCTCGCCGGACTGCAGAGCATGGAGGTCTCACCCGTGCTGCGGCACGTCAAGCAGGCCGGCACCCGGCTCTACGGCGACCGCCTGGTCGAGCCGCCCGGCGCCCGCGCCCGGCGATGAGGGCCATGCCCCGCCGAGTTGGGCGGGTGGACGGGAACTCCACTCCCGACGGGCCGTTCGAGCGACTGTGCCGTCACGTTCTGTGCTCCGACGGCCCGGCGTGTGGTGCGATGCCCAGGTGAAATCCGGGGCCCGGGCGCGCACAGCGAACGCCTGGCCCGGATCCGTGGACGATGGAAGGGAAGCCCATGCTGCTCCGCGTGCTGGCCGCGACGAGTGTCGCCACGTCACTGTTCGGCTCACCGGCCTTCGCCGAAAGCCTGCCGCTGCCGCCGCCCCCGCCGCAGGACCGGATCGTCATCGACAGCGTGACGGCCAACGGCACCGGCTGCCCGGCCGGGACGTCGGCCGTGGCCGTCTCCCCCGACGGCACCGCCTTCACCGTCACCTACAGCAACTACCTCGCCCAGATCGGGCCCGGGACGTCCCCGACCGACGCACGGAAGGACTGTCGGCTCAGCCTGCGCGTGCACGCTCCCGGCGGCTACACCTACGCGGTCGTGTCCGCCGGCTACAGCGGCTTCGCGTCGCTCGCGCCGGGCGCGTCCGCGACCCAGCGGGCCGGTTACCGCTTCCAGGGCGACCCCCGCACCACCACCTCGAACCACCACTTCAAGGGCCCGTTCAACAACAACTGGCGGACGACCGACACCGTGCCCGTCGCCGCCCTGGTCTTCGCCCCCTGCGGGGAGGAGCGCAGCCTCGACATCACCACCGAACTGCAGGTCGACCAGGGCACGTCGAGCCCGAGCGCCACCAGCTTCATGGAGATGGACTCGACGGACGGCAGGATCACCACCGTGTACCGCCTGGCCCTTCAGCGGTGCCAGTGACCCGCTGCCGCTGCCGCTGCCGGGCGGCTTAGGCGCCGCGGCCTCGCCTGAGGACCGTGCCGAGGGCCGCGCACGCACCTCCCCTCATCGGGCCCTTACAGCCGGTCGCCTAGGCTGACGCGGTGACTGATGAGCAGGAGCGGGTGCAGCCGTCGGGTGTGTGGGCCACGGCGGTGGGAGTGGCCAGGGTGCGGGCGCTGGAGACCGAGCGCGAGAACGCGCTGTTCCACGACCCACTGGCACGGGCCTTCGCCGCCGCCGGCGGTCTGTGGCCCTCCTCGCCGCAGCTGCCCGACGACGAGGCCGCGCGCCGCCGGCGGCTGGCCGTGTCGTTCTCCATCGTCATCAGGACGAAGTTCCTCGACGACCTGCTGCAGCAGGCCTGCGCGGCCGGGGTCCGGCAGGTCGTGCTGCTCGGCGCCGGCATGGACAGCCGGGCCTTCCGGATGGACTGGCCCGAGGGCACCCGGGTGTTCGAGGTCGACACCGCCGCGCCACTGGACTTCAAGGCCTCGGTGCTGCGCCAGGAACGGGCCGTCGCACGCTGCGAGCGGATCACCGTCCCGGTCGACCTGCGCGAGGACTGGCCGGCCGCGCTGGCCGCCGCCGGGCACGACCCGTCGGTGCCGACCGCGTGGATCGCCGAAGGACTGCTGATCTACCTGCCCGAGGACGCGGTGGAACTGCTGCTCGCCCGGATCGGCGCGCAGTCGGCGCCGGGCAGCCGGATGGGGCTGACGCTGGGCTCGCGCGGTGTCATCGAGCGGTTCGCCACGGACGCCGCACCGGGCTCGGCGGCCTCCCTGTGGGTCTCGGAGATGCCCGACGACCCGGTCCACTGGCTGGCCGGCCACGGCTGGGACGCCAGCTCCCACACCATCCGCGAACGCGCCGCCGCCTACGGCCGCCCCGTCACCACCCCGCCCCAACGCGAGGAAGGGCCCGGCGGCCTGATCTCCGCGCTCCGCCGGTAGCGCGCCCCGCCCCCGGATCCTGGACGATCTCGGTGTGAGCCGCTGCGGCTACGGCTACGGCTACGGCTACGGTCGTTCGGTCTACGGTTCGGCCGGGCGGGAACCGCCCGAGCGGTGTCAGGCGTCGATCGGACGCAGCACGGCGTAGTACGCGAACGGCGGACCGTACAGCCGGGCAACCCGCAGCCCGGCTCCCTCCGCCAGGCTGATCAGCGAGGACGGCCGGATCTGATGCCGGTCGAAGAACTCGCCGACCACCAGCCGCCCGAACGGCTTCAGCACCCGGCGCAGCTCGGCCAGCGTACGCGCCGGATCCGGGATCTCGCCCAGCGCCGTCACCAGGTAAGCCGCATCGAACGAGCCATCCGCAAAAGGAAGTTCATGTGCGTCGGTGCAGCTCGGCACGATGTTGTCGACGCCCTGTTCCTTGGCCCGGCGGCCCACGTGGTCGAGCATCTCCTGCTGGATGTCCACGATGTCCAGCCGGCCGTCCGGGCCCAGCTGCGGTGCGACGTGCAGCGACTGCAGGCCGGTTCCGGGGCCGATCTCCAGGATCCTCTCGCCCTCCCGGGCTTGCAGCACATGGTCCAGGCGCTTCAGAGTCAGGAACGGCAGCGGCAGGTCGAGCAGCCAGCGCTGAGAGTACGGGTACGGCGCGGAGTCGGTGAACCACCAGGTGGCGACGGCGGCGGCAGCGCCCGCGCCGATCAATGCCCGCGAATTCCTCATAGTTCCTCCCGGAACATCCCATGTGGCCATCGAAGTGTCACTGATGGTCCATCAGTTGTGTTGGTGTGCAATCTGCTTGCGCCGGCGCGCCGACTTCGTCGGCAGTCGACCCGAGCGGGCCGAACGAACTGCCCGTGGACCGCCGTTGCAGCAGGCCGGGGACTTCCCGAAACGGACCGGATCGCAAGCGCCGATCACGTCACGAGCTCTTCCGCTCAGCGGCCCGGCCGAGGGAAGGTCCTGGTCGCGAGAACCCCGCAGGCCACCGCCAGCGGCAACTCGGCGAAGACCGCCATCAGCACCGCCAGCTTGAAGTCCGAACCCGGGGCAGCCGTCATGGTGTCGAGCCACGCGTCGACCAGCAGCACGGCCGAGGTCGCGGCGGAGGTCAGGCAGGCCCGGCCGTCGCCGCGCCTGAGGAGCAGTCCGGTGGAGAGCAGGCCGAGCGCCTCAAAGCTGTCCAGACCCGTCCACGTCCAGGCCCAGTGCGAGGCCTGAGCGGTGGCCGACAGCCCGGTGTGCAGGAAGACCAGCCAGGGAATCATCGCCAGCCCGAGCACGGTGAGGACCGTGGCCGCCCGGCGAAGCAGCAGCGGGAACGTCGAAGCGGCCGCGGCCTTCGCGCCGGTGGGCTCGTCGGCCGGCAGCAACGCCGGCTTGTTCATCAGGGCCCTGGCCACCGCCGCCCGCTGCCGCTGTCCACCGGACAGCCGCTGCGGATGGGCCTTGACATGGCGCCCGATGCCCAGCGAGCCGAGCAGCTCGACGGGCCGGCGCTTCGCCTCGCCGATCCCAGCCGGTGCCGGAATCATGACGTTGTCCGACACGGTCAGATCGTCGAGCAGGTCGAAGAACTGGAAGAACCCGGCGATCCGGTTCAGCAGCGCGGACTTCCCACTGCCGGAATGGCCGAGGGTCGCCACACGATCACCGGACGCCACGGACAAGGTCACCCCGGCCGGCGCGGGCGGCCCGTCATCGTATGTCTTCGTCGCCTCGCGGACGTCGATCATCGGCGCATTCATCATGGCCACGAATCTAGGAACGGACCATGACCCGTCGCGTCGGCCGGCGGGAGTCACCTCTGCCCCCAGGCCGTTGGCCCCGGGGTGTACCCCGCGTACATCGCCGGGGCGACGCGCGGAGCCGACGCCACTGAATCGGCGGCGGCCGGCAGGAGCGGCTAGGCGCGGCGACGGCGAGGACGCATGTCGTGCTCGGCGGGTGGCCGACAGGTCGCGCGCGGTCGTGTTCTCAGTCGGAGCCGAGGCGTTCAGGGGGACCAGCCGGTTGTGCGCGGAACGGCCGCACCCGTGGTCGTGGTCGCGGGAGCAGCGACTGAAGCGACCGAAGGTCCGGGTATGCCCGAGGAGGTGGCCGCCGGGGCCCACCCCCACGCCTACCGCGGCACGGGCACCGGCACCTGCCAGCTGATCATGACCGTCCACCTGCCCCCGGGCCCCGCGTAGCGACCCGACGGTGGCCGCTCACGCCCGGGGCGGCTGGTGGTTGTCGGCCGGGGGAAGTCTGAGCTCGGCCCAGACGGTCTTGCCCGCTCCGGCGGGGGAGGTGCCCCAGGCGGTGGCGAGCCGGTCGATGATGCGCAGGCCGCGGCCGTGGGGTTGATCCGCCGGGCGTGAAGCCGCGATCCGGGGTGGGGCGGACAGGGCGTCGGTGACGGCGATCCGCAGGGTCCGGCGGTCGGGGTCGAGCCGTACGTCCAGGGCGAGGGGGCCGCCGGCGTGGTGGGCGGCGTTGGAGAGCAGTTCGGCCGTCACCAGCAGCGCGTCGTCGACGGCCCTGCTGTCGGCATCGGTCCGCCAGAGCGCCATCGTCGTCCGGATGAACGCGAGGCCGCGGCGCGCGCACCGTGCGCTGCCCGTCGGGAAGTCCAGCCGGTCGCGGAAGGCCGGGGCGGCCAGTGGTGTGGGCATGAGAACGTCCGTACAGGAATCCGGGTCGGGGTCCGACCCAGACGTGTGCCCGGCCGGAGGCGACTTACACCGTGGGTGACGGTCTCCGGTGGCGCACCGCCCGTTCCAGGGACGGGTAGACGGGGAGGACGAGATCGGTCCCGGTGATCCGCAGAAGGCGCCGCGCCGTCGGGCCGGGTGCCGCCAGAACCAGAGACACCCTTCTGGTGTTCGCCCGGCGGCGGGCGGTGAGCAGGGCGTTCAGACCGCTGAGGGTGAGCAGGGTGACGGCGGACATCTCCACGGCGAGCAGGTTCGGCGCCTGGTCGAGCGCCCGGGCCAGGGCGTCGCGGACCAGCTCCTCGTTGTCCATGTGCAGGTCACCGGCCAGCGAGCACACCACGGCGTTGCCCACGCGACTGGTCTCGATCCTCAGGTCCGGCTCCGCATGCACGTCTGCGCGGTAGTGGTACGTGGTCACGGCACTGCTCCAAGCCAAGCCCACCGAAGGCTCCACCGTCAGAGGTGGGCCGGGGCATCGAACCCGCGCGGACGGGCGGGGGACAGTGCGGCGACAGCCGACGGGCATCCGGTCCGCCGCGGTGGCGGAACCCGGTACGCCCCGCTCCTACCCCCCGCGCTCGCCCCTACACGGATCCGGCCGAGGCGGGCCGGAAGGGGGGCAGCGATGATCCCGGACCCGGACGGTGTGGGCCGTCCGCGGTGGCGCGTAGGGGACAGCGACGGTCCCGCCCCCGACCGCCCCGCCTGCCGGGCGCCGCCTTCGGACCGTGCCCGGATAGGCTCACCGTCATGGGCATGTTCGAAGCGGTCGCTCAGGTCGTTCACGAGGCGGAACTCCAGCTCGGCGACGGGGTGTGGGAGCTCCGCCCCGCCGACTCGGACCTGGTCCGGCAGACCGCCGCGGCCCTGGCGGACGCCGTCGGCCCCGCCGGGGCACACGAGGCGCTGCCGAGGATCGAGCGGCTCGCCGCGCTGCGCGAGGCCCTCGCGGCCGTCGCCGTGACCGTCGCCCGTACCCACGGCCCCCTCGCCTGGTTCCTCGCCGACGCCAGCAGCCACCTCGCACCGGTTCTCCACTGGCGCGCCCTGGACGCTCCCGACGACCGCACCTTCGGGGCCGTTCTGCCCGCCGGTGACGAACTCGCCGACGCCGAAGCCGCGATCCGGCACCTCGCCGCCATGCTCACCCGCACCGGCCACAGCGCCTGACCGTTCTCGCTACGGGCTCCGGACCGTTCGTTCGTCCGGCTGACGGGCGAGCCCGCGTCGTTGACGTCGGCGAGGTCGTCCCGTCACTTCTGGAAGGGGCTCGGCTCCCAGGCCTTCCCGCCGACCGGATAGCTGAACAGCGGCCGGCCCTTGACCGCGCTGATGCGGAACGGCACGCCGTCACGGACGCCGATCGGCAGGGTGCCCGTCCGGTTGCCGCTGGACCACTCCAGCTCCAGGTACCAGCTGACGTCGTGGGAGGTGGTCACGGCGGTGACCTCGATGACCTCCGGATCCCGCTCGCTCACCTTGACCGGCAGGCCGGTGCTGCCGTCGGTCACGACCGGCCGGGGGCGGGCCGAGTCCAGGTCGAGGTCGAACGAGTGGAGGTCGACTCCGCCGCCGCAGCCCTCGCCCATGGAGTAGGCGTTCCAGGCCAGCGGGGCCGCGATCCGGGCGATGCGGACGTTGAGCGCGGTCAGCACGACGGTCTCGCTGCCGGTGCCCTGGACGGTGAGCTCGATCGACTGGTAGTGGCCGACGACCGCGCCGGTCTCGGCCGCCCAGCCGGGGACGTCCGCCACCGCGGGCGGGCGGGGGACTTCCGACGGCGGGCGGTCGACCACGTACTGGTCGCACTCGGCGTCCCGGCCGTCCGGGCGGACCGTGACGGTGATCGGGGCGCTCGCACCCCGGTCCACGGCGCCGGTCGGTCCGGCGCCCGCCGCCGGGGCCGGGGCGGACGCGGGGTCGCCACCGGCGTGGGGCTTGAGCCCGGTGGCGACGGCCCCGAGGGTGGCGAGCACCGCGGCGGCCGTCACGCCGGCGAGTACGCCCCGGCGTACGCCCCGCCAGGACGGCACGGCGGGGGCGCTCGCGGGGGCGCTCGCGGGGGCGGCCGCCCCGTCCTCCTCCACGACGATTCCCGCGACCGGCTCCGGGTCCGGTTCCGGTTCCGGCTCCGGGTCCGGTTCGGGAACCGGGCCCGGAGCCGGAACCGGTGCCGCTTCCGCTTCCGATGCCGGCGGGGCCTTCGGCGCGGGCGCGGGTGCGGACGTCTGCCGGTTCCCCCGCGTCGTGTGGGCGGCGATCCACAGCCGGTAGAGCTCGGCGCGCTCCTCCGGTGTCGCCCGGCACAACCGCGCGAGGCGCTCCAGCGGATCGAATTCCACCGGCATCACGTCGCCGGTGCAGTAGCGGTGCAACGCCGACGTGCTCACGTGCAGCCGCTTCGCCAGCGCGCCGTAACTGAGACCCGAACGGCTCTTCAGTTCCTGGAGCAGCCGTCCGATCTCCTGCGCCTCCCCCAACTCCCCGGTCCCCTCTGACACTGATCCTCCACCCGCTCGCGAACCGCGCACGCCGCAGACCGCCCCGCGCTTCCCCCGAGGTCGCCGGCAGCACCGGCCGCGCCGTCCCGAGCCCCTGACGGCGCGTCCCAGGAAGGTTACGTCTTCCCAGCTCAAACAGGGTAGAGGCGTCCCCGCGTCCCAGA
This sequence comes from Kitasatospora sp. NPDC101108, assembly GCF_055584725.1. Classification (NCBI taxonomy): domain Bacteria; kingdom Bacillati; phylum Actinomycetota; class Actinomycetes; order Kitasatosporales; family Streptomycetaceae; genus Kitasatospora; species Kitasatospora sp. NPDC101108. Next base: position 94,806 of record NZ_JBVJLM010000017.1, read on the forward strand.
TCGCCGGTCCACCGTTGCGGCTGGGACGAACCGGCGCACAAGCTGACGCCGAACACCTGAAGGGAACAACTGTGAGCACTGTTCGGGCGGCCCGGGCCGCGATACGCGCCAACGACCGATTCCACCGCGGTGCGGTGGCACTGGCGGTGGGCGGGGTCCTGCTGATGTCCGCGGCCTGCGGCGACGGCGACGGCAAGGACAAGGGCGCCGGCGCCGCCGGCCCCGCCACCTCCGCCGCCTCCGCCACGTCCGGCGCCCCCGGCGGGACGGCGGCCACGGCCGCGCCGAGGACGTCGGCCGCCGTGCTGGACGTGGAGCCGAAGGACGGGGCCCGGGGAGTCGCACCGACCGCGCTCCAGGTGTCGGTGTCCCACGGCAAGCTCACCGCCGTCGACGTGACCGACAAGGACGGCAAGCCCGTCCAGGGCTCGATCACGGCGGACGGCACCGGCTGGAAGCCCGCCGCCGCGCTCGCCCCCGGCGCGGCGTACACGGTGAACGCCCAGGCGAAGGACCCCGAGGGCCTGGTCGCCGCGGCCACCAGCGCCTTCACCACCGCTTCGCCCGGCAAGAAGGTGTCCACGAACGACAACATCGCCGACGGCCAGACCTACGGCGTGGGCATGATCGTCAAGGTGGACTTCAGCAGCGGGATCGTGAACAAGGACGCCGTCGCCAAGGCCATCACCTTCGAGACGGACAACGGGACGGAGGTGAAGGGCCACTGGTTCGGCGACGACAGGCTCGACTTCCGCCCGGCGGACTACTGGAAGCCGAACACCAAGGTCACCATCCACTACCGGCTGAAGAACGTCGAGGTCGCCCCCGGTGTGTGGGGCGACATCGACAAGGACGAACCGTTCACCATCGGCCGGTCCCAGGTCTCCACCGCGGACGCCGCCACGCACCGGATGACGATCGTGCGGGACGGCAAGTCCACCACCGTGCCCGCCACCCTCGGCGACGACAAGCACCCCTCCTGGGGCGGGACCATGGTCATCATGTCCAAGGAGAAGGTGACCCACATGAACTCCCAGACCGTCGGCCTGGGCGACGAGTACGACATCCCCGCCGCCCCGCACGCGATGCGGCTGACGAGGAGCGGCACCTACCTCCACGGGAACTACTGGTACAAGGGCGACCCGTTCGGCAAGGCCAACACGAGCCACGGCTGCGTCTCGCTCAAGGACGTGGAGGGTGGCAGCGACACGTCCCCCGCGGGGTCCTTCTTCAACAGCTCGCTGATCGGCGACGTCGTCACGGTCGTGAACACCAAGGAGAAGACCGTCGCTCCCGACAACGGCCTCGGCGGCTGGAACCTCCCCTGGCCCGGCTGGTAACCCCCGTTCGCGGAGCAGCCGTCCACAGCGGGGCGGGAGGGTGGGCGCCCCGGCCGCAGCCGGGGCGCCCACCCGTTCCACGGGGTTCCGCGCGGACTCAGCCGACCAGGAGGAACTTGGTGGTCGGCACGCCTTGGACGGAGGCGCAGTCCAGGTTCGAGGTGGTGGCGCTGTAGGTCCAGCCGCGGGGGACGTCGCACGCCCACATGCCGTTGACCGGCGTGCGGAGGTGGAAGGTGGTGGAGGGTACGCCGCTTCCGTACGACAGGCTGCAGGAGGTGCTGCGGCCGACGAAGTCGTAGGTGAAGGCGGGCGTGCCCACACAGGCGGTCAGGCCGTCGTACGGGGTGCGCAGGTGGTAGGCGTTGGAGATCACGCCGGACTGCTGGCTGCACGCGTAGCCCCAGGAGATGGAGTCGTAGACGAAGGCCGGCGTGCTGGTGCACGCGGTCAGCCCGTCGACGGGCGTGCGCAGGTGGAACTGCGGCGAGTTCCACGAGCCGCCGCCGCTGCAGCTGCGGTTCATGGACACCTGGTCGTAGACGTAGCCGGCCGGGACGTCACAGGCCCAGACGCCGTCCAGACCGGTGATGGTGGCCGTGGCGGCGGAGGCCGGCGTGGTGGCGGCCGCGCCCGGGAGCAGCAGCGCCAGCGCGGCGAGGGCCGCGAGCAGGGCGGACCTGACGGAACGTGCGGTTCGTGCGACGGACATGGTTCCCCTTCGGTGGAGGAGCGGCCGGTGGATGCACGGTGCTGACGGCGGTGGCCGCGGGTGAGCGTTCACCGCCGTCGAAGGTTCTAGCACGCACGGTGCGCCGTCAGCCCTCCGCTCCGTCCCGGATCGATCATCCCGCCGACCGCCGTCTGGACACCCGTGCGCGGTTCCGCCGGTTCACCTCGGCCGATCGTCGTCCGGTGGCATGGCCGTGTACCGCCGACCGATCAGGCAGCCCCCGGCGCGAGGATGTCCTCCAGTGCCTCGGCGCAGTCCTGGGCGGCCTGGGCCGAGCGGGGAAGCATGGTGCTCTCGTAGGCCCGGACCGCGTCCTCGACACTCGTCCCGGCGAGGAGGGCGTGGGCCAGGTCGCTGCCGTCCAGCATCGCGAGGTTCGCGCCGAGGCCCACGGGCGGCATCAGGTGCGCGGCGTCGCCCAGCAGGGTGATGCCGGGCACCTGCTCCCAGGTGTGCGGGACGGGCAGGACGAACACGGGCCGGGCGATGAATCCGCCCTCGCTGTGGCGTACGAAGTCGAGCAGGCTCCCGGCCCAGCCGTCGAGCAGGTCCACCAGGTACGCGCGTACGGCTTCGACGTCGTCGAGCGACACACCCGCCGCCACCTGCCAGTCCTGCGGGGCGCGGAAGGCGATGTAGACGCGGACGTGGCCTTCGCCGTTGCGCTGGGCCAGCAGGGCCCGGCCGCCGGCGGTCGCCAGCATGGTGCCGTCGCCGACCAGCGCGGCCAGCTCCGGGTGGCGGGTGTCGCAGTCGGCGAAGCCGGTCTCGATGAAGGTGACGCCGCTGTAGGCGGGCGTGGCCCCGGACACCGACGGGCGGACGCGTGACCAGGCACCGTCGGCGCCGATCACCAGGTCGGCCTCCTCCGTGCTCCCGTCCTCGAACCGCAGTCGCCAGGTGCCGTCCCCGAGCGGGCTGACGGCGGTCACGGCGCGGCCCCAGCGGACGGTGCCCTCCGGGAGGGAGTCCAGGAGGAGGGAGCGCAGTCGGCCCCGGTCGATCTCGGGGCTGTCGTCGTCGTGGCGGGGCGGTCCCGGGACGGGGAGGACAGCGGCGGTGGCGGGGTCGAGGATGCGCCACTCCTGGCTTTCCGGGCGGGCCAGAGCACGGAACCCGTCGAGCAGACCCGCCGCTCGCAGGGCCGCCTGCCCGGTGGCGGAATGGATGTCGAGGCTACCGCCCTGGGGGCGGGCGTCGGGGGAGTCCTCGCGTTCGAAGACGGTGACCGACCGGCCGTGACGGTGCAGCACGCGGGCACAGGTGAGGCCCCCGAGGCCGGCGCCGACGACGGCGACGCGGGCGTTGGTGGTGGAGCGCATGGGACTGTCTCTCAGAAGTCGGGGAAATGCCGGGAGTTCCGGCGCTCCGCCACGAAAACATGGACCGCTCGCGCAGATCCAATGATTATCCGGTTCCCCTCGGCCCTGATCCGGCCGATCCTTTGACCACGCCGTCGCGCACCGCAGAACAAGGGGAACCGTCGTGGCCCCGTCCGTAGTTGAGGAGTCGTCGTGCACACCGTCGCGGTCCTGGCACTCGACCAGGTCATCCCGTTCGACCTCGCCACGCCCCTGGAGGTGTTCACCCGGGCCCGGCTGCCGGACGGCCGCCACCCCTACCGGGTCCGCGTGTGCGGACCCGGGGCGCAGATCCCGGCCGCGGGATTCGTGATCACCGCCCCCTGGGGTCTGGAGGGGCTGGCCGACGCCGACACCGTGATCGTTCCCGGCCGTGCCCAGGACGCGCCCGCGCCGGACGGGGAGGTGCTGGAGGCGCTGCGCGCAGCGGCGGCCCGGGGCACCAGGATCGCCTCGATCTGCGCCGGCGCCTTCGACCTCGCCCTGACCGGACTGCTCGACGGACTGACGGCGACCACCCACTGGGTCGCCGCCGCCGAACTGGCCCGGCGCTTCCCTGCCGTCGAGGTGCGCCCCGACGTCCTCTACGTCGACAACGGGCAACTGCTCACCTCCGCAGGCGCCTCGGCAGGTCTCGACCTGTGCCTGCACATGGTCCGCCGCGACTTCGGCTCCGCGGTGGCCGCCGATGCGGCCCGGCTGGCCGTCGCCCCACTGGAACGCGAAGGGGGCCAGGCACAGTTCATCGTCCATCCCCAGCCGCCGGTCCCGCGCGGCTCCACGCTCGAACCGGTGCTCGCCTGGCTGGAGGACCACCTCGACGAGGAGCTGACGCTCGACCTCATGGCCCGGCGCAGCGGCATGAGCGGGCGCACCTTCAGCCGGAGGTTCCGGGAACAGACCGGCACCACGCCGCTGCAGTGGCTGCTGCGGGCGCGGATCCGGCGGGCGCAGTTCCTGCTGGAGAACACCGACCACACCGTCGAGCGGATAGCGGGCCAGGCCGGGTTCGGTTCCCCGACCGCCTTCCGCGAGCGCTTCAAGCGGGTTGCCGGGACCACTCCCCACAGCTACCGCGCCGCCTTCCGCAGCCGCGAGCGCGGCTGACGGGCACGCGGCCGCCGCACCGACGCGGTGCCCGGGCGCGGTCGGGGAGCAGCTCCGGGCGGCGGCGCGCGCCCCTGGCGAGATCCCGTCGGAATGTGTCACTCGGGCCCCTCTGCGCCGTGTTCACCCGCTCCTAGCATCGAGGCGAAGCCGGTGACCACCGGCTTCCCGCCCGATGAAAGGCGCTCAGGTGCACGTCCAGATCGTGCTGTTCGACGGATTCGACCCGCTCGACGCCATCGCACCGTTCGAAGTCCTCCACGCCGGCGCAACCGCCTCCGGGGGCGCGGTCGGCGTGGAGCTGGTCAGCGCGGAGGGCCCGCGGGAGGTGGTCAGCGGAACCGGCGGCCTGTCGCTGCGCACCACGGGCCTCCTCGACCCGTGTCGTCCCGGTGTCGTCCTCGTGCCCGGCGCTTCCGGGCGCCTCGGCGATCCCGACGACGGCGCGGACCCCGATGACGACGCGCAGCGGCAGGACACCGTTGTGGCCCGGCTGGCACGTACGCTGGACACCGAACTGCCGGCGCTGCTCAAGGCCGCCATGGAGGACGCGCGGGTCACCGTGGCGACGGTCTGCGGCGGCGCGCTCGTCCTGGCCATGGCCGGCCTGCTCCAGGACCGCCACGCGACCACCCACCACCTGGGCCTGGACCTCCTCGACGCGACCGGTGTCCACGCCGTGCGCGCCCGCGTGGTCGACGACGGCGACCTGGTCACGGCCGCCGGGGTCACCTCCGGACTCGACCTCGGCCTGTACCTGCTGGAACGCGAGGTGGGCCCGCGGATCGCCCACGCCGTCGAGGAGTTGTTCGCCCACGAGCGGCGCGGCACCACCTGGCGCCCCGGCGGTCCCGCGCCCGCCGTCCTCTGAACGCTCCGCAGCTGTGCGCACCCGACCAGTGAGAAAGGGGCATTCCATGTCCACCCGAGTCCAGGGCGTTTGGGAGCTGACCATCGCCACGCCCATCGGGCGCGTCCGACCCGTCGTCGAACTTCGCTCGCACGAGGGGGAGTTGGTCGGCACCGCCCGAGGTGGGGGCGAGGTCCTGCCGCTCCGGGACATCGTCCTCGACGGTGACCGGCTGACCTGGAAGCAGTCCGTCACCCGGCCCGTTCGTCTCGACCTGACCTTCAGCGTCACCGTCGACGGTGACACGCTCACCGGGACCTCCAGGGCAGGTCGCCTGCCGTCCTCGAAAGTCACCGGCCGACGCCGCCGCGACGACGAAGCCGGGCCGGCGTGACGACCCCACCGCGTGCCAGGACGGCGGCCACGGCCGCGGCGGTGGCGGGAAGCCCCACCCTGGTGTTCCTGGCCGCGAACGGGACCGGCGGCCCGCGCGCCGCTTCCGTCGCCGCGGCGGTGACCGCCGTCGTGCTCCTCGGGTGGCGGCTGCGGGCCCGGCAGTACGTGCCGCACGCGGTCCTCGGCGCCCTGCTGGCCACGGCGTGCGCCGGCGTGGCCCTCTGGACGGGTCAGGCACGGGGGTTCTTCCTGCTCCCGATGGCCGTCCCGGCCGCGGCGACGGCGGCCTGCCTGCTGTCCCTCGCGGCCGACCGCCCCCTGGCCGGCCTGGTCGCGAACAGGGTGGTGGGCGGCCCGCCCGGATGGCGCTCCCACCGCGTACTGCACCGCTTCTACGCGGTGTCGACCGTGGTGATCGCGCTGGTGAGCTCCGCGAGCCTGGCCGGGCAGGTGGCGCTGTACCGCTGGAGCGATGTCGCCTGGCTGGGGCTCCTGCATGTCCTCATGGGACCGCTGTGGGCCGGCGTCACGGCGCTGTCCCTCCTGCTGGCCCGCAGGGCGGTCACCCGTGAGCGGGACACCGCCGGCGCCGAGGGCCGTACTCGCTCCTGACGGACCGGCGCTTGCGGGCCGGCGACGGGCGGCAGGCGGGCCGGGCGGCGGTCAGGAGCGCGGGTCGGGATGGTCAGGCTGCGGGTCGGGGGTCAGCGCGGACGGTACATCCGGTAGCGGGCGTACAGCACGACGCAGGTGATAACGCCGATCAGGCACACGGGCAGGCCCAGCCCGACTGCGATGGTCATGCCCTCACTGACGTTCTGTGCGTCCTCGTCGGCGTGGCCCACGAAGTAGGCGACCAGTGCGACGCCCACCGCCAGGAACACCGCCGCCCCGGCGAGGAACCAGCCGCCCGCCCGTTCCTGCCACTCGTCCCCCTGCAGCCGGCGCGCGCCGGGACAGTGCTCCACCACCGCGCGGCCCAGGCCGGAGGCCCCCGCGGCGTGCCCGTCGATGTGCAGGCGGGTGCCGTCGTCGAGGGCGAGGCGGCAGCGGTAGTCGTTTCCCAGCCGGCGGGCGAGGCCGTGGATCCTCGGGCTGCCGGGCATCGTGATCGACACCACCCGGCTCCACTCCCAGCCCGTCGCGCCCCGGCGTGAGCCGTGGACGAGGCCGTGCTCGCGGACCTCGAAGTACTCGTCCGACCCGCCCCGCACCGCGCGCCACGCCTGCGTCACGGCGACGTACAGCGCGCCCAGGGACAGGCCGATCACCACGCCGATCGCCCGTCCGCCGCCCGGGCGGCCGTCGTCCGCGCTGAGCAGGGCCCACAGCCCGAGCCAGCCGGTGGGCACGGCCACGACCAGTGCCCACCCGGTGTTCTGCCAGCGCGCCCCGGTGTCCACCCGGTGCCTGCTGAGCCTCGCACCGAACCGCTCCGTCATCTCCGCCTCGCCGCTCATCCGCACAGTGAAGCACCACCACCACGTCCGCTCAAGAGCTGCCACCCACCGTCCGACGGCCGCGCCGGCCGTTAACGCCGCTGTCCGCCGGGGAAGTTGGGACCCCGGGGCGGGCCGCTGCTTGACGTGCACGCGGAGGGAGAGCCGTACGGCCCCGGGAGCACGGTCCTGTGCACCGCCCCGACGCGGAGTCGTGCCCGGGTTGCGGATCCGTCCTGCGCGCGGACGGATTGACGGCTCGTCGGACGGTCCTCCGGGTAGGGCGCCGAGTCCCGGGCACCCGCTCTCGGCGGCCGCGCCGGCGGCCCCGGCTGCCGACGAGGGGCGCGATCCGGACACTCTCGCCTCGCCGCCCCGGGGCCTCGTCGGTGCCGATGCGCCCGCCCGGCCCCTTCCGTCCCATGGATCGCACCGGCCCGATGGTTCCCGGCCAGCTCAGAACGGCCCCGGGGACGGCGGGCCGGCCGGCGGAAAACGGAATGGCGGGAACCGCCGTGGCCGAAAGAAGGCGGGACCTTCCCCCTGATTCCAAGGAAGATGCGAAGAACAGCCCATTCCGACTCTGCCCGCCGCGCTGATCATGATTGACTTCGGTTGCCGGCGGTGCCTAAGCTCACGATGTTCCGGAAGTTGCTTGTCCGTCGCGCGAAGGGGGATTTCGTGTCAGCGCGTGCAGCTGCGCCGGAGAATTCATTTCCCGTGGTGGCCGGGACCGGTCGGTGATGAGATCACGGGAGCGTTTCGCGGTTTTCCGTGAACGTGATTTCTCGGTCTTCTTCGTCGGTCACGTCACGTCCAACCTCGGCACGTCCATGGCGTCCGTCGCGCTCTCCTTCGCAGTTCTGCACAACGGTGGGTCCCCCACCGACCTGAGCCTCGTGCTCGCCGCCCGCATCGTTCCGATGGTGCTGTTCCTGCTGGGTGGCGGCGTCCTCGGTGACCGGCTGCCGCGGCGGCTGGTGATGCTGACCGCCGACGCCGTCCGCGCCCTCAGCCAGGGCACGCTGGCGGTGCTGTTCCTGGCCGGCCCGGTGCCGCTGTGGACGGTGCTCGCCCTCGCCGCCTGCGGCGGGCTGGGCGAGGCCCTGTTCCGGCCCTCGTTCGACGGTCTGGTCCCGCAGATCGCCTCGAAGGACCGGCTGCCCGAGGCCAACGCGCTGCTGGGGATGGCCCAGTCCGCGGCGGCGGTGGGCGGGCCGGCCGTCGCGGGCGTGATGGTCGCGGTCACCTCGGCGGCCGCCGTGCTGCTGGTGGACGCCCTCAGCTACCTGGTCAGCATCGGCGCCCTGCTCCTGCTGCGGATCGGCGACCGGGCGCCGGGCCTCGGCGGACGTTCCCTGCCGGCCGAACTGCGGGCCGGCTGGCGGACCTTCTCGGCCCACACCTGGCTGTGGACCGTCACGCTCCAGTTCACCCTGTTCAACCTGATCGTGTGGGCGCCCTACCTGGTGCTCGGCCCCGTCTCGGCTGACCGCAGCTACGGCGGGCCCGAGGCCTGGGGCCTGATCGTCGGCACGTTCGGCGGGGGCTCCCTGCTCGGCGGCCTGGTGCTGCTCGGCCGGCGGCCGTCCCGTCCGCTGGTGGTGACCACCCTGGTCACCTTCCTGTGGGCGGCGCCGTCGGCGGCCCTGGCGGTCCGGGCGCCGCTGTGGGCGGTGTGCGCCGCGGCCCTCGCCGCCGGTGTGTCGAGCGCGGTGTTCAACAGCCTCTGGATGACGACGATCCAGCAGCACGTCCCGGCGGACAGCCTGTCCAGGGTGATGTCGTACGTGACCCTCGGTGCCTATTCGATCGGACCGGTCGGGCTCGCCCTCGCCGGTCCGCTGGCCGAGGCGACCAGCATCGGTCTGGTGCTGGCCGTCGGTGTCGGCTGGCAGATCGCCGCCAATTTCCTCGTCCTGATGTCCCCGGCCGTGCGGAACCTGCGTGCGCCGAATTCCGGCCCCACCGAGAGCACTGCGACAGATCCGGCGCATTCCGCCGGATCCACCGCGTCGGCAACCTGACACATTCCTTCTCCTCCTTTCCGCCGCACCTTCCCGAAACGGGGGTCATGGTGATTTCACGGAGTTCTCGTCGTCCTGCGCAGGCAACAGCGTGAGACCTGACACGACGGTGTGGGACCTGATGGCCGGGGCGAATGCGGACCGGCCCGACGAGGTGGCCCTGACCGACGGGATCCGTCGGTTCACCCGCGCGGAGGTGGCCACTGCGGCCGCCCGCTTCGCGCGGGCGCTGCACGCCGCGGGCGTGCGGCCGGGGGACACCGTGGCGCTGTGCTCCACCCGGTCGGTGGAGCAGGTGCTGGCCCTGGTCGGCATCCTCGGCGCGGGGGCCGCCGTGGCGCCCTTCGACGTGCGCCAGGCCGCCGCGGCCGTCCGCGAGAACGTGGCGCGGCTGGCGCCCGCCGCCGTCCTCGCCGACACCGCGGGAGCCGAGCTCGTCCCCGGCGCGCTGCGTCTGGACGACCTGCTGTCGGCGGACGGGGTGCCGTCCGGTCCGCCACCGCCACCGCCGCCCGGTCCGGGGCCGGCGGACCTCGCCTACGTGCTCCACACCTCCGGCTCCTCGGGGCGGCCGAAGCCGGTCCAAGTGCCGCACAGCGCTTTGCAGAATCGTTTCCTCTGGGCACAGAGCTGCTATCCCATCGGCCCCGGCGACACCGTGGCCCACTGGGGGTCGCTCGTCTTCGACTGCTCGTTCTGGCTCCTGCTCGCGCCCCTCTGCTTCGGCGCCACCCTGTACGTCGCCCCCGACGGCACCGAAGCCGAACCCCGTGAACTGGCGGCCCGGTTCGACCGTCACCGGGTCACCGTGATGCACTCCGTCCCCTCCCTGCTGCGGGAGTTCACCGCCGAGGGCGGCGGCCCCGCCCTGGCGGCACTGCGCTACCTGCTGATCGGGGGCGAGCGGCTGCCCGGGGACCTGGTCCGCCACGTCCTGGACCTGACGGGCGCGCGGATCTTCAACCAGTACGGTCCCACCGAGACCTGCATCGACGTCCTCACCCACGAGATCGGCCCCGGGGACGAGACACTGGACGCCGTCCCCATCGGCCGCCCCATCGACGGCGTGCACGCCGTGATCGCCGACGACGCCGGAGCGCCCGTCCCGCCCGGCACCCCGGGCGAACTGCTGATCGGCGGCACCAGTGTCGGCTGGGGGTACGCGGGGGCCGCCGCCGCGACCGCCACCCGGTTCGTCCCCGACCCGCACGGCGCCCCCGGCGGCAGGCTCTACCGGACCGGCGACCTGGTGCGCCGACGGCCGGACGGGGTGTTCGAATTCCTCGGACGGGTCGACCAGCAGGTGAAGATCCGCGGCGTCCGGGTGGAACCCTCCGACGTCGAACACGCCCTGCTGCTGCACCCCGACGTCGACCAGGCCGCCGTGGTCGCCGTCCAGGACCGGCCGCACGGCGGCGTGCGGCTCGTGGCCCACCTGGTGACCGGCGACCGGTCGCCCGACGACGCCGCGCTGCGCCGCTTCCTCGCCGACCGCCTGGTCTCCGCCGCCCTCCCCGACGGCTACCGGCGCCACCCGGCCCTGCCCCGGCTGACCAGCGGCAAGATCGACCGCCTGGAACTGGCCCGGCGGTCCGCCCGGGACGGCGCCACCGCCCCCGGCGGACCGCCGCACCGGGCCCCGCACACCGAGACCGAACGGGCCGTCGCCCTGATCTGGCAGGACCTGCTCCGGGTCGAACGCGTCGGGCGCGACTCCGACTTCCTGTCACTCGGCGGGCAGTCCCTGCTCGCCATGAGACTCATCGCCCGCGTCCGGGCCGGGTTCCGGGTCCGGCTGCCGACCCGGACGATCTTCGACGCGCCGACCCTGGCGGGCTTCGCCGCCGCCGTGGACGCGGCCGTCGCCGAGCGGGAGGGGTCCGGCGTTGGCTGAGCGACGGACCCTGCGGATACCGCCCCGGTACAACGGGCCGGCGGCCAGCGGGCACGGCGGGTACGTCTGCGGCCGCTTCGCCGCACTCGCGGCCGCCCACCAGGGCGCCGTCGCCACCGTCACCCTCGCCGCACCCGTCCCGCTGGACGAGCCGCTCACCTTCGTCCCCGGACCCCGGCGTTCGACGGTGACCCACGGCACCCGGCTGCTGGCCACCGTGGCACCCGGCAGCACCCCCGCCGATCCGCCACCCGCCGTGGACCCGGCCGCCGCCCGCGCCGCCGCCGACCGCTTCCCGGGAGGTACCGGCCACCCGTTCCCCACCTGCTTCGCCTGCGGGGACCGCCGACCCGCCCGGGACGGTCTGGGACTGGCCCCCGGACCGGTGGAGGGACGGCCCGGCACCGTGGCCAGCCCCTGGCGACCGGCCGCCGAGGACGCGGTCGACGGCGCCCCGGTCCCCGCCGAACTCCTGTGGAGCGCACTCGACTGCCCCGGCGGCTGGACCGACGACCCGGTCGCCCGGCCCCGGCTGCTCACCCGGATGACCGCCGTCGTCCTGCGCGCGCCGCGCACCGGCGAACCGTGCGTCGTGGTCGCCCGCCGCGGCACCGTCGGCGGCCGGCTGCTCCGCGTCGACAGCGCCCTCTACGACACCTCGGCGCGACTCCTCGCCAGCGCGACCGCCACCTGGACCGCGCTCACCCACCCCGGCACCCCCGTCTCCGACCCACGAGGAAGGGACAGCGCATGAACCGGCACCAGGCCTCCACGACCCGTGGCGACCACCCGGCCACCGTGCACGCCCGCTTCACGGCCCAGGCCCGCGCGACCCCCCGGGCACCGGCGCTCAGCTGCGCCGGCACCGTCCTGACGTACGCCCGGCTGGACGCCGCGGCCGACGCGCTCGCCGCCCGGCTCCGCGACCTCGGCGCCGGGCCGGGCCGGCCGGTGGCCGTCCGGCTGGAACGCTCGACGGCGCTGGTCGTCGCCCTGCTCGCGGTGCTGAAGACCGGCGGCTTCCACGTGGCACTGGACCCGGGCGAACCCGCCGCCCGGGCGGCCGCGCTGCTGCGGGACTGCGGCGCCGCGCTGCTGGTCACCCGGCCCGAGGCACCCGCCGAACTCCTCGCCGAGGTCAAGCCGGTGTACGTCGACACCCTCGACGTTCCCGGTGCCCCCGATACTCCCGACACCGTCGACACCGTCGACACCGTCGACACCGTCGACACCGACGACGCCTCCGACGCCCCCGACCCGCTCGGCACCGCCCCCGCGTCGCCGCCGCCCCCACCGGGCGACGGCCGGGACCCGGCCTACCTCGCCTACACCTCGGGCAGCACCGGCGAGCCCAAGGGCGTGCTGGTGCCGCACGCCGCGGTGCTGCGCCTGGTGCGGGACAGCGACGTGCTGCCGGTCGGCCCCGGGGACGTCGTGCTGCACCTGGCACCCGCCGCCTTCGACGCCTCGACGCTGGAACTGTGGGCGCCCCTGCTCAACGGCGCGCGGCTGGCGGTCTTCCCGGACGGGGAGGTGACCCCGGAACGGCTCGCCGAGGTGGTCGAGGCGGAGGGGGTCACCGCCATGTGGCTGACCGCCGGCCTGTTCCACCTCGTCGCGCAGCGGCCCGACCCCCGGCTGGCGTCGGTCCGCAGGCTGCTCGCGGGCGGCGACGTCCTCTCCGCCCGGCACCTGGACGCGATGCTCGCGGCCTTCCCCGGGATGACGCTGGTGAACGGGTACGGCCCGACCGAGAACACCACCTTCACCTGCTGCCACGCCGTGACCGGACCGGTCTCTCCCGGCCCCGTCCCGATCGGTCGCCCGGTCCCCGGGACCGAGGTGCACCTGCTCGACGAGCGGCTGCGACCGGTGCCCGACGGCACCGTGGGGGAGCTGTACGCGGGCGGCACCCGTGTCGCCCACGGCTACCTCGGCCGGCCGGCCGCCACGGCCGAGCGGTTCGTCCCCGACCCCTTCTCGCCCGCCCCGGGCGCCCGCCTGTACCGCACCGGCGACCTGGCCCTGCGGCGCCCGGACGGGCTCCTGGAGTTCCACGGACGCGTGGACGACCAGGTCAAGATCCGCGGATTCCGGGTGGAGCCCGGCGAGGTGGAGGCGGCGCTGCGCGCACTGCCCGGCGTCGGGGACGCCGCGGTCGTCGCCCGGACCCGTCCGACCGGGGAGCGCGCCCTGGTCGCCCATCTGACGGCGGACCAGCCGCTCTACCTGCCGGGCCTGCGCAGGGAGCTCGCCGAACGGCTGCCCGCCCACCTGGTGCCCGGTGCCCTCGTCCAGCTGGACGAGCTGCCGCTCGGCCCGTCCGGCAAGGTCGACCGGCGTGCCCTCGCCGCGCGCGAGGAGCGCTCCAGACCCGCGGTCGACGCGCCGCTGCGGCTGCCCGGCAGCGAACTGGAGCAGTGGCTGGCCCAGCTGTGGGGCGACCTGCTGGAGATCGACACCGTCGGGGTGGACGACGACTTCTTCGACCTGGGAGGGCACTCCCTGGTCGCCGCCGCGATCACCGAGGAGATCGGCCGGGTCCACCGCGTGTTCGTCACCGCACGGTCCTTCTACGAGAACCCCACCGTCGCCGAACTCGCCGAAGTGATAGAGGAGTTGGGACAGATGACGTCATGAGGACCGGCCGCCCCGCGGACCCCGCGGACATCGCGCTGGACACCGTCGACCTCGCCGATCCCGAGCTGTACGCCTCGGGGGACCCGCACACCGTCTGGCACGCCATGCGCGAGCGGGCCCCCGTCCACCGGCAGACCCTGCCCGACGGCCGCTCCTTCTGGTCCGTGACCACCTACCGCGACGTCAACGACGTGCTGCGCGACCACACCCGCTACACCTCGGAGCGCGGCACGCTGCTCTCCGTCCTCGGCTCCGCCGACCCGGCCGGCGGCCTGATGATGGCCGCCAGCGACCCGCCCGCGCACACCGCGCTGCGCGAACCGCTGAGCAAGGCGATGTCGGCCCGCGCCCTCGCACACTGGCGGCCGCGCATCCGCGACCTGGTGCTCCGGCTGCTCGCGCCGCTCGCCGACGGCCCGCTGGACCTGGCCGAGGCCGCGGCGTCCTTCCCCATGGCGTTCACCGGAGCGCTGATGGGACTGCCCGAGGCGGACTGGGCCCGGCTCGCCCGGCTGACCACGATGGCGGTCGCCCCCCAGGACCCGGCGTTCCAGGAGGGCGGGGGACACACCACCCTGCTCTCCGCCCACCACGAGCTGTTCCGGTACTTCGCGCAGCGGGTGCGCGAGGTCTCCGCCGACCCCGGCGACGACCTCACCGGCTTCCTGGTCCGGATGACGGCGAACGGCCGCCCGCTGCGCCAGGACGAGCTGGTCTACAACTGCTACAGCCTGCTGCTGGGAGCGAACGTCACCACCCCGCACGCCCTCGCGGGAACCGTACTGGCCCTGATGGAGAACCCCGACCAGTACCGCCGGCTGCTGGCCGAACCGGAGCTGGTGCCCAGCGCGGTCGAGGAGGGCCTGCGCTGGTCCTCACCCGCCAACCACTTCCTGCGGCACACCGTCCGGGACACCGAGCAGCACGGCGTGCGGATCCCGCGCGGCGACGCCGTCGTCGCCTGGCTGGGCTCGGCGAACCGGGACGCCTCGGTCTTCCCCGACCCGTACCGCTTCGCCGTCGACCGCACCCCCAACCGGCACGTCGCCTTCGGCTTCGGCCCGCACTACTGCGTCGGCGCGCCCCTGGCCCGGATCGCCCTCGGCATCATGCTGGAGGAGATCGTCCGGCACGTGGCCGAGTTCCGGCCCGCCGGTCCCGTCCGCCACCTCGGGTCCAACTTCGTCGCGGGGATCAGCTCCCTGCCCGTGACCGCCGTCCTGCGCGACGGCATGCGCGACTCCCTGGCCGCCCACGGACCGCTGCCCCGACCGGAGGTGCTCGCATGACCCCGCAGGAAGCGGACCCGACCCCGCGCCGGGTGCCGGGCAAGAAGAGATGGCTGCTGCGCACCCCGGACGCGGACGCCCCGGCCCGGCTGTTCTGCTTCCCGTACTCCGGGGTCGGCGCGTCGATGTACAGCAGGTGGCCCGCCCGGACGGGGCCGGCCGAGGTGTGCCGGATCCAGCTGCCGGGCCGCGAGAACCGGGTGCGCGAGGCGAACTTCGCCACCTACGAGGAACTCGCCGACGAACTCGCCCCGGCCCTGCTCCCCCACCTCGACCGGCCGTTCGGCTTCTTCGGCCACTGCGGGGGCGCGCTCGCGGCCTTCGCGACCGCCCACCGGCTGGCCCGACTCGGCCTCCCCGTCCCCGACGTGCTCTTCGTCTCCTCCCAGGTGGCACCGCACGAGGGCCCGTACGGCCGCTACCTCACGATGGACGAGCCGCAGCTGAGGACCGAACTGGAGCGCCTCACCCGGATCATGGGCTCGGAGCCGGTACCGGACCTGATCGAGCTGGGGCTGCGCGTGATGACGGCGGACCTCGCGGCCAACCGCGCCTACCGGACCGCGGGACCGGTCGTCCTGCCCACCCGGATCCGGCTGCTCGGCTGGAGCGACGACCAGGAGGTCGCACCCGGGCTGATGACCGGCTGGGCGGCCTGCTGCCCGCCGGGGCAGTGCGAGCGCACGGTCCTGCCGGGCGACCACCACGCGTTCCTGCGCGCCCCCGGCCCCCTGGTCGACGAACTCGCCGACGGCATGGCCGGCGCGGTCGCCGCGGCCGCGTCCCGCTGACCACCGAGAGGAGATCGACGTGGCCTCCGACGCCTACGTGTCCGGCTCCATCAAGGAGAACGGCGACCCCGACCCCTACCCGAACTACGCCTGGCTGCGCGAACACGCCCCGGTCAGCGAGGTCCACACCCCGCACCGGGCGGGCACCACCTGGCTCGTCACCACCTACGACCTGGCCCGCGCCTGCCTGCTGGACCCCCGGCTCAGCAACGACGACCGCAACTCGGCGGGCGCCCAGGCCGCCTTCGGCACCGGCGAGTGGGACCCGGCGCGAGGACTGCTCGACCTCGACCGGCCCGAACACACCCGGCTGCGGCGGCTGGTGGCGGGCGCGTTCGGCGAGGCGGCGGTCGCGCGGATGCGGGGGACGATCGCCCGCACCGCCCACCGGGCCGTCGACACCATGACCGGCCCCGACGGCTGCGACCTCGTCGAGCACTTCTCGCTGCCGGTGCCGGTGGCCGTCATCCACGAGGTCCTGGGGATCCCGCCGGAGCTGCGCGAGCCCCCGGCGCGCTGCCTGGACCTCTTCTACCACACCGGCCTGACCGACCCGCCGGACGTGGACCGGCTGGCCCGGCTGCTGGAGTACACGGCCCGCCTGGCCGCGTACAAGCGGACCCACCCGGGGCCCGACGTCGGCACCCACCTGGTCCGCGGGCTGGAGTCGGGACAGCTGCGCGACGAGAACGAGCTGGCGGCGATGATCCTCTCGGTGATCGGCGCCGGGCACGTGACCACCGTCCAGTTCCTCGGCACGGCGGTGTACCGGCTGCTCCAGCACCCGGACCAGCTGGCGGCGATCCGGGCGGGGCGGATCCCCTGGAAGTCCGCCGTGAACGAGCTGATGCGCTACGACGCCCCGATCCAGTCCACGGCGTACCGCTTCGCCACCGAGCCGATCGAGCTGGGCGGCGTGCGGATCGGCAAGGGCGACGCGCTGCTGATCTCCCTGGGCGCCGCCAACCGCGACCCGGCCCGGTTCCCCGACCCGGACGTCTTCCGCGCGGACCGCGGGGGCCCGGGCCACCTGGCCTTCGGTCACGGCGCCCACCGGTGCCTGGGCGCCCACCTGGCCCGGCTGGAGGGCGAGGTCGCCCTCGACGTCCTCTTCCGGCGGCTCCCCGGGATCGAGCTGGCCGTGCCCTTCGACGAGGTGGTGTGGACGTACGGGCCCATGCTCCGCGGACCGCGGACGCTGCCGGTCCGGCTGCCGGCCCCCGCGCCCTCCCGAGCCCCGGGCAACCACGAGACGACGATCTGAACTGGAGTGCGCCATGACAGAACATCGGGCCGCCCCGGCCCGGACGGTCCTGGAGGGCTTCGACGCATGGGTCGCCAAGGCCCCCGACGAACCCGCCGTCACCTCCGGCGGCAGCACGCTCAGCTACCGCGAACTGGACGAGGCGGCCGAATCGCTGGCCGCTGACCTGCGCACGCTCGGCGCCGGGCCCGAGACCGTGGTCGGACTCTGCGTCGAACGCGGGACCGGCCTGGCCGTCGCGGTGCTGGGCGTGGTCAAGGCCGGCGCGGCGTACCTGCCGCTGGACCCCGCGCACCCGGCGGAGCGGTCCCGTGCGGTGCTCGCCGACGCGGGCGCACGGCTGGTGGTGACCGACCGGTCGGTGTCGGCCGGCCTGGACGCCGAAGGCTGGGGCCCGGTCCCGGCCCACGAGCTGGACGGCGAACACCCGCCGCCAGCAGCCGCCGGCCCGGCCCGCGGACCCGAGGCCGCACCGGCGGGCGAGGCCGACCAACTGCTGTACGTCATCTACACCTCGGGGTCCACCGGGCGGCCCAAGGGCATCGCCATGCAGTGCGGGCCGCAGATCACCCTGCTCGACTGGTGCCGCGAGCACTACGCCGAGCGCCCGGTCGCCCTGCAGTACTACCCCGTCACGGCCGACGTCGCCTTCCTGGAACTGATGTCCACCTGGTGGCTGGGCGGCTGCGCGGTGATCGCCACCGAGCCGGAGCGCTACGACGTCCCGGCACTGGCCGCGCTGACCGAACGCCACGGCATCACCAAGGCCCTGCTGCCGGTCGTCGTCCTGGACGCACTGGCCCGCCACGGCAGGACCGAGCCCGGCCGGCTGGCCACCCTCCGGGAACTGATCACCACCGGCGACCGGCAGGTGATCACCCCGGCCGTCCGCGAACTGTGCGACCGCCACCCCGGGACGTTCCTCGACAACCACTACGGCTCGACCGAGGTGAACGTGGTCACCGCACCCCGGCTGACCGCCCCGGCCGCCGAATGGCCCGACCACCCGCTGACCGGACGACCGATGTCCGGCGCGCGGATCTACGTCCTCGACGACCACCTCTCACCCGTACCGCCGAACGTGCAGGGGGAGATCTACGTCGGCGGCGGCCCGCTCGCCCGCGGCTACGCCGGCCGCCCGGACCTGACCGCCGCCGCCTTCCTGCCCGACCCGTACGCGAAGACGCCCGGGGCCCGGATGTACCGCACCGGCGACCTCGGACGCTGGCGGCCCGGCGGGGTGCTGGAGTACCTGGGCCGGGCCGACTTCCAGATCAAACTGCACGGCTACCGCGTCGAACCCGGCGAGATCGAGGCCCTGCTGCGCGAGCGGACCGACGTGGAACGCGCCGTCGTGGTCCGGATCGGCGAGGGCCGGGACGCCTACCTGGCGGCCTACCTGACCGCCGACGGCGAACCACCCGCCCCGGACGCCCTCCGGGAGTACCTCGCGGTCCGGCTGCCCGCACCGATGGTGCCGAGCCGCTACGTCGTCCTCCCGGAGTTCCCGATGACCGGCACCGGCAAGGTGGACCGCAGAGCCCTGCCGCTCCCGGACGGCGGCGACCGGCCCTGGGTCGCGCCGCGCGACGAGACCGAACGGACGGCGGCGCGGATCCTGGCCCAGGCCCTCGGCCGGGACCGGATCGGCGTCACCGACGACTTCTTCCGGCTCGGCGGACACTCCCTGCTGGTGACCCAGGTGGTGCACCGGCTGCGCGCCGAACTCGGCGTCCAGTTACCCCTGCGGGCGGTCTTCGAGCGGCCGACCGCCGCCGGGCTGGCGCAGGAGGCGCGCCGGCTGCGCGGGGAGCTCGGATGACGGCGCGGCGGACGGCGCGACCGACGGCGCGGCCGACGGCGCGGCCGACGGCCGACGAGCCGGACGCCCGGCCCGTGCTGTCCTTCGCCCAGGAGCGCCTCTGGTTCCTCGACCAGCTCTCTCCCGGCAGCACCGGCTACCTGACACCGTTCAGTCGCCTGCTGGACGGCCCGGTGGACGCCGACCTGCTGGAGCGCGCACTGCGGGCGGTGGCCGAACGCCACCCGGTGCTGCGGTCCCGGATCGACACCACCGCCGGACGGCCCGTCCCCGTCGCCGAGGCCGCCACGACCGTGCGCCTGGAACGGACCGACCTGCGCGACGCCCCGGACCCGGACCGGGCCGCCGACGAGGCCGTACGGACCCTGCTGGACACCCCCATGGACCTCACCGCGGCGCCCTGGCTGCGGGCCGTGCTGTTCCGGCTGGCCGAACAGCGTTTCCTCCTCCACCTCCAGGTGCACCACATCGCCTTCGACGGAGTGTCCCGGGGCATCCTCGAACGGGAACTGTCCGCGCAGTACCGGCAGTTGACGGGCGGCCGGCCGGCACCGACGGCCACGCCCGGCCCGGACCGCACCGCCCACGCGGCCCGCCAGCGCGCCGCGCTCACCCCGGCCGAACGGGACCGGCTGCTGGCCCACTGGCGCGCCGCACTCGACGGGGCGCCGCACGTGCTGGAGCTGCCGTCCGACCGCCCGCGCCCGGCCGAGCCCGGCATCCGCGCCGGGCAGGTGGACCTCCACGTCCCCGAGGAGGTCACCGCCGCCCTGCACCGCGTCGCGGCGGCGCACCGGACCACGCTGTTCTGTGTGACCCTCGCCGTCCACCAGCACCTCCTGGGCCGCTACGCCGACGTCCGGGACGTCCTGGTGGGAGTGCCGTTCGCCGGCCGCGAGGACCCGGCGGTCGAGCACGCCATCGGGTTCTTCACCCACTCCGTACCGCTGCGCGGGGACCTCGGCGGGTCCCCGTCGCTCGACGACCTGACGCGGCGGACCAGGGACCGGCTGCTGCAGGCCCTGGACCACCAGGACCTGCCGCTGGACCAGCTCGTCGCCGGGCTCGGCGTGACCCGCGAGGCCCACCGCAACCCGCTCTTCCAGCACTGGTTCGACCTCGCGGACCCGGAGCTGGACCGCCCGGCGCTGATCCTGCCCGGCATCCGGGTCCGGCCGGTCCCCGCCCCGGAGACCACCACCCGCTTCGACACCGAACTGCACCTGCGCCCCCGCGGGGCCGCCCTGGCCGGTCGACTGCTGTACGCGGCGGACCTGTTCGACCGGGAGAGC
The DNA here is from genome assembly GCF_055584725.1 of Kitasatospora sp. NPDC101108. Lineage (NCBI taxonomy): Bacteria > Bacillati > Actinomycetota > Actinomycetes > Kitasatosporales > Streptomycetaceae > Kitasatospora > Kitasatospora sp. NPDC101108. The sequence goes on from NZ_JBVJLM010000017.1 coordinate 115,051, forward strand.
GCCGAGCGGCTGGCCGGGCACTACGCCGCGCTGCTCGCCGCGGCGGTCGCCGAACCGGGCCGGCCGCTGGACTCGATCCCGCTCACCACGGCCGGAGCCGAACGCGCCCGGCTGCTGGAACTGGGCACCGGGCCCGCCGCACCCCGCGGTCCGGCGACGGTGGACGCGCACGTGGACCGGGCGGTGGCCCGGGTCCCGGACGCGGTCGCCGTCGGCGCCGGAGAGCACCGGCTCACCTACCGCCGGCTCGACGAACGCTCCCGGCGGATCGCCCGGACGGTCCGGGAGCTGGGAGCCGGGCCCGAACGGGTGGTCGCGGTCTGCCTGCCGCGCGGGCCCGAACTGGTCTGCGCCCTGCTGGGCGTCGTCCGCTCGGGCGCGGCCTACCTGCCGGTCGACCCGGAGCTCCCGGCCGAGCGGATCGCGTACCTGCTGCGCGACTCCGGCGCCGTCGCGGTGCTCGGGGACGCCCGGGCCGAGCGGCTGACCGCCGGGACCGGGGTGCGCCTGGTCCGCGTCGACGATCCGGCGGAGGCGCCCGGCCCGTCCGCTGGGCCTTCCGCCGAGCCGCCCGCCGATCCGCCCGCCGGGCCCTCCGCCGAGCCGCTCGCCGGGCCGTCCGTGCCCGGCCCGGTCACGGAACCCGACCCGGACCGGCTCCTCTACGTGGTCTACACCTCCGGCTCCACCGGCCTGCCGAAGGGCGTCGGCGTCACCCACCGCACCTTCACCCGGCTCCTCGACTGGCACCTGGACCGGTACCCGGTGGGCGAGGGGACGGCCGTGGCCCAGACCGCCGGATCCTCCTTCGACGCCGCCGCCTGGGAGATCTGGGCGGCACTGGCGGGCGGCGCGCGGCTGGAGGTGTGCTCGGCGGAGGAGGTGCGCACGCCGTCGCGCCTGCTGGAGCGGCTGGCCGCCTCGGGCACCGGCTCCGTCTTCGTCCCCACCCCGTCCGCGGAACTGCTGATCCGCGAGCCGCTCGGCCGGCGGACCCCACTGCGGCGGCTGCTGACCGGCGGCGACCTGTTCCGGCCGCGCGCCGAGGACGCCCCGGGTGTCCCGGTGTTCAACCACTACGGCCCCACCGAGAACACCGTGGTCGCGACCGCGACGGACGCCCTCGCACCACCCTGGCCGGAGCGCTCCATCGGCCGGCCGATCGCCGGGGTGCGGGCCTACCTCCTCGACGACCGGCTGAACCTGGTGCCCCGCGGGGTCCGCGGCGAACTGTGGCTCGGCGGCGCCCTCGTCTCCCGCGGCTACCCGGCCCGGCCCGGGCTGACCGCCGAACGGTTCCGGCCGGACCCGTTCGCCCCGGAACCGGGAGCGCGGATGTACCGCACCGGGGACCTGGCGCACTGGTCGGCCGACGGCACCCTGCGCTTCCGGGGCCGGGCCGACGGCCAGCTGAAGGTCAGCGGACACCGGGTGGAGCCCGCCGAGGTGGAGGCCGTGCTGCTGCGCTGCCCGGGAGTGCGGCAGGCGGTGGTCACCGCGGCCGGCCCCGAGGGAGCGCGGATGCTCGCCGCCCACCTGGTGTGCGACCCGAGCGCTCCGGGCGACCCGGAACTGCGCGCCCGGCTGCGCCGGGAGGTGCCCTCGCACCTGGTGCCCGCCGTCTTCGTCCGCCTGGAGAGCCTGCCGCTGACCGCCACCGGCAAGATCGACCGCGGGGCGCTGCCCCCGCCGTCGGCGGCCGGGGCCGGCCCGGCGGTGGCGCCCCGCACCCCGGCCGAGTCGGCGGTGCACGGGCTCTGGTCGGAGGTGCTGCCCGGGCCCGTACCGGGGGTCGAGGACGACTTCTTCGCCTCGGGCGGCACCTCGCTGTCCGCGGCCCGGCTGGCGGTACGCGTCCGGGAGGTCTTCGGAATCGACTTCCCGGTGCGTTCCGTATTCGACTTCCGTACCGTCGCCGAGCAGTGCGCCGCGATCGAGGAACTCGTCCTCGAATCGATTTCAGGGATGACCGAGAGTGAAATAGATGCGGCGCTGAATCCCTAGGGAGGAAACACGGCGGTACCGCCGCGACGCAATGTCGCGGCGGTATCCGTGATGCCTGGGAATGTCCTCAGGAAGTGGCCCCGGAATACTTGTTCCGTACGCTCAGCGGAGTGATGTCGGTCCAGGTCCGCTCGATGTGGGCGAGGCACTCCGCCTTGCTTCCGGATACTCCGACCAGGCTCCAGCCTGCGGGAACATCCATCTCGGAGTCCCAGATCGAGTACTGCTCCTCGTGGTTCACAACAACCTGGTAGGTGCGGTCGTCGGCCATTCGAAACCTCCCGGACACGTGGCGGAGAGAACTCACCGGCGATGGAGTGTAGGCATCCGGAACGGGAATTGTCGAGGGCCTCGGAATCCCTTGTGCCAGGTGTCGGGGAAGCGTATCGTCCAGCTTGCGGAAGTGCCGACCGAAAAGGGAGCGGAATGTGACGGGCAATCTTTCCGAAGCCGCCCGTGTGCTCATGGAACGACGGCTGGCCGGGCTGGCGGCACCCCCGCCGGAGACACCGGCCCCACGCCCCGACCGTCCACCGCTCGCCCCGGCCCAGCGCCGGCTCTGGTTCCTCCACCAGCTCACCCGGGGCGGCCCCGCCTACAACGTGTCCACCGCGTACCGGCTGCTCGGCCCACTGGACGCCGACGCGCTGGAACGCGCGGTCCACCACGTGGTGCGACGGCACGAGGTGCTGCGCACCTGCTACCCGGCCGACGGGGCCGGCGAGCCCTTCCAGCGGGTGCTGGACGCGGGGACGGCGCCGGGGCCGGACGCGAGGACGGATGCGGGGACGGATGCGGGGACGGATGCGGGGCCGGACGCGCCGGGGAGGACACCGGTCACCCGGTACGACCTCGGCTCGGCGCCCGACCCGGCGCAGGCGGCCCTGCGGCTCGCCGGCCAGGAGGCCGACCACCGCTTCCGGCTCGACACGCAGGGCCCGCTCCGGGTGTGGCTGGCCCGGCTGGGGCCGGACGACCACGTCCTGGGCGTCGTGGTCCACCACATCGCGTTCGACCGGGAGTCCCTGACGATCCTGACCGGCGAGCTGTCCGCGGCCTACCGGGCCGAGACCGGCACCGGCACCCCCGACCCGGCCGGCACCGGCACCCCCGACCCGGCCGGCACCGGCACCCCCGACCCGGCCGGCACCGGCACCGCGGCGCCCGGCCTGCCCCCGCTCCGCGCCCAGTACGCGGACTTCGCCGTCTGGCAGAGCGGACTGGCCGGCACCCCCGCGTACGAACGGGCCCTCGGCCACTGGCGGGAGACCCTGGACGGCGTGCCGCCCGTGCTGGAGCTGCCCGCCGACCACGAGCGGCCGAAGGAGCCGACGTACCGGGCGGGCGAGGCCGCGGTCCAGGTCGACGCGCGGACCGCGGACCGGCTGCGCGAGCTGTCCGCCGACCGCGGCGCCTCCCTCTTCATGACCTGCCTGGCCGCCTTCCAGGGCCTCCTTTCGCGCTACACCGGGGCGAGCGACCTGGCGGTCGGCTGCCCGGTCAACGGCCGGATGAAGGTGGCGTACGAGGAACTCGTCGGGTTCTTCGCCAACTCCCTGCCGATCACCGCCCGGCTCGGGGACGACCCGGCGTTCACCGTCATGGTGGACCGGGCGCGGGAGGCCCTGCTGTCCGCGCACGCGCACCAGCACGTGCCGTTCGACCGGATCGTGCGGGAGCTGTCGCCGCAGCGCGACCTCAGCCGCAACCCGCTCGTCCAGGTCTGGTTCGACCTCGACGCGGGCGGCACCGGCACCGCCGCGGACCTCCTCGACCTGCCGGGGGTGTGCACCGGCTACTTCACCGAAGGACGGCTGCGGACCCGCTTCGACGCCGAACTGCACCTCGGCGAGCGGGCCGACGGAACGGTCACCGGACGCCTGCTGTACGCCACCGACCTCTTCGAGGCGGCGACGGCGGAGGCGTTCTGCGAGCACTACACGAACTTCCTGGCGGCGGTCGCCGCCGACCCGGGGCTGCGGCTGTCGCGCGTGCCGATCTTCTCCGCGCGCCAACGGTCCACCCTGCTGGACGACTGGAGCGTCGGCACCGGGTGACGTCCCCACCGACCCGAGCGGAAGGACTCCCGTGCACGTCCCCCACCCCCACCGGTCCGAGGACCCCGCCCGGGCGCTCGACCCGGCCCGCGCCCTGCTGCCCTTCTGGGACGACCGGCCGCCCGGCGCCCGGGCCACCGTCTTCTGCCTCCCGCACGTGGGCGGCGGCGCCTCCGCCTACCGCACGTGGGTCCGGGCCCGCGCGACCCTGGACGTCCAGCCCGTCCAACTGCCCGGCCGCGAGCAGCTGATCGGCTCGCCCGGGATCGAGCGGATGCCCGAACTCGCCTCCCTGATCGGCTCGTTGATCACCGATCTGGCTCCGCGGCCCTTCGTGCTCTTCGGGCACAGCATGGGCGGCGCGATCGCGGCCGAGGTGGCCGCCTGGCTCCGACGGGCCGGCCACCCGCTGCCCGCCCTGATCGTCGTCTCGGCGCGGCCACCGGTGAACCACGTCCGACCCGACCCCGGCACACCCGAGGACGACTGGCTCGTGGAGCGCGTCCTGAGCGCCGGCGGCACCCCCGCCGAACTGCTGGAGGACCCCGAACTGCGGGAGATCCTCCTCGGGACGATCCGCAGCGACCTGCGGCTGCTGCGGGACTACGAGCCGGCGTTCGGCCGCCTGCCGGTGCCGCTGCTCGCCCTCGGCGGCACCGAGGACGACGTCACCGAGTCCCGGCTGGCCGCCTGGCAGGACCACTTCACCGCGCCGATCCGCGTCCGCATGTTCCCCGGCGGCCACTTCTACCTGCGGCAGCACCGCGACGCCGTCCTCGCGGCCGTCGAGGAGGCCCTCGCCGAGGTCAGCGCCGGCAGCCCGACCGCCCAAGGAAGGAGCACGGCCCATGGAGCCTGAGCCCACGACCCGCACCCTCCTCACGCTCTTCCGCGAGGAGATCGGCTCCGACGAGATCGGCCCGGAGGACGACTTCTACGCGGTCGGCGGGGACTCCCTCACCGCCGTGCGGGTCATCACCCGCGCCACGGCCCAGGGCATCCCCCTGCGCCTGATCGACCTGCTGATGAACCCGACCGTCCACGAACTCGCCGACCACGTCCGCGCCACGGCCACCGGCGACGCGACCGGGCCGGATACCGCGGGCCCCTCCACGCACCCCGACGACTCCCCGGCGGCCCCCGGCGACCCACTGGTGGACCCGGAGGACCGCGCCGCCCTGCCCCCCGGAGTACGGGACGCGCTGCCCGCCTCGGCGCTCCAGACCGGACTCATCTTCCAATGCGAGATGGCCGAGGACCCGAGCCTCTACCACGACCTGATCGGGCTGCGGGTCACGGCGCCCTACCACGAGGACCACTTCCGGGCGGCGCTGCGCGAACTGATGCGGCGCCACCCCGCGCTGCGCAGCTCCTTCGACCTCGGCGGCTACTCGGAGTCGATGCAGCTGTTCTGGGACGACGTCGCCGAACCCCTGGAGACCGGGCGCGCCACCACGGCCGCGGACGCCGACGCCGCCGTGGCCGCCTGGCGGGACGCGCAGCTCTCCACCGCCCTGGACTGGGAGCACGCCCCGCTGTTCCGCTGCCACGTGGTCGCGGGACCGGGTGACACCTTCCGGCTGACGGTCGCGATCCACCACGCGATCATGGACGGCTGGAGCTTCGCCACCGTCCTGGTCGACCTGCTCACCCTGTACGACGCCCGGCTGACGGACACCGGCCACGGACTGCCCGAACCGCCCCCGGCCGCGGCCGCCGAGTTCATCCGGCTCGAACGGGCCGCCGTCCACCACGAGTCCACCGCGTTCTGGCGCGCCCAGTGCGACGTGCCGCCCCTGCTGCCGGACCGGGAGCGCTACGGCCGCCCGGCCGACGCCACCGCCCGCCGCGCCGCCCCGCTGCCCCCCGAACTGTTCGTCCAGCTGCGCCGCCAGGCCGCCGAAGCGCGCGTGCCGCTGAAGAGCCTGCTGCTCGCGGTGCACTGCTGGGCCCTCGGCCGGATCGCGGACCGCACCACCGACGTGGTCACCGGCGTCGTGGTCAACGGACGGCCCGAGCTGCCGGACGCGGACCGCGTCGTCGGACTCTTCCTCAACACCGTTCCCCTGCGCCTGCCCTCCACCAGCGGCACCTGGGCCGACCTCGCCCGGACCCTGCGGGACACCGAGGTCGCCGCCGCACCCCACCGGCGCCACCCGCTCGCCCTGATCGAGGAGGACCTCGGGCGCCGCTCCTTCGACGTGACCTTCAACTTCACCGACTTCCACGTCTACCGCCGGCTCTCCGCGCTCCGCGCGCTGTCCGCCGACGGCTGGTGGGACCGCGACAAGGCCAGCCACCCGCTCTCCTGCGACTTCACCCTGGACTACCCCGGCTTCGGCAGCGGACTGCTCCTCTCCTTCGACCCGCACCGGCTGAGCGAGGACCGGGTCGACGCCTACCTCACCCTGGTCGCCGCCGGTTTGCGCGCCGCGGCCCGCAACGCGCACACCACCGGGACGGAGTCCCTCGATGGCTGAACCGGCACCGCTCGCGGTGGCGTACGACGTCGGCTCGGTCTCCCCGGCCGAGATCGCGGTCGGGGCGGCGGACCTGGCCCCGCTGGCCTTCCTGCTGCCCCACTCGCCGCACGTGCGCACCCTGCGACCGGTCCTGTCCAGGCTGGGCCGGGTCGTCCAGCTGACCGGGGACCGGCGGCGGGACACCGTCCTGGTCCGGCGGCTCGCCCCGGCCGGAGTGCTGACCTTCTCCGAGAACCTGGTGCGCCTCACCTCGGCCCTCACCCACGCCCTGGGCCTGCCCGGCCACCCGCCCGAGGTGGCCGAGCTGCTCACCGACAAGTACCGGCAGCGCGAACGGCTGCGCACCGCCGGAGTCGACGCGGTGCGGTGCCGGACCGTCCCGGACGCCGCCGCATGGGAGCCGGCCCTGGCGGCCGTCGGCCTGCCGGCGGTCGTGAAACCCGTCCACGGCCAGGGCAGCCGGGGCACCTACGCCGTCCGCGACGGGGCGGAGGCGGAGCGGACGCGCGCACGGCTGTTCGCCGGCCCGGGGGAGACCTGGGTGGTCGAGGAACTCCTGCCGGGCCGGCCGAGCGGGCCGCTGGGCGACTACGTGTCCGTCGAGACCGCGACCGGCCCGGACGGGACCACGGTGCTCGCGGTGACCGGCAAGCACCCGCTGACCCCACCGTTCCGGGAGAGCGGACAGTTCTGGCCCGCCGCGCTGTCCGACCGGGACCGCACGGCGGTCTCCCGGCTGGCGGTTCGCGCGGTCGGCGCCCTCGGCGTGACCACGGGCCTGTGCCACACGGAGATCAAGCTCACCCCCGACGGCCCCCGGATCATCGAGGTCAACGGCCGGCTGGGCGGCCACCTCAACGAACTCGCGCGCCGCGCCTGCGGAACGGACCTCGTCCGCACGGCCGCCCTGCTGGCCCTCGGCGCCCTCCCGCCGCCCGCCCCGGCCCCACCCGACCGGGTGTACTTCCAGTTCAACGGCCTGGCCCCGGTCCGCCCCGGGCGACTGTGCGCCCTGACCGGCGGCGACGAGGTCCGGAGCCTGGACGGCATCACCGGCCACCGGCCCTACGTCCGCCCCGGCGACCGGCTCCCCGGCGGCGTGGGCAGCGTCTTCCTGGACCTCCTCACCGGCGACGCGCCCGACCACCGGGCCATGGTCGACCTGCTCGACCGCGCCCTCCCCCTCCTGCGCTACGAGTTCACCGACGGCAGCGCCACCTGGACCGAATCCCCGCGCCGGTCCCACCCGCCCCACGGCTGACGAGCCGCTTCCGGTAGGCCGCCCCGACCGTTACAAGCGGGGGAGCGACAAGTACCTGCTGTGCCTGACGAGCCTCAAGCCCCGGCCGCAGCTGACCTTCGCCCCGTAAGGGGGTGACCGGGCCGGACGCGTTCACGGCCCTACGTCGGGGGATTCGGACCCCTTCGCTCGATGGTGGGCCGCCGGCCGTGCGGCCCACCATCAGTGCGTTCCGGTGGTTCAGCGGAGGACCACGGAGAGCCGCGCCGGGCCGGTCTCGGTGGTGGTGTCACAGAAGTAGACGATGGCCTGCCCGCTGTTCACGTACGCCTGGCCGGCCGCGTGGCAGGCGGCGGCCGTCGGATAGATGCCGACGTAGGTGTAGGTGGACGCCTGGGCGCCCGGAGCGGCGATCAGGGCGCCGCCGGCCACGAGGCCGGCCACGGCAACGGCGGAGAACGCCTTGCGAAGCGACATGAGTCTTCCTCTCGACGGTGAGCGCCGGGGGCTGCCCCCTGCGCTTCGTCGAGGAGCATCCTCCGAATGTGAAGTCGGGACAATGGTCGAGACCAATTCCGACCGGAAGCAGTGGGGTGCTTCTGTGACGGTGCAGGTCACGGGCTCGTCCGTCGGACTGAGGATCACCTTCCGGACAGGTCGTGCGCTGTCCGGAACCTGACAGGCCGGGTCGTCACGAATCCTCCGGCCCCGCCGTGAACGCGGTGGCGTGGTCGGCGGCCCACTGGTGAAACGTTCGCGGCGCCCTCCCGAGGAGGTCGGCCACCGCGGTGGTGACGTACGCGGGCCGGCCGACCGCCGCGCTCCACGCGGCGAGCAGCATGTCGACGACCGAGCTGGGCGCCGTGCCCGCCGACAGGCTCCGGAACTCCTCCGGCGTCATCTCCTCGAATGCGATCCGTCGCCCCAGGGCGTCGCCGATGACGCCCACCTGCGCGGCCTGGGTCAGCGATTCGGGGCCCGTCAGGACGTAGTCGCCTCGGGCGTGTTCGTCCTGACGGAGCATCCGCGCCGCGACGGCTGCGACGTCGCGGTCGTCGACCGGTGCCGTCTCGGCGGCGCCGTGGGGCCACCGGACGACCTCGCCGGCCCGGATCGCGGACGCCCACCAGGCCAGCGAGTTGGACGCGAGCATCCCCGGCCGGATGATCGTCGACCTGAGTCGGGTGGCGGCGATGAGCCGCTCGATGTCGGCGTGCAGCGCCGCCACGGGGTTGGGCTGCTGGAAGAAGGGGTGTGGCGTCCGGTGCGGGGAGGAGAGGAAGACGACCCGCTGCACGTGGGATGCCAGTCGCTCGACGACCGCTTCGGCGGTCCGGGGCGGTGCGGTCCAGACGAGGAAGACCGCACCGGCGCCCTTCAGCGCCGGGTCGAGCGACTCGGGCACGGTGAGGTCGCCGGTGAAGACCTCGACCTCCGCCGGCAGCGCCGCCGCCGCGGAACGACGGGTCAGGGCGCGGACCGGCACGCCCGCGTCGAGGAGCTGGTCGATGACGACGCGGCCGATCCGGCCCGTCGCCCCGGTGACGAGCACGGGAGGTATGGGTGGCTGGTTCATGCCGCCCATAGAAACGTTACTCGGTTAAAAAAGCAACTCGGTCACGAATGTTACGGTGGTCATGTGAACGAGCCGACGGGACTGAGGGCCCGCAAGAAGGAGCGGACGCGCGACGCCATCGCCGACGCGGCTGTCTCGCTCTTCCTGGAGCACGGCTTCGACCGCGTCTCGGTCAACGACGTCGCCGCGGCGGCCGAGATCTCCAAGCCGACCCTCTTCCGGTACTTCCCCACCAAGGAAGACCTGGTGCTGCACCGGTTCGCGGACCACCAGGGCGAGGCGGCACGCGTCGTACGCGACCGCGGTTCCGGCACCGATCCCGTGACGGCGCTCCACCGGCACTTCCGGGCCGGCCTCGACCGGTACGACCCCGTCACCGGCCTCAACGACCATCCGCAGGTGGTGGCGTTCCACCGGCTGGTGTTCACCACACCGAGCCTGGCGGGACGGCTCACCCGCTACCAGCTCGACGACGAGGAGGCCCTGGCGGACGCCCTCGGCGAAGGCATCCGGGCCCGCCTGCGAGCCGCCCAGGTGCTCGCCGTCCAACGGGTGCTCGCCCGGGCGAACTGGCAGAAGATCGCCGACGGCCGAACCGCCCGCGACGTCCACCCCGAGGCCGTGGCCGACGCCGACCAGGCCTTCGACCAACTGCGGTGACGGGCGACGCTCCGGATCGAGCTGCGCATCGTCCGCACGACGGGGACCGTCCGAGGCGGCACGCTCTCCGCCCGGGGTGACCGCCGGCGTCCGTCCCGCCGAGACGCCGAGGTGTTCGCCGCCGGCCCCGGCGGGCGCCGCTGAGCAGGGCCGGCGGCGCCCCGGTGGCCGTCAGGCCAGGAACCCCCGCAGCAGCGAGGCCGTCGCGGCGAGGTGTTCCTCGGTGGCGCGCCGGGCGGCGTCGCCGTCGCCGTCGAGGATCGCCCGGACCATCGCCCGGTGCTGCTCGGCGGCGTGCTCGATGTTGCGGTCCAGCATGGGGATCGCGTTGAGCAGGTCGTTGAGGCGCATCCTGGCCTCGGCGATGGCCGCGGCGAGGGCGGGGGAGCCGGTGAGCTCGCCGATGGCGAGGTGGAAGCGTGAGTCGAGCTGGCGGTACTGCCCGGCCGGGGCCGCGTCCAGTTCGGTCAGCCGGCCCTCCAGATGAGCGCGCTGCTCGGGGGAGAGGGGGCGCCGGGCGGCGGCCTCGGCGGCCCCGACCTCCAGGACCTGCCGGTAGGTCAGCGCGTCCTCCAGCGCGCCGCCGAGGTCGCGGGCGGCGCGGCGCAGGTCGGCGACGTCCGGTTCGGGCATCCGGTAGGTGACGAAGGTGCCGCCGTAGCGGCCGCGGCGGGACTCGACGCAGTCGGCCTGCTGGAGCGTGCGCAGCGCCTCGCGCAGGGTCTCGCGGCTGACACCGAGCCGGGCGGCGAGGTCGCGTTCGGCGGGCAGCCGGTCGCCGGGGCCGAAGACGCCGAGCTTGATCGCCTGGAGCAGCCGCTCGACGGTCTCCTCGAAGGCGTTGCCGGTCCGGATCGGGCGGAAGATCGCCCCGGCCTCCCAGTCGAGGCGTGCCTGCTCACGCGTCACGTCCACGTCCACGCCGGAATCGTACCTGCGAACGGATCTCCCGCACTCGTTCCCGTCCCACCCTTGACGTGGCCGCCGTCCAGCCGGAACGATGCTGCTCACCCACCCAATGGTCTGACTTCAGACCATTGAAGAGCCGTCAGACCGTCGACCCGCCGGGGCGGGTGCGCCACGCCGTCGTGGCCGCGAGCACCCGGCACACCCTCAACCCCCAGGGGTGCCCATGACCGACGCACGCTCACCCGACCACCCTGGCCCCGCCGTGTTTCCGGTGGAGTCATCCCCCGTTTCCGCCGACGAACAACGCCTCCGCGAGCTGGGCTACACCCAGGAGCTGGCCCGCTCGATGTCGGGCTTCTCCAACTTCGCCGTCTCCTTCTCCATCGTCTCGATCCTGTCCGGCTGCCTGACTCTCTACGGGACGGGGATGAAGACCGGCGGCCCGGCCCTGATCATCTGGGGCTGGCCGGTGGTCGGCCTGCTGACGCTCTGCGTCGGCCTCGCGATGGCCGAGATCTGCTCCAGCTACCCGACGGCCGGCGGACTCTACTACTGGTCCGCCAAGCTGACCCGCAGCCGCGGCCCGGCCTGGAGCTGGTTCACCGGCTGGTTCAACTTCCTCGGCCAGGTCGCGGTGACCGCCAGCGTCGACTACGGCGCCGCCTTCTTCGCCAACGCGTTCCTCGAACTGCGCTACGGCCTGGCGGCCACCCCCGAGCACACCATGGAGATCTTCGCGGTCATCCTGCTGGCGCACGGCCTGCTCAACACCTTCGGGGTGCGCCTGGTCGCCGTCCTCAACAGCGTCTCCGTGTGGTGGCACCTGGCGGGCGTCGCCATCATCGTCGGCGCCCTCGCGCTGCTCCCCGAACGGCACGCCTCCGCCTCCTCCGTCTTCACGGACTTCGTCAACCGCACCGGCTTCCACAGCCAGTTCTACGTCGCCATGCTCGGCCTGCTGATGGCCCAGTACACCCTCACCGGCTACGACGCCTCCGCGCACATGACCGAGGAGACCCAGGACGCCGCCCGCTCCGGCCCGCGCGGCATCGTCAACGCCATCACCGTCTCGCTGGTGGCGGGCTGGATCCTGCTGCTCGGCATCACCTTCGCGATCCGCGACTACGACGGCGCGCTCGACAGCGCCACCCAGGTCCCGCCCGCGCAGATCTTCATCGACGCGATCGGCTCCGGCGGCGCCCAGTTCCTGCTGCTCATCGTCATCGGCGCCCAGTTCTTCTGCGGCATGGCCTCCGTCACCGCCAACTCCCGCATGATCTACGCCTTCTCCCGCGACGGCGCGCTGCCCGGCTCCCGCCTCTGGCACCGCATCTCCCCGCGCACCCAGACCCCCACCAACGCGGTCTGGCTGGCCACCGGCGGAGCCCTGCTGCTCGGACTGCCCGCGCTCTGGAACAACACCGCCTACACGGCCGTGACCTCGATCTCCGTCATCGGCCTCTACATCTCCTACGTCATCCCGGTGTACCTGCGGCTGCGCCAGGGCGAGGACTTCCCGCGCGGCCCCTGGCACCTGGGCCGCTGGAGCAAGCCGATCGGCGTCGTCGCCGTCGCCTGGACGGCGGTGATCAGCGTCCTGTTCATGCTGCCCACCGCCAGCCCGATCACCGCCGAGAGCTTCAACTACACCCCGCTCGCCGTGGCCGTCGTCGGCGGCTTCGCCGGCCTCTGGTGGCTGGCCTCCGCCCGGCACTGGTTCACCGGGCCGCACATCAGCGCCACCCCGTCCGCGCCCGACGCCCCGGCCCCCCGACCGAGGGATCCGATGACCGGCCCGCAGCCCACCCCCGACACCGAACCGGAGACCCGATGACCACCCCCCGGCTCACCCTCGACGAGCTGCGCACCCGCGTCGCCGACGGGTCCGTCGACACCGTCGTGCTCGCCATGACCGACATGCAGGGGCGCCTCCAGGGCAAACGCGTCGCCGCCGACTACTTCCTGGACGACGTCGTCACCGGCGCCGCCGAGGGCTGCGGCTACCTGCTGGCCGTCGACGTCGACATGAACACCGTCGACGGCTACGAGGTCTCCTCCTGGGAGAACGGCTACGGCGACCTGACACTGCGCCCCGACCTCACCACCCTGCGGGCCGTCCCCTGGCACCCCGCCACCGCCATGGTCCAGTGCGACGTCGTCCACCACGACGGCACCCCCGTCGCCGTCTCCCCGCGCCAGGTCCTCCGGCGCCAGCTCGACCGCCTGGCCGGCTACGGCTGGCAGGCCCAGGCCGCCACCGAGCTGGAGTTCATCGTCTTCCGGGACAGCTACGAACAGGCCTGGGACAAGGACTACACCCGCCTCACCCCGGCCAACCAGTACAACGTCGACTACTCCATCCTCGGCACCGGCCGCATCGAACCGCTGCTGCGCCGCCTGCGCAACGGCATGGCCGGCGCCGGCCTGACCGTCGAGTCCGCCAAGGGCGAGTGCAACCTCGGCCAGCACGAGATCGCCTTCAAGTACGCCGACGCCCTCACCACCTGCGACAACCACGCCGTCTACAAGACCGGCGCCAAGGAGATCGCCGCCCAGGAGGGCTGCAGCCTCACCTTCATGGCGAAGTACGACGAACGCGAGGGCAACTCCTGCCACATCCACCTGAGCCTGCGCGACGAGCGGGGCGCCCCGGTGTTCGCCGGGGACCGCCCGTACGGCTTCTCCCGCACCATGGAGCACTTCCTCGCCGGCCAGCTCGCCTGCCTCGCCGACTTCGCCCTGCTGTTCGCCCCCACCGTCAACTCCTACAAGCGCTACGTCCCCGGCAGCTTCGCGCCCACCGCCATCGCCTGGGGCCGCGACAACCGCACCTGCGCCCTGCGCGTCGTCGGCCACGGCCCGTCGCTGCGCTTCGAGAACCGCGTCCCCGGCGGCGACGTCAACCCCTACCTCGCGGTCGCCGCCCTGATCGCCGCCGGACTGCACGGCGTCGAGCAACAGCTCGAACTCCAGCCGGAGTTCACCGGCAACGCCTACGCCTCCGACGCGCCCCGGGTGCCCACCACCCTGCGCGACGCGGTCGACGCCTTCGAACGCAGCGCCGTCGCCACCGAAGCCTTCGGCAAGGACGTCGTCCGGCACTACACACACGCCGGACGCACCGAACTCGCCTCCTACGAACGGGCGGTGACCGACTGGGAGCGGCGCCGCGGATTCGAGCGGCTGTGACCGGCACCGCCCAGCCACGCACCGACGCGACCGGCACCGGTGCGACCGCCACCGACACGACACCCTCCCGCGACCACCGACGACCACTCATCGGCATCAGCAGCTACCAGGACGACGCCGCCTGGTCCGTCTGGAACCAGCGCGCCTCCCTCGTGCCCCAGACCTACGTCGACGCCGTCGTCCGCGCCGGCGGCACCCCGGTCCTGCTGCCGCCCCAGCCCGGCGGGACCGGCCACCTGCTCGACGCCCTCGACGGACTCCTCCTCGCCGGCGGACCCGACGTCGACCCGGCCCGCTACGCGGCGGCCCCCCACCCGCGCACCGGCCCGCCCCACCACGCCCGCGACGACTGGGAGAGCCGACTGCTGCACACCGCCCTCGCCCGGGACCTCCCGGTGCTCGGCGTCTGCCGCGGCATGCAGCTGCTCAACGTCGAACTCGGCGGCACCCTCGTCCAGCACCTGCCCGACGACAGCCACCAGATCGTCCCCGCCCGCTTCGTCCGCCACCGGGTCACCCCGCGGCCCGGCAGCCGGATCGCCGCCGTCCTGGGGCCCGCCGCCGAGGTCTCCTGCTACCACCACCAGGCCGTCGACCGGATCGGCACCGGCCTCACGGCCACCGCGCACAGCGCCGACGGCACGGTCGAGGCGCTCGAACTGACCGGCCACCGCTTCGCCCTGGGCGTCCAGTGGCACCCGGAGAGCAACCCCGACGACCCGCGCCTGTTCCACGCGTTCATCACCGCCAGCCAGAGGGAGACCGCCCGATGACCGAACCGGACCTCTACGAGGTCGTCAACCCCGCCACCGAGGAGGTGATCACCACCGTCGAACTGGCCGGCCCCGCCGAGACCGACGCCGCCGTCGCCCGCGCCCGCGCCGCCTTCGACACCTGGCGCCGGGTGGCCCCCGCCGACCGCGCCCGACTGCTGCGCGCCTTCGCCGCCGCCGTCGACGCCGACCGCGAGCACCTCGCCGCCCTGGAGGTCGCCAACGCCGGTCACACCATCGGCAACGCCCGCTGGGAGGCGGGCAACGCCCGGGACGTCATCGAGTACTACGCCGCCGCCCCCGAGCGGCTGTTCGGCCGGCAGATCCCCGTCGCCGGCGGCATCGACGTCACCTTCCAGGAACCGATCGGCGTCGTCGGGGTCATCGTGCCCTGGAACTTCCCCCTGCCGATCGCCGCCTGGGCCCTCGCCCCGGCGCTCGCCGCCGGCAACACCGTCATCGTCAAACCGGCCGAACTCACCCCGCTCACCGCGCTGCGCCTCGCCGAACTCGCCCTCCAGGCCGGGATCCCCGAGGGCGTGCTCCAGGTCCTGCCCGGCCGCGGCCCGGTCGTCGGACAGCGCTTCGTCACCCACCCCGACGTGCGCAAGGTCGTCTTCACCGGCTCGACCCGGGTCGGCAAGGAGATCATGGCGGGCTGCGCCGCCCAGGTGAAGCCGGTCACCCTCGAACTCGGCGGCAAGAGCGCCAACATCGTCTTCGCCGACGCCGACCTCGCCAAGGCCGCCGCGACCGCCCCCTACGCCGTCTTCGACAACGCCGGCCAGGACTGCTGCGCCCGCTCCCGGATCCTCGTCGAGGCGGACGTGTTCGACGACTTCATGGCCCTCCTGGAGCCGGCCGTGCGCGGCGTGCGGGTGGGCGATCCGGCCGACGAGAAGACCGAGATGGGCCCGCTGATCTCGGCCGCCCACCGCGAGCGGGTCTCCTCGTACGTCCCGGACGCCTCGGCCGTCGCCTTCCGCGGCAGCGCCCCCGACGGGCCGGGCTTCTGGTACCCGCCGACCGTCCTCGCGCCCGTGCGGCACGAGGACCGCGCCTTCACCGAGGAGATCTTCGGACCGGTCGTCACCGTCGTCCCGTTCCGTGACGAACAGGACGCCGTGCGCATCGCCAACGCCACCGAGTACGGCCTGTCGGGCTCCGTCTGGACCAGGGACCTCGGCCGCGCGCTGCGGGTCTCGCGCGGCGTCGAGGCCGGCAACCTGTCCGTCAACTCGCACTCCTCGGTGCGCTACACCACGCCGTTCGGCGGCTTCAAGCAGTCCGGACTCGGCCGCGAGCTCGGCCCGGACGCCCTCGACGCCTTCACCCAGACCAAGAACGTCTTCATCTCCACGGAGGAATGATCAGCATGACCCAGCGACTCGACGGCCGCGTGGCCGTCATCACCGGAGCCGGCAGCGGCATCGGCCTGGCGACCGCCCGCCGCTTCGCCGCCGAGGGCGCGAAGGTGGTCTGCGTCGACCTCGACCCCGAGACCGGCGCCAAGGCCGCGAACGAGGTCGGCGGCCTGTTCGTCCAGGCCGACGTCACCGACGAGGCCGCGGTGCGCGACCTCTTCCAGCGGGCCGTCGACGAGTACGGCCGCCTCGACATCGCCTTCAACAACGCGGGCATCTCCCCGCCGGACGACGACTCCATCCTCACCACCGGCCTGGAGGCCTGGAAGCGCGTCCAGGAGGTCAACCTCACCAGCGTCTACCTGTGCTGCAAGTACGCGATCCCGCACATGCAGCGCCAGGGCAAGGGTTCGATCATCAACACCGCCTCCTTCGTCGCCGTGATGGGCGCGGCCACCTCCCAGATCTCCTACAGCGCCTCCAAGGGCGGCGTGCTGGCCATGTCCCGCGAACTGGGCGTGCAGTTCGCCCGCGAGGGCATCCGCGTCAACGCCCTGTGCCCCGGCCCGGTGAACACCCCGCTGCTCCAGGAGCTCTTCGCCAAGGACCCGGAGCGCGCCGCCCGCCGCCTGGTCCACATCCCGCTGGGCCGCTTCGCCGAGCCCGAGGAGATCGCCGCCGCGGTGGCCTTCCTCGCCTCCGACGACTCCTCCTTCATGACCGCCAACACCTTCCTCGTCGACGGTGGCATCTCCGGCGCCTACGTGACCCCGCAGTAGTTCGCGCCCGCCAGGGCCGGGTTCCGAGAAACGCCGCCCGGAGAACGGGCGGTCGGGAACGCGTGGTCCAGGACGCAACGGCGAACGCCGGCCCGCGGGACAACGTCCCGCGGGCCGGCGGTCAGCGGGTCTTGAACTCCTCGATGGCGTCGTGGACGACCTGGACCATGCTCGGGCTGCCGATGTGGCCGGAGTCGTCCGAGATGTGCAGCCTGGCGCCCGGCCAGTTCTTCGCCAGCTCCCAGGCCGTCTGCGGCGGGCAGCCCATGTCGTGGCGACCGGTCACGATGACGCCCGGGATGCCGGCCAGCTTGCCGGCGTCGCGTATGAGCTGGTCCTCGGTCAGCCAGGCCCCGTGGCTGAAGATGTGGGAGCAGATCCGGACGAACGCGATCTGCTCGTCGACCTCCCGATTGCTGTACATGCCGGGCGAGTTGTTCGGCTCGCCGGTGATCACCGCGTCCTCCCAGGCCAGCCAGTCGGCTGCGGCCTTCGCCCGCACGGCGCGGTCCGGGTGTTCCATCAGCCGTGCGTACGCGGCGAGCAGGTCGCCGTCCCGCTCGCCCTCGGGGACGCCGTCGCGGAACCGGTCCCAGGCCTCGGGGCGGAAGCGCCCCGCCCCCCGGTAGAGCCAGTCGAGTTCGGTGCGGCTGGTCGTCATCACGGCCTGGAGGATCATCTCGCTGACCCGCTCGGGGTGTTGCTGCGCATAGGCCAGTGCCAGGGTCACCCCCCAGGAGGCGCCGTTGACCAGCCACCTCTCGATGCCGAGGTGCTCGCGCAGCCGCTCCATGTCGTCGATCAGGTGCTGCGTGGTGTTCAGGCCCATGTCCGCCGCCGGGTCACTGGCGTGCGGGGTGCTGCGGCCGCAGTTGCGCTGGTTGAAGAGGACGACCCGGTAACGCTGCGGGTCCCAGGCCCTGAGGGGCCGCCGTACCGTGCCCGCCCCCGGGCCGCCGTGGACGTACACGGCGGGTTTGCCCTGGTGGCTGCCGAGTTGCGCGTAGTAGATCTGGTTGCCGTCACCGGTGTCGAGTAACCCGGAGTCGTACGGCTCGGTCGGAGCGTAGAGGGTCATGGACGCGATCGTAGCCACCTGAATGGCGCGCCACCGTGCCCCGCCCGGTAGTTCACCGGTGACAGCCGCCTGCCGGGCGGCTTTCCGGTTCATGCCTCCGGGTGTTCACCTGAACGCAGCGATTCAGCCGAAGTCCCCTGCGGAAGTCATTTCTGTATCCCTTTCACCTGTCGACGTCAGTCGATCCAGGCGTTCCGCTGGAGGATGAGAATGAACTTCTGGAAACGTGCGGCATCCTGCGCCGCCGTACTTGCCGTCGGGTCGGCCGCGATGATCGCTGTCGCTCCTGGCGCGGCGGCGGCTTACCAGTGCGGGCCCTATCTTGTGAAAAATCAGGACCCGCCGTACGCCTTCGCAAAATGCACCACCGGAGAAAAGGGCGAATATATTCGGGTCGTCGCCCTCTGCAAGCACCCCTCGGGTATCCGGTACCGCGTATGGGGAGAATGGGTGCCGACGATCGGGGGAACATCGACCGCCGATTGCAAGAAAGGGGAAGAGCTTGTCGACGCATACAACGAACTACGTTAGCGAAGCATCTTCCGCCGGATTCTAGGACCATCTCGCAGGACCGTCGGAGCATCCTGGGACGGCTCCTGATCGGGGACGGTGGGAATCGGGAAGTGCGCCAGTGGGCCCCGCCGACCGCCGGTCGGCGGGGCCCACTGACTTGTCGCCGAACTCCGGTGCGTGCTGGGCCTGATGATCTACCACCAGCCGGAGCACCCGGGGGCGGAGTCGTCGCCGGAGCAGACCTGCAGCAGCAGATATCGCGCTCCCGTGAACGTGCCCCAGTCGCGGTAGACGCGGCGCTCGCGACCGTCGAGGTTGACGAAGAACTTGGTGGTGTTGCGGTGGTCTCCGTGGGTCCACCACTTGCCGTTGTAGATGCCGGGGCGGACCCGCCACCACGACTTGCAGACGTGGGCTTCCCAGTACCCGTCGGTGTACAGATCGGTGCAGGCTGTGACGGCTCCGGCGGCGGCCTCCGTGACGGCCTCGTCGGGGGTTGCGGTGGTGGCGCCGGCGACCGGGGTCGCGAAGGTGAGGGCAGCGGTGGCGGCCACGGCTACGGCGGCTGCTTCGAGCTTCCTGCGCATCGGTTCCTCCTCGGGTGGGACGAGTGGCAGGTCGAAAGGGCGCCCGCTCTCGGGCGGGTGCCAGAAGGGCGGACGAGTGGGCCGGGCACTCGTTCCGGATCCGCTCCCCGTCCGGGTGAGGAGTTCGAACGCCCCGGTGCCACGATCCCCGTGCGCTCCCGCGCCGCCGTGTGCTCACCGAGGATCTCCCGCGGGCGGCCGGGTTGGCGTCAACCCACGGCTTGAACGCAACCGTCCAACTCCCGCGGTACATAGGTGAACGGCCTCCAACCCCCGCAGTACGGAGTGGAGTCGGTCCGCAAGCGGCGTGCAGGGACGGGCCGCCCCCGCCTCGTCAGCCGGCCAGCAGCTCGGCGGCGATCCGGGCGCGGTGCGGCGCCAGCTCGGCGGCGATCGAGGCGCCCTCGGCGGCGGTGACGGTGACGGCGGCGTCCCCGTCCCCGGCGCGGGCGGCCAGGGCGATCCGCAGGTGGGTCGGCGGGTGGGAGCCGTCCACGGCGGACCGGTCACGGGCACTGAGCCGCAGCAGGCGCTCCCGCTCGACGGCGGGGACGGTGGCGAGATGCTCGCGCACCCGCTCCCAGAGCAGGTCCGGCGCGGGCGGCGCGGGCGCGTCCTCGGCCCGGCGGCTCCGGGCGCGGCCGATCCGGGGCCGTCCGCGCTCCTCGGCCCGGATCTGGTGGATCGAGGTGTCCACCGAGCCGGACAGCAGCAGCGCCGCGAGCATGCCCCGCGCCGCCTCGCCGCCCGCCACCCGGGCGGCGAGCACGTCCGAGTGGTACTCGGCCTGCTGGCCGGCCCGGGACGTGAGCCGGTCGAACAGCACCAGCCCCCGGTACAGCACCCAGGCGACGCCCCGCAGTACCAGCCGGCCGAACACCGCGCCGAGCCGCACCAGCATCGAGACCTCGTTCCGGCCCACGACCGGCCCGTCCTGGCCCGGGCGGGCCATGTCGTACCAGGACCAGAGCGCCGAGACGGCGCTGTACAGCCAGAACGAGCGCCGGCGGTCGCCGTTGACCCGGTGGCCGAACTCGTGGCCGAGCAGGGCTGTCCGCTCCCGGTCGTCCAGTACCTCCCACAGCGGCAGGCCGATCCGCAGCACCGACCGGCGGCGCAGCCCGACCAGCCCGTACGAGGCGTTGAACTCGCCGGTGACCTGGATGACGTCCACCGGACGGGCGCCGACCTCGGCGGCCACCCGGTCGGCCAGGCCGTACAGGGCCGGTGCCCCGGTACGGTCGAGCACGCCCGCGTCCTTCGGCAGGCGGCCGAGCCGGGGCCGCAGGGTCACCGCGATCACCAGCACCACCGCGCCGACGCAGCGCTGCACGACGGTCCCGGTGATCAGCAGCCAGAGCGCCAGGGCGAAGGTGCCGACGGTGACGAGGTGGATCATCCCGGCCGCGGTGGAGGCCAGCAGCCAGTCCCGGCGAGCGGTGGGGGAGCCGCCCCCGGCGGCCTGCTCCTCGAAGAGCCGGTCGGTGCGGGCGGCCGCGGCCCGCTCGCGCCGGGTGAGCCCGGCGGCGGCGTCCTCGCCAGGCACGAGGTTCCAGTCGCAGGCCGGGCACCAGACGGGGAAACGCGGGTCGTCGGTCAGGGGGGCGGCGCAGCGCGGGCACGGCGAACCGTGGACGGGCCTGTCGGCGGAGGCCGCGGCGGGCGGCTCGGTGGAGGTGGACACGGTTGATCATGATGGCGGGCCGGGGCCCCGGTGGGCAGGGGGTTATTCGTATCGTGACCATGGCCGTCGCCGGGCTGCTCACCGCCGCCCCGGCCGGGGCAGCCCGAAGGCCTTCCCAGCGACGGTGAGGCCTGGCCACCTGATGCTGCGCGCCGACGGCGTGAGGGGTCACCTGCGCTGCGGGTTCGTCACCGCTCTGCCGTACAGTCCACCGGGGCAGTGCTGACCCTGCCACGCGGCACTGTCCGTTCCGGTGCCGACGTCCGACGGAATCCGACGGAATCCGACGGAATCCGATGAAATCCGATGGAAAGGCAGGTGCGCCGCGACCAGGGCGTCTGTCATCCTCGGGCGCGTGCCAGCCGATCATTCCCGCCCGCCGCGCCCATCGTCATGGCCGCTCGCCCCGGCAGACATCTGCAGAGCCCTCGGACCGCTGACGCCCGATGCCGACAACCTGTGCTTCAGCGACCGCCCGAGGGCCGACCGGACGCTGCTGCAGGTCGAGTGGATACCGGCCCGTTCCGTCCACGAGAGCGGCGGTGCCTACCTGGTCCCGCGGTCCAGCGTGCGGATCAGCGTCTTCCCGCTCCCGGCCGCCGACGGTGAAGCCGCCCGCAGTGCCCTGTGGCGGTATGCCCTTCCCGAACTCGCCGGATGGATCGAGAACGCCCGGCACTCGTCGGCGACCTGGCGGACGGCGCGCCACACCCGCTCCTGGCGCCTCGCGGGGAACGCCACCGTCAGCCGCGACGACTGGCAGCCGTACCCGCTGAGCAGAACCGCCGGACAGCCGTGAGACCGTCACCCGGTGGCTTTCTCCTGGTGACCACCGTGGGTCCCGCAAGGGAGCCCGGAAGGCGCGCGCCGCTGCTTCAGCCGACCGGCAGGTCACGGCGGTAGCGGAATTTGGTGATCGGCACCCCGTCGCCGGATTCGCGCAGCACGGTGCCGTCGTGCGTCCAGCCCTGGCCCTGGTAGAAGGACCGGGCACGCAGGTTGTCCTCAAGGACCCACAGCGACGCCGACCTGAACCCCGCCTCGGCCATGGTCGTCAGTGTCCGCGCCATCAAGGTCTTGCCGATCCCGGTACCCCACACCTCGGGCAGCGTGTAGAGGGCGCCGATCATCGACACGGTCGCAGGGTCGTCGTCCAGGTCCTCGGTCGGATAGAACCGCGAGTATCCGACCGGCCGGACCTCACCGTCGACTGCCGCCTCGGCCACCAGCGTTCCGGAGGAAGGCCAGTTCGCGCCGGCCAGCTTCTCCTTCCAGGAGTTGCTGATCCGATCGACGTCCAGCCCGGCCAGGTACTCCGCGGGCAGCAACCCGGCGAAGGCCGCCCGCCAGGAGGTGGTCTCGACCACCGCGAGACCCGCCACGTCTGCCGGCACAGCCGGCCGCACATGCCCTGCCAAAATGCTCGAACCCCCGTCACCTCGTCGCTTCCGCGCGCCGCACCCTAGTCGCGCGTGCCGCCCCGCGCCAGCGATATACGGCCGTGCGACCGCCCCGCCGGCGGCGGCCTGTGCACCGGGCATGTTTTCCCGCCGATCATTCTGACGGCCCGATACCGCCGGCATGGCAACCGGGCGATACGTCACGACCGGACAAACCCTGCCTGATGCGGCACTAGGCTTCGCAGGAGCCCGATGACGCGCAGCTCCGAGCCATGAAAGGGACGGCCGTGCAACTGCCCGACGAGGTCCACGCCGAGATCACCGAACTGTGTCAGGAGGGTGACGCCCTGACCGGAATGGGAGAGTTCGACGAGGCCAAGCTCCGCTACATCGAAGCCCTCCAGCTGCTGCCGGGCGATCCCCGTGACTGGGCGGCCTCGACCTGGATATACGTCGCGATCGGAGACGTGCACTTCCGATGCGGTGTTCACGACAAGGCCTACAAGTGCTTCCACAACGCCGTTCAGTGCCCTGACGGACTCGGCAATCCGTACATCCACCTTCGGTTGGGCCAGACCACCTTCGAGCTGGGCGACCACGACCGAGCTGCGGATGAGCTGATCAGGGCCTACATGGGTGGCGGATCCGAAATCTTCGAAGAGGACGACCCCAAGTACCTCAAGTTCCTCCAGTCCCGTGCGGACCTGAACCACACCAGCAACGCAGGCTCCTGACACCTCATCGTTGGCGGGCCGCCGGGGCCGCCGGGGCCGCCGGGGCCGACGCAGGCCACCCGGCGGCAACCATGGGGACGCCTGGCATTCGGCCTCCGCCTCGACACCCGGCCGGCCTGACCCGTCCACGCACCCCTACCAGCAGCACTGCTACGGGAGCCAGGAGGTGAGCGGGTCATGGCACTGGGACACGTCCGGCTGCTCCGCGCACTCCTGGAAGGCGCGTTCCGCAGGCAGTCGGGACAACGCGAGCATGACGAGAGGCGCCGCCGCGACAACCACCACCGCGCCCACCAGAACGATTCTGATGGCTCGGTGCAGGGCGTTGCCCTTCCGGCCCGGCATGACCCGCCGGGGAGTCCCCGCCGCCACGGGCGGGGTGTGCGCCTCTCTCACGGACACAGGATAGGCCAGGGAGCGGTGGCCGAACGGCGGAAGCGGAACCCCGCTACCCCGCCGCGCCCTGCCAGTGCGCTGATCGCGGGTACCGGTCGGGTGCGATGAACTGCGCCGTCGAGGAGTCGGTCGAGGTCCCCGGCCGGCGGGGTGGTTGTTACGTCACGGCCCGGACGAGGCGGAGCAGGCCGGCGCGCATCCGCTGTTCGCCGAGTTCCGGCAGGAGGGCGGCGACGTGCTCGGCTCCCAGGGCGGCGAGCAGGGCGTGGGCGGTGTCGTCGGGGTCGGGTGTGCCGGCGAGCAGGATCGCCACGTGTCGGTGCCAGAACCGGTAGGCCCCGATCCTGTACCGGGCTCCGGGGCTGGAGGTCTCGGACATCCGGACCAGCGCCAGGTGTTCCAGCAGGTAGTCGAAGTAGGCGTTGACGAACGCGGTGAGGCGTTCGTCGGCCGGAGCCCCGGGGCCGAGCGGGGGAGGGCCGTGCAGGACCGCTTCCTGCAGCACGCGCTCGCGGGCGTCCAGGAGCGCGGTGGCCAGCCCGGACTTGTCTCCGAACCGGCGGAAGAGGGTCCCCTTGCCGACGCCGGCGGCTGCGGCGACCTGATCCATGGACACCGCCTCGACGCCGTGCTGGGCGAACAGCCTGGCGGCCGCCTCCAGCACCGCGGCCCGGTTCCGGGCCGCGTCCGCCCGCTCCTTGGGCGGCGTCGTCCGCAGCAGTTCCAGCGGAATCGGCATTGCAGAACCGGACCGCAGTCCGTTATCGTCGTGAGTCATAAGTGGACTGTAGTCCGATTCCCTTGGAGGTAGTGGCATGACCCCCCTCATCACCCGCGACGAGCTGGCGGCGGCGATAGAAGGCGGCACCGTGACCGTCGTGGATGCCCTCGGCGGCGAGTACTACGCCCAACAGCACCTGCCCGGCGCTGTGGCGCTGGTCCTGGCCGACGTCGACGCCCAGGCGGCCACCGTGCTCCCCGATCGCGACGCCGCGATCGTCACCTACTGCTCCAACCCTGCGTGCCCCAACAGCGGACAGGTCGCCGACCGGCTCATCGCCCTCGGCTACACCAACGTGCGCAAGTACCGGGAGGGCATCCAGGACTGGGTCGAGGCCGGACTTCCCACCGCCGCCGCCTGACCTCCGTCCTCGTGGCGGGTGGCGCAGGCCGCCCTGAGGCCCTCCCGGACGCCCGGGAGGGCCGTAGCCGTGTTCCGGGAGGGCCCTGCACGACCCGGAGGCCTACCTGGCCCGCGCAACGGGCCGTTCGCGTGCGCTACGCCGAGTGGCCGCGCTGGCGGTGGTAGTGGCGGGCGGCGCGGGCGCGGTTGCCGCAGCCCGAGCCGCACCACTGGCGGCGCGGGTGGTCCTTGACGAAGAACTGGACGCAGCCCGGGCCGTGACAAGCCCGCAGGTCGGCGGCGAGCGGGCCGGTGAGCAGGGCGGCGGTGTCGTGGGCCAGGGCGCCGAGCGCGGCCGGGACGGGGGCGCGGTCGGTGCGCCGGCTGACGGCGTACCCCGTGGCGTCGGCGGCGAGGACCGGCCAGTGCGGGGCCGCGGCCGACGCCTCGTTGATCCGTTCGACGTCGGCGGCGGGCGCCGGCTCGCCGTCGACGAAGGCGTGCAGGACGGCGCGGATCGCATCGCGCAGCGCCCGGAACTGCGCCAGGTCGGCCTCGCCTACCGCCGCCCCGGGGGCGCCCGCGCCGGCCGCATCGGCGTTGACGGCGAGCCAGGCGGTGAGATCGTCCGGGGCGTTGAGGGTGTCGCGGACCTTGCCGCGGGTGGCGACCAGCGTGTTCGCGAACCTGACGGCGAGCGGCGGGGCGGACCCGGCCGGGGCCTTCGAAGCGGTGGAGGAAACCATGACCTAATGATAGCTACCACTTGCAACCATTAGGTCCTGCTGCCATGATTCTAACGGTTGCCGACGCAGCAACCGTCAGAAACGACTTGGGGGGACCACGCATGACCGCGACAGTGACCGAGCCCGGCCCGCAGACGCAGAGCCGTGCGGCGGACGAGCAGCCGCCGGCTCCGGCTGAGGCCTCGCTGTGGCGGAACCGGGACTTCCTCAAGTTCTGGTCCGGCGAGTCGCTCTCCCTGCTCGGCACCCAGGTCACCACCCTCGCCCTTCCGCTCACCGCCGTGATCTCCTTCGGCGCCACCCCGGAGCAGGTCGGACTGCTGCGCTTCCTCCAGCTCGTCCCGTACCTCGCCCTGGCCCTGGTGTTCGGCGTCCTGGTCGACCGGATGCGGCGCCGGCGCGTCATGCTGCTGGCCAACGGCGCCAGGATGGTGCTCATCGGCCTGATCCCGCTGCTGGCCGTCACCCACCACCTCGATCTGCCGGTGCTGCTCACGCTCGCCTGTGCGATCGGCGTCTTCTCCGTCCTGTTCGACGTCAGCTGGATGTCCTTCGTCCCGACCCTGGTGAAGGATCCGCAGCGCTACGTCGAGGCCAACCAGAAGCTCGGCGTCACCTCCTCCACCGCCGACGTCGCCGGACCGGGCCTGGCGGGCGTACTGGTCGGCGCCCTGAGCGCGCCGGTCGCGCTGCTGGTGGACGCCTTCTCCTACCTGGTCTCACTCGTGACACTGCTGCTGATCCGCACGCCCGAGCCGCACCCCGAGGTGCCCGCGCAGGGACGCAACCTCGGGCGGGAACTGGCCGAGGGGCTGCGCTGGGTCTTCGGCGACCGCGTCCTGCGCCCGCTCGCCCTGCTGGCGCCGTTCTGCAACTTCTCGATGGTCTCGGTGTGGACGGTGTTCGTGCTCTACGCGGTGCGCGACCAGGGGCTGACACCCACCGCGATCGGCGTCGTCTTCTCCGCGTCCTCGGTCGGCGGCCTGGTCGGCGCGGCCCTGTCCGGACGGATCGTCAAGCGGTTCCGCCTGGGCACGGTCTACGCGGTGTCGATGACGGCGATCTTCACCAGCCCCCTTCTGCTCCCGTTCGCGGACGCCTCCAAGCCGGTGATGACGGCCCTGTTTGTCGGCTCGTTCTTCATCAGCTACCTGGGCCTCGGCGTGGCCGGCGTGGTGATGGTCAGCCTGCGCCAGACGCTGACGCCCAAGCCGCTGATGGGCCGGATGAACGCGGCCTTCCGGACCCTGCTGTTCGGCGGCGGCTCGCTGGGTGGCCTGCTCGGCGGCGTCATCGGCGGAGCGCTGGGACTGCGCGAGGGCCTCGCCGCGATCGCCGTCGGCTCGGCCCTGATGCTCGTCCCGCTGGCCGTCTCCCCCGTCAGCCGGCTGCGCCACCTGCCGCCGCCCGCCATCTGATCCGTCCGGCACCCGGACCACCGGGGTCGACCGGCCCGCTCGGGGGAGGGGCCGGTCGACCCCGGTCAGCGCTTGGTGATCCGCCGGCCGGACCGGGCAACGAAATCCGGTCGGCGGCAGGCTTCTCGGCTCTGTTCTCCCGGAGCCCTTTCGCCATTTCGCCGTGTCACCGTGTCGCCGTGTCGCCGTGTCGCCGGTTCTACGGTGCGTCCGCGTCGGTCATGTGTCGTCAGGCCGTACGGGACGCGTGGTGCCGCGTGCCGGTGACGATGAGCGACACGTTCTGCCCCCCGAAGCCGAAGGAGTTGGTGAGCACGGCCTCCTGGGGGACGTCTCGCCGCTCTGCGACGACATCGAGGTCGATGTCGGGACCGACGCCGGCCTCGGTGAGGTTGCGGGTCGGTGGGATGACACCGTGCTCCACACTGAGGACGGCGATGAGTGCTTCGATCGCGCCGGCCGCGCCGAAGAGATGACCGAGCGCGGCCTTGGGCGCCGTCACGGTGGCGCGGCCGAAGACCTCCCTGATCGCGCGTGCCTCGGCGACGTCGCCGACCGGAGTTCCGGTGGCGTGGGCGTTGATGTGGCTGATCCGCTCGGGAGCCAGACCGGCTTGCGCGAGGGCCTTGCGCATGGCGGAGATCTGACCGGCGCCGTCGGGGGCGGGCGCCGTGATGTGGTGGGCGTCGGCGGCGATGCCGGCGCCCGCGAGCACCGCGTGGACGCGCGCGCCTCGGGCGCCGGCGTGCTCGGCGCTTTCGAGCACCATGACAGCGGCGCCTTCGCTGAGGACGAATCCGCTGCGGTCGGCGGCGAACGGCCGTGACGCCGAGGCGGGTTCGGCGGTGTGCCTCGACAGTGCCTGTGCCTGGGCGAAGCTGGCGACGGTGATCGGGGTGGTCGCGGCCTCGCTCCCGCCCGCGATGACCACGTCCGCCTCGCCGGCACGAATGAGCCTGGCTCCCAAAGCGATCGCCTCGGCACCGGAGGAGCACGCCGAGACGGGCGTGTAGACGCCGGCCCGTGCGCCGTATTCGATGCTGATCAGCGCTGCCGCCGCATTGGGCATGAGCATCGGGACCGTGCGCGGCGAGACGCGCCGGGTCCCGGCCGCTTCCAGCACGTCGTCCTCCTTCAGCAGCGTCCCTATCCCGCCGATGCCCGTGCCGATCGCCGAGGCGAGCCGGTCCGGGTCCACCTCCGGGGCGCCGGCGTCGGCCCAGGCTTCGGCCGCCGCGATGAAGGCCGCCTGCTGCGAGCGGTCGAGCCGCCTGGCCTGTACCGGCGGCAGCAACTCGGCGGGGTCGATCACCATCGTCCCCGCGACGGTGTCGGGAAGACGGACGTCCTCGTGGCCGCGCAGGACGCCCCCGCGGATGCCCGACTCGCCGGCGAGCAGGGCCTCCCAGGTGGACGCCACGTCTGCCCCGAGCGGTGTGATCGCGCCGAGTCCGGTCACGACGACTTCAGTCCTGTGCATGCCCCTCAACCTTTCTTGTATGCGATACAAACGAACGCCCCTGTTGTATCACATACAATTTCGTTGTGGAGAAGAAGCGAACCGAGGATCGATCAACGCCGGCTCGGTCGCGTGACCGCGGTCGCGCGACGAGACGTCGGCTGATCGAGGCAACCGCACGGCTCTGCAAGGAACGGCCCGGCGCTGACGTGAGCGTCGCGGAGATCGCGAACGCGGCAGGCGTCTTCCCCAATCAGGTCACCTACCACTTCGGCTCCAAGGACTCGCTCCTCGTGCACGCCGCCTTCCTCGGCCTGCTGCACGACGCCCGACGGATCGAACGCATCGGTCGCCAAGCCCCCGATGCGGCGACGTTCCGGCGCAACATCGCCCGCGCCGTACTGGCCATGCCCTCCCTCCCGTCGGTCACGCGAGCGCTCGCCGCCGGGATCTCCAAGCCCGAACTCGCCTCCGTGGTCGACCGGCACCTCCAGTTGCTGTTCCGGCAGTCCGAGCGTTTCGTGAGCCAACTCGTCGACAGTCGCGGCTGGAGGACCCGTCGACCGCTCAACGTGGAAGCCAGGACGTTCTGGAGCACCGCGCTCGGCGCAGTGCTGCTCGTCCGGGCCGGGGCACACGGCACCGCCGACGACCTCGACCTCGCCGGAGCACTGACCATCCACGACGAACCCGATCCCGGTGACGTAGCCGGTGCCAGGCGCTCGATGTAGGAGTCCTCGCTCTCGGGCTTTCGGATCCGCCACCCTCTGGTGGCAGCGTGGGCTCCGCGCGCCCGCCCTGCCTCGCCGGCGCCGCCGCCCAGGGCGGCGCCCAGGACGGCGGCCAGCCCCTCCTCGGCCGCGGAGTGCCTCGTCGCGGCGGGATCGACGCCCCGGTGGGCGGCGCTACGGCGGCGGCGTGCCGAACAGGGGGACGGCACCGCCGGAGGCTGTGGCCCCGCTATCCTCCCTGGGTCAGTGATCGACATCGGGGGGAACTCATGCGGCAGCGCCGCGCTCTGCTTGCCAGTGCTGTCCTGGCGACCGTACTCACCGCGGGCTGCGGCTCGGGCGGCAGCGCCACGGGCGGGGCCGCTGACGCAACCGGGACGCCCCCTACTGCTGCGCCGACCGGGACGGCCACCGCAGTTGCTGCGCCCGCGAGTTCCGCGCCGACGGGCTCGGCGAGTGCCGGCGCCGGGGCCGGGAAGCTGCCGGACGGGTACGACCCGAACCGGGACGCCGCGGCCGATCTGAAGGCGGCGCTCGCCCTGTCGGCCGACGATCAGCGGCCGGTGCTGATCGACTTCGGGGCCAACTGGTGCCCCGACTGCAAGGTGCTCGACAAGCTGTTCCGCTCAGAGCAGGTCGCCCCGCTACTGCGGGACGACTACCGGGTGGTGGCCGTGGACGTGGGCAGGTTCGACCACAACCTCGACCTGGCGGCCCAGTACGTGGACCTCCAGCTCAGCGGCATTCCCGCGCTGGTGGTGCTCTCCCCGGACGGCGCGGTGCGCACCGCGAGCAACGACGGCGCGTTCTCCAACGCCCGCAGCATGACCGCGAACACGGTCGCCACCTACCTCAAGCGCTGGTCGCAGAAGTGAGTCCGGCTGGGCGGCCCCGCGCAGGGGCGGCGGTCGCAACACTGCTGCTGCTCGGGGCGGCGGGCTGCGCCGCGGACCCGGCGCCGGCGGCCGCCCCCGCCGCCAGCTACAGCGGCGGTGGGGTCACAGTCGCCGTGCGGCTTGAGGCCGGGGAGGGCGGCCGGCAACTGCTCAGCGCCACCTTCACCCCCGAGCAGGCCGGGTTCCACCTGTACAGCGTTGACCTGCCGGCCGGCGGGGTCGACGGGCTCGGCCTGCCGACCCGGCTGACGGTGCGCGGCGGCCTGGCCGCGGACGGCGTCGCCCGGGCCGATCGTCCGCTGCGTACGGTCAGCCCCTTGGGCCTCGGCGTGGAACTGCCGGTCTACCCCGACGGTGCGGTCACCGTCACTCTCCCGGTCCGCCGATCCGACGGGGGGCCGGCTGAGGCGGTGGTCGGCTTCGGCGCGTGCAGTGAGCAACGCTGCCTGATCCCCGTCACCGACCAGGTCATCCCCCTCGGTCCAATCGGCTGACACGGGCGGTCGGCCCGGTTTTGTTCGAGTCGGTCGGCGCCATCAGGCGTTGCTGGACGGCGAAGCCGTCGAAGCCTCGGCCCAGGGCCTCGACCGGGAGCGTCATCTGTACGGACGCGCCGTTCTCGGGTCCGACGTGGACGGTGCCGCCCGCGTCGGACGGGGCGTCGTCATGCCGCGTGAGCGGGCGGCCGCGGGCCCCGCCGACCAGGCCTTCCGGCCCGGGAGCCGGCCGGGCAGGAGCCGAGCGGCGGTCAGGAACGGGCGCGGCCGGGCTTATACCGAGGAGCGGCCGAGGGGATGCTCAGTGCCCTGGCGGGCGCCTCAGCCGCTACGGGTGACCGGCTCGGGACCGGCGTCGAGCGCATCGAGCACTGCGTCGCCGTTCGCCCTCGCCCACTCGGTCAGCATGTGGATCGGATCGATCAGTGTCTGCCCGAGCGGGGTGAGCTCGTACTCGACGCGGGGCGGCACCTCGGCGTAGGCGTGGCGGCGGACAAGTCCGTGCGCTTCGAGCCGTCGGAGCGTCTGGGTGAGCATCTTGCGGGAGATGCCGCCGATCAGCCCGACCAGTTCGCCATGGCGGACCGGGCCCTTGCTGAGGCCGTAGAGCACGACCACCGTCCACTTGTCGGCGATGAGCTCGACCGCCAGACGCGCCGGACAGTCGGCGAGAAAGGGGTCACCGGGACCGAAGCCGCTCATGGCGCCTAAGGTACCCGCTGGTTCCTGTCGAGTTCATAGCCTGGCTTCTCTGCTCCCCTCCAATCCCCTTCAACCGAAGCCAGGAGAGTCATGCGAGTCATTACCCAGGAGACGCTCGGCGGTCCCGAGGTGCTCACCCTCGTGGATGCGCCCGAGCCCGTGCCCCTCCCGACCGAGGTTCTCGTCCGCGTCAAGGCGATCGGGCTGAACCCGCTGGAGGCGCGTCTGCGCGCCGGCGAGTTCCCGCTGATCGGCCCGCCGCCGTTCGTCCTCGGCTGGGACATCAGCGGGGTGGTCGAGGAGGGGCCGCAGACGTGGCGGTTGAGGCCTGGTGACGAGGTGTTCGGGATGCCGCTGTTCCCGCGGGCGGCCGGCGGGTACGCCGAGGTGGTGTCGGCGCCGGCGGTGCACCTGGTACGCAAGCCGGCGTCGCTCTCGCACGTCGAGGCGGCGGCGCTGCCGCTCGTCGGGCTGACGGCGTGGCAGGGCCTCGTCGACCTCGGCGGCGTGACCGAGGGCAACCGCGTCCTGGTCCACGGCGGTGGCGGTGGGGTCGGCCACGTCGCGATTCAGATCGCGAAAGCGTTCGGCGCGTACGTGATCACGACGGCCAGCGGGAGGAAGCGGAAGTTCGTCGAGGGGTTCGGCGCCGACGAGGTGATCGACTACACGGCGGTCGACTTCACCGAGGCCGTCCGCGACATCGACGTCGTGCTCGACACGATCGGCGGCGACACCGTCGAGCGGTCGCTCGAAGTGCTCCGCCCGGGCGGTCACCTGGTGACGGCGGTCGCCGAGGAGGATTCGGAGCTCATCGCCACGTACGAGGCGGCCGGCATGCGCTTCAGCGGCATCGCGGTCGATCCCGATCCGGTCGCCCTGCGCGGTCTCGTCGAACTCGTCGAACAGGGCAGGCTCCGGGTCCATGTGCAGGAGACGTTCCCGTTCGAGCGCGTCGCCGACGCGCACCGGATGCTTGATGGCGGTCACCTCCAGGGCAAGCTCGTCCTCACCGTCTGATCCCGTCGTTTGGCCTCGCGCGAGCACCGGCGGCTAGCCGGATCTCCAGGGCCCAGCCGCAGGTGCACTCGGCGCGGCCCGCCTCAGGCCGGGTTCTGAGTGGACGGGGTGAGCCGGGCGACGGCCTCGGCCACGGGAGTGGAACCGGTGACGAGTTCCAGAAGCGGCGGGTCGGTGGCGGGCACGGCCAGCAGGGCGGTGAGGACGGCGGCGGCGTCGGCCCGGTCGATCTCGCCCGGACCGGTGCTGCCGGCGAGGCGCACCCTGCCGGTGCCGGGACCGTCGCGGAACCAGGCCGGCCGTACCACCGTGCAGTTCAGGGCGCCGCGGGCGAGCAGGTTCTCGTCGGCCCTGCCCCGTGCGCGCAGGAAGGTCTCCACGAGCGGGTCGGCCGGGTAGGACCTGGTCGGACTCGCCCCCATCGCCGAGAGCATGACGAAGCGGCGCACCCCGGCGGTCTGGGCCGCGTCGGCGAAAGCGATGATCGCGTCGTGGTCGACCGGGTTGGGCTGCCCGGGGGCATTGCCGAGTCCTGCTCCTGCGGCGTAGAGGACCGCCCGGACGTCGCCCGCTTCGGCGATCAGTGCCGCGAGGCGGTCGGGGCCGGCCGTCGCGAGGTCCGCGACGATGGGCCGCGCTCCTGCGGCACGGACGCCGTCGGCGTGCTCGGGGCGCCGGACGAGGCCGTGCACCTTCAGGCCCCGTTCGGACAGCAGGCGGGAGACGAGCAGGGCGACCCTGCCGTGACCGCCCGCGATGACTACCGTCATGCCACCGAGCGTAGCGACGCGTGGTGCACGCAGGGACCTGAGGTGAGCCGCGTAGCCGTCCGCCTGCTGCCGTCGGACGAGCACCGCCCGGACGGGCCGCAGCAGCACCCCGGTGGGCCTCCCGGCGTGTTCCGGCGCAGCCCCGCCGTCGGGCGGCAAGGGCCGACGTTGCGATGAGGCCGGGCGAGAAGCCGGCGCAACCCGGCTCGGGGGCGGGCCCGGTGCCGGGGCTCGATCGGCGGGAAGACAGCCGGGGACCGCACCGGAATGCGGCTCGACACGCGGTCCCTCGGGCCGGTCGTCAGCGGTGTGACCAGTACGGGTCGTCGGCGGTCGGGGGCACCACGGTCAGCTGGTGCCAGTAGTCGTCCAACCGTTGGCCGGGCCGGGCCGGGTTCTTGCCGTACACCTCGGTGCCCGCGTAGTGGACTCCGTCCATGGAGGCCTGGAGGCTCACCCCCGGCGTGTCCATCTCCAGGGTGACGAGAACGCCGTCGGGCGAGGTCGCGGAGATCTGGCGCTCGTCGGTCGGGAAGGTGTCGGTGTTGGCGCCGACGAAGTTCTGGAACTTGCCCACCGTGTAGCCGTGCGCCGTCCAGTACTGGGCGAGCTGGTCGGCGAGGGCCTTGTACTTCGACCGGTCGATCCGGGCCTGGAGCGACCACATGCGGTAGACGGTGGAGGTCGGCATCGGCTCGCCGTCCCAGTGGTCCGGGTCGCGGACCACCCAGTACCAGCCGTCGGAGTGCGCGACCTGCGGGGTGATGGCGCCGACGGAGCCTTCGAGGGCTCGCTGGATGCTGTCCCGGGCCTTCCTGGCGTCCGTCCCGGGCTTGTCGTGCCGTGCGATCGGCCCGTGACCGTGGTCCCAGGCCCACGCCCCGGTCGCGACCGTGCCGATCAGGAGGAGGGGGAGCACCATGCCGAGGACGACCGGCCACCTGCGGGTCGTGGTGCGGTCACTGGTCTGCATTCGTGTCGTCCCCCGTGTCGGCTGATCTGCTTGCGGTCCTGATCACGACGCTACTGGCGTGCAGTCCTGCGGACCTGAGCACGAGTACTCAGATCTGGGCCGGCCACGCTCCGCTTCTGCTCTTCCCTGCCGGGCGCGACGCCCGGACAGAAAAGGAACGATCGTTCTTGACTAACTGTTCCTCAATTGAATACGGTCCTCCCATGGGACGACCGAGAGGATTCGATGAGGCCGACGTGGTCCGGTCCGCGGCGAAGCTGTTCGCCGTCCGGACCTATGACGGCACATCAGTGGACGACCTGGTGGCACACCTCGGTGTGCACCGGAACAGCCTGTACAAGACGTTCGGGAGCAAACGCGGGCTCTACCTCACCGCCCTGAAGTGGACGGTGGAGCATCAAGTCGCCGGGCTGGCGGCACGGATCGCCGAAACGGGCGGCCGCGCGGAGGGGACGCAGCAGGTCCTCGCTGACGCGGTCACCGGAACGGACCTCGACATGCTCCTGCTGGCGGCAGTCGAACGGGCACCCGTGGACGCCGAGGTGGCACGACTGGTCGGCGAGGCGTTCACCGCCCTGGACCGCGCGGTCGCCACAGCGGCCCCCGGGGGAGGGGACGACGACGCCCCCAGCCTCCCCCTGGCGGCCACTGCCCTGCTCATCGGGCTGCGCACCCGGTCCAGGTCCGGGACGGCCGACGGGGACGACATCCGCTCCGGCGCCGCTCTCGCGCAGCACCTCGGCCGCTCCTGAGACACCCACCCACTGCGAAGGACACACCATGGCACATGTCAGCGTCGACGGCGGCAACCTGATCGTGGAGATCGAGGGACTGGACAAACTCTGGGCGCTCAAGAGCCGCCTGACCATTCCGCTGGCCCACGTGCGCGGCGCCACCGAGGACCCCGGGATCGCCAAGGAGCCCAAGGGGCTCCGGGCGCCCGGCACCCGCGTTCCGGGCGTCGTGACCGCCGGCACCTTCCACATCGACGGCGAACGGATCTTCTGGGACGTCCGCGACCCGGCGAAGGCCGTGGTCATCCAACTGGCCGACGAGCGGTACGCCCGCCTCGTGATCCAGGTCAGCGACCCGCGGGCGACCGTGGCGCTCGTCGAGCACGCCCTGTCGAGGTGACTCCCCCCGCGCGCGGTTTCACGCCGTTGCCCGCGATGACGGCATCGGCGACCACGAGGAAACAACGGAGGGGATCATGACAGCTGAGGCGGTACGCATCAGCAGCAACGACTGTTCACTGGCCGGGACGTTCACCGAGGCAGCCGACCCGGTCGCCGCCGCGCTGTTGATCCCCGGATCCGGCAAGGTGAACCGCGATTCGGACGTACGGCTGCCCGGTGGGCCGATGCTCAGGACCGGAGTCACCCGTGCCGTCGCGGACGCCCTGACCGAGGCCCGGGTGTCGACACTGCGCTACGACAAGCGCGGCGTCGGCGGCAGCGGCGGGGACTTCCTGCGAAGCGGGATGGGCGACGGGCTCGCCGATGCCCAGGCGGCCCTCGCCTGGCTCGCCGACCGGGCCGCCGGACTGCCCCTCCTGGTCATCGGACACAGCGAGGGCGCCTGGTACGCGGCACGGCTCGCCGCCGACGACCACGTGGCCGGAGCGGTCCTGCTCTCCGCCGCCGCACGCCCCGGTGCCGACGTCCTCGCCTGGCAGGCGGACCAGCTGGCCACCAGGCTGCCACTGCCGGTCACACTCCTCCTGCGGGTGATGCGCACGGACGTCCACCGCCTCCAGCGCAGGAACCTTGAGAGGATCACCGCCTCCGACGGCGCCGAGCTACGCCTCCAAGGACAACGGGTGAACGCCCTGTGGACGCGTGACCCACCTGATTCGGGCGCAAGCCCGGTCCTTCAGGGCCGGGATAGCCCGTGCGGCCCGAGGCGCGGAGCGTTCCGGCCTCGGGCCGCAGCG
>NZ_JBVJLM010000018.1:0-104851 GCF_055584725.1 Kitasatospora sp. NPDC101108
CCTCCCCCGGCGCCGCCCCCGCCCCCGCCGTTTACCCAAACCCCACCACCCGGGGGCCCCCGGTTACGTTGTTGGGGGGCTCCCCCCCCCCCCCCCCCCCCGGGGGGGCGGGGGCCCCCCCCCCGCCCGACCCCGCCAACCAGAGAGGACCGGCCCGCCATGGCCCACACCCGCCCCCTGCCCGACCCCATCGACCCCGACGTCTACGCGACCGCCCTCAAGAGGGCCAGGAACGTACTGGACTTCAACCGCCAACCGCTCCCGGACGGGGTGCTGCGCGCCGTCCTGGACGCCGTCTTCCCCACGGTCGGCGTCCGCCCCCCGGCCCCGCCCCTGGACCCCGACACGTGCACCGCGTACGTCGTCATCGACAACCCGAACGACGACACCTACCTCGACACCTACCAGTGCCAGTTGGAGCCGGGCCACGACCCCGACGAGGACCACCAGGGCGAGGACGAGACGGAGTGGAACGACGGCGCGGCCTGGGCGACCCCGGCCCGGCCGGCGTGAACCCGCCCGCCACCGTCGACGCCGCCACGTACGAACGCGAGTACGCGGCGGCCGGCCCCGGCGTGAACCGCACCGCCCCCCGCCGCCTCCTCACCGACGACGGCGCCCCCCTCGCCGGCTACCCGACCGGCATCGCCCGGCCCTGGTACCCGGACCGTCTGCGGCTGCACATCGCCGTCACCGGCACCGGCCACGCGTACGGCTGCGCCGTCGCCGCCTGCAACCAGAACCAGGAACTCAACGAGGACATCGCCGAGTTGCGTCCCGCCGCCGAGATCGACACCACCGCCCGCTGCGACCGGCCCGGATGCCGCAAGCATTGGCCCGCCGAAACGCCACAGGAGGACACCATCGCCACCACCACCGCCCCGACCCCCGACGACGCGGCCCCGGGCCCGAGGACGGGCCAGGACACCGGTCCCACCGCGAGCGTACGGACCGGCCGGCACGCCACCCTCGACCTCCCCGCCGGCGTCGCCGAAGCTCTCTACGCCCACACGATCCACTCCGCCCCCGCCGACGTCGTCGACCTCGACGCCCAGATCGCCAACCTGATCGCCGGGCTCCTCACCCTCACGACCGACACCCTGACCGTCCTCGACGACGCCCGCACCCTCACCCCGGCCTTCGACACCCCTACCGGCGAAACCGACCTCGGCGCGCTGCGTCACCGCCGGGCCGTGGCCGGACAGTTCGCCGTGCACCGCCGACGCAACCTCGACCAGGCCGAGCGGCTGTACGAGGACGCCGTCCGGATGCGCGAGGAGACGGCGGCCGCCCACGCGGCCGACCCGACCCGGGAAGCGAAGGAGGACTACGAGCGGGCACAGACGGACGAGAACGAGTCGCTGGAGCACCTCGACGTCCAGCGCGCCGCGTACGAGGCGGCCGAGATCGCGGCGCAGGCATCCGCCCACCGTCTCCAGGCCGCCGAACTCGACGCCGCCTGACCCCGCCCGGACCGGAGGAACCACGATGCCGAACGAACTCCAGCTGGTCGCCGCCCTGCACGCCCTGCACGCCCACACGCAGGCCGCCGTGGACGAGGACCAGGTCCGGGACGTCACCCACCAGGTCACCAACCTGATCGCCGCCCTCGCGGGCCTGACGCCCAACCCCGCCTACACCCTGGAGCTGGCCGGCGGCCTGCTGGAGGACACGCAGGCGGTGCCCGGCGAACCGACGCCGGAGGAGATGGCCGACCACGTCGCGGCCGTGGAGCGCCTCCTGGTGTGGCGCAAGAGCGCGTACCGCAACCTCCTGGACGAGGCCCGTGCGGCGGGCGCCCCGCACCCGGGGCCGGAGTCGCGGGGGAACGACCGGGCCGCCGAGGACGTCGGGCGCCTCGACATCGCGCACACCGCCGTCCTCGCGGCGGCCGAGGTGCTGGAGGTGCTGGAGGAAGCGGCTGCGATGTACGCGGTGCTGCCGGTGCCGGCCGGGGGCGCCGGCGAGTAGCCGGACGTGGAGGTACCGGAGGGGGTCGGCCCGTTGGGGCCGGCCCCCTCCGCCGCACCCGGTGACCCAGCGTCAGTTCTGGTGCCCAGCTTGTGCGCATCACCGCCCTGCTATAGATTTAGGTCATCGAAACACGGATGAGGGAGGCACCCGCATGGCCAACAAGGGGCAGAGGTTTCCGTGGCGCATCCGCGCCCAGTGGAACGACGACAAGCCGTTCACCACCGTCAAGGAGACGCCGCTCGACGCGATCCGCTACCGCGCCGACCTGATCGAGACGTCGGAGAGCAAGGGTGTCCAGCTCACCGTCACCATCACCCACCGCGACACCGACCAGGTCATCCCGATGCCGCCGAAGTGCGAGACGTGCGGCACCCGCTACGCCCACCCCGACGCGGTCCGCCCCGCCACCGACACCGAGGCCGCCCGCGTCTGGTGCCGCCCCTGCAAGGAGGTGGTCGAGGAGGCGGAGGCAGAGGCCCGCGACGCCGAGCGGCCGGCCGAACCGCGCGCGCACCGTCCGGTCCGCCCCGCCCCGGCCCTCACCGAGGAGCACGTCCGGGCGGCAGTCGCGGACGGACCCGCCACCTGGCTCGCCATCGTCCAGTCCTCCGGCCTCGTCAACATCGGGACGAGCGACGTCCGCGCCCGCTTCGCCGAGATGGACGACATCACCATCATCTCCGGCGCCGACCTGCGAGAGATCGCCGCGCACCTCGACCCCCGGCCCGACACCGAGTACTACCTCACCACCGCGCACCTCGACGAACTCAACGCGCAGTACGCCGGCCGCCTCACCGCCGTGCTCACGGACACCGAACCCGCCGCCCAGGCCACCCGGCCCACCCCGCGCCACGCGATCGAGCCGTACATGGACACCCGCGAGGACATCACCGCCGACCGGACCGTGGAAACCGTCGTGCCCCGCCTCGTCTGGGAGCGCCGCATCGGCGGCGTCGCCTACCGCTTCCAGCGCACCGACCGCCCCGGCCTCGCCGGCGACCTCAACGTTCGGCGCCTGGCCCCCAACGGCTGGGAAGCCGTCCACACCTGGCCGTGCGCCGGCACCGAACCCGCCGACCTCGAAGAGCGCGTAGCCGCCACCCTCACCGACCGGCAGACCGTGGTGGGCCCGAACGGCGCCCACTACACCGTCCACCTCCCCGCCAACCCGGACGAGGACGACATCACCCTCACCCTCCACAGCACCGGCACCACGGTGAACTGGATGTACGCCTGGCGGATGTGGGGCCCGCTCCTCCCGGCGAGGACCGCGTACGACATCAACGGCGAGGCGCGGGCATGGGCCGCCGAACGCCTCGCCCGCAAGTACTCGGACGAGTTCGCCGCCCTCGAAGCGCAGCGCACCTCGCACCTCTCCGCGAACCACCTCTGACCACTGGTCGGGGCCGGCCACCCCGCCGGCCCCGACCAGCACAAGGGGGAGAGGAACAGCACGCCATGACCAACCCGCACCAGCGGCCCACGGACCCCGCAGCGCTCATCCGCCACCTGTTCGACAGCCTCGCCGCCGCCGGCGACGCCGCCCGGGCCGCGCAGGAGGCCCAGCGCCAGGCCCGCCGCAACTCACCCGAAGCACGCGCCGCCCGGTCCCGCCGGTCCCGCCGTGGCTGGGAGACCCGCAGGGCCAACGAACGGGCCGCCGAGCGCGAAGAAGACGCCTCCGTCCCGCACCCCGGCGGCCCCGTCTGCGACGCGATGAACCACGACGCGATCGGCCGAGAGACCTTCTGCTGGCTCCCGCCCGACCACGACGACGACTGCGACGACCTCAACGGCACCACCTGGCCCCGCTACTGAGGCCAGGCCGACCCACACCCAACCGGAGAAACCACCGTGACCGACCACGCCCCCGACAGCCTGAACGCCATCGACGCCGCCGCCACCAACGGCACGGTCGCCGACCTCATCGCCGCCGTCGACAACGCCAACCTCACCGCCACGACCACCCGCGACACGGCCGTGACCGCGATCCGCAGCGCCCTGGAGACCTGGTTCAACGCCCCCGAGCTGACCGACAGCACCCCGGCCGACCTCGCCTCCCACATCGTCGACGCACCCGGCGTCCTCGTCACCGACCACGACGCGGCCACCGCCCGCCTGGACGACGCCGCCTCGCACTACCTCGCCACCCACGACGGCATCGACCTCGACGACCTCGCCGACGAGCTGGCCGGCGCCCTCGACCTCGCCGCCCTCCTCACCGACGACGACCGCACCACCCTCTGACCACCCCTGCCGGCCGCCCAACCCGGGCGGCCGGCCCCACGAAGGGACCAGCACACCGATGTACAACACCCCGATCCACACCGACGACCCCGCCGCCACCACCCCGTACCCCTGGGGCACCCGCCTGTGGCACCACGACCAGCCGTGGGCCCGCGACGTCCCCGGCGGTACCGGCATCGTCAACGCCCACACACGCACCCCGGACGGCCCCGTCTACGAGGTCAGCACGCCGCAGTTCGCCGACCGCCCGCCGCACCCCGACCACAACCCCTTCACCAAGACCAGCACCTGGCACCACCGCGACGTCACGCCCCTCTACCCCCCGCGCCCCTCCGACGACCTCCTCCGCGACATCGACGCCGTCCCCCCAGGCACCCACTACACCCGACAGCAGCGCGAGACGATCGCCTCCTACCTCGTCGCCACCAGCGACGGCGCCAAGAACGCCACCGACAGCCACAAGAGCGCCGCCGACCGCTGGCAGACCCTCCGGAACCTGATCACCGACGCCCGCGCCCGCGACGCCTACAGCCACGCCCGCCTCCACGACAACCACCCCCACACGGCCCCCGCCCCCGCCCGCCTGCTGCGCCCCACCGACGATGTCCTCCGCACCATCGACGACCTCCGCTTCGGCACGGAGTACACGCTCGACCAGCGGGAAGCCGCCATCTCCTACATCGTCTCCAGGCACCCCACCGTCCTCGCCGGCACTGCCCCGGCGGCCGACATCCGCAAGCGGATGCACGCCTGGCGCACCCGCACCAGCACCCCGCGGCTCTACGCCGAGTACAACCGGGTCCGGGCCGAGGAGGTGCGCGGGCACACCCCCGACGCGGCGACCGCACCCGTCCCGGACCAGCGCGAGGTCTGCGCGGCCGCCCTCCTCGCCGGAGACGCCGGCGGCATCCCCGCCGGCACCCTCCTCGACGTCAGGTGGCCCAACGAGGCCCCGACCGAGGTCACCCGCCTCACCGCCTGGTGCTCCGGCGACCTGTACCGCCGCGACCGCGCCCTGTGGCTCACCGCCGAGGAAGGCGGCGACCCCACCACCGGCTACCTGGTGTGGATGCACGACGGGCAGATCTACACCGGCTCCGACCTCCTCGCCGCGATCTGCCGCGCGGCCGGCGTCGACACCGCCGGCCTCCGCACGGGCTTCGACTCCCAGCACTACCTGGGCATCCCGGACGGCCGCACCCTCAACCACGTCTGGACCCAGCACCCGGTCACCTTCATCGGCGGCCCGTTCGACGGCGAGACACGCTACGAACCCCGCTTCATGCTGTTCCCCCTCCGCGCCCTCTTCCTCCCCGAGGACCCGACCGACCACCCCGTCTGGGCCGACCCCGACACCTTCGCCGACGACCACCCCCGCTACACCCCCGACCCCAACCACACCACCGGCCCCGTCCGCATGATCTGGGGCAGCCTCACGGACACCGAGACGACGTTCTCCCCGGACGAGGCGTGAGCAACGGTGCCCACCACCACCCGACCGTCGTTGGACCCCACATGAAGGCCGTGGAAGAGCAACCAGCCGCGACAAGGTCCGTCGACGAGATCCTCGCCGACCTGCGCGAGTCCATGAAACTCGACATCGGGATCATCTGGGTCTGCTGGGCCTGCCAGGTCCAGAGCGTCATGGTCCACACCACCATGGACGCCGCCCGGCACGACGCGGCCGGCCACGCCCTCGGCCGGCACCGCGACTCCTACGCCCTCTCGGAGATCGCGCTGCGCCTCGTGTCGGCGGCCGACGTCAAGGCCCGCCAGGCCGCCCGGTTCGACGACCAGCCCATCATCCCGAAAGTCGAGGACCCCGACGAGACCGGCGTGGTGTGCTGGTACCCGGGCAACCTCAGCCCGATCCAACTCACCCTCGTCTGCGACGCGATCGGCTGCCCGCCCGACTCCCGCCACCGCCGCCGCCGGGGCGACGAGCCGCGCACCCGTCGCTGAACCACCGGACCATCCCGCACGGGCCCCGCACCGTCACCACGACGGCGCGGGGCCCGTCCCGTACCGAAGGCACCCCGTGACCCACACCCCGACGCCCGCCGAGACCTTCCTCATCGATCTGCTCGGCAAGCCCAATGTCCACGTTCCCCGGCCCCGGGTCGCCTACCTCGCGGCCGCCGCCGGCATCTCCACCTCAGAACTCGACGACGCCCGCCGCCGCCTCCACAGCGCGTGGTCCTCGCAGGGGGAGTGCCTGCTGCGCGAACTCTGCATCACCTGCCTCGGCCCGACCGTCTACGTCGAACCCCACCACCGGCTCCCCCTCTGCCCCACCTGCAGCAGCCCGATCGAGACGTGGACGTGGGACGAACTCGTCGAACCCCGCCCCGGTGCCCGCCGGCAGCGCCGTACGTACATCGCCGGGCAGTGGCCCGGGCAGTGGCCGGCCAATCCGCCGGTGCGCCACTACGAGACGGGGGAGCTGATCATCGGCCGGATGAAGACCTGCGCCTCGGTCTTCGAACGCGTCCGGGCCGGCGGGCCGATGTGCGCGGACCCGGTGGTGTGGAAGGTGACCCAGCGCACCGGCCGCGCCAACCGCACCGGCACCCAGTACTGGTGTGACACCGATCTCCCCGCCGACGTCCGCCCGCCGGCGGCCGCCACCAAACTCGCCTGACCGGGCGGCCGCCCGAGCTGTCACACCGGTACGTGATCCGGGCAGAAGTCGCCCCGGTCGGTGCAAGACCACCCGGCCGCGCGCACCCGATCCCGGACAGGTTCCAGCCGGGCGGCCCCGGTGAGGGCGGCGTCGACAAGGAACTCACCCCCGGCGAGGACCCCGCAGGTGTCGCACCAGACGTCGAGCCGGACGATGTCCACCTGGCCGCCCGCCTGACGGCGGCGGGCGGCCTCCTCTCGGATGGCCAGGTGGCGGTCAACCGCCACCCGGAGCGCATCGAGCTCCTCAGGAGACAACGGGGGGAGGGACACCAGCGGCTCCTTCGGCCAGCGCCCGCCGCAACCCGGCGGGCTCATCCAGTTCTACCGCTCGAACGGGTGCCCGTCACACCTCGACGGCCTCCCGGACCGCCCGCCCGCGAGAGGTCGCGGGGCGCGTGCCCTCGACGGCCGATGCGGTGATCGTCACCATCAGGTAGTCGCCAACGTCCGCACCCAGCCGGGCGGCCATCCACTCGTGGACCCACCCGGCGAGCCAGTCGAGATCCGGCCGGACGGCGGGCGGCTCCACCAGGGCCCCGATGTCCTGCATGTGCAGCGGCCCCGGGATCGCATCCAGCTCCGCCGCCGCGACGCGCAGCCGGACCCCCGGCTCACCGCCGATCATGTCGTCCGGCAGGAACAGCGAGAACACGATCCGGCAGTGGAAGCCGTGCGACCGGGAGCAGTGGTGCCAACTCGGGAGCGCCGGGATGGCGTGGAGAACCTCGACGGGGCCGATCTCGTGCGTGATCGTCAGCATGCCGTCAGTGTGCCACCGGCCGCTTCCGCTGGAGGGTGATCCACCGAAGCCGCCCGGACGCCCCACAGGGCCCCGTACCGCCATCCACGGCGGAACGGCCCTCGTCGTCTCCGCGTCCGTCCTGCGCCCGCCCACGGCCCCGCCTAGGGTCAACTCCGGCAGGGCGGTTGACCCCCCGGCGCCCCGCCACGGCGTCCGACCAAGAGGGAGAAAACAGGTCCTCATGCACTGACGTTGAAAAGGTCCCCGGGGGTGAACGACGTGTAAGAAGGGGTCAACTCCGGTGCCACGCAAGGTCACAGAGACAAGCCGCTACCCGCGCCCGGGGGTCCAAGATCGGCAAGCGCGGCAGGTGCTCCGTTTCCTCTGGGACGCGGCCGCCGCCCCCGGCGCCGGCCCGGCCGAGGTCCGCCGTGCCCTCTACGCCACGTGGAGCCGGGAGTGGCAGGCCCGCCCAGGAGAGCTGTGCGCGATCCGCTGGACCGACCTCGACGACGGCGACCACTACTGCCTCCTCACCCGCCGGCCGCAAGGGCTGTCCCATCACCTCGCCCCCACCCGGATGCCCGTCTCCGACCCCGCCCGGGTCCTCCTCGGCCTCTGGCGCCCGCACCACGCCGCCCTCACCCGCGACGTCGGCGGCGGCCAGGTCCACCACGTCTTCGTCACCCTCCACCCCAACCGCCGGCACGCGACGAAGTACCCGTCCGGCATGCCGTTGTTTCCACGCGGCCTCGAGGACGACTGGGCGAAGTTCACCGTGCGGGACGGAGACGGCCTCGGGCTGCCCCCTCGGCTCGAAGCGTGGCGGCGCGGCGGGACGCGGGTGGAGGGATGATCGGAAGAGATGCCCGCGCACCCCCTCTGACCAGCGGAGACGCGTTGTCAGACCCCGCCTGTACGGTCCGGGTTGGCAGGGCGTTACGACCCCGAGGAGCAGCACGTGCAGAGCAACGGCGCAGCGTGGGAGCGGTTCGGCGAGGAGCAGCGGCGCGCGGCTGCGGCCGACGTTGTCACCTGGACGAAGAGGGAGCTGGACGCGGTCGGCCTGGCCGACCTGGAACCGTGGCTGGAGAAGCCGGCGGCGGTGATCCGGCTGCTGGGCGACGTCGTCGACCGTACGGCCGGCGATCCGGACCGGGCGCTCACCGGCGCGGCCGCGACCTGGTGGGCCGTCTTCTCCACCATCGAGCCCGGGCGGGTCCGGGCGCAGATGATGTGCGACTACAACCGCCACTACCACCTCGGCGGCCGCCCCGGCCCGATGCAGGGTCAGGCGGCGGGCTGCGCCTCGGGCTCGGCCGCCGAGGCGTCCACTGGCCCGGGGAGATGGTCGAGGACTGACGGGCAGTCCGGGCAGGAGACGAGGAAGTAGTCAGCGCCGATCTTGTGGAAGCGGTCGTTCAGGCCGCGCCAGGCCCACCCGGCGGCCGCCATCGACCGGTAGTCGCCCGGCTCCGGCATCACGCCGGAGCGGGTGCACAGAGAGCAGGTCAGCGACACCGGCGCCTCGTCCCGCACGGTGACCAGGACGGGCCGGCCGTCACGCAT
This sequence comes from Kitasatospora sp. NPDC101108, assembly GCF_055584725.1. Classification (NCBI taxonomy): domain Bacteria; kingdom Bacillati; phylum Actinomycetota; class Actinomycetes; order Kitasatosporales; family Streptomycetaceae; genus Kitasatospora; species Kitasatospora sp. NPDC101108. The sequence goes on from NZ_JBVJLM010000018.1 coordinate 9,218, forward strand.
CTCGATTCGTCCCATCGGGCGATCGTATCCCGCTGACCTGGGAGACCGGCACGGCGTCGGTGGCGGCTGACACCATGCCGCCATGAGCCCTACCACCACGCCGTACGAGCCGTTCCAACTCGTCGTTAACTACGACGTCGCCGAGGACCCGCGTACCGGGGAGCCGCTCCCCACGGTCATCAGCTGGTTCTACCACCCCGACGCGGAGGACCCGCAGGCGCAGCAGCTCGCCAGCATGTACCGCGTCTTCGCCCAGCGGCACCAGATCCGCCCGGACACCTACCTCACCAACAGCCAGGGGGAGCGCACCCGGCTGCAACTCACCGGCACCCGGGGCGAGGTGCTGCACCACCCCTTGGCCGAGGCGCTGGCGGGCAAGGCGCCGTTCCCGGTGGGGAACCCGTTCCCGGTGGAGGCGGGGCAGGCGGTGGTGAGCGCGGACTTCGGGTTCTACATCCTGGTGACCCGGCCGCTCCCGCAGAAGGCGACGATCGACGAACTCATCGACCTGGGCGAGGAGTTTCCCGGGTCGCTGGCGCTGGCACAGATCGAGCTCGGGTATGACGAGGCGGCCGCCGAGGAGTACCGGCCCCTCCGGTTCGACCTCGGCACCGAGCCGGACCGCGCGAAGCGGCGCGCCCTGCAGTTCCTGTTCGGGCTGCCCGAGATGTGATCCACCGGCCCTGGAAGCGGCGCGCACCGCCGGCGTCGTAGGCCGGTTGGTGCAGCAGTGGGCATCCCACCCTCGCTCGTGCCTTCCCCGGCGACCCAGGGTTTTCGAGCCGCGGCTCCTGCTGCGCGAGCCGGTCCGGTTCAGACCCCGATTCCGGGGCCCCAACCGGCTACCGGGATGCTACCGGGTCGTACGGCGGTGGTGGCCGGCCCCAGGAGTAGGGGGGCCGGCCACCACCGCGCCAACCTCGGCAGTCCCGCTACGCCACGTCCCCGGGGCCGCCGGGCGCCGGCCGGGCGCACGCGCCGCCGCAGCAGTTGCCGGAGTCAGCGAGGGTGAGGTTCGCCGGCGGCGGCCCGGCCGGGACGGCGCCCCCCGCCTCCTCCGCGTCGACCCGGCACTGGACCAGGCCGTCCTTCACGCCGACAAGCTGGCGCAGGAAGTACGTCAGGTCGGGGCTGTCGGGCAGGAGCGCGACGACCTGGAGCGCGGCCTGACGGAGCGGCTCCGCGACGGCGTGCAGGTGGGGAGGGAGACGCCCGGCGGTCTCGAGGTGGCGCAGCTGGCGGGCGACGTCGGGGTGACGATCAGGAGAGGTCATGTCCACGGACGGTAGAGGCGGGCACCGACACCCGCGCCGGTGTGGTGCGGCGTGTCCGCCGTCCGGACGACGGTCCGGCCCGGCCGTGGCCCACCGGCCGGCAGGGCGGGCGAGGATCGGGTGCGTGGCCACCAACACGGCGCACCCCGGATGGTGCGACACCGACTACTGCGACGCCGGCACCCTCGACGGCGCGCACCGCTCGACCACGGTCGAGCTGACCAAGGACCTCGACGCGTGGCTCGTCGGCACCGGCGACGCCGTCGACCTGGTCCTCCTGCGCGACGGCACCCCGTTGGCCCGTATCCCCGTCGCGACGGCGGACGCCCTGGCCGACCTCATCCACACCGGCCGGGCACGCTGCTGACCGCCGGCACGCCAAAGGCCCCGAGGCGCGGGCCTCGGGGCCTTCCAGGGCGTTGTGATCCATCGGCCGTGCGTCAGAACGGCCGACCACACGGTCCGGCCCCCAGGGACCGACCGACACCAACCACTCTACGGACGGCGGGCACCCGGTGTGCAATGCCGCGATAAGTCATACCGGCGGCGGTCAGCGCAGCAGCTCGGCGGCGCGCGCAGCAGCCTCTTCGGTCGCCGTGATGGCGGCGGTGTAGACGCGGAGCACGTTGCCGGCGTACCGGTCGCCGGCCTGCGCCGCTTCGGTACGCGGGGTGTACCCGTCCTCGTCCGTGGGCTGCGCGGGCCCGACGCCCTCGGGGGTGAGCCCTTCGACCTCGGCGTTCGCCGCGTTGAGCTCCTCCGTCGCCTCCCTGGCGTCCTCGATGGCCGTCTTCCCGTCGTGGGTACGCCACCGGACGGCGTCGACGAGGAACTGCGCGCGGGCGGCCAGGGCCTTGGAGTCGGCGTCGGGCCCGGTGGGAACCGCCCTCGCCTCGATGGCGCGGGCGAGGGCGGCCGGGTTGGAGTGGAGGTTGGCGACGGCGACGGCCAGGTCCTCGATCTGCTGGTCGAGGGTGCGTACGGAGTTGAGGCCGTCGTCCTCGTGGTCGGGGCTGGTCGCCACGTGGGCGGTGTGGGCGCTGATCGCCTGGAGGGCGGCTTCGAGGCCATCGGGGGCGGTCCGGCGGGGAATCACGGTGCGGTGGTGTCCGATCGTAGGTAGGTGGCGGCGGGGCCACGGTTCCGCGCCGTCCCGCTGCACCCCACACGGCCAAGGCGCAGCGGGACGGCGGTCAGGCTGCGGTGGTGTCGTTGGCCGGGGGTTCGCCGCCGGTGGTGCGGGCGCCGAGGCTGGCGGCGGCCTCCTGGGCCTCCGCGACGAACTGGTGGGCGCAGGCCCAGTACAGGCTGGCGGTCGTGGCATCGATGGTGGGGGAGAGGCCGGCGTTGACGTGGCCGGCCGCGTTGGCGAGGCCGTCGATGACGGGGTCCATGCCCTTGTGGCCGCTGCTGGTCCGCCGGGTGGCGATGAGCGCCTTGGTGGCCTTGGAGAGCGCGGTCTGCACGTCCTGGCCGCCGCCGACCGGCGCGGCGACGCCCGTCACGTTGGTGATCCAGTCCCTGAACGCGTGCTGGATGCCGGCAGTGGCCTCCGGCAGCGTCATGTGGGCCGAGCGGCCGGCGCGGTCGCGCAGCCGGGTGCCGATGGCTACCCACGCGGGGGCGAAGTCGGGCCCGTCGACCCGGATGAACTGACCGGTGTTGCCGTCCCAGCGCCGTTCTCCACCGCGCTCGTTGGTCATCGCTACCACTCCATCGTGAATGCCGTTGCCGTTGCTGTGGTCAGGACTGCGTCCGTGATGGCGGCGTACGCGCACCACCCGGACCGGCGTATCAGTGCCCCGGCTCCCTCATGGTCGCCGACGCGTGCGCGGTGGGAGGCGTGAATCAGAAAGGTCCGGCGCGCACGCTCCATCCACGCTCCCCCCAGTGCGCCGAACACCACGACGGCGGCCGCCGCGATCACCCTTCCGCCCCGGTACTCCCGGCGACGGCACCGGCCGCCTCCTCGGCGGCCACGAGGACGTCGACGGCGTCACCGAGCCGGTTGAGGAAGTCCCGGACGGACAGCAGGGATTGGAGGGCGGCGGGGCCGTGGCCGGTACCGGCGACGAGGAGCAGCGCCCCGGTGATCTCCGCCGTACGGGACGCGCACGCCAGCGCCGCGCGGTTGACCGTCGTGCCGTCCGCGCCGGCGGCGGTGCGGAACAGCTCGGTGTCGCGGGCCGACCGGACCGCGTGGGCGCCGAGGACCAGGCGCTCGCGCCGGTCCCGGTCCGGGTAGGAGGCGCCGGCCATCACCCGCGCGTACCCGTCGCGGAAGTCGTCCTTCGCCCAGGTGTCGAGGGGCGGGATGCCCGCCTCCACCTGTTCGAGGACGGCGGCGAGTTGACCGGCGAGTTCAGGGGCGGTGACGTCCCCCTTCCACCGGTCGCCGGCCGCGTCGGCCCGGGCCCGGGGGTCGATGGCGTCCAGGGCGGCGCGCAGCGCCTTCGCCTCCGGCATCCACCGGCGGTCGGGCACCGGTGCGCCCGCCGGGGCCGTCGTGTTGTCGTCCATCCGTCCTGTCCTTCGTGTGGTGGCCGTTGTGGGGTCCGGGGGTGGGGCCGGCCATGGTGGACGCGGCCGGCCCCACCCCCGGGGGTCACCCGGGCGTCAGGGGGTGTGGAGGAGGTAGTGGCGCAGCCGTTCCCCGCCGGCCGTGCGCAGCCACTGGTCCGTCGCCTTGCTCCACCCGCCGAGCGCTTCCGCGGCTTGGGCGAAGGCGGGCCACAGGTTCTCGGCGACCTCCACGAACCGGTCGGGCGACTGCGTCCAGCGGCGCAGGACGGCGAGGATCTCCTCCACCGCCGCGTCGTCGTACCGGTTCGGCCGGGTGCCCAGGTCGCATCCGTGGTCGAGGGCCAGTTGGTGGAACAGGTACTGCGACTCCCACGACCCGGGGCGCCCCGCGATGACCTCGTACGCGGGCCGGCCGGGGTCACGTACGAGGCGGTACAGGGCGACCGCGAGGGACGCGGCCGCCTTCGCCCCAGCGGCCGTTAAGGCCGTCACCAGGGCGTCGAGGTCCCCTGGCTCCGGCGCCTCGACGGGGCGCAGCGGTCCGCGCGTTGCCACGAGGGTGTCGTGGGTGGCGGGGTCGAGGAGTTCGCCGCTCGGGTCGGTCGCGGCGGCCGGGGGCCAATACTCCCCGCTGCGGGCCTGCCGGACCCATCCGGTGCCGTAGCGGTCGACGACGCGGGTGGGGAGGGTGTCGCTGGTGGTGTCAGGCATCGGCGGCCGCCCGATGGTGGTGGCGGTCGGACACCGGGGCGTGGCGGCGTCCCGGGGTGGTGTTCAGCATGGTCAACGTCCTTGGCTCTGTGGTTCTGGTGCGGTGCTGTGCTGTTCAGGCGGATTGCTCACGGCTGGAGACCAGGGTCTCCAGCCGGTTCCGGACGCCGGCGGGATCGAGGTCAGCGATCCACGCGAACCGTCCGTCAATCAACTGCTCCGGCGCGACGCCGAAGAGCTGGGCGACCGTGTCCATCTCGGGCACCTCCCACGTGACGTGGCCGCCGAACTTGCGGCTCACGAGGCTGGGGTGCACGCCGAGGGCTTCGGCGATGTGACGCTGTTTCAGCTGCGTCTGCGTCAATCCGAGACGGACGGCCTGAACAAACCTCGTGGATGTGGCGTCCATGGGGCCGTCCTTGGGTCGTGGCGAAAAGCACGGTGCCGTACCCCGAATCTACAGATGACCGTGCCGCAACAACAGCAGGCGTGCATGTCCTGCACGGGAAATGCACGTGCCGCATCAGAAACCCTGCCCAAACGTCAGCGTCGGAGGGTACGGTTCCGCTTCACGAGGAGTTGGGTGGGGGGCCCGACAAAGCCGGCCCCAACCCCTCGACTCCTCGCCCGGATTCCCTTCGCCCCGAGCGCCGAGGAGCGGTTCAGTGCCCACAGCCACCGGACTTGCACAGACCACCGAGGAGATGCCCGAGATCATCACGACGAGGTTCGAGCCGCACACCTGGCGCCTCGCCCTCATCAGCGCCATGGCCTACCACGCCCGCGAACTCGCTGGCATGCCGACCAGCGACATCCTGCTCGTCGCCCTCTACCTCGGCGACCACTACGACCGCACCACCCAGCAGGTCGAGTTCTCCGTCTCCGCCCGACGCGGCAACGCCCTGTGCGTCGGGCACCCGTCCTACTGCCCACCCGCACTGGTAGAAATCGTGGACATGACCACCAAGAGCGCGAGCCGTGCGCTCAAGATCCTCATAGCCTCCGGCACCGTCGTCATCCGCCGCGCACCCGGCCGAGGACTGCGCGGCGCCTACGCCCTCCGCATGCCCCGCCACGGCGCCCTCCCCGTCGACGCCATGTGGCAGCAGGCCACCGCCCTCGGCATCAACCGCGACGCCCGCCGCCGCGACACCGTCCCCGCCCTCGCCCAGCGCCGAGCCCGCAGCCAGCTGCGCCGCGCCGGCATCCCCGTCCCCGACCCCCGGGTCAGCCCCCCGATCGAGTCCTACGACCCGCCTGTGGACAACCTCCCCAGCGTGACGTCACCACAGTTCCCGCAGGAGCACCGTCACGACAGTGCTCTTGAGCACCGTCACGACAGTGCTCCGGAGAACCCTCACGACACCACCCCTTCTTCCTCTACGGGGGTTTGGGAAGTCGGGGAGGGTACAGGTGATCAGACAGGTACGGGTTCCGTGACGCACGCGAACAACGCAGGCAGGCGCGGAATCTTCGAGGCCGTCCCCGGCGCCGCCGAGCAGCAGCCCCGGCGCCGCACCGACGCCGTCCCGCCGAACGACGAGTGGCGCCGCGCCCGCGCGGCCAGCCGTCGAGGAGCCTGACCCCGACCGACCGTCAGGAGCCCCGCCATGAGCCCTGCGCCGAGAGTCCACGACCCCCTCCACCTCGACGACTCCGACACCTGGCGCCACCGCTGCCCCCACTGCCCCGACCTGGTCATCCAGGGCGGGGCGTGGGGCATCCAGTCGCACTTCGACTTCATCCACCCCGGCCAGACCCTGCCGGCGAACACGCGCGACACCGCCCCGTACCCGGTCAGCCTGCTGCGCCGCGAACTCCGCGTCGTCGCACCGCCGCCCGCACCGGCCGTACCGCCCGCACCGGCACCGGAGCAGCAGCAGCCGACCGGCCAGCGAGCGCGACGCGCCACGCGGAAGCGCGTTACGCCGATCGAGGGTCAGGAACCGCTACCGTTCGAGGTCAACTGATCGTCAAGCACCGGTCAAAGCGACCGTGGGCGAACGAGGGGGCGCAGCGGTGGAGAGCATCACGGCGGGGGACGCCGGCATACCGGCCGGGCCGGACGGCGACCCCACCACGGACACACCTCCGGCACTCGACGGCCACGTGGTGACCCCGGACGCGCAGGGCGACGACACGATGCCCGTCGTCGCCCTGCTGCGCGCCCTGACCCGCCGTGGGATCGACGTCGGCCTCACCGTCCAGCACGCCGGCGACGACAGCGGCCACCGCCACCTCCTGGTCCTCGACGACACCGCGTGCGCCGAGATCGCCGAGCGGATCGAGGCGTCCGACCTCGGGTACAACCTGCGCCGCCTTGTCGCCGGGTTCCAGGACCTCCGCAACGCCATGGTCGCGGCCGGCGCCGACCTGGACGACGACGCCGACCCGGACGACGAAGCCGACCCGGACGACGAAGCCGAGCACGCCGACACCGACCCGGTTCCGGCGGCCGCCGCGTGAGCCGCCTCTCCGCCGAGCGCCTCGTCGCCGCCGCCGGCCGTGCCGGTGTCCCGATGCAGCTCCTCGGCATCGGCTGGGACCGCGACCCGGGCGGCCGCATCCGCCCCGACAACCCCGGCGCCGGCACCGCCGACGCCCTCGCCGGCATCTACCAGGTGAACGCGGCCGACGCCGACGTCCTGGCCGACCTCCTCACCCCCTCACCCACCGCCGACGACACCGGGGCGGTCACCGAGGCGTACGAGAAGCTGGCCAACGTCCTCGCCTACCTCACCCGCGACGGCCACCACCGCGCCGCCCTCGACCCCGCCCCGGACGTCGACGAACCCGGCTGGCACATCCTGCGGATCGAGTTCCGCACCCCGGCCGGGCGCGGCCGCCTCCCGCTGCCCCTGGCCCGCCTCGCCCACCGCCTCTTCGGCCGCCCCGCCCCCACCCGCTGGCTCACCTGGCACATCTCCCCGGCCAACATCCACCTCTTCCACCACGTCCCCCAGGGTGACCCCGGAGACCCCGCCGGCCGCTGGGACGGTCACACCACCGAGCAGAAGCACCGGTTCCTCGCCACCTACACCACGTACAGCGACACCGTGTGAACGCCGGCACTCAGCAGGGCGCAGCGGGCGTCACCGGGGCGGCCGGCGATGCCCGGTGACGACCTGAACCCCACCACCCTCCTCACCGACCTCTACCGCACAGCCGCGGCCTCGCCCGCCCCCGGGCCGCAGTGCAGCGCGATCCACCTCCTCGACCGTCACGGCCGCTGGCTGCGCCCGCCCCTGATCAACCACCTCTCCAACTGGATCGACCACGAGGAGGGGGGAGCGGGCACCGTCGTGCGGTGGGGGCAGATCGGGCCGATGATGCGCCACCCCTCCGGCGGCTACTTCCGTGACACCCCCGCCACCGCCTCCGACCGCGCCGTCCTGCGCATCGCGGCCGCCATCGCCACCAACGACCTCCACCTCACCCGGCTCGACCCCGCCGACCGGCTCCCCGTCCTCGACTCCCTCTCCGAGGTGATCAACGGTGTATGGACTCCCTGGTCCCACTGACCACATATCCCTCCACTGGTTCGCCGCCGCCCTCCTCCTCGCCGCCGGGGCCCCGGCGCTCGCCGCCATCGGCCGTCCCGACCTCGCCGTCCTGGCCGTCGCCGGCGCCATCCTGTGCGCGCAGGCGGCCAAGGCACACGCCGTCATCGCCCTGCGCGCCAGGTGAGGCCGAAGAGGCGGGGTGGCGGCCGCCGTTCAGGACGTCTTGCTCATCAGGGTGACCGGCACCACCACACCGCACGGGTCGTCGGGGGTGTAGTCCCGGCTCCCGCTGAGGCTTCCCGTCTCGGTGCGGGTGAGGTCGATACCGAGGTAGTCGGCCCAGACGGCGGCGTCCTCCTCGCTCTCGGCAACGCCGCAGAGGCGGCCGTCCCCGTCCAGGGTCCAGTGCGCCCCGGGGAACGCCTGGGCGGTGGCAACGTCGGCGATCCAGCCGTCGAGGAGCTCCCGGGCGGCCGCCGCCCGCCTGTCCACGCTGTTCTTCGTCATGGTGTGCACGCTACTGCGCCCCGGACGCGGACCGTCCCCGGCCGGACGGCCGTAGGTAGGGTGCGCCGATGACCACCACCCCCTTCACCTGCCCCCGCTGCGCCCGCGCCTCCTGGCACCCCCGGGACCTCGAGGAGGGGTACTGCGGGTACTGCCACTGGTGGACCGGCGACCCCACCCTGTCCACCCCGGACGGCCGGCCCCTCCTCGAAGCGCTCGACGACGGGTACGACCCCGACCAGGTTGCCCCGGATTGTCCGACCCTCGGGGCAACATCGGTACCGTGACCGGCGCCCCCGACCCCGCACCGGACGACCCGAAGGCGACGACGCCGGCGGCCGCCGTCGCCGAGCTGCGCGCCGCCACCGCCGCCACCCCGACCGACCTCATGCCCTGCCGGGAGAAGCCCGAGAACTGGTACTCACGCTCCGCCGCCGTCAACCGGGCGTCGGCGGCCGCGTGCAACTTCCGCCCCTGCCCGATCCGCAACACCTGCCGCAACACCGCCCTCCTGGTCCGCGAGGAGTTCGGCGTGTGGGGCGGCCTGACCGCCCGCCAGCGCGCCAGCATCCTCCGCAAGGCCAGCCGGGGCGCAGCAGCGGCCGCCATCGATGAGGAGTGACGTGCAGACCATCGTGCCCAAGGGCCACCCCTTCGACCTCGACCTCGACACCGCCCCGGACGGCCGCGACTACCTCGTCACCTCCGGCCTCACCGCCCACGGCCTGCCCGAGATCGTCATCTACTGGACCCCCGGCTCCCTCGTCGAAGGAGCGGCCCAGGACGCAGCGACCAGGCTCCTCACCGCCATCGCCGGCGGCTGCCTGAGCTACGGCCGCGTCCCCGAGATACTCGAACTGCGCCTCGACGCCGGCACCCACCCCGTCGTCTTCAACCTCCTGGACCCCGCCGCCTTCCCCCGCCTCACCGCCCGCTACGGCGACGCCCTCCGGGTCGCGGAGGCCCGCATAGGACTCGCCGCCCGCCCGCCGGCGCCGGAGCCGCCCGAGGGGCTTCCGGCCGAGCACCGCCGCCGCATCCTGCGCCGCTTCAAGCGGTCCTGACTCCGGGCACATGCCACCCGCACGAGCCGCTTTCCACCACCCGCCGCCCCACGCCCTTAACCCCTGCTCAGCGTTGGTATGACAGTCCCATCGGGATCATCGGGAGCAGACGGGCGGGGCGGTGGCGTGATGGAGCAGCAGGCGGTGCGGGACGAGCTACGGCGCACAACGGCCGCGTGGATGGCCCAGGCGGACATCGCCCCGCCCGGCACGACCCCTGTCGACTACCTCCGCCACGGCTACGTCGACCTCGCGGCGACCGCCTGGCCCACCCACCTCGGCACCGAGGGGCACGCCACCACCGTCCGCTGGATGGTCTGGATGTGGCTGTGCGACGACTACCTCGACACCACCGCGCGCACCCAGATGCCGGGGACCGTCGCCCGCTTCGTCGACGACTGCCGGCGCGCGATCGAGGGGTACCCGCCGCCGGGCGCCGCGCACCCCCTCGCGGCCGCCGCCCTCACCCTCGGCCACGACACCCGGACGGCGACCACCGTCCCCTGGTGGCGCCGCTACCGCGACCACATCCTCCATTGGCTCCTCACCGCCCACGACAACCACCGGCTCTACGACCGGCCCGGCCGTACGCCCGCCCTCGACGCCTACCTCGCCGCCCGGCACACGGACGGCGGCATGCTCGTTGCCGCCGGGTGGTGCGAACTCGCCACCGGGGCGTTCGTCCCGTCCGGGGAGTGGGTGAACCCGAGGGTGCAGGACGTCCTCATGCGGTTCAGCAACGCGGCGTGCTTCATGAACGACCTCGCCGACCCGCCGCAGGAGTACCGGGCCGGCCGGGGCCGGAACATCGTCGCCTCCATGGTCGCCGGCGGCACCGACCCCGACGCCGCCGAGCGCCAGGTCCGCGCCCTCCTCGACGGCGACCTCGCCGCCCTCGACCTCTTCACCACCGCCATCGCCACCGGCACCACCTACACCACCGCGACCCGCAGGTGGGCCACCGCCGTACGCGGCTTCACCACCGCCCTGCGCGGCTTCACCGACACGTCCGACCGGTACGGCGCGGCGCGCGTCCCGGAGCAGCGGACGCCCGCCGGTAGCCTCACCGCATGAGTCGCAAGCGCACCACCCACCAGCCGCCGGCGGACACCGCCGAGGGGCTCACCGCCCTGCGTGACCAGATACGCGAGGAGGTCCGCGAGGCCCGCGAACTCCTCGCCGACCTCCACGCCGCCATCAAGGAGGCGAGGACCGTCCTGCCCACCCTCGTCGAGGCCGCAGTCCAGCCGGAGGTGGACCGGGTCGTCGCCGCGCTCGGCGACGAGGTCACAGCCACCATCAAGCAGGCGGAACAAGGCATCTACCGGTGCTTCGACCAGATGGCGGAAGCCATCCTCGGCGACGGCGCGAGGAGCCGCCGCAAGGGGGAGACGTCGATGGCCGACATCCTCGCCCAGGCCCACGCCATCGGCGGCCCGGTGCCCGCCGACATGCCCAAGCTCGCCGACCCCTACCCGGACGACGTCCCCGCCACCTTCACCGCCGGGTAGCACCCCCGGCCGGCACCGCGCGACCACGCCCCCGGCGGTCGGGACGGCCACCCCGGACCGGTTAGGGCTAGTCGTCGCCTCCGTGATCCCGAAGCCACCCAGGGGCATCACGGACCTCGTGCATCCGGCGGCCGGTGACCTCCTCGTACAGGTCCATGTCGCCGGTGTCGATGGCGATCATGATCGCCGTGCCACGCAAGGCAGAGACGACGTTGAGCAGGTCCTCGACGCCGTAGTCCTGCATCCGCCAGCCGAGATCGCCCATCCGCTCGACCAGCAGCCGCAGGCCGCCCGAGGCGGCCACGGCCTGGCGGGCGAGGGCGGCAAGCTCCGCGTCCCGGTCCTCGGCCATACCCCCAGCCTGCGCCCGTTCCCGCCGGTGCGCCCCCGGAGATACAAGATCGTCCGGTAAGCGGACCGTTCACCCTCCCGCCGCAGGCCCTCGCCCATAATTGATCACGTCGTCACCGTGCCCACCCACCGGCCCGAACGCCCGGCCGTAGAACGGGACTCGAACGGGTACGGTCCACACGGAGCCGGTGAGGCCGAGCAGGGGAGCGGGCATGGACGGGCACGGCACCAACGACCGGATCGGCGCACTCATCGCCACCCGCCGACGCCACCTCGGCCTCACCGAGGAGGACGTCGCACGGAAGATCGCCACGGCCAGCGGGCACAGGCACGTGCCGACCCGCAACGACGTGTGGCGGTGGGAGACCGAGTACGAGGGCCGCACCCCGAGCCCCGTCTACCTCCCCTTCCTCGCCACCGTCCTGGACGTCGACGAAGACCGCCTCCGCCGCGCCCGCGCCGCGACGAAGGCCGCCCGCCGCACCGGGGGCGCCGGCTACCCGCGCGCCACCCCCGCCGAGATAATCGCCTCCTGCACCCCGCCCGGCACCGAGTTCTCCGCCCTCGGCACCAGCGTGGGAAACCGGATCGGCATGGGCAACGCGGACGCCCTGCTGCGCCGCGTCCACGGCTTCCGGCTCGCGGACGACTTCCTCGCCGGCGCGGACCTGATCGACACCCTCGTCCGCGAACTGGACGACGCCATCGACCTGTACAACGGCACCAGCCACACCGAGGACGTCGGCCGGCGCCTCCTCACCGGCATCGCGGAGATGGCGCAGCTCGCCGGGTGGGTGGCAACGGACACCGCCGGCACCCACGACCCCGCCGCCCTGTTCCGCAAGGGAGTGGACGCCGCCCGGATCGCCGGCGACGGCCCCCTGACCGCCCACCTCCTCGGCTCCTGGGGCTACTGGACCGCCAACCAGGGGCGCCGCCACGTCCCGCGCGGCCTCGAACTCGTCCGGGCCGCCGAGCACGCAGCCGCGGGCGGCTCCGTCCGCGCCCAGGCCCTCACCTCCGCCCGCCTCTCCTGGGTCTCCACCCTCGCCGGGGACCAGCGCACCGCGCTGTCCGCGATCGACAGCGCGATGGACCAGACCGCCATGGCGGACGAGGAGGGGCCGGCGGCCGCCGACCCCCGCCGCTGGCTCTACTGGGTCAACTGGGACGAGCAGCAGGTGATGCAGGCCCGCGTCTACACCGAACTCCGCCGCCCCCTGCGCGCCGTCCCCCTGCTGCGCACCGTCCTGACGACCTACGACCCCTCGCACACCCGCGAGTACGCCCTGTACAGCTCGTGGCTCGCCGTCGCCCTGTTCAACGCCAACGAGCCCGAGGAGGGAGCAGCGGCCGCCGACCGCATGTTCCGGGCGATGGCCGGCAACCCGTCCACCCGCGCCCTCAGCCGTTCCAGGACCGTTCGCGCCGCGCTGCGCCGCCACCACCAGGTGCCCGAGGTTGCCGACGTGCTGCTCCGGTGGCCCGGGTGACCCGGAACTGGAAGACGGATTGGTAGACGTTCTGGCACTGTGCCGGCCGTTCGGCGGCCCGTAGTTTCTTGATCAGTCGTCCGACGCGATGAGATCCGGGCCCCCGACCCGGGTTGGTGGACCGCGTCGGCCGGCAGCCCAGTTGGGCCCCGCCGGCGCATTCTCCCGGCGGGGCCCGCCGCGTTCGAGAGCTCGGGAGCCCCCGCATGCCGAACAACCAGACGCACCCGTGGAACCTCAACGGTCCCGCCAAACTGTCCGACCCGTCCCCTCCGCTGCCGCGCCAGCACAACCCCCGGCAGAGGTCGGCGGAGAACACCGCCGCGTCGCAGGCCCGGCTCACCATGGACGAGCACCGCGCCGAGAACGGCCTGTGCGTCCGCTGCGAGATCCGGACGCCGTGCCAGCCCCTGCGAGACGCAAAGGCCCTCCTGTGACCCGCATCCGGGTGCTCCAGCCGCTCGGCCCGAACGAGTACCCGATGGACTTCGAACGGGCCCGCCGCCGGTGCCTGACCCTCCGGCGGTTCAGCAGCGGGATCGTGCGCAGCCAGCGACGCCGGGCCGAAGCCCGCTACGTCGCCGCCGCCAGGATCACCCGGTAGGCGCCCGCTCCTGGTCCGGCCGCCCGGTGGGCGGGCGGCCGGACCAGGTTGGCCTGATCCCGCCTCCGGCCCCCACCCGCTGCGGAACAATGCGGCCCATGGACGACGACGCCACCAGCACGCACACGTTCACCGGCGACCACACGGCCCTCCAGGAGTGGCTGTCCCTCCACTCCGGCTTCCGGATCGCCGACATCACGCTGCCCGACCACAGCGTGCTGCTCTACCTCCACGCCGCGCCCTTCGCCGTACAGGGATGGTCCAGCGCCGACCTCGGCAGGACCCTCGAAGTCGGGACCATCGCACGCGGCGCCCCCGACGACGACAGCGCGGCCCACGCCCTGGCCCTCCTCCTCAACCGGGGCGACCTGCTCGACGCGGTCCTCTCCGACGCCGACGCCGCGAAGGACATGAAGGACGCCAGGACCCGGGGCGCCCTGCTCAAGCAGGCATCGGACTTGAGCGGCGAGCGCACCAGGGCCGGCCGCGAGTTCGCGTCGCACATCACGTACGACGTCCGGCCGGGCGCCACCTACGACCTCCCCAGCCAGAGCACGATGACGAACTGGCTCATCACCACCGAAGGCATCCCGGCCGCCACCACGGAGGCGTTGCACAAGGCCGCCGGCCGGACTCTGACCGGCACACAGCTCGGCGAACTGCTGGTGGAGTCCGCACGGACCGCGCTGCTCGACAACGGCGGCGACGACTGGCGCGACCGGCGCGCGCACGGCAAGGACCTGCGAGAGAAGGTCTTGCCGGAGGTCGTCCGGCAGGTGTGGCGGGAAGCCCCCCAGGGGCCGGTCAACGAGGCCCTCCGCGCGCTGGCCTACACCCGCCGCCTGGAGTGAGCGCGGGCGGGCCCCGGCCCCGGAGGCCCGCCGCCCCGTGGAAACGGCGCTACGGCGGCACGGCGCCCCGTATCGACGGGTCTACGGACCTACGATCACCCGCATGCACTACACCGGCATTGACGACGTCCTGCGCCGCGTCCTGCGCGACCACCAGGTGGAAGACGAGCAGCGCTGGTACCGGAACCCCGGCGCCAGCCCGCTCGGCCACCTCGGGTTCCTGCCCACCCTCGCCGCCAGCGACGCCTACTTGCGCACCCAGGACTTCCCCGCCCCGCCGGACCCCGAGCGGGAGCCACCGCGCGCCATGGCGGCCCGGCTCCTCATACCCGGCGAGATGATGCCCACCCTGGTCGCCTACTTCCGCCGCAACCCCCTCGCCTGCGTCTACTACGTCGGGGCCAGCGCCTACCCGCGAACGCGCCTGGACCTCGCCGCCGGCGGCCAGCCGTCACCAGTCGTCCCGGCACCGGGCCCCGGCCACGCCGAGTACCACCTCTACGCCGCGCACGCCGATGGGTCGGGGACCGTCCTCACCCACGTGTACGGGCGGCCGGACCGGGAGGAGGAGTACGGGCCCGGCACCGTGCCGGAGGAGTCGCAGATCGGCGCCTTCCTGGCGCGCCTCGCCTCCGTCCTCGCCAACGCCAGCGGCCGGCCCGGTTGACGGCCCTTCACCCCCGGCCATAGATTCAGGTCAGCTGGTGGAGCAGATTCGTCCCCCGCCGGCCGGTCCCCTTCACCGGGTGGCCGGTCTCCCTGCACCCGCAGGGACGCAAGCGCGCCGAACCGGGCGCGCCACACGCACGCCGTACCCGGCGCTGCGCCGCGTCCCGCCACGCCGACCGGCAGGAGAGACCATGTCCGAGCAGACCACGCCGCCCGCACCGACCGCCGAGCAGCTGCGCACCTGGCTCACGGAACAGCAGCCCGAGTACAGGTGGGTGGTGCAGGAGCAGCCGGACGGTGCCCTGCGCGCGCACATCCCGCCGCTGTACCCCAACCTCCCGCTCGGGTACAGCGAGAGGATCGCCATGTCGAAGGGCCGGGCACAGATGCACCGGCCGGGGTGCCCGTGGCCCCTCGCCGCCGACCGTGTGAACGAATCCGGGGACCGGGTGGAGAGCGGAGGCGTCGCGCTCCTGGTACGCCTCATCACCCCGGCCGAGGTCGAGGCCCGTACGGCGGCGGCCGAGCAGCGCAGGCAGGAGACGGCCGGGCGCCAGCAGCAGGTGGAGGCGCAGCAGGACACCCGCGTTCGGGAGGAGCTGGAGCTCCAGCGTCAGGTCCAACAGCGCTGGCGCGCAGCGCACGCCACGGACCACCCCCTGCGCTCCGTCCCGCCAGCCGAGCTGCCGGCCCTGGCGCACTCGCACGCCGAGGACTTCTACCACGGCTTCCTGGAGCCGATGAACTTCCGGCCGGTCAGCCCGGAGATGTTCCCGCGCGGCGCACGGCCCCGGGCCGCAGGGGTATGGACGTCCCCGGTCACGGCGGGCACCGGCGACACGGTCGAGGGGACCGTGTGGTCGGACTTCTGGGACCGGCTGGGCGGCGACTCCTGGGCCTACGCCGAGCACCTGCTGATCGTCCCGGACCCCGCCGCCCGCGTCCTGCTGGTTGACGGCCTGGACGACCTGCTCGCCCTGGTCCAGGAGTACCCCAACCCCCCGACGCTCGACGCCGGCGGCGATGACCACCGCTTCCCGCACTGGGCCGGGGTCGCTGCCGACTGGGACGCGGTGTATCTCACCGCCGCCGGTGCCGCTGCGTTCGGCAACGCCCCGGACGACGTCGCCGACGACGACGAGCCCAACCTCCACGGTTGGCACTGCGCCTGCGTGTTCTGGCTGCGTCCGGCCTTCACCGTGCCTCACGGCCTCGGGTTGTAGGCCCCTTAGCGACCGTGGGCCCGTAGCGACGGATCGCCGTCGTTGCGGGCCCACGGCACGTCGAGCTTGCCTCCGCCATCAGGCTTGATAGATTTAGGTCATCGAAAGGCGGTGGTTCGAACCCCGAACCGCGCCCGACCGGATTGGACGCCACGATGACCGAGATCCACGCCATACCCGCCCCCGTCGCCCCGGTGGCCTACAGCCGCGACATCACCCGCATGCAGTACGTGACGGCGGTCGCCTCCGCCCCCCTCACCGCCGTCACCCCCTACCTCACCACCCACTGCCCCGAGTGCGACGAGGTCCCCGAAGGACCCGACGGCCACCACATCATGATCGACCGCTTCGTGGTTGTCGGGTGCGAGGGCTACCACGTCGTCAACCCCAACGTCGTGGGGATCATCAGCGAGTGGTGGCACGACTGGCGCATGGACCCCCGCACAGCCACCCCGGACACCCCGAGCCCCCTCGAAGCCGCCCACCCCATCTACGCGGCCGCCGTCGCCGCCGTGCCCTTCCTCGTCGCCGCCCCCCGCATCACCTTCGACTGCCCCGACTGCCTCGAGGAGTCCCCGGGCGCCATCACCGCCGAGCACCACCTCACGGTCGGCGGGATCGTGGTCCTCGGGTGCGAGGGCACCCACCTGGTCGCCCCCGACGTCCTCGGACTCCACCCCAGCGACGAGTAGTCCCGCCCCGTAACGCGGTAGGCCCGTAGGCACGGAACACCGTGCCTACGGGCCTACCGCGTTCCCCGGGCGCCCGTTCAGGCGGCCGGCGTCGAACAGCGGCACACCGTCGCCCCGCACGCCCCGCACTTGTACCCCTGGCCCTCGGGTGAGCCGGAGCGGCGCAGCATGATGCCGTGCCCGTCCGGGCACGTCGGATCGCCGGTGATCGGGTCGCTCCCGGCGTAGTGCGCGAGATCGTGCGCCGACTCGTGGATCTGGCGGTCCACGTCGTCCGCGCCGCCTTGGTTCCTCGGCATGGTTCTCCCTCCCCGGCCGCCACCCCGGCGGCCATCCGTGGCGCTCACGCTACGACCGGGGCGCCGGCGGACGCAGGGGTTCCACGCATCACGCCGTAACCCCGTAGGCCCGTAGCAGCGGAACGCCGTCGTTACGGGCCTACGGGGCGGCAAGGGGGCGCGCACGGCCGGTCGTGGGTGTAGGCGGGTCCGTCGTCCGGCCTCGGCGCGGCACTACCCGGTAGGCCCCCGTCCCAACGTCTTCGCCGCCGATCCTTCCCCTCCATCCCGGCCGTGCGCCCGCCCACCGTACCGGGCGCAGCAGGAGGCGCCGGAACGGCCGCCGGCGGTCACCAGCCGGGCCGCGCCGGGTCTGCCTGACTCCGCATCCGCTCCCGCTCCGCGAGGACGGCGGCCCGCATCTCCGGGGAGCTGGCGGTGAGCCCGGTGAACTCCTCCGGGAGGCCGTCCAGCGCGGCCACCATGTCGTCGTGGATGTTGCACTCCGGGATCACCCGGGACGTCTCCACGTAGCGGCCGCCCGGGGCCGTGAGCCGGACGCGGACGGTCAGGGTTCCCCGCCCGGCCCGGGGACCGTCCTCCTCGGCGAGCTGCCGCCACCGCCTGTGGGGCTGCCCGTCCGGGGCCGGGGCGCGGGAGTAGTTCGGCGGCATCGTGCACTCCTCGCACCCATGCGGCTCCTGGAGCCCGCTGTGCTGCGCCCAACCCCCCATGGCGTTCCGCAGGTGCGACCGCACGCACCCGTCCTCGAGCAGGAAGGTGCGTACGGCCGACCGGCCGTTCGGCGCGGTCAGCTCGATCAACGCGTCCAGGTAGACCCCGCCGAACGGGCCCCGGTCACCTGCCTTGATCCGCGGCTCGTGCCGCCCCCACCCGCCCACGCTGTTCTCCTCCGGTCCGGTGTCAGTGGGTCAGGAATCTACTGTCCACAGGTCCTCGGTACCGGCGTCTTTCCACTGATCCGCCTCTTCGAAGTACCCGTCCAGGGCGGTGGAGTTGTGCGCCCACCCACCCCGGTCCGCGATCCACTTCCGGTCCCGCTTGGCCCGGCGGCCGGCGATGGCACCACCCCGGCGGGAGGAGTGCCCGGTGATCCGGGGCGCACCCTTGACCAACGCACCAACGGCGGTCAGGACGGCGCCGATCGACTCGGCGGCCAACCCCTTCCCCAACATCGGGGTGTGCCAGAGGTTGTGGAGCCGGATGTAGGCCGGGGAGTCGGGGTCGTCGCCGAGGCCGGCCGCCTCGATCCATGCCCAGTGCGCGCGCACCGCGCACACCGCCGGGTCCGGGTTGTACTTCACCGGGACCGTCCGGCCGACCTTGCCCCGCTCCGACCCCTTCGTCACCCGGACGGAGACCAACATCCCCTCCTTCGTCGGGACGAAGTCGCGCGTGAGCAGGAACGACATCTCGTGCTCACGGGCCAGGATCTCGAACGACGTCAGGGTGATCGACCGGTTCCGGATGCCGTCGAGGGTCGGAGGGAGGCGTCGCAGCGCGGCGCGGATGTGCGCCGGGTAGAACGGGTTCGCCTTGCCCCGGCCGCGCGCCGGCACGTTGGGCTCCTTCTGCTCCTTGGCGTGCAGCTCCTTGAGGTGGGTGCGCGCCTCCTCCGCGATGGTTTTCGGGAGCAGCAGGTGGTAGGTGTCGCGGGCGGTGACGACGACGCCGGAGAGGCGGCGGTCGATCGTGTTGTAGGCGTACCGCGCGGTTGTGCCGTCCCGCTTGGTGTACGGGGTCTCCCACAGCCACCCGGCGAACATCATGAGGGTGCCGGGGGTGACACCGAGGGGCGGGATGCCGGTGGCGGCACAGAACGTGCGCCAGGAGGCCCAGTCCTGGTCGTACCCGGCCTGGGTGTTGTCCGGCTTGTTCGCCCGGTTGTGCTCGGCCGCCTTCTCGTCGATGACCCGGAGGGCTTCGCGTTCCTCCGGCGTGAAGTCCTCCGGACGGACGAGCTCCTCGTCCGGCGCGGTGCGGGCGAGTTGGTGCGGCTGGGAGGGGATGAGGTTGGTGCCGGCGTCCGTCGACACCGGCACCTCCCCGGCCACCGGCGGCGTCACGCCGCACCGCCGGCAGGGCAGTGCAGGCGCCCGGGCGTCTCGTTGGTGGTCATCTGCCGGCCTCTCAGAGCGTGCGGTCGAGGATGTCGGCGAGGTGCGCGAGGTGGAGGGTCACGCGGGGGAGGCCGTCGTCGGGGCGGGTCACGGTGTAGTCGTCGGGCTGGAGCCCGAGGGCTTCGAGGCGGTTGGTGATCTTGGCGAAGGTGGTGTCGGTGTAGGCCGCCCACGCCTCGATGATGTCGTCCGGGTGGACGATGCGGAGGTGGATGTCGTCGGGCAACTCCCGGTCAACCGCCTCCGGTTGGAGGAGGCCGGTGCTGGTGGGGACGGTGCGGGCGGCGGCGACGAGGGCGGCGGCTTCGGCTTCGCCGTCGAGTTCGGCCCGGACGCTGACGCCGAGGTTGATGGCGGGCCAGGTCCGGTGGGAGGTGACGGCGAGGACGCCGACGTCCCGCTTGCGCGACGCGGTCCGGGCTTCCGGGGCGCAGCGGTAGTCGTTGCCGTCCTGCCACCACAGGTTCGAGGTGTCGATGGGGACGAGCAGCGACCAGTGGCCGGCCGTGCGCTGGAGGAAGGGGACGCCCCGGTAGGCGGTGAGGGCGGTGATATCGGATCGCTTCATGGATCGGGGTCCTTCGGCTCTCGGTGCGGTGCGCCCCGGGCGGTGGTGTCCGGTTCGCGGTGCTGTGCGTGGCTTGCCCTGGTTTGATGGTGGGCCGCTCATGGACTCGGGATATGTCAGGTTATTCGGAGTCCATGAGGTGATCACACCCTAGCGTGCCCACCCAGCACCCGTACCCAATTCACCACATTGACCATGTTGACCAATCTTCCGTGAGTAGGGTGCACCCATGACCCCCGTTCACGAGCGAAACGCGTATCCGTACGCGAGGATGCCACTCAGCCCGGCGGCCGCCCGGGACATCCTCACCCGGATCATCACCGACCAACCGATCGCCCGCCTCGCGCTGATCGAACGCGTCAAGGCGGTGCACGCCGCCGGCGGCGGCCTGCCATCGACGGACGAGCACATCGTCGCGACGATGAAGCGCGCCCTCGCCGACGCCAAGAAGGAGGGCGCCCTGGTCTCCATCCGCTTCGGCTGGTACCAGCGCGCCGAGGGATGGGAGCCGCAGGCCACCGAGTGGACCACCTCGTCCCGCGACGGCTCGGGCTGGCTCGGGGCGCCGGTACTGGACGCCGGCATCGCGGCCGTCCCCGGCCGGACGAGGACCAGCACACCGGAGTGGACACCCGGCCCGGCCGTCCTCCGGTTCCTCGGCAACGCGTTGAACGACCGGGACGTCAGCCTGCCGGCGAAGGGCCTCCTAGCCCTCTGCGCCCGGTTCGGCATCGCCCGCAACATCGAGGGGATCGCACTCCTGGAGGGGTACGCGCCGGAGGACATCACCCCGGCGCTCAACGAGATGGTCGCCCACGGGTACGCGGTCCGCGACGGCTCCCTGTACCACCTCAACGTCACCGCCACGACGCCCAGTTCGTCGAAGGCGGTGTCCTCGTGACTCTGCTGGTGCGCTGCCAGGGCTTCGCGGAGGGCACCATCAACCCGTGCGCCTTCACCCGGGAGATCGAGGTGGGGACGGAGTTCGGGAAGATCAGATCGTGGCTCGACAAGCGCGGATGGTCGACGTCGAAGAACGGGCGGGGCGGGACCTTCCACTTCTGCCCGGCCTGCACCGCCCGCCACCGGGCGGCCCGGGCCGCCCGCCGGGAGGAGAGGGGCATCCTCCCGAAGCCGCCCAAGCCACCGGCCGATCCCCGGCCCGGCGACGCGGTCCGGGACGCCCTCCGCCCCGCCGGGACGGCCGGCATCCGAGCCGCGGAGCAGCTGATCCACGCCGGCCACCGAACCGTCGACGCGGTCGCCGCACTGACCGACAAACAGCTGTTGGCGATCTGGCACATCGGGCCGAAGGCGGTGGCCGCCGTCCGCGCCGCGATCCCCTACAACGCCGAAGCAGGGAGCGGGGGTTGACCGGACGGGGCGCGCGGTATGCGGCGCCCCGCCCATTCCCTCCACGTCAACGGCTCCATCGAACCGGCTGACGGACCAGCCGTCAGATGGTCCTCGTCAACGCGACGGTCTGGCAGGCGTCGGCACGGACGACCCGCATCCACGTGGACGGCGTCGGCACCATCGACGGGGGCAGGTCCACGTCGGCGAGCAGAGCCACGGTCTCGGCGTAGGCGTCCCGGACGGCACCGTGGACACCGGGCAGGCGCAGGTCCTGCTCAATCGCGGTGCGCAGCTGGGCGATCGAGTGCGGCGTGACCGGCCACGTCCCGCCCATCAGGCGCCAGGTGAGTTTCTCGCTGCGGGTCTTGCCGCGCAGGCCCGGCGCATCCATCAGGTAGTGGCCGATGCCCAGGAGGCGCCCCACCAGCCAGGGCGCATCGTCGCCGGTCAGGTCCGGGACGGACTGCCGCCTGAGCGCGGCGGAGACGGCCTGCTGGGTGACGCCGGACACCTCGGCGATCTCATCCTGTGTCCAGCCGTGCCGGTGCAGGATGCTGAACAACGCGGCGCGCGCCTGCGACGCCTCCTCGCCATCGGCGATGCGCTCCGCCATGTTCCCGAAGAACTCGCGGGCGTGCTCCTGGGTCATGACCCGCTGGCCCTCCGGCAAGGGCGCCTCGATCTGGGCGAGGATCTCCTCGACCTCTTCCGGGGTGGCCCCGATGGGGATGTCGGAGACGGCGGGGAAGAGGGGGGTTTCGTCGGACATGCTGCTCCCGGGTTCGGTGCCGCCGGCGGCGACTACAACGATGTTGTACAAGATAGTTGTAGCAGGGGCCGGGAGACCGTACAACGTTGCCGTGGAAGGCAGTTGACGCGAGGGAGTGCGCCATCCTGCCGCGCGCCCCCAAATCCCCTCTTTCACCTTTCTCCCCCCTGTTCCGGCTGTAGGCTCCCGCCATGGAACCGACGCCGTACCCCTACCGGGGCGTCCCCCTCAGCCCGTCCACCGCACAGGCCGTGATAGCCGAGTACGTCACCACGGAGGCCGTCACCCGGGCCGACATCATCGCCGCCGTCCGCGCGATCCACGCCGCCGGCGGCGGCACCTTCACCACCGAGAGCCATCTCCTCGACAGCGTGAAGCGCGCCCTGGTCTCCCTCCTCGCCGCCGGCGCCTTCCAGTCCCCCCGCAAGGGTTGGTACTTCGCCACCAACCCCCCCGCGCACCGCGCACCGTGGACCGCCGCCGCCACCGGCATCCCCCCTGGTCCGCTGCTCATCATCTCGGCCAACGGCTACTACCCGCCCGACGCGCCGGACGGCTTCATCACCAACCTCCAGCTCACGTTGGAGGAGCACGTCCGGACCTCCGCCACCGTCGCCGGGCTCACCGTCACCGGCGTCACCTTCAACCACCGGCCGGTCGTGTGGCGCGAAGGTGCGCCCGACACCGGCGACTGGATGCGCGCGCCGAAGGGTGGGGAGCAGCCGGTCGCGTTCGAGTGCGAGGCGGCGGCCAGCATCGCGCCGCAGTCGGCGGACCCCGAGGCGCTCCGGTTCGGCATCCAGGTGCCGGCACCCCTCCTTTCCCGCGTCCAGCGCACCGAATCGATCGAGGACACCATCCTGTGAGCCACCCACCGCAGCCCCAGCCCGATGAGTCCGACGTCCCCGAGCCGCGTCGGGACACCGCTTCGTTCGGCCGCGCCGTGCTCGGCCACCTTGCCCGTAAGGAACCGCCGTTCGGCCCCACGCCGGAGGAGGTGGCCCGGACCGGTGCCTGGACCTTCGGCGGCCAGGTGGTCGGCTACCTCGGCCACACCGAGCCGCCGTTCGCGCCCACGCCGGCCGACGTCGAGGAGCAGCAGGCCGAGGAGGAGTACCGGCGGAGCCGCCGGCAGGCCGACGACCTCGAGTACCTCGATGGCTACTACCGGCTGCGCGAGCGCCTGGGCGTCACGCTCGCCATCGGCGGCCGCGTGAGGAAGGACGGGGTGGAGGGGGAGATCGTGGACACGACCGGCCGCTACCTCATCCTTCAACTCGACGGCCGGGAGGGCACGATGACGGCCCACGTCACCGCGAACATGGAGTACCTCGTCGACGGCCGGTGGGTGGCCGCGACCCCGCTGCCCGATCCGTACGCCACCCCCAGGGAGTCCCAGTGACCACCGAAGCCACGCCGTCCACCGAGTCCGTCGAGCGCGTCCGCAAGCAGTACGACGGCTACGCCGGCGTGTACGTGGAGAGCGTCATCACCGAAGCCGCGGTCTTCCTCGATGCTCTCCTCGACACCGCCGTGGCGCACGGGTTCGAGCGCACCGACGCGGATCTCGGCTGGCTCACCCACAGCGCTGTCGAGGCGACCGGCAGCAAGTACAGCCGCGTGAACAGGAAGTCGGAGCGGTCCGTCGCCGAGAACAACGGGCTGCTCAACGCCCTGACGTTCAGCTTCGGCAGCATCGAGGGGGTGACCGTTGTGCCCTCCCTGGTACGGATGGGCGTGGCGGTCGCGCCGGTCGCCGGCGGCCCGACGTGGGGGACGGACGGCCGGTCCGGCCTGGCGGTCTGCCTCTACCTCGACGGCGGGTGGGACCTGATGGTCAACCAGGTGACAGGGAGCCAGGTGTACTCCATCTGCGCCCCCTTGACGGGGGAGGGCGCGGTCGAGGTTGCGGACGCCGTCCACGGCATCCTCACCGGCACCGCGCCGGACCCGTTCCGCCGGCGGCGGTAGCGCCCCCGGCCTGGACCCTACGAAGCAGCGCAGCAGTGTTCCGCCGGGGGACCGTCCCCGGCCCGTAGAGAAAGTGGTATAGCGATGTTGGCGAACCTGGAGAACCCGCACATCAGCGGGCCGGTGGAGCTGGACGTGGTCGAGGTTGAGTCGGCCTCCGAGCGGGCGGCCCGGCCGGAGGGCCTGTACGTGTCGATGGGCCCGTGGGGCTGGGTGACGTCGACGGGGCGCGGCGGCCCCTACATCCCCGGGGCGAACTACAGCCGGAACCGTGGCGGCTACCTCTGGCTGATGGATGGCACCCACGTCCTCGCCATCGCGGAGCTGCTGTGCGGCCAGGACGAGTGGCGGGGGAAGGTCGAGCGCGCGGTGCGCGAGGTGGGGCCGTGGGCCCGGGTCGTCCGCGCCCTCGCCGAGGTCACCGCGTTCGAGACGATGATCGAGGTCATGCGGGCCGACGTGGAGACCATCCTCGACTCGTACGACGACCCGTTCGACGGCGGCCCGGGCTCGATGGAGACTAACGCCTGGGACCGCATCAACGTCCTGGCGACCACCGAGGACCGGGAGAAGTCCCTGGCCGACCGGCGGCACCTCGGCCTGGTCGTCGCCGACCGCCTGGCCGCGTCCAACCGGGCCGCCCGCGCGGTGGCGCTGGCCATCGCCGACACCACGGCCAAGGCCCCCTCCCGCGTCTGGTCGACCCCGGAGGACCGGGCGCCCTTCCTCAGCGCGCACATCGCCACCAACCTGATTGCCGGGTGGGCGGCCCTCCGGGAGATGCGAGACCCGCTGATCACCTGGGCCCGCGACGTCGCCGGCCTTCACGACAACCAGATCGACGACGCGCTCCGGCGGCGCTGACCGTACGGCAGGACGGCGGCCAGGGCCCCGAGGATGGCGATCCTCGGGGCCCTCACTCATCCCCTGGAACCGGGGGCCCGGCGCGGCCCGCCGTGGTTGTCGCGCCGCCCCTACACCCTGACGCCATGAACCAGAACTCCCACGGCGGCGGCCGGCCGCCGGTGTGCACGATCGTCCCGCCCCACATCCTCCGCCGTCTCGCCAAGGAGGGGCACCGGCCCGCCCGGGACACCCTCCTCGTCGACGTCGTCCAGCGCCAGCGCCGCGAACTCGTCGGCAACCTCACGGCCCCCGGCGGCCACCGCCTGCTGCGCACCATCACCGACGCCCGGCACACGGAGACGTTGCCAGGCCGGGCGGTCCGGTTCGAGGGCGCGGCCGCCGGCCGGGACCGGGCGGTGGGGCAGGCGTACGACGGCCTCGGCGCCACCTTCAACCTCTTCTACAACATCTTCGGCCGCGTCTCGATCGACGACGCGTGGATGCCGCTGGACGCCACCGTGCACTACGGCACCCACTACGACAACGCCTTCTGGGACGGTTCCCGGATGGTGTTCGGCGACGGTGACGGCGACCTCTTCGCGGCCGGCGCATTCACCGCCTGCCTCGACGTCATCGGCCACGAGCTGACGCACGGCGTCACGCAGTACACCGCCGGGCTCGCGTACAGCGGGCAGTCCGGCGCCCTGAACGAGTCGCTGTCGGACGTCTTCGGGTCGCTGGTCAAGCAGTACACGAAGCGGCAGACGGCGGCCGAGGCGGACTGGCTGGTCGGCGCTGGCATCCTCGGCCCCGGCGTCCACGGCGTCGCTCTGCGGTCGATGCGGGCGCCGGGCACCGCGTACGACGATCCCCGGCTCGGGAAGGACGGGCAGCCGTCGCACATGTCCGGGTACGTCACCACGACCCAGGACAACGGCGGGGTGCACCTCAACTCCGGCATACCCAACCACGCCTTCTACCTGGTGGCCTCGGAACTGGGCGGCCACGCTTGGGAGCGGGCCGGCCACATCTGGTACGAGACGCTGACGGCCGGCGGCCTGGCACCGAACGCCAACTTCACCGCCTTCGCCGCCGCCACCGTGGCGGCCGCCCGGCGGCTGTTCCCCGACGACCAGGCGGTGGCCGACGTGGTGACCGGCGCCTGGGACCGCGTGGGCGTCCACGTGGCGTTCCACCCGGCGGCCGGGCCCGCCGGCGACTCCTCGGCCCCCACGGCGGCGTAGACGGCGGTTCCGCGTACGCGCCGCCCGCGATGCACTACAGTCGGGCCTGCGGCCCTTGTGACCGTGGGCCCGGCTCAAGGCCCGGTTGCGTCCGGCCCAGACCTGGACGCGCACGCCGAAGGTGCGACGCGCAGAGCCACCCCCACCGCTTCACCGCTCCACCTCCCCTTGGCCTCGCTCTCAGCGGCCGGTGAGTCTGGGATCGCCGCAGCCGCGGAAGAGAGCTTGAGATGCCGAAGAACCACGCGCGCAAGATCGCCATCACGAACCTCAAAGAGCAGGCGGGCCTCAAGAAGTACTCGTGCGCCGTCGCCCTCTACGACCACCCCGACGCCCATGAGCGGGAGTTGATGTTCGGCTACCTGACGACGTACTACGACATCAACACCTTCCGGGAGGCCCTCAACTACCTGCGCGCGGAGCAGAACGACCCGCGCAACAAGCTGATGTGCGAGGTGTGCGGCTGGACCAACGGCATGGTCTGCCCGGAGTGCGCGGGGTGCGGGTGCGAGACGGGCTGCACCGGCTGGCGGCACCGGGAAGATGACGGGGACGACTACGACGACGAGTACGACCCGTACGCGTGCCAGGAGTGCGGGGCCGGCGGCGGTGGCGACCCGTACGGCGAGTGCGTCTGCTACGAGGACGAGGACGACGAGGAAGAGGCGGCGTGAACGCGGTCGCGGACGCCACCGTGGCCGTCCGGCGGGGCCTCGCCGTCTTCCCGCTCCCGGTCGGCGGCCGGGTACCCGAGCCCGGCTGGCACCGGCTGGCGACGCTCGACGAGGACGTCCTCCCGGCCCTCCTCGCCGGCGGCCGCAACGTCGGCGTCGGGTGCAGGGCGTCCAACGTCGTCGTCCTGGACCTCGACGTCCACCACGCCGCCGGACCGGCCCTCAACGGCCTGGAGACCCTGCGGGCGCAGCTGGAGGTCCGGGGGTACCCGGACTGGCCGGACACCTTCACCGTGATGACGCCCAGCCAGGGCCTCCACCTCTACTTCGAGGCGCCGGCCGGACGCGTCATCGGGAGCGGCTCCGGTGCCCGCGCACTCGGCCCCGGGATCGACGTGCGCGGGCCTGGGCGGCGCAGCGGCGGGTACGTCGTGGGTCCGGGGTCGATCGTCGGCGGCCTGCCCTACACCGTCGTCCACGACGCGGCTGTGGCCCCGCTGCCCGGGTGGATCGCCGACCGGCTGGCGGCGGACGGTGCGGGCCGCCGTCGCGCCGTAGACCCGTAGGTACGGCTCCCCGCATCTACGGGCCTACGGCGCAGCCGGGTGCGCAGGCGGCGGGCCAGGGTGGGGGGTGGGTCAGATGACGGCGATGACCAGGGCGGAGAAGAACAGCCAGGCCATGTGCCAGGACTGATCGAGCGCCACGGCGCCCGTGCCCAGGCTCGGCGCCCACTCACCCTTCGCGGTCACCGGCCGGGCCGGGCTGTCCGGGCCGGCGACGTCGTAGAACTCGCCCTTGCCGAGGAGCCGGGCAAAAGCGGCGAGTGTGGTCCGGCGGTCCGCCCACCAGTGCGAACCTGCGTCGAGCGCGAAGCCGAGCACCAGGCCGACGACGCTCAGGTGGATGTCGAGGAGGGCGGCGGCCAGGAGGACCAGGAGGGCCTTCGTGAGGGTCAGGGACGCGACGTGCTTGGTGCACGCCCACCGCCCGATCCGCCCCGGCTTGCCCTTCGTCAGGGCCTGGTGATGGGTCTGCGCCCAAAAATCACCGATGTGGTGTCCGGTGAGCAGGGCGGCGAAGACGACGACGAAGACGATGGCGTGCACGGTAGATCAACTCCATGAGGGAGAAGGGTGGTTCAGTCCGACCGGGCTGGTGAACTGAGAATGCCGCTGCGACAAGGCCCGCAGTGCACAGGCAGTGCATGCGTGGGGTGTTTCGCGTCACAGCGCGTACGAAGGGGAGAAGCGGCGCCGGTACAAGCATTCCGCTGCGGTGCGCACCGCCGTAGTGCCGATGGCACCATCCCGCAAAGCCGACTTGTGCTATGCGGGCCACGAAACGACGAAAGGACCCCCGTGAATTACCTGGAAGTCGACCCCGAGATGCACATGTACGACTGCCCGGGAACCCTCCCCGGCGGGCGCGGATGCGACATGTGCAAGGGCTGGGAAGGCCGACCGTTCGAAGACCTTCGACGCGAACTCGCTGGGCTGCCGCCGGTTGTTCCCGTAAGCCTGCCGGCCCCGGCCGAGGAGCCGGAGCCGGAACCGTCGAGCGCGTGCGTCCGCGCCGACCACTGCGAGCGCGTCATCTACGAGGGCGGCTTCTGCACGTGCGACGTCCCGTACGACTACGACTCGGAGCCCACGGACATGGCGGACCTGGAGGACGGTGTAGACCCCCGCTGGTGAGTGCCCTGCCGGACTCCCGGAGCAGAGGCGGGAGCACTCACCCGTACGCCGGCTCGGGCCTCACCCGGCCGGCGGTGCGTCCGCTCCGGCGCCGCCGTCTCGGATGGGGGCATGACACGACACTCGCTGTTCCACCCCGACCAGCTCTACGGTGAGATCATCGCCGTCCGCGTCCGTGACTACGTCCTGCACCCGAGCAAGGGGTACTGCATCCTCGTCGACGTCGCGACGGCAACCGAGGTGCACACCCGGCGGCTCGTCCACCACGGCGTCCTGGTCAACCAGTTCGGCACCTGGCGCGGCTCCGACGTGGTCGTCGGCCAGCTGAGCCAGATCGGCACCGGCATGTCCACCCCGTGGGTCCTCTACCCCGTCCCGCTAGACCGGAAGGACGAGGTGGACGCGCTGCTCAACTCCGAGCACGCCCAACTGCTCTTCGACAGCGACCAGGTGCAGCCGCTCTTCGGCACCGAGGACGGCGCGTAGGCGCGGCGCGCCGGGCGCGGGCCCGGCCGGCGGTCAACTGGCGGCCGCCAGCGGGAGGACGTCGTCCTCCTGGTCCTCCTCGGGCTCCTCTGCGTCGTCGACGGCGAAGAGGACCAGCTCCCGGGTGTCGTAGACCGGGGGGAGGAGCGACGGCTGCACTGCCGGAGCAGCCGTTGGTCCTCCCACGTGCCGTTCCCACGATCCCCCGCAGGAGACCAGCGACCGCACGCCGGGCTGGCCCTTCGGGGGATCGTGTCTCCAGACGCGTCCGGCCTGGTTCAGCGCGCACTCGCGCCGGCATACAGGACAGGCGCCCTTTCCGTACCGTGCCATTCGGGTACCTCCTCCGCCCGATCGTGGGCCCTTCTGGGTGAAGGCTATCCACGACCCCGGGGCCAGGCCCCGGGAACGCTGGACCTCGGGCTGTCTCCCGCGGCGGGTAGCTTCGGGGCATGAACGGGACCAGGAGGCGGCCGGGGCGGCGTACCGCCGGTTTGATCGTGACGAATCCGGACGGCGACGTCTACACCTGGGCCGCGCGTCCCACCCCCACCGGCGCCACCCGCGACCTGGTCGCCCTCGCCCACCTCCCGGCCGACATGCCCCCGCTGCCCGGCGCCTGGTGGGCCCTCGGCGCGCACTTCGGCCTCGTCGGCTGCGCCACCCGTATGACGCTGCTGGCCGTCACCCCGGAGGGTGAACGGCATGAGGCGGGGTGGACACACCTCTACCGGTACGAGTGCGGGCGGGGGTCGCGGCCGTGCATCGTCCGGCCGGAGCCGTACACGGTGCAGGGGTGGCTGGACGGGCGGCGGGCGGCGCACATGGCGGTGTTCGGCGGGTGGGAGCCGGGCGCGGGGCCGACGTGGCGGGTGTACCAGCGCGCGGTGCGCGCGGCCGCGAGGACGGCGGCCGCCGGCGGGCCGGGCCCCGGTTCGGTGCTGCGCCTACCGAGCCGTCCGGCGGGGCGCGGGGGAGTTGGTTTTCAACTTGGCCGGGAACGCTCTGCGGTCTCGTAGTGTCCGGCGAGCTCCTCCAGGACACTGGCCATCCCGCGCAGTTCCTCGGCTGCCTCGCGCAACTTCTTGGCGCCGCCGGGCGTCTCCTCCGGGTCCGTCGTTGCGATGTCCAGGACGGTCGACAGGGCAGAGGAGATACCCCAGGCCGGCAACACCAGGCGAGGCAAGACGATCTCGTCGCCGCGCTTGATCGCAGCAGTGCGAGAGGTCAACAGGTCAGCGAGGCGCTGCGCGACCAGGCGCAGGAGCGCGGTTTGGGCGTAACCCGCGTCTTCGCCGTTCTCGACGTTGGCGCCTTCGTACAGGTAGTCAGTCGCCAGGATCAAGTCCGAGACATGGTGTCCGGCGCCGCCAGCCGCGATCGACGCGTGCATGATCTGCATCTCGGCGGCCCCGGCCAAGGCGTGGGCCATACGTAGCCGCAGCAGGTCGGCGCCGCCGGCGTTCTCCTCCTCCTTCGCCAGTTCGCCGGGACTGAACGGGCGCTTCAACAGGCCGATGCTGGTGAGTGCTTGGAGGATTTCCGTCGTCGTAGCGACGGGTCCGGTGTCGGTGTTCTGTGCCATGGGCGTCAGCCTGGCACAGCACCACGTCCCGGCGCCGAAGTTCTACGGACTGAGGCCCGGTTGAGTCATCTACGGCTACCGGGCGGCGCGGCGGCGCGCGGGGACGTTGCGGCGGTCGACGGGCTGGTCCCAGGCGCAGCGTAGGCGCAGGGTGATGCGGGCGAGGACGGCGGAGGCGCGGGGGCGGGCCCGGGAGTCGTCGGCGGTGCGCTCGGCCATGTCGGCGAGGTGCTCCCACATCTGCCGCTCGTCGTGGATGCGGGGGCCGTTGCAGCCGAAGTCGCGGTGGTACAGGTCGGCGAGGATGTGGAAGTGGTCGCGGAGTTCGAGGACCGCCGGGTGGGAGGAGTGGAAGAGGGCGTCGGCCCCGGCCGTCCACATCTCGTAGCCGTTGTAGCGGCGCCGGCCGTCCCCGGGCCGGGACGGGACGGTGCCGGTGGCCCGGCGGTTGAACATCTCGTAGACGTCGCGCAGCGCGCGGTAGCGGCTGGTGCTCATGGCTCTTCCCCCCGGTGGCCGTCCTGCGCGGCCTCGTCGAAGCCGGGTGCGCGGCCCATCGCGCGCCAGGCGAGGATGGCCGCCTTCGCGGACGGCCAGTAGGCGGGCTCGACGTCCGCGTACTGCACGTACGCGGCGGCCCTGGTGCGGGCCAGGTTCACGGCCTCGCGGTGGTCCGGTGCCCGCTCCTCGAGGAGGCGGGCCTCCCGCTCGGCGGTCTCGACCAGGAGCAGCCCGAGGTCCTGGCGGTTGGACACCGGGCGGGGGAGGATGCCGGGTCGGCGCAGTGTCGTGCGCCATCGTTCGATCCGGGCTGTTCGCATCGTGACCTCCGTGGTGGTGATGGTCGGCCCCGCGCCGGGCCGCTCGCCTGCGGCGCGGGGCCGACGTCTAGGCGGCGTCCTGCGGCATCTGGGCGGCGCTGGGCCACTTCCCGTCGACGACCGGGCCGACCGGCTTGGTGTCGTCGAAGGAGGGGCCGAGGAGGGCGCGCAGCTCCTCGGCGTGGACGTACCGGAACCCCATGCCGGTGCCGGCCGCGACGTGCTCGGCGTAGCGCTCCGGGTAGTCGTCCTGCGGGTAGTGCTCGAAGACGCGGACGGCTTCGGTGTCGTACGTCGCGGTGATCGCGGCCCGGATCAGTTCGGCCGCGTTGGTGACGGACAACCCGGTGCCGATCTCCGACACGACCGTGATGACCGTCCGGTCCGGGTCGGCGAGGCGCCAGGTTCGGGCGGGTCGTTCCGTGCGGCCTGCGGGACCGGTGTAGATGACTGGCGCGGTGTCAACAAGGAGAGCCCCAAGGGCTTGTGTGGATGTGGTGGCAACCATGGCGGTCACCCTAACGGCGGCATCCGACAAACGGCGGTACGGCGCTACGGGTGTACGGCACTACGGCGTCGTACGGTCGAACGCATGATCCACGAAGCGTTGAAGCACCTCGCCGTCCCCGTGACGTCGATCAAGCCGTGGCCGGGCAACTACCGGCGCGGGAACGTCAAGACGATCATGGAAAGCCTGGAGGCCAACGGGCAGTACAAGGCGATCGTCGTCCAGAAGTCGACCCGGCGGATCTGCGCCGGCAACCACACCTACCAGGCCGCCGAGGCGCTGGAATGGGAGGAGGTCGCGGCGCACGTCCTCGACATCGACGACACGACGGCGCTGCGCATCCTCGCCGTCGACAACCGCGCATCCGACCAGGCCGAGAACGACGACGCCGAACTCGCTGCCGTCCTCGCCCAGCTGATCGAGGATGCGGAGGACGAGGAGACCGCGCTGATCGGCACCGGGTACACCGACGACGACTATCGCGACCTCCTGGCGAGCCTGGAGACCGAGGCCCCGAAGGACCTGGACGCCTTGGCCGAGGAGTACGGGGAGCCGCAGGAGGAAGACCTCTGGCCGACCATCAAGGTGAAGGTCCCGCCGCCGGCCCGGAACGCCTTCCTCGCCCTCACCGACGACGCACCCGACCCCGACGACGACTCCTCCCGGTTCGTCTTCCTCCTGCGCGCCGCCGGATGGGATGGCGTGTAATGCGGCCCCGCGTTCTCGCATCGTTCCACTATTTCCGGAAAATCGACCTGGCGGAGGTATTCGGGCCGCCGGGGGCGGTCGAGTTGTTCGCCGATTCCGGCGCGTTCTCCGCCTATCACACCGGGGCGGAGGTGGATCGCCGGGACTACGCCGCGTGGCTGCGGACGTGGGCCGGCTACTTCACCGTCGCCGCCAACCTTGACGTCATCGGGGACTACAAGGCCGGGGTGAAGAACCTGGAGTGGATGAGCGGCCAGGATCTCGGCGGCGTCCAGCTCATGCCCGTCTTCCACCCGGGCGAGCCCTGGTCACTGCTCGACTCGTTCACCAAGGAGTACCCGTACATCGCCCTCGGCGGAATCGCGGGTGTGCAGTCGGATTTGCGTAAGGCGAAGATGGCGTGGGGTATTCGGGGAATGCGGATATCCCGTGACAACGGCGCCGGTGTTCACGCATTCGGCGTGACATCCCCGCTGATCTGCCAGCACATGCCTTTCTACAGCGCCGATTCCTCGTCCTACACGTTCGGTGTCCGCATGGGCATCGTCTACCTCTGGAACGACGTGACGAAGAAGATCGCCACGTGCTTCTTCCGGAACCCGAAGGACGTGCAGCGGTACTCCTCCCTGCTGGTCTCCCACGGGCTCCGGCCCCACCGCCTCGCCGACTCCGCCTTCGCCCGGCCGAAGGACGCGGAGGACCGGGCGCAGGCGTTGAGGGACATCGCCGACCTCATCACGGCCTCCGCCACCTGCTACGTGCGGATGGGCCGCTACTACGAACAGCGCCACCGGGTGAGCGCACCCGCCGGGCAGGAAGGGATCGGGACGAAGGTGTTCCTCGCCGCGAACGGCACCCACAGCGCCGGACTGATCAAGGCGTTCCACGACATGCCGGACCCCGACCCGGGCCAGGCGCCGGTGCGGTCGGAGGTGGGAGCGTGAGCGCCCCCGCCGCCGGCAGCACCGTCGCCCTCTACTCCGGCGGCCTCGACTCCTGGTGCGTCGCGCACATCTGGCGCCCCGACGTCCTGCTGTACGTCGACACCGGCTCCCCCTACGCGGTGGCGGAGATGCGCTCGCTCACCGCGCCGGCCGGCCTCGCCGAGCGGATCGTCCGCGCCCGCCTCCCGCTGCCCCGCCCCACGGGCACGGACGTGGTCGTCCCCGGCCGCAACGCCCACCTCGCCCTGCTCGCCTCCCTCTACGGCGACACGATCATGATGGGCTCCACGGTCGAGGACAAGATCGCGGACAACACCGCCGCGTTCCCGCCGGTGATGACCGACCTCCTCGGCCTGCTGTGGGGCCCGCAGTGGTGGATTCCCGAAGGGCGGGACGTCACCGTGACCGCGCCGTTCGCCGCGCTGACGAAGCGGGAGATGGTCGCCGCCTACCTCGAAGCGGACGGCGACCCCGAGCAGCTCGTGACCCGCTCCCTCTCCTGCCACCAGCCGGTTCCGTACAGGACCGGTGCCGCCCGGCACTGCGCGAACTGCATCGCCTGCACCCTCAAGTGGCGCGCCCTCACCGCCAACGGCATCGCCCCCGGCTACGCCGAGCCGCCGGAGGAGGCGCTGCCCGATGGCTACTGACCGCCGGGCCGGTGTCCACGACCCGGCCGCCTACGAAGACCCGACCTGCTGGAAGACGGCCGTCCCGGCCGGCAACACCGAGGGGGAACGATGACCGCCAGCGTCCGACTGCGGCACAACTTCGAGACCGGGCACCGGCTGCCCGAGCTGCCCACCGGTGGGAAGTGCGCCAACCTGCACGGCCACAGCTGGTGGGCGGAGTGGGAGATCACCGCCGACGACACCGACGAGCACGGCACGGTGGTGGAGTTCGGCACGGCGAAGAAGCTGCTCCGCGAGTGGGTCGACGTTCACCTCGACCACGGCCTCATGCTCGGCACCGATGACCCGCTCCGCGAGGCCCTGGCCCCGCACGACCAGAAGGTCTTCGTGTTCGGGCGGGACGGCGACCCGGTCGCCGGCGGCCTCGACTGGCCCACCGTGGAGAACGTCGCCCGCCTCCTGCACCGCGTCGGCACCGCCCTGGTGGCCGACCCGGCCGCCGGGATCAGCATCACCTCCGTGCGGGTCACCGAGACGCACGTCAACACGGCGGAGTACCGGTCGTGACGGCGCGAGGCCATGGCCTGGCCGGCCCCGCCGGGCTCACCGAACTCACCACATCCCCCGCGTCGTCCGGCCCGGGCGGCGGGAAGTACACCGACCGCCTGCCCCTCAACGAGGTGTTCGGGCCGGTACCGCAAGGGGAGGGACCGTACTGCGGGCGTCGGTGCGCCTTCGTGCGGTTCGGCACCTGCAACCTGTCCTGCCCCGGGTGCGACACCGCCCGGACGTGGGACCGGTCCCGGTACGACCTCGAGCACGAGAACCCGCTCACGCCGGTGGACGAGATCCTCGCGACGGTGCGCGCCATGCGCACCCGGCTGACCGTCGTCACCGGCGGGGAGCCGCTGCTGTGGCAGCTGACCCCCGCCTTCGACACCTTCACCCGGGGCCTGGTCGAGTTCGGCGCGGTGCACGTGGAGACGAACGGGACGATCGCCCCGAAGGGATCGGCGGTGGAGCGGGTCGCGCACTTTTCCGTGTCGCCGAAGATCGGTCCGCTGGCATCGCCGGCGGACCCGGAACGCCGGCGCGTGCGGCCGGCCGCCATCGCCGCGTTCCGCGACCTCGCCCAGGACGGGCGGGCCGCGTTCAAGTTCGTGTGCGCGGACGCCGCTGACGTCGCCGCCGTCGCGCTGTTCGCCGGCGACCACAACCTCGACGCCGGCCACGTCTGGGTCATGCCGTACGGGGACACGGCGGCGGACGTGGCGCGGGTGCAGCCGGTCGTGACCCCGGCCGCCATGGACTCCGGGTTCAACGTCACCACCCGCCTGCATCTGATCGGAGGAGTTCGATGACCACGACGGTTCAGGGGCCCGTCAGGGGCGCCGACTTCGGCACGGACGTCCAAGCGGACGAGGAAGCGGTGCGCGCCGGTGTGCGGGCCCTCCTGCGGCTCCTCGGACGCGACCCGGACGAACCCGGGCTGCTGGACACCCCGTCTCGGTTCCTGAAGGCGATGGTGGAGGTGGGGACGCCGCCGGACAACCGGACGCCGGACGCCCTCCTCGCCCGCGTCTTCGACGACGTCGACACCCCGGACGAGATGGTGTGGGTGGGCCCGGTCCGGTTCACCTCGGTCTGCGAGCACCACCTGTTGCCGTTCACGGGCGACGCGTGGGTGGCGTACATACCCCGGGGCCCGGTGGTCGGGTTGTCCAAGCTGCCGCGGCTGGTCGACCACTTCGCGGCCCGGCCGCAGGTGCAGGAGCGGCTGACGCAGCAGATCCGGGACGCGATCGTCGAGCACCTGTCGCCGGACGCCGCCGTCGTGTTGCGGGCGCACCACTCGTGCATGGGCCTGCGGGGCGTGCGCAAGCCGGACGGGCAGATGAGGACGTCGGCGTTGTCCGGTGTGTTCCGCGACCCGGCCGGGGCGGCGCGTGCGGAGTTCTTCGCGCTCACCACGATCTGACCGCCCGTCGAGTCTGCCCGTTCCCGCACCGGCCGGTCGCGGGGGCGGGCAGGCTTCTACCTGTCACCAGGTGGAGGGACGAGGAGGCGCGGATGTCGGTGTTCGACAGGATCAAGGCGGAGGGGGACAAGCGGCCGCCGCACAAGGCCGGCGGACAGCTCCGGACCGCGATGACCTTCAAGGCGCCCAACAACGACGAGCTGTTGTGGCTGGAGGTGGCGGGAACCCTGCCGGTCCCGCGTAGGGGCGACGTGATCTATCTGCAGGACGACCGCGTGACGGTGACCAAGGTGACCACCATGTACGCCACGAGCGAGGAGGACGGCAGCGCCTCGGTGTTCACCCTGGTTTCGGTCCGTGAGGCCACGGCGGAGGAGTGCGAGGGCGAGTAGACCCCGTGGCCCAGGTGACGACGGCGCCCGGCCCGCCCCGAGAGGGGTGGACCGGGCGCCGTCGTGCTGTCGGGCGATCAGCCCTGGAGGCGGTCCCAGGTCTGCGGGCCGGGGATGCCGTCCGCGTCGGAGCCGGTCCACCCCTGGTCGAGCTGGAACTGACGGGTCGCCGCCTGGTCGGCCGAGCCCCAGGACGGGCCGGGGCCGACCTTGTAGAAGCGGCCGTAGCCGGCGCGCACCAGCCACTGGCCGAGCATGGTGATGAAGTCGTTGCGCTGGCCGGGGCCGAACACGCCGGCCCCGGGGAACGGGACCTTCCCGACCGGTCCGGCGGAGCCGACGAGGTCGGCCAGGTCGTCGATGCTGCCGTAGAAGCGCGAGCAGTCGTGGGCCGAGCGTATGCCGCTCATCGGCCCGTAGGAGTCGGTGTACTGCCACATGCCGTGGGCAGGCCACGAGGGGCGCTGCGAGCTGTACGCGGCGATCCACGTGCGGTCGGGGGTGAACCCGGCGGCGCCGAGGTTGTGGTCCCGGTGGAAGTACTGGCCGGAGTAGAGCCAGGGTGTGGTGTTGAGCCGCTGGGCGACGATGCTGCGCCAGGTGGAGGCGCGGCCGGACTGGTCGCCGGCGCCGTCCTCGAGGTCGCAGATGACGAACTCGCCGGTGCGCAGGGAGCCGACGAGGTCGGCGAAGGCGTTGGCCTGGGCGGCGACGTCGCGGCCGGCGGTGACGTAGGCGTAGATGCCGAGGATGCGGCCGCCGGCGTTGTGGAAGCCATCGCGGTTGTTGGCCCACTGGTAGTCGGCGCGGGAGCCGTTGTAGGCCCGGATGATGGCGGCCGGGTGGGGACGCTGGACGTAGGCGTTCCAGTCGATGTTGCCCTGGTACTCGGAGACGTCGGCCAGGAGCAGTTCACTCATCGGAGTCACCTTGCTGTGTGGGTCGGTTGGTTGGGGGTGGCTCTGTGGTGCTGCTGTGCCGGTCGCGCTGTGCTGGTAGGTAGCGGTCGAGAAGTCGGGTGACGATCAAGGTGGTGATGGTCACGGCGCCGGCGATGATCTCGGATGTGTGCCCGCTCACTCGCGGGCCATCGATGGCACGGTGAGGCTCGCGCGCCACTGGATGATCATTGCGATGGAGAGGCCGCCGATGATGGCGAGGTTGGTTACCTGGTGGTCGACCGGGGCGCCGAGCTGGTCGACGGCGATGCCGGCGGTGACACCGAGGTAGAGGCTGGCGGTCCACCGGTAGTAGTTGGGGCGGGGGGTGGCGACGCCGGCAGCGACGAGGCCGAAGGTGGCGGCGGCCAGGGCGAGGAGGAGCACGGCGGCCCGGAGGCCCCAGCGGGCGCCGTCCGTCGCTTCGGTGCCGACGAGGTAGGCGTGGAGCCGGGCGGCGAGGCCGACCGCTATGACCGCTTGTGGGACGGCTATTCGGCGCTGGTGGTCCAACACAGTTCTTCCCCTCCGTATAGATCCGCCCCATTTGGCCCATTATGCGTGGATCATGGGGGGCGGACCAGGAACCGCGCGGACCAGGGGAGGACAGCGTGACGACCGAGACGACAGGGGCACCCCCGGCCCCCGCCTCGACCACCCGCCCCCGCCTCACCCTGGACCCCGGGATCGACCCGTGGGAGCGCCAGCCGAGGGAGTCGCCCGCCCAGTACGAGCGGTTCGCGGCGTACCGCGACGCCGGGCTGAAACGTTCCGTCAAGTCGGTGGCGGCGGCGGCCGGCAAGTCGACGGCGTACATGCAACAGGTCGCCTACCGCAACCACTGGCACGACCGGGCGAAGGCGTGGGACGAGGACCGCCGGCGCGCCCGCCTGCTGCGCCTCGAAGCCGACCACGACCAGATGGTGGACGACCACCTCAAGGTCGCCAGGGTGATGTTCGCGAAGGCCCTCAAGGGGTTGCAGGCCCTCGACCCGGACCGGCTGACGGCGACGGAGATCATCCGCATGATCGACAGCCTCGCCAAGCTCCAGCGCGCGGCGTTCGGCGAGCCGGAGCGCACGGTGGCGGTCCAGGGCGGCATACCCGGCTCCCCACCGATCCAGGTCCTCGGCGTCCCGGCGACGGAGGACGAGCGGCGGGAGATGCTGCGATCCGTCATGGCCCGGGTCGCCGACCTCGGCGACGACGACGAAGCGGTGCTCGCCGACGACGACCTGTTCGCCCTGGACCCGGAGGACCGGGGGTGACGATCACGGCGGCGTCGGAGGCGGACGTCCGCGCGGCGGTGCGCGAGCGGCGGCGCCTGGCCGCCCTGCGCGACCCCGCGACGATGGGCCGGTACACCAACCCCCGTTCCTACCGGATACGCGCCCACACCCGGTTCATCGCCCGGGAACTCGCCGCCCTCGGCCCGGACAACAATCGGGTGATCCTCAACGTCCCGCCGCAGACCGGCAAGAGCACAATCGCCAGCGAGCTGTTCCCGTTCTGGTGGCTCGCCCGCAATCCCGGCGGCCACGTCTTCGTCGCCTCCTACGCCGCGTCCCTGGCGATCACCAAGGGGCGGGCCGTCCGCGAACTCGTCCGTTCCCACGGCCGGCACTTCGGCCTGGAGATGCAGCCGGGCGCGCAGAAGGTCAACGAGTGGTCGGTGAGGTCCGGGGGCGGGATGAAGAGCGTCGGCGTCGGCGGCGGCCTCACCGGCTTCCCCGCCGACCTCGGCATCATCGACGACCCGTTCAAGGACCGCGCGGAAGCGGACAGCCGGCACCAGCGGGACAAGGTGTGGAAGTGGTGGTCGGGCACCATCGTGTCCCGTACGAGTCCGGGCGCCATCTACCTCGTCGTCATGACCCGCTGGCACGAGGACGATCTCGCCGGCCGCCTCATCGCCGAGGAGGGGCGGGTCGAGGAGGGCGGGAAGTGGCGGGTGCTCAACATCCCCGCCATCGCGGTGGACGGCCCGGAGAAGGACCCGCTGGGCCGCGAGCAGGGCGACCCGATGTCCCACCCGAAGATCGACGACGACGACCGCGAAGGACTCGATCGGTTCTGGCAGGACAAGCGGGAGTCGACGCTCGCGTACGACTGGGGCGCCATGTACCAGGGCGACCCGAAGCCAGCCGCGGGTGCCCTCGTCTCCCGCGACCTCCTCCGGCGTCAGCACGACTTCCGGCACGTCCCGGACCCGGTCATCAGCGCCGTGGCTGTCGACCCCTCGGGCGCCGACGACGGCGGCCGCGACACCGCCGGCGTCATCGGTGGTTATCGTGACGCGAGCGGCCGCGTGTACTTCACCGACGACCTCACCGGGAAGCTCACGGCGGACCAGTGGTCGCGTGCCGCGTGCCAGATGGCTGCCCGGATCGACGCCGACCGGATCATCGTCGAGGTGAACTACGGCGGCGGCGCCATGACCCTGGTCGTCCGCACCGCGTGGAACGCCCTGCGGCTGGAGTGGGACGAGGAGCAGGCGAAGCGGCCGGCCGCCGAGCGGGAGCCGAACCCCTACAACCGTCTCCCCCCGAGGGTGGAGCCGGTGCGAGCGAAGAAGGGGAAGAAGTTGCGCGCCGAGCCGGTGGGGCAGCAGATGATGGAGGACCGGATCAGGTTCGGCACGTACATGCCGGAGCTGGAAGAGGAGTGGGCGACGTGGCAGCCGGGCTCGGAGTCGCCCGGCCGGATCGACGCCTCCGTCTACCTCGCGTACGCGCTGCTCACCATCCCGGGGGCGTCCGCCCTCGTCGCGGCCGCCGGCGTGACGGACAAGGACCAGGCGCCGCGCAGGCAGCGGGTGTTGCGCGCGCCGAACGGCAAGACCGTCGTCGACCTCGGCCTGTGACTCGCTCATCGCGGCGCGCTCGGTCCCGCGTCCGTTGTCGACGGCCGGTGCCATGATCGGCCACATGTCGAAGAACACCGAGAACGTCAACGACCTGACGGAGCGCAAGAACAAGCGGATCAAGGGGGCGGAGCGGGAGAAGCTCACCGCCGAGGCGAAGAAGCAGTACGACGCGGGGAAGTCGGTGCGGGCCATCGCGGAGGAGACCGGGCGCTCCTACGGCCTGATCCACGCACTGCTCAACGGCGCCGGGGTGGTGATGCGCGGGCGGGGCGGCAAGCCGAAGCCGAAGCCCTCGGAGAACTAGATCGAAACTCGGACACATCGCCCGTACTTGTCCATAGCGGGACATACGCTCCCGATGTGTTCACCACCCTTAACCTCGCCCTGGTCCTCGGGACCGTCCTCCGCCTCACCCGGCTCGCCACCGAGGACAAGATCACGGACCCGATCCGCCGACGCCTCCCCGGCCCGGTCCGATCGTTCGTCCAGTGCCCTTGGTGCATTGGCTTCTGGATCGCCCTCGGCGTGGTCACCTGGTCGTACATCGCCCAGGACGCCTCGCCGTGGGCCTTCCGCCTTCCCGCCCTCGTCTTCACCCTGAGCTGGCTCACCGGCATAGCCGTGCAGTGGCTCGACGCGCCGCCCCCGCACCGCGCCGTCTCCCTCTACCACTACTCCCGCCTGCCCGCCGACGTCCCCGCGCCCGCACCGGCCCAGAACGCCGGTCCGGCCGCGCAGACCGAGCACTGAGCAACGGGGGTAGGGCATGACGCCACGCATACCGAAGTTCCGCTGGTACTCCCAGCCGCGCCTGGTCACGGACAAGGCCGGCCAGGTGGTCGGCACCGCCGGCACCGCCACCCTCGCCTCCGCCGCGATCATCCACGCCGACCGCCTCGGCCGCATCGCCGAGGAACAGGAGTGGCAGAGCCAGGTCTGGGACTTCTACAACACCATCCCCGAGATCCACAGCGGCACCACCTGGTCCGGGAACGCCGCCTCCCGCTGCCGTCTCTACGTCGGCCGGGTCGACCCCAACGGCTCCGCCCCGCCCACCCCGATCGGTGACGACGAGACGCTTCTCCAGCAGCCGTTGGAAGAGCTGTGCGGGGGCCCGGGCGGGCAGGGCGAGATGCTGCGCAGGTGGGCAATCCACCTCAACGTCCCCGGTGAGACGTACCTCGTCGGGTACGACGACCCGGAGTCGGGCCGGCGGGTGTGGCAGGTGGCGTCGTCGGACGAGATCAAGTCCTCGGGGACGGGCAAGGTCCTGTTGAAGCGCCCCGACCGCAACGCATCGGTCGAACTGGTCCTGGGCGAAGGCGGGACGGCTCAGGTCATCCGGCTGTGGGTGCCCCACGCCCGCGTCGCCTGGAACCCCGACTCCCCGCTCCTGTCGCTGCGCTCCGCCTGCATGGAGGTCCTCAACCTCTCCGGCCACATCTCCGCGTCCGCGTCCAGCCGACTGGCCGGCGGCGGGCTCCTCTTCATGCCCGACAGCATCTCGTTCCCGAAGCCGGATTCGCCCGAGGGCGGGGTGTCGGCGGCCTCCGCCGACGACTTCAAGGCGATCTTGATGGAGGCGATGGAGGCCCCGATCCGTGACCGGGATCACGCATCCGCCATGGTCCCCATCATCGTCTCCGGCCCGGCGGAAGCCGGGGAGAAGATCAAGTGGTTGACGTTCAGCACTCCGCTGGACGGCCGTGCCGCCGAGCTTCGCGACGCCGCGATCCGCCGAATAGCCGTGGGCCTCAACATGCCGGCGGAGATCCTCGTCGGCGGCCTCGGCGCCGCAAATCACTGGTCCGCCTGGGCGATTGAGGAGTCCGGTATCAAGCTCCACACGGAGCCGATGCTCGGCCTGATCGCCAGCGCACTGACCGAGGAGTTCTACCGGCCCGCGCTCGAAGCGCTCTACCGGGCCAACCCGAAGGCGGCGAAGGAAGACCCCGAGAACTTCGCCATCTGGTACGACACCACCGAGTTGGCGCAGCGCCCGAACCGGGGGCCGGAGGCGATCCAGGCGCACGGCATGGACCTCCTGAGCGACGACAGCACGTTGCGCGAACTCGGGTTCTCGGCCGAGGACAAGCCGAGCGAAGAGGAGCGCCGGCGCCGGCTCTTCGAGCGCCTGGTGCTCGCCAACCCCTCCCTCGCCCCCACCCTGCTCCCGCTGATCGGCATCTCCGTCCCGCAGATCACCGCCGTACCGCCTCCGGCCGCCGACGCACCGGCTGCGGAAGCGCCGGCGGTGGAGCGGGCCCCCGGGCGGTCCTCGCGCAACGACCCTCCGGCGCTCCCGGCCGCCACGGTCCAGCCGTCCGACCGCCACGTCGAGCTGTGCACCATGGCCGTCC
This sequence comes from Kitasatospora sp. NPDC101108, assembly GCF_055584725.1. NCBI lineage: Bacteria > Bacillati > Actinomycetota > Actinomycetes > Kitasatosporales > Streptomycetaceae > Kitasatospora > Kitasatospora sp. NPDC101108. The sequence continues at coordinate 51,956 of NZ_JBVJLM010000018.1, forward strand.
TGCGGGCCCTCGACCGGGCCGGACAGTGGCTGATCAACAAGGGCGGCCGGGCCCGGCGCGGACAGCTCGCCGAGGTGTCCCAGTACGAAATCCACCTCCACATCCCGGCGCTGGCCCAGAACCTGGATCAGATGCTCGCGGACGCCTTCAGGGACTTCCACGCCGCGCTGCCCGATGAGCCGTGCATCCACGCCGCCGTCGACGGCTACGTGCGCGCCCTTCTCGAAGCCGGGTGCCGGCACGAACCCCGCTACCTCCTCGCCGCGCTGCGGCAGGCCGGGTGCACGCCGGAGGTTCGCGATGCCGCCTGAGCAGACCCTCGCCCAGTGGGACCGGGAGCTGCGCGATGCCGTCGACCACGCGGTGGCCGACTACCTCGCGTCCGTGCGAGCCGCGGTGGTGCTCAGCGTCAGCAGTGCGGCGGCCGCCGAGTTCGCGCCCCTCCTCGACCTCGGCGCCTGGCCCCCGGCGTCCCGGTGGGCCCAGGCCGTACGCGACCGCGTCGTCCCCGTCCTCGCCCGCCTCTACGCCGCCCGGTGGCACGCCGCTACCGGCACCGCCCCGGCGGCGGGGGTGGCGCAGGAGTGGGCGCGGCGGGCCGGGGACGGTATCGCCGGCAACTCGTTCCCGGGGCGGGTGGAGGACGCGGTGGACCGGCTGGTGCAGGACTCCCGGGCGGACGGCGAGGAGGACGTGCGGACGGCGCAGCGGGTGCGCGACCTGCTGCGGCTGGACGCGCCGGCGCGCCGGATTCGGCAGGAGTTGGAGTCGCTGCGTCGGCGGCTGGCGGACGCCTTCGGTGGTGAGAGGGAGGCGATCGAGGGGCGGATCACGGAGCTGGCGGCCGAGGGGCGTGAGGTGACGCAGTGGGCGGGGGCGTCGGAGCGGACGGCGCGGGCGGCCGCGCTGCACGCCTTCAACGGCGCCGTCTTCGACGCGGCGGTCTCGGGGGCGGAGGGGGTGTCGAAGCGGTGGGTGCGGCACCGGCCGCACGACACGGCGACGCGGGCGGCGCACGTGGCGGCGGACGGTCAGGTCCGGTCGCTCCTGGAGCACTTCGACGTGGGGGGCGAGGCACTGTTGTACCCGGGCGATCCGTCCGGTTCGCCCGACAATCTGATGAATTGTCGGTGCACCCTGGAGACCATCACCGCCGCCACAGCGGCGTCGACGGAGGAGACGGAAGCGATGACCGACACCGTGACCAAGGAGCGGCCGCGCACGGCCGACGACGCGATACCGGGGCCTGAGGAGACGGGCCAAGGGGGAGGGACGCCCGTCAGCGAGTACTGGCGCGGGGTGCTCGCCCCGCTCGGGCAGTTCGCGTCGAGCAGGGACCGGCGCCTGATTCTCCCGCCGCCGGACGGCACGATCCGCGTGCGCCCCCTGCCCCTCCCGCTGCTCTACCAGCCGACGCTGGAGTCCGGGCACGCCGGCGCCAAGCTCGGCATCGGGGTCATCGACCGGGTGTGGATCGACGGCGCGAACCTCATGGGCGAGGGCCGCTTCGACATGGCGGACCCCGACGCTGCGGAGATCGCCCGCAAGGTCGCCGGCCAGTTCGTCAGGTTCGTTTCCGTCGATCTTGACGATGACGAGCAGGCCGTGGGGTGCGTGGGGGAGGACAACCGGCTCGCCGACTGCGCGGAGCTCGGCGCGGAGGAGGTGATGGACCGTGAGGGCACGGTGTTCACCTCCTGGCGGCTGATGGGCGCCACCCTGGTCTCCCACCCCGCGTTCGCGGACGCCTTCATCAGCCCCGCTGACGGCCCCTCGGCGATCGACGAGCAGGTCATCACGGCGAGCGCGCACACCAACACCGCGCTTCCCTACGCCCCGCGCGACACCCCGTGGGACGAGGAGTCGGCGGCCGCCGCCCTCGCGGCCTACGCCACCACCGCCACCGGCGAACTCGACCTTGCCCGGTACGGGGAGGGCTTCCTGTACCAGGCGCCGCCCGGGCCGGACGGCCCGAAGGCCACCGACTTCTCCCTGCCGTTCGCCACCCTCCTTGACGGCCGGCCCACCGCCGTCTGGGCTGGTGTGCAGGCGGCCGGCGCCGCCCTCGCCGACCCGGCCGCCGCCGGGGTGCCCGAGGACCAGGTGGAGGCCGTACGCGGCACTGCCGCCGCCCTGTACGACTCGGCGGCCGACGCGTTCAAGGTGCAGGACGTCGCGCTGCCGTGGTCGTCGGGGAAGGAGGACCGGCAGACGGCGGCCCTGAGCGTCACCGAGTACGCGGCCGGCCAGTTCGCGCCCGCCTCCTGGCGCCCGAACGCGGAGTGGTTCCAGCGCCCGCGGCTCGACGGGCCGACCGCGTGGACGGTCACCCCGACCGGCCGCGTCGTCGGTCACCTCGCCGTCTGGGACCTCTGCCACACCGGCATCGACCGTACGTGCGTGACCGCTCCGCACTCGGCCACTGACTACGCCTACTACCGCTCGCGGCCTCTGCAGACGTCCGCCGGCGTCGTGCACGTCGGTCTCGTCACGATGGACATCGGTCACGCCCCGCTGCGCGCCGGGTGGGCGGCGGCGAGTGCGCACTACGACAACACGGAGGCCATCGCGGCCGCCGTGGCGTGCGGCGAGGACGAGTACGGCATCTGGCTGGCCGGCCAGATCCTTCCGGGGCTGAGCGATGAGAAGGTGGCCCGCCTCGCCCTGTCCGGGGTGAGCGGTGACTGGCGCACCATCCGGGGCAGCATGGAACTCGTTGCGGCCCTCGCCGTGCCCGTCGAGGGCTACCCGAAGCGTCGGCCGGCGATGGCCCACAACGGCTACGGCGGAACGCCGTTCGCCGTTGTGGGCGCCGGTTCCCTTCCCCCGGCCGGGCCGCCGGTGGCGGAGCCGACGTTCGCCACCGTGCGGCCGGGCGACGTCGACCCGCAGGAAGCGGCGGCGCGGTTGGAGGCGGCGCGCGCGCGGATGGCCAAGCTGCGCGGCGAGATGATCGGCCGCCGTCTCCTGGAGGCGTGCACCCGGACGGCGGTGACCGCCGCCGGGCCGGCGCCGGCCGATGAGTCGCCGGAGGAGGACGGCGAGGACCAGGCCACGGAGGACTGGGAGGACGAGATCGCGGAGGCGGTGATCGAGTTCCTGACCTCCCCCGAGGGCGCCGACTTCCTCCGCGCCCTCCTGGACGAACTCGACGACGAGGAGGACCAGGGCGAGGGCGACGACGGGGAGATGGCCAAGAACTGGGTCGACCAGGCGGGCGGCCTCCCGCCGTACATCAAGCGGATCTCGAAGCACCTGCGCGACGGCGGGATGGACCAGAGCCACGCCATCGCCACCGCCGTGAACGCGGTGAAGAAGATGTGCGCCGGCACCGGCAAGGGCGGCCCGGGCGACCGGCTCAACTTCCCTGGCGCGCAGCGGAAGGTCAACCCGGCGTCCGTCGCGCAGGCATGCGAGGCGGTCGCGTCGTGGGAAGCGAAGAAGGCCAAGTCGAAGGCGAAGTGAGGAGCGAGTCATGTGCAACTGCGGTGGCCGTAGGGCCAACCCCGATGGTGGGTCGGAGTGGAACGGGACGGCGTCCCCCCGGTGGGAGTGGACTCCGGCTGACGGCGGGCCGTCTCAGCGGTACTGGTCCGAGCCGGAGGCGCAGCGGGCGGTGGCTGCGTTCGGCGGGACGTACCGCGAAGTCGGGGCGGAGTGATGTGCGGGTGCAACGCGCGCAACGGGACCGCCGGCGTTGCCGGGTGGCCGTGGAAGTTGATCCGTGGTGACGGGTCGGAGGACTTCTACAAGGACCCGGTGACGGCGAACCAGCATGCCGCTATGACCGGTGGCACGGTGGTGTGGGCCGGGGAGGGCGAGGCGCCGAAGCAGGGGGCGTCGTAGCGGTCCGGGTTGGTGTGGTGGCGGGTTCGGGTGTCCGAGCCCGCCATCGGCCGTTCCTGGGACCGTTTCGTCGCCCCTTGATGGCGTGGCGCCCGAAACACGTGTCCGATTTGTCTGGTCAAGGTCGTACGCTTGCCTTGCTGCTGGCTGGTGGGCCGAGCACGGATCGACGTGCTCGAAAGGCCCACGATGGAACTCGACGACATCCTCGAAGCGCTCCGCATCGCGGACGGCGACGACCTGCCCGAGGCGATCTCAGCCGCCGTCCGAGCGGCCGCCGAAGAGGGCGCGGACATGGAGGCGCTCCAGGCCGGTGCGGTCCAGCGCTTCCGTGACCTCCAGACCCAGGTGGAGGAGGAGGACTCCTTCACCGAAGAGCAGCTGTCCGCGATCGAGACCCTGGTCCAGGTCGTCGAGGCGCTGCGCACCTACAACCAGGAGGTCCAGGCGGCGGCCGCCGCCGCCCGGGAGCGCCTGGCCGCCCTGTCCGGCCGGGTCGAGGGGACCGCGTCGGAGTTCCAGGCCGACGAGGAGCCCGAGGACGAGGACAGCGACGCCGGCGAGGAGCAGGGTGACGACGCGTCCGGCGGCGGCAACGCGGACGGCGGGAACCAGGGCGGGGACGGCGGCACCTCCACCGGCGGTTCGGGCGGGGAGCAGGGCGGCGACGGCGGGAGCGTGACCGCCGGTGCCAGCGGCGGCGGTACCGGCTCGCGCGGCGGGGCAATCTCGCGCCGCGCCCCCATCCCGCTGGGCATGATGCGCCGCCAGCCCGCGCAGCAGGGCGGCCGCAGCCCGTTCGGTTCGGCCGACGAGCGCGCGGTGCGCTACACCGTGTCGGCGGCCGAGGTCCCCGGCGGCTACGCCTCCCGCCGCGCGATCACCGACATCGGACAGCTCGGCGCTCTGGTCTCCAACCGCGTGGAGGCGCTGTTCCGGTCCGGCACCAGCGGCAAGGCGCCGGTGGCGACCGTGACCCGGCACGCGTCGGAGCGGATGACGATCAAGGGCGAGGCCGACACCGAGGGCGTGATCGAGTACGCCACCAACGAGAGGAACCTCAAGGGCGGCTCCCTCATCGCGTCCGCCGGCGGAACCGGCGGCATGCCCCGGCCCGGCTGGTGCGTCCCGATGGAAACCAACTGGGACCTCGTCCCGGACCCGCAGGGCGACGACGGCTTCTTCGACTGCCCGGAGGTGACGACGAGTCGGGCGGGCATCCGCTACCCGGAGGCGTACGACTTCTCGGCGCTCTGGGGCGGCACCGGCTTCTACCAGACGGTCGACGGCACCGGTCACCCGCCGTTCAGCCCGGCCGCGACCGGCGTGGGCACCATCGGCACCGACAAGAAGAGCGCGGTCGAGATCCCCTGCCCCACCTGGACCGACTGCGAGACCGAGCTGATCGGTCTGATCGTCCGGAACAGCATCCTCCTCGACAAGACCTTCCCCACCTGGGTCTCCGACTTCACCGAGCGCGTGATCAAGGCGCACCGCCGGAAGATCAACGCGTTCAAGCTGGCCAAGCTGGAGGCCCTCGCGACGTCGAAGCAGACGTTCGCCCTCACCTCGACCGGGACGGTGGAGCCGGTCTACGACGGTACCCACGGCCCGGGCATGACCGAGTCGGTGCTCAGCATCATCGAGCTGGTCGTCGAGAACTTCCGCTACAAGTACCGGCTTCCGCGCGCGGCCACCCTGGAGATGGTGGCTCCGTACTGGCTGCTCGGCCTGGTCCGCGCCGACCTCTCCCGCAAGCTCGGCAACGCGCCCGGCCGCCTGGAGGTCTCCGACGCGCAGATCACCGAGTACCTGCACCAGCGCGGCGTGAACGTCCAGTGGGTCATGGACTGGCAGGACGCCTTCGCGACGGCCGGCGCCGGCATCTGGGGCGCCCCCGGTACCTCCAGCGTCCCGACCCCGCTGACCGGCGGCCAGATCGGTGCCGGGTTCGGCACCCCGGCCGGCCTCAAGGAGTGGCCGAACTCCGTGAAGCTCGTGCTGTACCCGGCCGGCACGGTCTTCGCGCTCACCCAGTCGATCATCACGCTCGACGCCACGTACGACCACCCCTCCTTGATGGAGAACAAGTACACGGCCCTGATGACCGAGCAGGGCATCAACCTGTGCCGCCGGGCCTTCACGCCGACTCTGGTCGAGATCACCGGGCTGTGCCCGTCCGGCCTGTCGGGCGGCGTGGGCTACTCCACCTGCAAGCCGCCGGCGGGCGGCGGCTCCCTCATGGCCGAGCCGGAGCCGGTGAGCGCCGCGCCGGCGCCGACGTCGGCGGCCGCGAAGAAGAGCAGCTAGGCGGCCCCAAGGCACGCGGCGGGCGCCCTTCTTCCCCGCCCCGGAAGGGGCGCCCGCCGCGTCTGACCCCCTCTCCCCGCCCGCTGCCGCCCGTATCGGAGTGATCCCGTGGTCTTCCCGCCCTCGTCGTCGACCCCCCGCGTGGAGGTGGACGGCCCGGACATCCCGCCTCTCCCGTACGGGCTCCGCTCGACGGCGACCGTCATCGACGACGACTCGGCCGGGTGGCAGTACGGGGTGACGTACCGGTCGAAGGGGTTGTGCGGCGTCGGTCAGCACGTCTGGCCGGGCCCCTGCAACTCCCTCCTCGACCCCTCCACGCTGCCCCTGCCGGTCAACCTGGCCATCTCCTGGTCGTACGGGCCGGCCCGGACCGTGGGCGGGGCGACGACGTACCCGATCCTCGTCACCGTCGCCCCCAACCCGACCACCGGCCTTCCGGACCAGATGGTCGTTCAGGTGCAGGCGCCGGGCCGGCCCTGGACAACCGTGCCGGTACCGACGCCGGCGCCCGTGGTGGTGGGCGAGGTCACCCCGGACTTCTCCTACCCCATCACCGTACGGGCCCAGGTGTCCGGTGCCGGCGTCCCGCCGCTGGAGGAGAGGTCGGCGACGATGACGGCGCCACCGGGCCCGACCGCCTCCACCCCCCTCTCCTTCACCTTCACCGCCACCGGCGGGTCGAAGACCCGTGACGGCGGGCCGTCGTGGGTCGTGTCGGACGAGTACGCGGTGTACGCGACGGCGGAGTGCCAGCCGGGCGGCTTCGTCGACCTGGCCGCCGAGATCGCCCTCTCCCGCCTCGACCGGGGCGAGTGGCGGGCGATCGAACGCCGGCTCTGGGAGGTCTGGGCGCAGCTCGCGGGGGAGAAGGCGCACCAGGACGTGCCGCTGAACGCGACCGTCATGGACGGCCTGCGCTCCCTGGACGTGCAGATCGGTGACTGCCTCGGCGGCGTCGGTGTCCTGCACGTCCCGCGCGCGGCCGCCTGGTGCCTCAAGTGCGCCCGGGCGATCGAGCAGAACGGCGAGCAGTACCTGTCGCCGCTCGGCACGCCCGTGGTGTTCGGCTCCGGCTACAACCCGGCGTTCGGCCCGGTCGGGGTGCCGGTGCCGGCGGGCCAGATGCCGGTGTACGCGACCGGGCCGGTGACGGTGCGCCGGGGGCCGGTGATCAAGAGCGAGGTGTTCGACCAGCTCACGAACCGGTACCTCGCCGTGGCGGAGCGGCAGTACGCGGTGACCTGGGACTGCTGCGTCCTGTCCGGAGTGATCTCCCAGTGCGGGGGCTGCGACTGCCCAAGTTAGCGCCGTCGCGAGTGAGTTGAGCGAGTTCGGTACGTCCAGGAGGTCACGATGACCAGCATTGCAGCCAGCTACTACCAGGGCCAGGTGGCCCGCTTCACACGGCTGGACGCCTGCGGGCGTCCGGTCTACGGCCCCAACAACGTCGTCGTCACGGACGGATTCATCTCCGTGAAGATCGCTCCGAACGTCGACAACGGGTCGGCGATCACGGCGACGAAGGCGAACGGCTCGTCGTGCGTGAACGTCGCGGCGAAGCAGAAGATCCAGTACTACGACGTCGAACTCCAGCTCTGCGAGGTCGACCCGTCGTTGGTCGGCATCCTGAACCCCACGTGGGAGCCCTACTGTGACCGCGCGGGCAACATCGTCGGCTTCGACGCGTCCGGCGACCTCGACACCACGACCGGGTACGCGATGGAGCTGTGGATGGGCGTCGCCTCCGACGTCGACACCTGCTCCGGCGAAGGTGCGCAAGGGTCCTACGGATACCTCCTACTGCCCCGCCTAGTCGGCGGGGCGGTGGGGGACATCACCGTCGCGGGTGAGGCCGTGACGTTCACCTTCAACGGCCAGTCGAAGCGGCAGTCCGGTTGGGGGCGCGGCCCGTACCGCGTCGAACTCGCGGACGGTGTCCCGTCCCGCCTGGGCAAGCCCATCGGCCGGCGCACCGACTTCCGCCAGTTCGTCACCTCGATGGCGCCTCCGCAGCCGATGGCCGGCGCGCAGCAGCTCGACAAGCTGCCGGCCGACCCGGCCGAGATCCGGGTGACGCGGGTCGACGACACCACCGTCCGGGTCTTCGTCAACAACCACGGCTCCGGGTCGGTTGACGTCGACTGGGGCGACACCCCGGCCGTGACGTCGGTGGTGAAGGACGGCGCGTCGGCCACCCACACCTACACGTCGGCGAGCGGAGCGAAGACGATCACGGTGAAGGACAAGACCTACCCGGTGACCGGGACCGTGTCCCGCCCGGTCACCCTGCCCCTGGCCACCCCGCCCGGGGACGTCCCCGTCGTGACGTTCGCGCACGCCGTGAACCCCGACGACCCGGGCGACCAGAACTTCGTCACCGCGACGGTGAAGGTGGGGAAGTGGGGGGTGCGTACCGACGCGGAGGCGACGTCGGTCGACTCCTGCATCGGCGGTGCCGGCGCCACCGTCGCCCGCCCCGACGTCTGGATCGACTTCGGCGACGGGTCGAAGCGGATGGGCGTCCGGCTCGACCCGGCCACCGGCACGGGCACCGTGGCCCACGGCTTCCCGCGCCTGGGCTACTACACCGTCGTCGCGACCCGCGACGACAACTCGCAGGTCCGGGGGACGACGCAGGTCGCGATCCCCGTTGCCGGCGGCTCCGGGTTCGCCCCCGAGGTCGCGAAGGCCGGCGCGAAGGCGTAGCGGCACCGCGCGGGCCCGCACAGACCTCGCCGTTCTGTGCGGGCCCGCATCACGTAGCAGGCGAGCGGCAAGGGAGGCAGGGACGTGGAAGGCACAGCCGCGGACGGCACGGGGCCGGGTATGACGGTCCCCCCGCCGCCCCCACCGCCGGTGGCGCCGATGCAGCGGGGGCCGGCCACCCGCACCTGCGGCATCTGGCCCGTCGATCCGGCCTGCACCCCGTGCAACTGGCCCACCGGCCCCATCGCCACCTGGTCGGCCGCGCACGTCGCGGCCGCCGAGTGGGCGACGGAGATCCTGCGCGGCCTGACCGGCGGGCAGTTCGGGGTGTGCCACACCCTCGTCCGGCCGTGCCGGCGGCCGCCGGCGTACCAGCCGGACTTCCGCGACCCGTACCCATACGCCGGCGGGTCCGGCCTCGGGTGGGTACGGCCCGTCAACCTCGGCGGCGGCGGGTGGATCGACATGGTCTGCGGTGCCGGGTGCGCCGGCGACTGCAGCTGCGCCCCGTTGAGCCAGCTGGACCTTCCCGGGCCGGTGGCCGAGGTGCTGGAGGTGCGGCAGGACGGGGTGGTGGTGCCGGGGTCCGCGTGGCGGGTCGACGACAACCGGTTCCTCGTCCGTACGGACGGCGGCACCTGGCCCTGGTGCCAGGACATGAGCAAGCCGGACACCGAGCCGAACACCCTCTCCGTGCGGTACCTCATCGGTCGGGACGTCCCGCCGGCCGGGGTACGCGCCCACACCACCCTGGCGATGGAGCTGTACCGGCAGTGCACGGGCGACCCGGCGTGCCGGTTGCCGGAACGGGTGACGCAGGTGACCCGCGAGGGCGTGACGTACTCCATGGTCGACCCGCAGGAGTGGTTGCAGCAGGGCCTCACCGGCCTTGCCGCCGTCGACACCTGGCTCCGGCTCGTCAACCCGAACGCGATCCGGACGCCGCCGACCGTCCTGTCCCCCGACTTCCGCCCCGCCCGGCGCCGGAACCTGCCGTGGCCCGGCGCCACCCCGACGAACGGACTGCCATGGTGACCACCCCGCCGACGCCCCCGTCCTGCGTGTTCCCGCCGACCGTGCCCACGCGGGAAGTCGAGGGCTCGTACTTCGACTCCCAGGGCTGTCCGCTGCGCGGGCGGGTGGAGTTCGAGGGCCCGCCGGTCGTCACGCTCTCCAACCCGCCCATGTTCGTCTCCGCGCGCACCATCGTGCCCCTCAACGCCGGCCGCTTCTCGGTGCGGCTGCTCACCAACGACGGCCCGGGCATGAACCCGACCGGCTGGACGTACCAGGTGACGGTGTTCCTCGAGGGCCGGCCGTGCGAGTCGTACGCGATCATGGTCCCGCCGGGAACCACCACCCTGCACCTCAAGGACCTCGCGCCGTCCGTGCCGAACCCCGGGGTGTACGTGCCGGTCCCCGGCCCGCCGGGGGAGGCGGGGCCGAAGGGCGACACCGGCGCGGCGGGGCCGAAGGGGGACACGGGCGGGCCCGGGCCGAAGGGTGTGCAGGGTGATCCGGGCCCGAGGGGGCCGGAAGGTCCGGCCGGTCCGGCGGGGCCCGCCGGCCGTGACCGGCCACGCCGCCTCACCATCTACTACGGCATCCCCAACGGCGTGAACCTGCGCTACTCCGACGACTACGCCGAGCAGGTCTTCGCCCGCTACGACTACACCGTCTTCGGCACCGGGCTGGAGGTGCCGGCGCACGCGTACTACGAGTCGACGAAGCGCATCATCGCGGGGATCAAGCGGCTCAACGACCGCGCCCGCGTCCTTGGCTACGTCGATATCGGGGTGAACGCGCCGCCGGACCCGGCGCCGACGATGACGGAGATCAAGACGGCGATCGACCAGTGGTCGACGATCGGCGCAACCGACGTGTTCCTCGACCGCGCCGGCTACGACTACGGGACGACGCGGGCGCGGCAGAACGAGGTGGTGGACTACGCCCACGCGGCGGGCCTCGGCGTGTGCATGAACGCGTGGGTGCCCGACGACGCGATGGGCCGCGTCGTCGGGCCGGCCAACCCGGACGGCACCCCGCCGCGCCTCGACCACCGGGACACCTACCTCCTGGAGAGCTGGGTGACCAACACCGACAGCTACGCCGCGACGGGCGGGTACGCGGGGATGTACGCGACGAAGACGAAGGCGGACCAGGCCCGCGCGTACCGTGGCCTGCTCGGCGTCAAACTGCTGGCCGTCAGCACGGTGGACTACTCCGCGCACACCGAGGCGGAGATCGTCCAGTACGAGCGGATGACCGAGTGCCTGGGCGTCGCCTTCGGCCTCGACGCCTACGGCACCACCGCGACCAACTACGCCGCCGACGCCCGCAACACCAACGTCCTCCGGCCCGCCCGGTACTCGCGCGACGTCCCCTCCACCATGGACCTGGCGGAGACGTACGTCATCGACTCCGCGTGGACGACGGTCGAGCGGGCGGATGTGCCGTGCCGGGTGCAGTACGACACCGCGACGTCCACCTACACCTACGCCCTGGGCTCCGCGTGGTGACCGCAGGCGACCCGGCTGGGTGGCCGAAGCTACCCGCGGCTCCGGACAAGGTGCTCGGCGTCGCGCACGGCCTCCTCGACTCGCTGTGCCAGGGTGCGGCGGCGGCCGGCCGGCCGCTGTGCCGCTGCTGCCTCCACCACGGGGAGCGGCCGCCGGCGTCGGACGGCTGCATGTGCGAGTGCACGCCGGTCGAGGGCGGGCAGGGCAAGGGTCAGGGGTGGGTGCGTGTCGTCCGCTCCGAACTCGTCGCCGGTGTGCAGTCGGCCGGCCGGGCGCACGTGCGGTGCCGGCCGCCGGGCCGGTGGCGGACGACGTACGAGGTGGGGGTGTTCCGCTGCATCGCCTCCGTGGGCGCGCAACCGGCGACGTGCGAGCAGCGGGAGAGGGACGCCCACCAGGGCGCGGCGGACCAGTGGCTGCTCCGGTGGATCGCCTCCTGCTCCCCGGCCCTCGACGGCGTCCCCCTCGTCGGCGCCACGGTCGTCCCCCTCGGGCCGCTCGGCGGCTGCGCCGGGTCTTCGATTCAGATCGTGGTGGACCTCTGAGCGCGCTGCCGGCGGAGTTCCTTGAGGTAGCCGCAGCCGTTCGGGCATCCGTCTGTCTCCAGCAGACGGGGTTCCACGTCGTAGAGGTGCCCGCACTCCCCGCACATGTCGACGTGCGCGTCCGGATCGCAGTCGGGGTGCTCGCAGTCGGGAGCGGGGCAGGTGCATTCGATCAGGCGGACGCGGTCGGGGTTGTCGACGGCCCAGGCGGCTTGACGGTAGGTCTCCCCGGTGGCCTTCATCCGGTCGCGGATGCTGGACTTGCGGCGACGGTCGCTCGGCATGGCGCTCTCCCTCGGGCACGGTGTGGTGTGCGCGGTGTGGAGCTACCTGGTCGGAGGCGTCGCCTCGTCAGGGCCGGCGCGACGGCCCGAAGCACGGGGAGGCTAGCAGCAGCCGGAGTTCGGCGGCCACCTGGCGGCCGGGGTGCCCAAGCCGCGTGATCCCGCCCGGCCGGCGTACGGGCCGCCCTAGAGTGCTGGCATGACAGTTGACAGCACGCGGGTCGTCGTGGGAACGGCGACCCGGCGAGGGACGGACGAACACAACGGCGACGCGGCGTACGCCTACACCACCGCCGACCTCACCACGGCGGTCGGGCTGATGGACGGCACCGGCCACTCGCCGAAGATCAGCCATGCCGCCGCGCTGCTCGCCGAGGTCGGCGCCCGCTTCGGTGCCCAGCTCGGCGGCATGGCCGCCCTCCTGAGCGCTGCCAAGCTGATCGCCGACCCGGGGGCGGAGGAGGAGATCGAGGCGGAGGCGGTCGGCATGGTCGCCGTCGCCACCATCGAGGGCCCCACCACCATCCACTGGGTCGGCGACATCCGCGCGTACGGCTGGGACGGCGGGCGCGAGGTTGATCACCGGCTGCGCCACTACACCACCGACCACACCGTGGCCGAGTTCCTCCGGGTCGGCGGAGGGGTGGTGCCGGAGATCGCCGACACCCACTCGCACTGGGTCCGCACCAGCATGTCCAGGGCGTGCGTCGCGACGGTCGGCGAGGTCGAGATCGACGACCGGACGGTGGTCCTGACGACGGACGGCGTGCACGACGTCCTGACGCTGGAGCAGATGGCGGAGGTGCTGGCGGAGCACGGCAAGGACCCGGCGGCCGCCGCGAAGGCGCTCGTCGACCGCGCGGTCCAGGTGGCCGGCGACGAGAACCGCGACGACGCGAGCGCGGTCGTCCTGCTGCGCCCGGCTGCCTGACGCTCAACCTGCCGGACGGCCCGTCACCCTAGGTTGATCTTGATCCCCGCTGATCGGCTGTGACCGTTCCCCCGCCGATCGGCGGTCTGCTTTGCCCAACCCGCGACAGGACTTTGCCCGGCGTTGGTCGGCCACGAAGCAGCAGCGTGGAGCGGCTTGCTGACGAACCACCAGGTCACAGCGTTGCTGGTCACCGTAGTGCCGTAGATCCGCACCTACGGGTGTACGGGGCGACGGCTCTACGGTTTGATCAAGTTTATTCATCAACAGGGGTGACGTTGTCACACTGTGTGTGGTTTGATCACGTTGGGATCGCACGAGTGCCCGCCAATCCAGGCGGGCCGGCGGCGCCCGCGTGACCGTCCCCCGGGGTTGTGACCGGCCGGGGAACCAGACGGAGCAGGGCCCGGAAACACGAAAGCCCCCGCAGGAGGCGGGGGCTTCGGGTGGCCCGAGGGAGGGTGGAACTTCCCTAGGCCGTCCGCTCCACCGTGCAGAGGAGGAGCGTTGCGTCTCGTCATGAGCGTACGTGCATCTTTGATCATTCACCAGCCCACTACGTCGGGCGTGATCCGCGTCACTCTCGCGGGGGTGAATCCGTGAGTTCCCCGGACACCTTCGCTCTCGACCGGTACGACGACGAGGACGAGACCGGAAGCGTCGGATTTCGACCCGGACGCAGCTCCCGATTCGGGGACGCGGACGAGAGCGACGAAGCCCCCTACGGGATGCGGCCCGGACGCCGCTCGCGCTTCCGCCACGCCCAGACCCCGCAGTGGGCCCTCCTCATGACCGCGCTGTCCGACCAGGCGTACCGCGTCTACTCGCTCATGTGCGCGCACCTCAACTTCGACGCGGACGACGGCGTCGCCTACCCCTCGCAGGGGCTCATGGCGGAGGCCCTGGGCAAGTCGGAGGGGACCATCTCCCGGATCGTCACCAAGGAGCTCACGGTCCTCGGCCTGGTCGACGTCGAGACCGAGCGGTACGGGACCAACCGCAGCCGCCGGCGGAACATCTACATCGTCCACGAGGAGCCGCCGCCGGGGTGGCAGGGCCACGCGTCCATCGCCGAACTCCACCGCCTGCGGAAGGCGCGCAAGAAGGCGGAGCGGGCCGCGAAGGAGGCCGCCGAAGCGCTTAACGCGGACGTTTCCGCAGGTCAGCCCGGACCCCGCAAATCTGAGGGGTCCGGGGCCACCAAATTTGCGGGGTCCGGACGCCGCAAAAACGTGGTGGTAACTACACCAATGTCTAACTACACGAATGATCAAGCGGCCTCCGGCCGCGCAGCGGCCCCGACCGCCCGTAGGGCAGGTACAGGTAGTAGCGCGCGCGCGACGCGAAGCGCCTCCGGCGCGGCCGGCAAGACGACGTCGACGGGGAGGATGAGCAGGAAGCAGGCGACCGCCTACCGGGAGGTCATCGCGGCTCTGCCCGACCTGCTCCGCACCGCCGGCCCGAAGCCCCTGCCGAAGACCATCCCCCCGAACCCGCTCGGCTCGCTCATCCGCGAGCAGCTCGAGCACCGAAGCGTGCAGCAGCTGGTGGCCCGGATCAACCGCCGCTGGACCACCGGCGGCTGGGAGGCCAAGCTCTCCGGCCGGGAAGCGGCCGAGGAGCTGATGAGCGGCATCGGCCTGGCCGTCGCCCTGCTCCGCCCCAGCCGGTGTTCCGACGACCGGTGCGAGGACGGTGTCCTCCTCGACGCCGACAACACCGACCGTCCGTGCGCGGCGTGCGAGGAGTGGGCCAGGAACCGCCGTGAACGCCCTGGTAGCGACCGGCCGACCGTCCCGTCCCCCCGTCGCGGCGACGGCCCGCCAAGCGCCCAGGAGCGGCCGCGCTGCTGCGACTGCGGCGAGACCTTCCCCGCCACCGTGCCCGTGCCCCCTGACGGCGTGTGCGGCCCCTGCCACCGCGAGGCGGCCGACGCGTTCGCCGCACGCGGCTTCGACGTCGGCGGCCGTTGACCGGCCCCGGCGGTACTGTGCCGGCCGGCGCGCCGCCGGACCGCCGGCCGCTGCCCCAGGGCGCGCCGGACGGGGCCACCCCGGCTGGTGCTGGGAACGGGCTCGCCCGAACCTCCTCAAGTCGATAGATTTAGGTCATCGTTAGGGCGTTGGCCCAACGGAACCGAAGGGACACCCCCGTGACCACCGACCAGATCATCGCCGCGCTGCGCGCCGGTACCCAGCGCAGCACCAACTACCGCGACAGCGTCGCCCTGGAGCTCCTCGCCGACCACCGCCGCTGGATCGACCGGCCCGCCTTCCTCGACTGCTGCGCCTTCACCGATGCGGTCGACGGCGTCCCGCAGTCCGGCATCATCCTGTGGGACAAGGTGGCCGACCTGCTCGCCACCAAGGCGGCCGACCGTGACGCCATCGGCTCCCCGACCTCCTGGGTCATCCTCGCCACCGCCCACCTCGTCGCCGCCGACACCCTCGGCCTCGCCCGACTGGACGAGACCAACTCCCGGCTGGCCGCCGTCGCCCTCGTCAGCGCGACCTACGGCCCGCACCCCGTGGTCGAGGACGCCGAGATGAGCCGCGGGTGAGCGCGACGACCGTCTACCAGAGCGAGGGCATCCCGGACTGCAACGCCGTCCTGACCGCCGTGCAGATCCAGGAGGGCGGCTTGCAGCGGTACCACCCCTTGATCGCACTCGCGATGTGGCCGAGCGTGCCCCGGGCGGAGGTCGAGGCGTTCGTGGACCGCCACCACTTCGTCCCGGCGGAGGAGACGGCCAGGGCCACCGTGTCACAGGCCCGTTGGACGCTGGAGAGGGACGGGCGGCTGACGGTCTCCCTCCTGGCGGAGGACGGCCCGGCCCGGTTCGTCCTGCCGGGCAGCGTCAACCACACGCAGTGGGCGGCGCTGGCCATGCAGGGCGGCGGTTCGGCCTCCCTGATGGTCATGACCGGCCTTCCGTCGTGCGACCTCAGCGGCGTCGTCCGCGCCCTCACGGACAGCACCTACTGGCACCTCAGCATGGGCGAGATACGACTCTGACGCCCGCTGGCACCTGGCCCCGGCCCGCAAGACCTGTGACGGTCTTGCGGGCCTCGCTGCTTTCCGGGCCACGGGATTTATAAGGTCGCGTACATGGCAATTGTTGGCGTTGCGTCAAAGAGGGGGGATATGAAACCGATTTGGATAAACCTCTGGTCAACTCCGATCATCGCGTTACCCTGGTCAGATGAGCGACCCGCTCCCGAGACCGCAGGTCTGGGGGTTGAATCACGGGGGTGTGTGTGAGTTCCGGGAATGTCCTCGCGGTCTCGGCGTCTGTGCCCGATCCGTCAGGAGAAGCCGAGAAAAGGTTGTGCGCGCGATACCACGAATTCGCGGATGAGATTGAGCGGTCGTGTCCCCGGAGCGAAGCCACCGTAGGGGCCCTCGATTTGCTTCATGACGCACTGCTCGCCTCGATCGGCTCTCTCGCGCCCGCGCGCCCGGGCCGCCGGCGTCAGCCGATTCTCCGCTGACCCCTGGACCCGAATGTCCACATTCGCATTGTTTGGCCAGTTCGAGACTTAACGCCAGCAATGGTCAATATCGTTGCGTTTGACCTGATCGTCAATCATCGTTGACCCATGCATGAGCCGATGAAAGGTCGTCGCCCTCTTCGCAGTACGGCCCGCGTCCCCGGGTGGTGCGGCCCCTGCCACGTCCGCGCCATCATCGCCTCCGAGGCGGGCACCTGCCGGATCTGGAGCTGCCCGTCCTGCGAGGAGCGGTGGGTTCAGGCGGTGGACCGCCAGCCGGTGCACCCCACCCTCGACTTCGGCGGCCGCGAGGTCGCCATAGCCACGGCCCGGGCGGCCATAGCCGCCGCCCGGGCCGCGAACGCGCTGTCCCGCCCCCCGAAGACCTAAGCCCCGGCCCGCTCCTCCTCGGCCGCCGGCGGCTCGTCCGCCTCCACCGTCCCCTGAATCAGCCTGCCGCTCTCCACCATGAGGTCGCCCAGCGCATCCGCCGGACTTCCCCCCGCCAACCGAGAGTTGAAGAACACCGGGGACAGGTAGAACGGGAGGTACTGGTCCGCTTCCTCGAAGTGCTTCTGACGCTCCTCCCACGTCTCCCACGACTCCCGGCCGGGGCACACACACCCGGTGCTCTCCGCATGAACGTGACCGGCCTCCCACCCCCGCAGCGCGGCGGCCAGGATGACGGTGTGGAGGTCGTCCCCCCGCGCCAGCATCTGGTACGACGCCGCCATGATCATTGCCAGCTCCGGGGAGTCCTTCGGCGGGTGAGGCCCCGCGCTCTCAGCGCTCTGCGTCATACCCGGACGCTACCCGCCGCGCCCCCGCGCTTCCGTCCGCTGGCCGGAATCCGCAGCCCCCAGGACGTCCGCCGGCCGCGAGCCGCTACGATCATGCCCGCGCGGTGCACGGCCGGCGGACTGGCGTCCACCTCCGGTGTCCTGGGGCCCGCGTCCCCTCGGCCGCCCGGCACATCGCTGCCGGGCGGCCGAGTAGCATGATGAAGCCGCCCGGCACCTCGCACAGGATGCAACCGGGCGGCCGTGCACCGCGCGATGGATCACCTGTGCGGCCCGGGTAGCCCCCCGGGCCGCACAACCGCGTTCAGGGCCAGCGCAAGACGTCCGACGTCGACGGATGCACCATGGACCCATGCCGAGCCACTTCCGTCTCCGCCTCGACCAGACCGCCATCGACAACCTCCTGACCGGCCCCGGCGGCGCCGTCGACCAGTACATGGAGAGCGCCGCCGACGAAGTGCTCGCCGCCCTCATCCGGGAGGCCCCGCACCGCACCGGCACCCTCGCCGCGTCCATCACGAAGGAGCGCGAGGAGCTGCGCGGGCACAGCCTCCGCTACCGGATCGGCTCGCCCCTCTGGCGCGCCGTCCTCACCAGCCAGGGAACCGGCATCTACGGGCCCCGCCACGCCCCCATCGTCCCCACCCGGGCGAAGGTGCTCCGGTGGCAGGGACCAGGCGGGACGATGTTCGCCCCCTCCGTCAAGGGCCAGCGCCCGAACGACTGGCTGTGGCGCGGCCTCCAGGTGCTGACCGGCCGCTTCGCTCTGCGCCGCAACGTGCACGTCGACGGCAACCGCAACGGCGCCGAGGCGTAGACCCACCACGCCCGTAGCGCCGTACCACCGCCGATGCGGTGCTACGGCGCTACGGTGCCCCCCATGAACTTCGAACGCGCCCTCGGCGACATCAAGACCGGCCGGCGGATGACCCGCCAGGCGTGGGACGGCACCGGCGCCTGGGTCACCTTCCAGGCCGGCTACCCGGACGGCATCGCCATCAACTCCAACACCTCCACCGCGATCGGCGAGCCGGAAGGCACCGTCGCCGTCTTCCCGCCCTACCTCCTCGCCCGGACCGCGAAGGGCGAGTACGTCCCGTGGGCCCCCAACCAGGAGGACATCCTCGCCGACGACTGGCACCCCGCCGGCTAGCCCCCACCGTGCGACGCAAGGACGCCCCTGTCAGCCACAATCCGACAGGGGCGTCCAGTGCCGTGTCACGGTGGGGCCTACCGGCCCGTCAGGCGCCGCCACATCATCGACGCGTCGCTCTTGACGATCTCCACGAACCTCGGCCTGATCTTCGAGTGGAAGAACACCGGCCACATCAGGGCCACCGCAACGAGAGCGGCACCGAAGGTGAGGTGTGTTACCGCGTCGATGTCGAAGCCCTTCTCCCGATCCTTCTTCGTGAAGACCGTCGCAAGGTATCCGGCCAGTGCCAGGCCGACGCCGAGGTAGAACAGCACTGCGGCACCCCAACTCATGGGGCTCCCTTCCACGGTGGCGCGGCCGTCCGTGCCGGCCGCGATCCCGGGCCACGCTAGAGGGCGCCTGGAACAACGGCCAAACCCGCCCCCGCTAGGGCCGTCACGTCACCGTCACACCGGCCGGGGCCATGAGCAGACGCAGAACGCCCCCGACCGGGCCGCGACCGGCGGGGGCGTCCGCATCTCTCCACCGCCCAGGACCCCACGTGCCGGGCGCCAGAGAGAGCCTTGGTTACCCGGGCGCGGCCGCGCCCGGGCAGTCGTACAGGTAGTGGTCGAGGGCGGCCGCCGTGAGCTCGGCCAGCGACAGCACCTCGTCCGACCACCGGCCGACCACCGCGCGCCCGTCCGGGCACCGCCCGCACCGCAAGGCGTAGGCGGTCGTCCACTGCAAGGAGTCGTGGTCGACCGACGCGGTGAACGTGGCGGCGTCGAAGCCAGCCGCGGGCCCGGCCCCTTGCGCCAGGTGCTCGCGCAGCGCCTCGTCCACCTCGGCGACCGATCCCACGCCGGCGTCGAGACAGGCCATGGCCCGCCACACAGCAGTGAGCTTCCGCGCGTACGCGGCCGCGAGGCTGAGGTAGGCGAGGACGGCCCGGCTGTCGGCGGCCGCACCGTGCGCACTGACCACCGGCATCCGGCCCTCCGCGACCTCCTGCAACCGGGCGGCCATCCGCCGCACCGCCGCCGGGTCGACCGCCGCACCCACCGCCTCGGGCCCCCGGAACAGGCCGTCGTACGCCGTGCCCTGGTCACCAGCCACCGTCAGCACCTTCCTCCCAGCGGGCCCCGGGGCCGGCGGGTGGGCCGGCCCCGGGGGACGTCGAACACCTGCTACTGCGCCACCTCATGGGACGTCGCCCGCTCGACCGCCGGCGCGACACCGAGCGGCTTGAAGATGGTCTTGTACGAGGTGGTCGACACGACGACGGCGAGCAGCACGGTGGACAGCACGGTGCGGCCGGTGAACTCGCCGGCGAAGAACGCGGTGCCGATGCCGGCTACCGCGCTCACCACGAGGGCGACCAGCGTCCGCAGCGGCTTCGACCACTCCGGTTGCTGGACGACGGCGACCACGATGGGGGTGAAGAACGACACGATCAGTGCCCAGAGCTGAGCGTCGGTCAGGTTCACAGGAGGACTCCTCGGGACGAAGGGGGTCGTGCGGGCCGCCCGTGGCGCCGCTGCGCCGTCCGGGGGACAAATCGGACGGTACATCTACGGCGTGCCGTATCGACGGATCTACGGCCATACGGGGGAACGCGCTGACGGAGATCCGTGCCCCCGTCGATCGCCAGCCGTACGCTGGCCCTGCTGCTGGCTGGTGGGCCGGGCGCGACATCGACGTGCCCGAAAGGCCCCACACCATGGCAACCGACTTCGACATCCCCGAGATCGACGCCGACGCCGGCTACGTCCCCCCGGCGATCCCCGACGCCAACCTCACCCTCGGCGGCCGGCGCTACCACCTCTCCTCGCCCGAGCCGTCCATGTGGGACGCCATCGTCGGCCTGGACGAGCGCGGCGCGGACGAGGACACCGCCCTCGCCTTCCTCGCCGCGACGATGTCCGCCGAGGACTACGCCGAGGTGACCGAGCGGGCGAAGGACCCCGACGACGTCCTCGACGTCTTCCAGCTCATCTACGCGACCAACAAGGTCGGCGCCGTCTACGGCAAGATCATCGGCGAACACCTCGCCTCCCTCGACGCCGCACCCAACCGTGCGCAGCGCCGGGCCGCGCAGCGCGCCCAGGGCCGCCAGCTGCCGGCGGCCGAGCCGAAGACCGTGCCCGCGCGCAAGAGCCCGGCCCGCCGTACCGGCGGGCGGTGAGGCTCGGCCAGCCGCTCCCCGACGAGCACGGGCTCCCGTTCCGCGTGAACGGCGTCGACCTCCGGTTGGCGCCGTTCGGCGGTTGGGAGGCGATCGGGTGGGCGGCCGCCGGGGACTGGGCCGCGATCATCCCCCGACAGCTCGACCCGGACTCGCTCGACTACATCGGTGCCCGCCTCGACAACCCCGACGACGCGCTCGACCTCACCCGCTGCCACGGCATCGCCGTGGGCCTGGCGGAAGAGATCTACGGGGTTCCGTGGTGGGCGGCCATGCGCCTTGCCGCCGTCGCGTCGGACCGCTGGCAGGCGTACAGCATGTGGTGCAGCGGAACCGGCTTCGATCCGCACTGGGCCACCGCGCCGATGATCTGCGCCTCCGTCCTGTCCTGGATCGCCTCACACTGCGAGGACAACACCGAGTGGTCGCGGTACGAGGCGAAGATTTTCGCGCCGCCAGCCAGCGCCCGGCAGTCGGGACACGCCAGCGCCCAGATGACCTCGGTCGACGACTTCATCGCGCAGATGAAGTCGATGGGGAACGCGGGCGACGACGGCGACGACGACTGACCGACCACCCGTCTAACCTGGTCATGCCGCTGGCTGGTGGGCCGGGCGCGATTCACGCGCGCTCGGGAGGGGCCAGATGGGCGGCATTGGCGAGGGCTCCGTCGAGATCGTGGCGGACGCGTCGAGGTTCAACGACGGCCTCGACGCCAAGCTGACGGCGGCCGGCACGAAGGCAGCCCGCAGCTTCGACAGGGGCTTCCGGGCCGGCCTCAAGAACGCCGTCGTCGAAGTCGACGTACGGCCGCGCGCCGACCAGTTCCGGGAACGCCTCGCCCGCGACCTGCGGAACCTGCGCGCCGAGGTGACCCTGACGCCGGGCACCGCGAAGTTCCGGACGGACCTGCGCGCCGCCCTGGCCAAGCTCCCCGCCGTCGCGGTGCCCGTGACCCCGTCAGCGGCCCGGTTCCGGCAGGAGCTACGGACCGCCCTCACCAACCTCCCCGCCGTGCCCGTGAAGGTCACGGGGAACACCACCCGGTTCCACGCCGACCTCCGCGCCGCCCTGGAGAAGCTGCCAGCCGCGAAGATCAGCATGGCAGCCAACACCTCCAAGCTCCGCGCCGACCTGCGCGCCGCCCTGGAGAAGCTGCCCACGGCCCGGGTGCCGGCCGTCGCCAACACCGCGAAGCTGCGCGCCGATCTGCGCGAGGCCGTCGCGAAGCCGCCCACGGCCCGCGTGCCGGTCACGCCGGACATGTCGAAGTTCCGGGCGGACCTGCGCGCCGCCCTGGAGAAGCTCCCGGCTGGCCGCGTACCCGTCACCCCGGACACCTCCGGGTTCCGCGCCGCCCTGGTCGAGAAGCTCGCGAAGCTGCCGGCGGTCAAGGTGCCGGTGACCCCGGACACCTCCTCGTTCCGCGCCGACCTCGTCGCGAAGCTGGAGAAGCTGCCGGGCGTCAAGGTGCCGGTGGCGCCGGACGTGTCGAAGTTCCGGGCCGAGCTGCGCGCCGCCCTGGCCGACCTTCCGGCGGCCAAGGTACCGGTGGCCCCGGACGTGTCGAAGTTCCGGGCGGAACTGGGCGGGAAGCTCGCGAAGCTGCCGGCGTTCAAGGCCACCGTCTCCCCGGACACCTCAACGTTCCGGTCGGACCTCGGGGCGAAGCTCGCGAAGCTGCCGGCGTTCAAGGCCACCGTCTCCCCGGACACCTCCGCGTTCAAGGACGAGCTTCGAGGGAAGCTCGACAAGCTGCCGGCCTTCAAGGCGAGGGTGTCCCCGGACACCTCGGCGTTCAAGGAGGAGCTGAGCGCCAAGCTCGACAAGCTGCCGGCCGCGAAGGTCCGGGTCACCCCCGACATATCCGGGTTCCGCTCCGACCTCAACGCCAAGCTCGCCACGATGGCGCCGGCGAAGGTCCGGGTGGAAGCGAGCCTCACCGGGTTCCGCCGCAACCTTCAGGCCGCCCTCAAGGCCCTCCCGCCCGTCGAGGTACCCGTCCGGGCGGACGTCGACAAGCTGTGGCGGCAGATCCAGCGCGACATGCGCCGGGCCGAGAAGATCGAAGTCAAGGTCGTCCCGAACCTCACCGGGTTCCGCGAGCGGGTACGCACCGCCACCCGCAACCTCCGGGCGGAAGTTGAGATCCGGCCCCGGGTCGACCGCAACCCGATCGAGCAGGCCGGCCGTGGGGTCGGCGAGCGCTTCTCCGCCGGCCTGTCCGGAGCCCTCGGCGCGATCGGCTCCATCGGCCGGATCATGGCGCTCGGCACCGCCTTCCTCGTCGTCGGCGCCCAGGCGGCGGCCGCCGCCGGCAGCGTCGTCACCTTCGTAGCCACCCTGTCCCTCGGGCTCGGCGCGGTGGCCGGCATCCCCGCCGGGATCGCCCTGGCCGGCGCCGCCATCGCGACCCTCAAGGTCGCCACCTCCGGCCTGGGCGAGGCGTTCGGCACCGCCCTCACCGGCTCCAGCGCCGACTTCGCGAAGGCCCTGGAGGACATGTCGCCGGCCGTGGCGAAGGCGGCCCGCGAGGTCCGCACCCTCAAGCCCTCCCTGGACGAGCTCAAGTCGTCCGTCCAGGGCGCGTTCCTCGGTCAACTCACCGGCCAGTTCGCCGCGTTGAAGACCAACATCGGCCCGCTGCGCGAGGGCATGACGGCCGTCGCCACCGAGTTCGGCAAGGCGGCCTCAACCGCCCTGCAGTTCGCCGCGTCGGCACAGACCGGTACGGCCATCCGCACGATCTTCGACGAGCTGCGGATGTCGATCGCCAACGCCGCCTCCGGCCTCGGCCCGCTGCT
This sequence comes from Kitasatospora sp. NPDC101108, assembly GCF_055584725.1. NCBI lineage: Bacteria > Bacillati > Actinomycetota > Actinomycetes > Kitasatosporales > Streptomycetaceae > Kitasatospora > Kitasatospora sp. NPDC101108. Next base: position 75,518 of record NZ_JBVJLM010000018.1, read on the forward strand.
CGACGGCTTCCGCGCCCTGGCCGTCGCCGTCGCCCCGGTGTTCACCGAGATGTCGGTCGGCCTCGGCGACAACATCCGCAAGTTCGGCGAGTTCATGAGCCGCGCCGCCGCGTCGGGCCAGGCGGTCGGGTGGGTGCAGGACGCCCGGGAGGTCTTCACCGTCCTCGCCGGAGTCATCGGCAACGTCGGGAAGATCTTCAACTCGGTGTTCTCCGCCGCCCGCGAACAGGGCGGCAACATCATCGCGGTCATCTTCCAGCTGACGAAGAACGTCTCGGACTTCCTCTCCTCCGCGCAGGGGATGTCGATCCTCAACAGCATCTTCGCCACCCTCCAGCAGCTCGGGGCGGCGGTCGGGCCGATCTTCCTCCAGCTGATCGGCATCGTCGGCGGCCTCGCCCCGACCCTCGCCGAAATCGTCAAGCTGCTGGGGCCGGCCGTGTCCGGCGTCGTCGGACAGCTCGGCCAAGCGGTCTCCGGCCTCGGCCCCACCCTCCTGACCCTCGGTCAGGCGGTGACGTCCACCATCACGGCGCTCGGTCCCGCCCTGGGCCCGCTGGCCCAGTCCATCGGGCTCATAGCCCAGGCCATCGCCCCCCTGCTGCCCGTCCTCGGACAGCTCGTCACCGTCGTCGTCCAGGGGCTTGGGGCCGCCATCGTGGCCGTCGCCCCCAGCATCATCCAGTTCTCCAGCGCACTGGCGGACGCCCTCGGACCGGTGCTCACCGCACTCGCCCCCGTCCTGGTCCAGGTCGGCCAGTTCATCGGCGTCCTCCTGGCCGGAGCGCTCCAGATCGTCACCCCGCTCCTCGCCCCGGTCGGGCAGCTCCTGACGATCGTCCTCAAGTCGCTGGAGCCACTGCTACCGGTCCTCACCCAGGTAGCGGCGCAGCTTGGCGGTGTCCTCGGCCAAGCCGCGGTTGCCCTGGCCGACGCGCTCGGCCAGGTCCTCAGCGCGATCGGCCCGTTGCTCCCGCAGCTCGTCTCCGGCCTCGCCCCGATCCTGCCGCTCCTCGGCGACGCCTTCGTGCAGGTCGTCCAGGCGCTCCTGCCGCTGCTGCCGGCCATCGCCCAACTCGCCGTCTCCCTGGTGCAGGTGGTCGTACCGCTCATCCCGCTCGCGACCCTCGTGGTGAAGTTCGGGGTCGCCATCGCCGGGTGGCTCGTCGCCAACGCGGTGATCCCCGTCCTCCAGCTGATCGTCAGCGCGCTGGCCGGGCTGGCGAACGTCCTGAGCTGGGTCATCGACAAGGCGATGGCCTTCCGGGACGCCGTCTTCCGCGTCCTGATCGAGTTCGGAAAGCGGCTGGTCACGGTCTTCTCCGAGGGCTGGGAGAAGGCGAAGGAGGCGGTGTCCAAGGGCATCGACGCCGTGGTGGGGTTCTTCACCTCGCTGCCCGGGCGGCTGTCCGCGATCTGGTCCAGCGTCACCAGCACGGTCTCCGCCGGGTTCGACAAGGTGGTGGCGTTCTTCACCTCGCTGCCGGGCAAGGCGAGCGCCGCCCTGTCCTCCCTCGGCTCGTCCATCTCCTCCGCCATGTCCGCCGGGTGGTCGGCCGCCTCCGACGCGGTCTCCGCCGGCATCGACGCCGTGGTGGGGTTCTTCACGGCCCTGCCGGGCCGGGCCGTCGCGGGCCTGTCCGCCCTCGGCGGCATGCTCGTCAACTTCTTCTCCAACGCCTTCGACGAGCTGCTGTTCGCCATCGGCGGCGCCATCGCGATCGTCGTCTTCACGTTCTTCCGCCTGCCCACCCTGATCGCCGACGCGATGGTGGACTTCGGCGCGAAGCTCGTCGACTGGTTCGTCTCCGCCTGGGACGCCCTGTCCTCCGCCGTCGTCTCCGGCTTCAACGCCACCGTCGCCTGGTTCACCGCCCTGCCCGGCAACCTGATGGCCGGCCTGTCCGCGCTCGGCTCGCTCCTGGTGGACTGGTGGAACAGCGCGTGGGACTCGACGACGAGCGCCATCTCCTCCGGCTTCGACGCCACGGTGGCGTTCTTCGCCGCCCTGCCCGACCAGATCATGGCCGCGTTGTCCGCGTTCGGGTCGCTGCTGGTCGGCTGGTGGAACAGCGCGTGGGACGCAACGACGAGCGCGATCTCTGCCGGGTTCAACGCCGCCGTCGCCTGGTTCGCCGCCCTGCCCGGCCAGATCATCGCGGCCGTCTCCGCGTTCGGCAGCATGCTCATGTCGTGGATGTCGAGCGCGTGGAACGCCGCGTACGGGCCCGCGCGCGCCGGCGTCGACGCCGTCGTCGGCTTCTTCTCCTCCCTCCCCGGCCGCGCTGGCAGCGCCCTGTCCTCCCTGGCCAGCACCGTAAGCAACGCCGTCTCCTCGGCGGTCGAGGGGGCGAAGGACCTCGCGTCGAAGGGCGTCGACGCGGTCGTCAACTTCTTCTCCGCTCTGCCCGGGCGCATCACCAACTTCACCAGCTCGATCGGCTCCAGCATCTGGGGCGGCCTCAAGTCCGCGATCAACACCGGCATCGGCTGGCTCAACAAGATCATCGACGGCTACAACTCCGTCGGCGGCAAACTCGGCCTCGGCTCGATCAGCCACATCGGCCAGCTCGCCAACGGCGACATCGTCATGTCCCCGCGCGTCGCCCTGATCGGCGAGGCGGGCCCCGAGGTCGTCATCCCCCTCAGCCGCCCCGACCGCGCGATGCAGCTCGCCCGCGACTCCGGCCTCCTCGACCTCATCGCCCGCCAGCAGGGCGAGCGCGGCACCAAGGACAGCGGGTCGGCCAAGCGCGAGCCGGTCAACGTGACCGTCGTCGTCCAGTCCAACGCCTCCGACGAACGGCTCCTGGCCCGCCGCGTCGTCGACGACCTCCTCGACGTCTTCGCCTAAGGAGCCCTGCCCGTGGTCGCCGCCATAGCCCCGACCTACCCGACCGGTCAGCCCCTCGGCTGCCCCTCGCGCTACTCCGCCGCGATCCACTGGCGCGGCGGCGGCCGCGTGTTCATCGGCGCCGCCGACCTCCAGGACGCGGTGAAGTCGGTGAAGTGGGACCGGCGGCTCAAGGAGACCAGCCGCGGACAGCTGGTCCTCTCGCGCGTGCGCACCAGCGACGAATGCTGCGCCGCGCTCGCCCAGGTCGAGCCAGCCGTCCACGAGCTGATCGTCTACCGGGACGACGAGCCGTTGTGGATGGGCCCGGTGTACGAGGTGACGCAGACCGACGAGGTGTTCACGATCGACGCCCGGGACGTCACCCAGTGGCTGGCGACGATCATCAACACGGAGAAGGTGGGGCGCACCGGGGCCACGGACATCGTCGACGTCGCGGCGTCCGTGATCACCGCGAACATGAACTCCCCGCTGTGCTGCCCCGCCGACTTCCCCAACATCCTCCCGTACCTGAAAACCTTCCCCGCCGGCGTCACCTGGTCCGCCGGCCCCCGCACCGGCTGGGCCAACCCTGTGCTCGACATCGTCGAGTACGCGTCCGCGCAGGGCTTCGAGTGGACCGTCAACCTCCGCTCGATCTGCCTGCGCCCCGGCGCCGGTGTCACCCCGGACCCGGCCCGGCCGTGGACGTGGCCCCAGGCCACCTTGCAGGCCGACGACTTCGGCGGCCAGGTCACGGTGACCCGGTCGTGGGCGGCTGGCGCCACCAGGGCGTTCGGGACGTCCCAGACGAACCAGTACGCCGGGCGGACCGTGTCCGTGGGCCTCGACTGCACCCCGTACGGCCGGATCGACACCATCGCCCGCGTCAACGGCCTCTCCGACCTCAATGCCGCCGCCGAGACGGCCGCCCTCCTCAACGCCGCCCGCGAACGCCTGCGCGGCCGCTACCCGATCCCCACCTCCCTCAAGGTGGCCGAGGACGCCCGGCTATCGCCGAACGCGCCGATCACCATCCCCCAGCTCGTCCCGGGCAACCGGGTCGACGTCGTCTTCGCCGACTACTGCCGGCCGGTGGTGCAGGGGATGCGGCTGGTCATGGTCACCGGCCACTGGGAGGCGTCGGGGGAGACGATCGGAGTGTCCCTCGCCCCGCTGCTCGCCGACCCCGTCGACGTCGCCCCGTAGCCCACCGAAGGAGAAGTCACCATGCCGATGGCCGAAGTCCCCGGTGCGCTCTGGGCGCTGCCCACCCGCTTCCGCCTCGCCGCCCTCCTGACCGGCGGGGCCGAGCAGGGCATCACGGTGCCCCCCAACCCCCCCACGCCCCCCGCCCTGGCCGCGCGCGCGGCCGCCCTGGCGGACGCCACCACCGACGCGGCCGCCGACGAGGGGGAGCCCGCGCCGGACCCCGACGACGCCCGCCTCCTCATCGAGGTGCACGGGATCATGTACGCCGCCCCCACGGACGGCAGCGGGCAGTGGCGGACGTGGCCGGACATGCAGATGTGCCCCACACCGACGCGCAACCCGTAACCTGGGCTGAGCTGCTGGCTGGTGGGCCGGGCCGACGAGACGTCGTGTCCGAAGGGGGCCGGCCAGAGTGGTCTACACCGGGTGGGCGAACTTCGCCGGCAGCGAGCTGGTCAACGACGCTCGCGCGTGGGCGTACGCCCAGCGGTACGGCATCCCCTACGAGTGCCCGCCCTGCGCTGGCCTGCCCACCGCCCTCGGCGGCCCCGAGTACACCACGCCCATCGACGACGACGCCCCGTGGTACGACCCGTCCCGCCCCGAATCCGCCCGCGTCCTCGGCTTCGTCGGGCTCGACTTCGACGGACTGCAGGCGTCCACCGCGCAGCGGACGGCCACCTCCGTCATCGGCGACGGCGCGCTCCTCGGCCCGTTGCGGATGAAGGCGCGGGAGATGCGGTTCAAGGTCCTGGTGCTCTCGCTCGACGACGCCGCCGCCTCCTATGCGCTGGAGTACCTGGCCGCGATGCTGCGCGGTCAGGGGTGCGGTGGCGCCGCTTGCACCGGCGACCCGCTGTGCCTCTTCACCACCTGCCCCACCGGCTCCGCCCCGGCCGGCGCCACCACCCCGGCCGCGCCCGGCGACCGTGAACTCCGCACCCTCTACGACGTCGGCCTCCTCGACGGCCCCTTCGAGCGGTCGCGGGAGTACATGTACGGGCCCGACGCGGGCGGCGGGTGCGAGGGCGGCAACCCCACCTTCTCCGTCGTGGAGTTCACGTTGGTGGCCGGCAAGCCTTGGTTGTACCGGCAGCCGGCCATCACCCCCGCCTCCAACTGGGTCGACCTCGCGCAAGGTGTCCTCGTCCCGAACTTCGACCCCGACGCGGTGTACGACCGGTGCCCGCCGGTGGCACAGTGCGCCGTCGACCCCGACTGCGTCCCCCCGCCGCTGCCACCCCTGCCACCCCTGCCCGTTGACCCCTGCTACCCGCGCGGCCCCATGCTCGCCCGCCGCACCATGCTCACCGTCCGGCCGGACGAGGTGCCGGAGTGGGGGGACTCCGTCCCCGTCCTGGAGTTCTTCACCGGTGACCGGCCCCTGCGCCGCGTCACCGTCCGGTGGTACGCCAACCCGATCGGGATCGACTGCACGGCCCAGGAGCCGGACCCCTGCGCGGCCTGCGTGGACATCAACATCGCCTACCTGCCCGCCCGGGCGAACGTCCTGATCGACGGCCGGGTACAGCGCGCCACCGTCGACTGCTCCGGCGGCACCGGCCGGGTCCGGATGATCGGGCCGAAGGGCGGACCGTTCGAGTGGCCCACCTTCTCCTGCGGCTCCGGCTGGTGCATGGAGATCGTCAGCAGCAGCGACCTTGGCACCGGTGCCCGGGCCCGGGTCCAGATCGTCGGAAGGGCGGATGCGGCATGAGTCGTTGCGGTTGCGCCGGAGGATGCTCCTGCTACATGGTCGGCGGGGACAGCACGACCGTGTCCGGCAACGGGTCGACGGCGGCGAACTACGCCGTCAACGTCGACTTCACCAAGCCGGGCGGCACCGGCGGCCTCCACCTCCTCAACGAGTGCCTCCCGTCCTCCCTCACGGACGGACTCCAGTACGTCCCCAACGTCAACCCGGCCCTCCCCGGGAAGCTCACGCTGCGGATCAGCGGCGACGCGGGAAACGCCGTCAAAATCGGCAGCGACGGCGGCCTCTACGTGCCGGCCGCGATCCGGCCCCCCGGCCTGCTGTGCGAACGCAAGGTCAGCACGCTTCCCACGTCCGGCCAGCTGTGGGGGCGCACCGGCGCCGGCCCGAACATCTTCCCTTGGAACGTCATCCGCTCGGCGCGCGCCGCCGCCGCCCTGCGCCTGGACGGCGTCCTCCTGGACGTCAGCGTCCTGGCGGACGGAACCCCCGTCATCGCGCCGTACCAGACGTTCGAGGACGACTGGGCCGCCGACACCTGCACCATCGCACCGGGCGCCTGCCAGTCCGCGATGTCGTACCTGCCCTACCCGACGTACTCGTATGACCAGGTCGGCCTTCCGCAGTGGAAGAACCTCGTCGTCACGTCCGAGTGGTGGTTCGCCCCGTCCGAGAGGAACCAGTGGGGTGCGAACACCTGCCTCGAGGTAATCGACGAGATGGCCGGGATGATGGTCCTCGGCTGGCGCATGCCGCCGCAGTCCGCCGGCAAGGGCCTGGAGGCGGCGCTGCTGCGCCTCATACAGCGCACGTGCACGCAGGCATCGACCGTCGTCGTGTCCGAGGACTACACCCGGCTCGCCGCCTTCACCGCCGCCGGGATCGAAACCGGCGCCTACATCAGCACCAACGCCGACCTCGCCGCGAACCCGCCCGCCTCCCTCGTCGCCGCCGGCGTGAAGTGGGCGTTCGTCGACGCCCGCCGGTCGGACACCGAGATCCTGGCGTACAAGGTCGCCCCGTTGAAGACGGTGGCGGTGAACATGTCCCGCCGGTCGCAGCGGACCCGGGAGACCTCCCTCGGCATCTCCGGGGTGGTGTCCGACGACCCGGTGTACTACGCGGCGAAGGCGGCGCCGATGACGCGGGCCCCGTGGGTGTTCGGGAACTTCGTCTCCGGGCAGCTGCACGAGGAGATCGACCAGCAGCTCTACCGTCCCAACCGGCGCGGCCGGCCCCTCACCACCGCCGACGACCCGAACGGCGGGTGGGAGATGCCGCCGATCCCCACAGCCGCGGAGAAGGTGCGCACCCTCACCCTCGGCTGGGCCACCCCCAACCCGCTCACCGTGATCGGCACCTCGCAGATCCTCACCTACACGTGGCGCCAGCAGTACCGCGACCCGGTGCCGGCGGCCGGTGCCGGCGTCGGCCTGGGCCTGATGGTCATGGTCGACACCGACCAGCCGTACGCGGACGTGACGACCAGCACACCGCCGCGCTCCTACAACCCGCCCTCGTACTACCACTGCTACATGGCGCCCAGCGGGACCATGCAGATCAACGGCCGGTACAACGGCGCGGCGATGACGCCGGCGTCCGCGAGCGCCGGATCACCGGCGCCGGCCGCGAACACGTGGGTCACCCTCCGGGTGAAGATCACACCGTCCTCCGTCATCTTCGAGCGGCTCAACGGGAGCGGCGTCGCCGTGCAGTCGGTGACGTACACCCACACCACACCGGCCGCGACCGCGATGCGCACCAACGTGCAGGCGGGCCGGTGGGCGCACCTGCGCAAGCAGAAGGGCGACGCGGCCGGCAGCCCCGACTTCGTCGGCTGGTTCCAGGACCTGACCGTCACCGTCTCGTCGTCCTGACCGGACCGAACCGAAGGAGGAGAACGTGACGACGCTGTTCGGATGCGGTTGCGTGCAGGTGTGCCAGTGCCGGTTCCAGGGAGGGGTGGGAACGGCCGTCACCGGGACCGGCGACGACTCCAACCCGGTCATCATCACCATGGACCTCACCACCGCCCAGCCGCAGGTGGCCGACCTCGTCGGCGCCAACCTCGGCCCCGGCCTCACCTACGACAAGGCCTCCCGCCGCATCCGCGTCCGGGTGTCGGAGGACGCCGGCAACACCCTCTCCGTCGACAACTCCGGCGTCTACTCCCCGGGCACCTCCTCCGGCTGCTCGCGCACCGTCGCGTCCCTGCCCACCTCCGGCGTGCTGTTCGGCTCCCGGGGCGCCGGCACCAACACCTACCCCTGGGGCCTCATCCGCTCCGCCCGGGCCGCCGCCGACCTCGACCTCCACGGCATCTACCTGCCCGTCACCTCCTTGTGGGACGGAACCCCCGTCACCCCCTCCTGCTCCACCCTCGGGGACGGCTGCATGGCCTACGCCACCGACATCGCGGCGAAGTACGGCCTGGACTACCACGACATGTCGATCCAGGCGTGGCGCAACCAGATCGTCAACGTCGACACCTGGTACCCCAACGCCCGCCCCTGGAGCGGCCTCGCCGTCCCGGGCGAGCAGGGGGCGATCAACACCGGCCCGTACAGCGGGATCAACAGCGGCCTCTCCCAGATCGGCGCGAACACGGTCGGGCAGGTCATCAACGAGGTCGGCGACCGCCTCGTGATCGCCTACCTCCTACTGCCCAGCCCGGACAACCTGCTGGAGATCGCCCTGCGGGACACGATCGTCAACGCGTGCGCGCAGCAGTCGTCGATCGTCCTCGCGACGACCTACCAGCGCACGATGATCGCCTCCGCCGCCGGCATCCAGACCGGCGTGGTCCTCGCCACCGCCGCCGACATCGCCGCGAACCCGCCGGCCGCGATCGTCGACGCCGGATGCGACTGGGTGTTCGTGAGCCGGTACCTGACGGACGCGCAGATAGCGCCGTACCGCGTCGCGGGGCTGAGCGTCATGGTGATGGGCATCGCCCGACGCGGGCAGGGCAAGGCGCAGGAGGTGCGCGTCCAGGCCCGGGGGGTGGTGTCCGAGGACGCGGCCTACTACGGGTTCAAGCAGCGGCCGCTCCGGCGCGACCTGTGGCCGTTCGGCCAGTACATGGCGGGCCAGCTCCACACCGGCGTCGACACCGACCCGTACAACATCGCGAAGAAGGGGAAGTGGTTCGACACCGGGAGCGCGGGGCCGTCCGGGTTCAAGGGGTGGGTGCCGGGCCAGGCGGTGGCGGAGAACCTGACCACGGTCATCCTCGGGTGGGCCTGCCCCCTGCCGAAGCCGACCAGCTACACCATCACCTGGTCCCACCAGTTCCAGAAGCGGCCGGCCGGCGCGGACGACGGACCGGCCCAGAACGGCATCGGCCTGCTCATCGCCCTCGACGACGACAGCGACGTGGCGGACGGGCAGGTGCCGGCCAACTACTACTGGCTGCACCAAACCCCGGACGGCAAGCTCGTCGTCAGCCGTCGCTGGAACAACCTCGACGCCGTGTTCCTCACAGCGGGCAGTGCGGTCCCGCTGAACACCTGGCAGCACTTCCGGGTCACCGTCACCCCGACCACCATCACCCTCGACCGCCTCGACAAGCCCGGCGCCGCCGGCGTCTCCCAACAGTCCGTAGCGCTGAACGAGTCGGGGCCGTTCCCGCGAGGGCCCTACGTCGCCCTCCACCGGCATCAGGACAAGCTCGACCCGATGACCGGGGCCTGGGCCAACTTCGAGTACACCTCCGTCTGAAAGGGGCTGGCAACCATGGGACGTTGCGGGTGCGCGACGAAGTGCGGCTGCGCGGTGAAGGGCGCCAAGGGCATACGGGTAACCGGCGCCGGGGGCCTCAACGCGCCGCTCGTCGCCGGGATCGACCCGGGGCCGTGGGGGCAGGAGGTGTGCGCTCAGGTCGGGCGGGTGCTCGCCGCGACGATCGACCCCGGCAGCGGCCTGGGCGCCGTCGCCGGGCCCCCGCCGGCCATCCGTGCCACCATCTCCACCCGCACGGGCAACACCATCTCCATCGCCCCGTCCGACCGGGGCCTGTACAAGGCGGCGACCAACCCCACCCCGCCGCCGTCCCCCGACTGCACCGTCACCGTCTCCGGCCTGCCCACCCGCCACCTCGTCGTCGGCCGCAGCGGCTACGGAGAGAACGTGCAGCCGTGGAACATGCACAAGTCCGTGCGGGCCGCCGTCGACAGCCGCCTCGACGCCGTCCACATCGACGTCTCCGGCCTCGGGGACGGCACCGCCGTCATCGCCCCCTACTGGACGTTCGGAAGCCCGACCGAGACCCAGCCCGGGGTGATCCCCGGCACCGGCACCAACTGGACCGACAACTGGGACAAGATCAACGGCTTCCGGTACGACCAGATCGGTCTCCCGCAGTGGAAGAGCCTGCTCATCGTCAAGGACTCTTACGGCTTCTTCGGCGGCGGCGAGTACTACCAGTGGGGCGGCGAGACCGTCTCGGACATGCTCAACGAGGTCGCCGGACGCATCGTCATCTTCTACCGGCTCCCGCGCAACAACCCCACCACCACCCCCGGGTCGCCCACCTTCTCCGGCCTCTCCGACCCCACCTTCACCGCCGCCTCCAGCGCGCTGCTCCCCACCCTGCTGCGGCACTGCGTGCAGGCGTCCAGCGTGGTCCTGGCGTACGGGCAGTACCAGGACGTGACGTCGCCGTTCTTCGCCGACTGGGCCGCCGCCGGGATCGAGCGGGGGGTGTGGATCGAGACGGCCGACCACGTGACGGCGAACCCCCCGGCCGCCCTCGTCGCCGCCGGCGTGCGATGGGTGTACCTGTCCGTCCAGCTCGGCACGTACTACGGGCAGGCGGCGAAGGCGTACGTGGACGTGGGCCTCAGTGTCGTCTACCTCGGCCTCGGCCGGCGGGCCAACAAGCCGACCGAGGAGGAGTTCAAGGTCCGTGGCGTGTGCTCCAGCGACCCGCTCTACTACGCGCAGGCGGAGCCGGTGCGCACCCGCGACATCTGGCCCTTCAACATCGGCGGCGCCGGCGGCAGCGCGATGTACATGTCCGGCCAGCTACACGACGGCTTCGACAACTACAACTTCCGGCCCTACACCGTGCGCGGGGAGGGCTCGCGCGCGCCCAACTGGGAACTCGACGGCGGGTGGCGCCTGCCCTTCACCGGCCGGTCCTCCGCCACCTCCTCCTCCAACATCGTCCTCGGCTGGGCCGGCCCCCTCGCGGTACCGGAGCAGTGGCGGATGACGTGGGAGATGCGCTTCGACCAGTTCTCCAGCGGCAACGACGGGATGAACGCCGGCATCATCTGGTCGCTCCGCGACGACTCCCGCGTCCGCGACACCCCCGGCGAGCCCCTCCCGCACGACTTCTCGTACTCCGGGGTGCGGCAAAACGGGGAGGTGTTCATCGGAGTGAACTCCGGCACCGCCGGCCGCTACACCGGCACCTTCGCCGCCAACGGCCGCCTCACCACCGGCGTCTGGTACTCCTTCGAACTCGTCGTGTCGCCCTCCGAGATCCGGTTCCGGATGCGCGACCGCAACAACGCCGCCCAGTGGGAGGCGGAGGCCCGCCTCGTCGACTCCTCCCACCGCTGGCCCTACCTGTCCATCAACGCCAACGGGGACACCACCCTCGCGAACTCCCCCCTCGTCTGCTTCCGCAACCTGCGGATCAACCCCAACAGCTAGGAGAAACGATCATGTGCGGATGCTGGGGCCGGGGCAACAGCGGGGGCGGCACCGCAGGGTGCACCTGCGCCATCGCGGCCGGAACGGGAATCAGCGTCACCCCCGGCTCGACACCCGGGTCGTACACCGTCACGGCCCGCCCCACCGACCTGGTTTCGGCCGATTCCCCGAACACCCTCACCACCGGCTCGGACGGCAAACTGCGGGCCACCGTGGCCAGCGCCGACGTGGTCGCGGCCGTCACCGGCACCGCCTCGATGTGGGCATGCGGCCTCACCGCCGACCAGGCGGCCAAGACGGTGGGTGTGAAGCTGCGCCCCGCCGGCGGTCTCGCTTGCGATCCCGCGACCGGGCTGTACACCGTCGTCGACCCCGCCGCCGGCAACGCCCTGGTCCTCGGCCCCACTGGCCTGCGCGTCGACTGCACGGCCGTCGTGGCGTGCACGGCGGCCGCCGTCGACACCACCGATACCGGCCTGCCCCGCCTCGTCTACACCGGCGGCAGGTTCGCCGTTCAGCGGGCGCAGCCGGTGGCCCGCGTCGCCGCCCTGCGCGCCTCCACGGTGGAGATGGTCGGGGGCAGTGCCGGCGGCGCCCTGCTGCTGCGCCCGCCCGCCTCCCCGGAGGCCCTCGACTACGCCCTCGTCAACCAGCTCACGATGATCCACAACCCGGTGATGGCGACGGCGGACGGGCGGGCGGCGTGGGTGCCCAACCGCACCGGCCCGTGGGCCGAACCCTGGTACACCACCGGCTCCACCGTCCCCGTCGCCTCCTCCACCGTGACCGAGGCGCAGTGGCGGACGTGGGTCACCAACGCCGGCGACCACGTCACCCACCGCGGCTCGGCCGAAGCGCCGAACATGGTCAAGGGCACGCCGGTGCCCGGCGCTGCGTCGCCGCCGTCCGGCACCGGCGGCTGGTACGGGCACGAGGCGCAGGCGCACACCGGGCTGATGTTCCGCGACGTCCTCGACCGCGTCGCCGGCCGGGCGGTGGTCATCCCCGAGGTGGCGACGGCGGCCGCCCTGACCGCCGTCCTCGCCGACCTCGACAACAACCCCGACGCCCGCGCCTCGGTCATCATCGCGTGCACCACCCTGGCCCTCGCCACCACCGCCGCGTCGACGGGCAAGGGCGTGGCGGTGGCCGTGGCCGTCCTCCAGGGCGAGCAGGGAACGAAGACACCGGCGGCCATCGCCGCCACCGGCGCCACGTGGGCGATCGTCGCGTGGGACATCCCGACGATCGCCACGTACAACACGGCGAGCGTGGCGGCCATCGCCTACGGGGTCAGCAGGCACTCGGCCCGCAACGTGCTGGAGGGCCAGGGGGTGAAGCGGTTGATCTCGCACGACCCGCTGTACTGCCGCTCCGCGCCGGCGGCCTACCGGTCCGTCACCGACCCGTGGTCGAGCAAGTTCGATGGGCCGGGCGAGTTGACCGCCCTCACCGACGCCGGCCTCTACCTGCACAGCGACGTGTCCGGGTCGTACCCGTGGGACGTGCGCGGCTACTACGACGAGGGCGGCGGCAAGGTGTTGCCGAAGGGCTTCGTGCAGCCCGGCGCCCTGGCCCCCACCCTCCTCCTCGGCTGGATGGGCCCGATCACCGAGCCGCAGTACACGATCACCCTGCGGCTCTCCCTCCTCAGCGCCACCGCACAGTCGAACGCGGCCGTGGGCCTGTGGTTCGCCCAGCCCGACGACTCCATGGCCGGGCAGTGGGGGTACCGGGCGGTGATCGACCCCGTGACCGGCACGGTGTCCCTCGTGCAGCTCGGCGCCGGCGGCTCCACCGCCACCTCGCCCGGTGCGGCGCCGGCCGTGGGCGACGTCTTCGGCCTGGTCGCCACGGTCACCTACGCGGGGGTGAGCGTGCAGCGGGTCGACGCGGCCGGGGCGCCGGTCGGTTCCCCGGCCTCCATCGCCGGCGCCGCCTGGCGCGGTGCCTACGCCGGGGTGGTCATGGACAAGGTGGGGATCGACGCCGGCGTCCGGCTCCTCTCCGCCGCCCTCACCTTCCCCGCCCCGGCGGCGCCCGCTCCCCGCCCGTAGACACGACGGTGGCGGCCCCTCCTGGCATCCAGGAGGGGCCGCCACCACGTTTCCCCGGCCCATCATCACCCGGGCGCCCGCATTCCCCAGGCACCCGGCAGAGCGCGCCGCTACGCCCACTCCTCGGCGGTGTAGAAGCGCCGCAGGACCGGCGTCCCGCCCTTTGGGTCGGGCGGGGTGACGCCGAGCAGCGAGACGTGCAGCACGGCGGAGTTGTGGCAGTCGACCGTGAGGCCGTACCCGGCGACCGGGACATGCGCCCGTGTCGACCACCGCTCGATCCCGCCGACCTCCGACGACCTGGCCGCCTTCACCGCGTTGATCATGAACCCCTCGACACCTTCCATCGGGTACCGCCCCCGGTCGTCCGGGGTGAGCGGTCCGGCCGGTTCGTACGGCAGCGGCGTTCCGTGGGCCGGCAGCGGTTCCGGGTGGTCAGGACCGAGATCGCCCCGAGCGCTCTCGCCTATCACCTGCCACCACACCGCCGCGCCGTTGGGCAGGCGGATGACCACACCGTACGGATGCACCGTGTGCTGTGCCTGGGAGAACAGCAGGGCCGGCATGTCCGGCGCGGCTGTCTTCACGCCGTCGAACAGGACCCGTTGGAAGCGGTCGGGGCGCATGGCTCCCCCCTTCGAGTGCTACTCGTCGTCGGTGTCGATGGCCCAGGAGTTCTCGAGTTCCCACAGGTGGGTCGGCAGTACGTGGAGGGTCACCTCGACCACGCGGCCGTCCGCCGTCGACGCGATGTGGAGGATCTCGTAGACCGTGGCGTCGGACGGCAATCCGAAGAACTCGGCCTCGTCGATCCGTACGGTCCGGGTGTTGGTGATCTCCCGGATGCGCTGCTGCTTGAACCCGGCGCGGGCGAGAGCGGAGATCATGCCGCCCGGTCCGGTGTCCTGCTGGTCCAGGCCGGCGGCGTACGCGACGTCGGAGGGGATGTAGGAGTCGGCGATCTGCACGGCGACCTCGACCGGCTCGCCGCCGTCCTCGGGCCGGGTGGCGGCGAACATGCGCCGCTGGCGGCAGATCGTGTTGGTGCCCGGCTCGACGCCGAGGAACGTGGCGACGCGGCCGGGCGGGGTGTCGAGGGTGACGACGGTCTGGGAGCGGGGCGAGTAGCCGGCCGCTTCCAGCTCGGCCTGGAAGGCTCCCTTGGCCTGGGCGCCGTCCGGGCCGACCCGCTCGCGGTTGGGGCGCTGGTAGCGCTCGCTCGCCTTGCGGGTGAACTTCGTGTCGATCGGGGACACGCGATTTCCCTTCGTGGATTTGATCACCAGGCCCTCGCGGGCGAGGTCGGTGAGAGCACGGCCTACGGTGGCCCGGGCGGCGCCGAGTTCGTCGGCGATCTCCTGCTCGGTGGGCAGGCGAGCGCCCGGGCGGTAGGCGGGCCAGGAGTCGGGGTCGCCGATGCGCGACTTGATGAGGGCCGCGACGTCCCGGTAACCGGGCGGCTTCTGCGGTTTGGTCATGGCGTCACCTTAGGTATGCGCAGCAACGAAGTCAATTGACGCGCAATGGATTGACTTGCGCGGCATCCAAGTGTCAGGGTGGGCCCACGCCCCGAACCGGGGCGCAGTGGACGCCAACACTTCCGGAGCTTCGTCGTGGGAAAACACGCCGCACCGCCGCACGTCCCGCCCGTCATCAGCGCCCCCGGCACGACCGCCGCCGGCCGCCACGCCGCCCACCTGATCCCCGCCCAGGGGACCGTGCCGGCTGTGCCGCGCCGCCGACCGCCGGCCGATGTCGCCCCCTTCTTCGCCCGCGCGGCCGACGCCCGGAAGGGTGGAATCCAGGTCGCCGGCCTCGCCCCGAGGGGGCACCTGTGACGCGCCGCAGCAGGACGAGCGACGGGGTGAAGACCCTCACCGCCCTCGTCGTCTGGGTCCTCGTGATCATGTGTCTCGTCGTCGTGTTCGCCGCCAACCAGATGAAGACCCCCGGAGCGCACTAAGTGACCACCGCAACGACGGCCGTCGCGTCCCCCGGCGCGACGGCCGGCACCACCCCGGCCCTCCGCAACATCCCCGCCCCCCGCAGCACCAGCACCGCGGCTTCCCCTGGCGCGCGGCACATCAGCAAGGAGGAGTTCGACGACGCCGTGAAGGCGCTCGCCGACCTCCTGGCGATCAGCACCTTCGTGACGCGGCTGCTCATCGGCCTCGGCCTCGGCGGCCTCATCTTCACCGCCGCCAACGTGACCGTCTTCGCGATGGCACACGACACATGGGCCGGCATCGCCTGGATGCTCGACCCGCTCGCGTCGCTCTCGCTGCTGGGTGTCCTCTACGTCGACGGACGCCTCATCCCCCACGGGGTGAAGCCCGGCGGCTGGGCCCTCATCCTGCGGTGGATCGCCGGCCTCGGCACCTGGTCCATGAACGTCTGGCCGAGCGTGTTCACGACCGGCAAGCTCAACTTCCACCACGTCGACCCGGGCGGCGTCCTCCTTCACTCCTTCGTCCCCCTGCTGGTCATCACCGTGGCGGAGGCGGCCGGCTACTACCGCAAGAAGATCACCGCCCTGTCCGCCTCCCACGAAATCACTCTGCGTGAGTTCGAGGCGCAGGAGGAACGGCGCGCGGAGGAGGCCCGCCGGCAGGCCCAGGAGGCGCAGCGGGAGGAGCGCCGGCGCCAGGACGCCAGGGACGAGGCCGACCGCAAGGAGGCGGCGGAGGCGGCGAAGCGTGCGGCCGAGGCGCAGGAGTCCGCCGCGAAGCGTGCGGCTGCCGAGCGTGTGGCGGAAGCGAACCGTGCGGCTGCCGAGGCCCAGGCGAAGCGTGATGCGGAAGCGAAGCGTGCGGCTCGTGCGCACGAACTGGCACTGGCTCAGGAGGCGAACCGTGCGGCCAGGATCGCGGCCGAGCAGGAGGCCGCGAAGGAGGTCGAGGAGACGAAGCGTGCGGCCGCCCAGGCGGAAGCGGAAGCGAAGCGTGCGGCTGCCGAGGCGGAGGCCGAGGCGAACCGTGCGGCTGCCGAAGCCGAGGCGAAGGCGAAGAAGGAGATCGAGGAGACCCGCCTCCGCCTGGCGCACGAAGCGGCCGAACGGGACCGCGAGGCGCAGCGACAGGCCGCGATCGTGAAGGCCGAGGCTGAGGCCGAGGCGACCCGGTTGCAGGCAAAGGCGCAGGTCAAGGCGCAGGAGGAGGCTCTCGTCCTCCAGCGCGAGCAGGCCGCCGCACAGATCCGGATCGCCGAGGAGGAGGCGAAGGCGCGCGCCGCACAGGCCGCCGCACGGGCCGCACAGAAGTCCGTGCGGAACGTCGTGAAGACACCCGCACAGATCGAATCGGGAGCCGCACAGAACGCGCGTTCGGCCGCACGAAACGACGCCGGCGCGACCGCACAGAACGCGCGTTCGGTCGCACAGAACGTCGACGACGCCCCGCACGGATCACGCTCGCTCCCCGCACGGATCGCCGCACAGTTGCCCGCACGGGAGGGCGAGAAGCCGCGCGCGTACCAGGCGCGGTTGCGTCACCTCGCCGAGCTGGAGGCCGCACGGATCGCCATGGACGGCGACACGATCACCGGCGCACAGCTCGGCGCGCTCTTCAACTTCGAGGAGCGCTGGGGGCAGGCGCGGATCACCGAGAGCACCACGCGGTGGGAGACGGACCCGGAGTTCAAGGACGAGGTCGAGACCCTGTGGCTCGAACTCTCCGTCGAGCCGGACACCGCCAACAGGTAACACACAGTAACGATTGGAAGGGGTGGCGGCGGTGCCGTCGAAGCGTCAGATCGCAGCTCGGCAGCGGAAGGCCAACTACTGGGCCGAGCGCATGGCCGCCGCCGCCACCCCGGCCGAGGAGCTGAAAGTGTCGGTCGGCCGCCTGGTCGCCGTCCTCAACAGCCTCCCGGCCGGCACCGCCGCCGGGTCCGTGAGACGGCTCACCGAGATGGTCGACGACCTCCGGACCGACCTCACCCACTCCGGCCCGCACGAGACATAACCGCAGGTCAGAGCGCAAGTCTGCAAGTCCGCACGTCCGCAAGTCTGCAAGGGGGCGGCCCCCGGGGGAGGCCCAACGCGTGCGCGCGCACCCGCGTGCACGTGAGCGCCCGCGCGCGGGCGCGCGATTCTACGCCACAACTCGCTTAAGGGGTAGGGGAAATGACTGCGATTCCGGCTGCGGTGACGTTCTGGTTCCTCGTGGCGATCGGCATCCTCTACGCCGGCGCCTCCACCCACGGGCGGCTCTTCGTCCGCCTCCTCATCGCCACGGCCACCGCCCTCTTCGGCCTCGCCGTCCTGGCCCGCCTCGGCGCCTTCGACGTCCCGCACCCGCTGCGCCTGGCCACCGTCTCGACGCCGCTGCTCCTGGTCCTCTTCGGCTACTGCGCCGCCCTCGTCGTGGGGGAGCGGCGCGTACCGGTCCAGCACGACTCGCTCGCCCCCATCGGCCTCATGTCCGCGCTGCTCCTGGTGCCCGTCGTCCTCGTCGCCATCGGCTGACCGCGCACCGCACCGACCACCACCCGACAACCAACCCAAGGGGTAGGAATCCATGACCACCAACACCACGATCACGCTGACCGTCGGTCTCATCGCCTGGGTGCTGGCGGGCCTCCTGTGGAAGGTCAACACCTCCCGCAGGTTCCCCCGGCTCATCGCCCGGGCCACCGTCCTTCTCGTCCTGATCGGCGCGGTCGGCGTCACGGCGGCGAAGCCGGGCGAGTGGCTGCACGCGGTGGTGACCGCCGTCAACGGCTGGACCGCCGGGCAGGCGTGGATCGGCGTCTCCCTGCTGGCCATCGGCGCCGTCTGGGTCGTCGGCGTCACCCTGCTCAACTTCATCAACGCGCAGATCACGGACCGGACGCTGATCTACACCGCGTTCGCCCCGCTGTCCGCCGGCATCATCCCCGGCGCGGTCGGCGCCGCCTGCCTGTCCGTCATCGGCAACATCTCGAACAGCCTCGGCGGGTGGATCGCCTCCGGATTCCAGGGCTGATCCCGGTGATCGAACTCATCATCGGCGCCGGTGCCCTGGCGTGGAGGGTGGAGGGCGAGGCTGTGAAGGCCCACCTGCGCTACCACGTGGAGCTCAAGAAGGCCGACATCAAGGCGAAGGCGCGGGCCGCCCCGCGAACCGCCCTGAACGCCACCGGCCGCATCGCGAAGAGGTGGGCGACGTCCGCCCTGGAGGCGGGCACCGACTACGCCGTCGAGGGCCTGTGGAAGGTCCACGACTACTTGAAGGCGTGGCATGAGGAGTTCCCGGCGGTCCGGGAGCAGATCAACCAGACGTACCGGCGAATCCAGGCGGAGGGGTACGGCGATGAGCTACCCGTGGCGCAACAAGCTCCTTCGAGGACGGCGTCGGCCGCCGGCCCGGCGCCCCGACCCCCGAAACCCGGGCCGGCCCCGCCCCCGCCCGTGGTTCAGCCCCCGGACCCTGGTCCCGCTGGGCACTCACACGGCGGCCTGACCATCCCCTCGGGCATCTACCCGTACCCGGGGACCACGCCGCAGCACCCGGCGGCGACACCCGGCCGCGTCCGTACCGCACCGCCTGCCGGCGGCCTCCCGGCCCCCCGGCCCGCTTCCCCCCGCCCCGTCATGAAGGAGAACCGCCCGATGGCGAACATCCAGTCCGTCCCCGCCCCCGACCCCGCCACCATCCTCGGCATCGACCTGCCCGACGTGAGCACCCTCGGGAAGGTCCCGCAGGAGACGGTCACGAACTACGACTCCCTGCGGGCGAAGATGACCGCAATCAGCATGCAGTCGACGGCTCAGAACGTCATCGCCCAGGGCGACGCGGTCCGCTCCCTGATGCAGTCGCAGGGGAGCGAAGCCGACGCCCTCGCCCTCCAGGCGAGGGGCCTGGACAAGGTCACCGTCGAGCTGGTGACCAACCTTGCCGCCGTCGACGTCGAGTATGCGAAGGCCCAGGCCGCCGTGGCCCAGGCCGCCGAGCAGCGGATGGTGCTGGCGCAGCTGATCAACGACTGGGTCACCAAGGTCTACGACCACCAGGTCCGCTTCTACAACGAGGGCGGCGGCACAGTCTCCGCCGACTTCCTCCGCAGCTGAACCCTTGGGGCCCCCGTCCACCGGGGCCCCACCCCCTGCCTCTCCCCACCTCACCCCACCGACAGGACGGCCCGTCATGGCGCGCACCACCGCCCCGAAGACCACCAACCAGCACCTCATCGACCCCGCCCTCCTCCAGGCCCTTGAGGCGCAGCGCGCACAGTTGATCGGCCAGATGCCGGCCGTGGCCGCCGCCGAGCCGCCGAAGACGTCCGACCGGGCTGCGCGCTTCGACCGCTGGTGGCGCTCCCTGGGCCAGCCGCTCAAGGGGTGCGTCGGCCTGATGGTCGGCGGCTACTGCCTCGTCCGCTCCGCCATCGTCTACCGCCGCGCCCTCGCGCCCTTCTACGCGGCCGCCGGCGCGTTCGCCGCCCCCGCCCTCCTCCACCCGCACGGCACCGCCGGTGCCATCGGCGCCGGCGCCCTGGCGGCCGGTGTCGGAGTGGAGACGTGGCTGCGCACCACCGGCGGCCCGCCCGTCCCCGGCCTACGCCGCCGGCCCCTCGCCGGCCGGAAGGAGCAGCTGTTCGCCGAGTCCCTCGCCCTCACCGCCGCCACGTGGCTGGTCGCCGCGACCATCGGCGGCCCGGCCGCACCGCCCTTCCCCGGCCTGCTCGGCGCCGCCACCGTGGCGTTCGGCATCCCGTGGTGGTGGCACATGCAGCAGGCCCCCACGGTGGACGAGGAGGCCGTCGACGACGTCGACCAGGAGGACGGCGAGGAGGACGAGGACCAGGAGGACGAGGACCAGGAGGAGGAAGGGATCTACCAGCTCTGGTACGACCACGTCGCCGCGAACTTCGGCGCCCTGCCCGGCTCCGACCTCGACAACCTCGTCTACGGCGACGGCTGGTGGTCCGCCACGATCGTGCAGCCGCGAGGCCGCGGCTCGTACGACCGGGCCATGGGCGCTGTGCCCGGCATCGCGTCGACGTACGACGTCCCCAACGAACTGGTCGAGATCTCGCACGGGCCGAAGCGGACCGGCAACCGGGTCAAGGTCACCGTGTACGAGCGCAACCCGCTGATGGACCCCTTCACCTGGGAGGGCCCCCACCTGCTCGACCCCAACACCGGCATCGCCCGCCTCGGCCGCTACTTCAACGGCGAGCCCGTCCCGTACCGCTTCTACCGGCGCGGCTCCGGCCCCGTGCACACCCTCATCGCCGGGACCAGCGACGCCGGGAAGAGTCAGGTGGTGAGCAAGCTGCTCATGTACGAGCGGGCAAGCCCGTTCTTCGTGAGCTGGGTCGGCGACCCTCAGCGCGGACAGTCCCTCCCCGCGTGGCAGGACCAGGTGTCCTACTTCGCGGACACCGAGCGGGAGATGCAGATCCAGCTGGAAGAGGCCGTGCGGTTCATGTACGGCCGGAACGAGGATCTGGCCGCGCTGGAATGGATCGACGAGTACGGCAACAAGCGGCGCGGTGTCGAATCCTTCGACCCCATCGCCCTGGGCCTGCCGATCCTCTCCATCACCCACGACGAGGCGCACCGGGTCCTCAAGCTGGGATCGAAGGCGGTGAACGACGCGGAGAACTTCGCGACGATGGCCCGCAAGTGCGGCGGGAAGCTGCGTCTTGTCGTGCACGTCCCCACGATCGACAACATCGGCGGCTCCAACATGCTCAAGGAGATGCTGACGTCTGGGAACGTCCTCGTGTTCCGCACCGCGTCCCAGACGACGGGTCAGGTCGCGTTCCAGGGGGCGATGCCGGTTCAGCCGCACCTCATCCCGAAGGAGTGGGAGGACGGCTCCACCACGGCCGGCGTCGGCTTCGCCTCGACCCCCGGCGGCCGGTCCGCCATGATGCGCACCGACCTCGTCCGCAACCTGCCCCGGTGGCAGTCCCGCTACCAGGTCCAGGACCTCCAGGGCCGCGACGCCGAGCACCTGACCGAGGCGTTCACGCGGTGGCAGGAGCGCCGGGACCAGCGGCGCCAGGGTGTGCTCCTGCCCTCGGCGGAGATCCCCGGGAAGGCCCTCGCGAAGCAGGCTCTCGAAGAGGCGCACGCGCTGGTGCAGGCGACACCGGACGGTGTGGAAGACGCCATCGCGGACGCCAAGGCGCAGGCGGTGGCGGACGCCAAGCGCGCGCAGGCGGTCAGCGGCCCGGCGATGGCGCCGACCGCCCGGGTCGACATCCTCACCTACCTCATGGGCCGGCCGGGCGAGCAGGTGTCGAACAAGGAGGTCATGGCCGCGACCGGCATCGTGGCGAAGACGGTGGCCAGCTCCCTGGACCGGCTCGCCGACGACGAGCTGATCGTGAAGGTCGCCCGGGGGAAGTGGATGTACGTCCAGCAGCAGCAGGTGGGCCGGGAGTTGGTCGCGGCCGGGTAAGTGAGCAGGTGAACGGAGGTTCGGGGCCCAGCCGGGGAACGGCCGGGCCCCGAACGCGTGCACGGGCCCGTGCACGCCCTGCGGCGCGGCACGTGGCCTGATACCGCCGCCGTGGCGTGTTCACCCCGCCACGGGCCGCCTACCATGCACGAACGGCCCACCCCGTCCGGGGGCGGGCGGAGACCGGTACGAGAGGTGACGGTGACAGGCGACTCGGACGAGGTGGCGAACCTTCGGACCGCCCTGCAGCGGAACGCCGACCTCGTCAACAAGTTCCCGGCAGGCTCAGCCGCCCACGCGTACGCGCTGGAGGAAGCCAACGCGGCCGCCGACAGGCTCCAGGCGTTGAAGGGCGGAGCGCGGCCGCGCCGGCGCGGCTTCCCCGGCGGCTTCCGCCTCGCCCTGGTCCTCGGCCTGCTGGCCCTGGTGGTGCAGCTGCTCGGCCCGGCCGGCACCGCCACCAACACCACCGCCGGCGTCCTCGGCATCGCCGCCATCACGGCCGCCACCCTCGCCGCGAACGCCAGCCAGCGCGCGAGGCGCTGACCACCCAGCACGCCGGCCACCGGCCGCGCCCCGCGACACCGGGGGCGCGGCCGGTCCGTTTTTCCTACCAGCCCCGGGTGTGTCGCGCCGTCGTTGACCACACCGCCGACCACGGTGGTCGGCATGAGACAGATGACGCGGCGGACGTGCGCGGCGGTGGCGGTGGCCGTGGTGGCGGTCACGATGGGCGGGTGGGCCGCTGTGCCCCCATCCGCCCCGCCCGCCCCGCCGGAGGTACGGCTGCGCCTCGTCTGGCTCCCCGGGGACGTCGCGCCCGTGAGCCTGCCGGACCCGGCGGAGTGGTGCCCGCCGGTGGAGGACGACACATCGCTGTCCCTCCCGGCGGCCGCTGCTGCGCCATCCGAGGTGGGCCCGGCCGCTCCGGGCGCAGCGTCCCCCCTGGCCCCTGTCCGTACGGTGGCGACGGCTCCGCCGCCGGCACGGACGGGGGTCGGTCAGCTGCCGGCGGCGCCGAACGGAAGCGCGGCGCCGCCGGTTCAACACGCCACCGTCCCGGCCGTACCTCTGCCGGCGGCCGGGAACGGTGGTCCCAACGCCCGGTCGGCGTCCTCGCCGGACCTCCTCGTCGCCGCCCGGGCCGACACGGCCGCCGGCGGCCTCGACCGCTTCGCGGGCGCCGTCGCGCTCAGCTCGGCGGCTCTGCTCCTCGGCTTCGGGGCCTGGCTGATCGCCCGCCCCCGCCGGTCGTAGACCCCCTGGCCAACCCCCGTGAGGCCCGCGTCGGTTGTCGGCGCGGGCCTCACGCGTGCGGGCCGGCCGTCGCGCCGTAGGTACGGAGTTCCGTGATCACGGTCTAGCGTTGGGGCCATGAGTGAACGAAACCGGGCACCGCACCGAGACAAGGGCGGCGGGTACACCACCGTCATCGACGACGACGGATGCGAGATCGTCTACGACGAACGCGGCAAGGTCGTCGTGTACGTGTGGGTCTGCATCAACATGAAGCCGGGCACGGGGAAGACCACCTCGGCGGCCTTCCTCGCCCAGGCCCTCCACGAGTTGAAGAAGAAGCCGCTGCTGGTCGACGCCGACCCCGGCGGCACGAAGATCAAGCTGAGCAGGGCGCCTCAGGAACTCGACGGATTGCCGCGTCTGGTCCGCTGGGACAAGAAGGCGCCGTTCGAGTTCCCGGTCCTGGGCTTGGCCGTCCGCGACCTCCACCGGATTCTCCCCGGCGTTGCGCGGCAGGAGGGAGTGACGCACGTCGTCATCGACTCCCCGCCGGTCGAGGACGAGCAGTCGATCGCCGTCTCGGCCGCGAAGGCCGCGACGACGAACGTCATCTGCCTCACCCCCTCCTCCAGCGAGGAGGACGCCACCGTTGACATCCTCGAGGTGCTCGACGATGCGACCTACCAGCTGGAGACGCAGCCGCGGTCGGTCACCCTCCTCAACCGGGTGACGCAGCCGCGACGCAACGTGGCGGCCGCCGCCCTGCGCATCGTCCTGACCGAGGAGGGACACCACGTCCTGGACGCGGTGATCCCCTTCAACAAGTATTTCTCGCGGTCCCACGGGAGTGAGATCACGGCGAAGGGCACCGCGTACGAGGACGCGGCGAAGGAGATCCTGCGGCTCGAAGCGATCGAGCGCGGCGAGATCGAGGACGACACCGACGAGAACGAGATGGAGAGCGTCTGATGGTCAGCAGCGCATCGGCCGAGAAGGCGGCAGCAGAGGCCCGCCGCAACCGGGACCGGAACGACCGGGGCGGCGGGCGGCGTCGTGAGGTCGAGGGACCGCGAACGGACCCGTTCAAGACCACCGTGACCCTGGAACCCGCCTTGCACCAGGAGACGAAGGTATGGCTGGCGATGAACGGAAGCCCCGCCTTCGCCGACACCGTGCGGGCCCTCCTGGAAGTCCTCACCAACCCCCGGTCGGACGACCCGAAGGGGTTGGAGCAGGCGGTGAAGCGCCGCATCCGCGAGTCGAAGAGCTGACCGCCGGGCGCCGGCCGTCCCGGCGCTGAACGAACGGCGCCTCCACCCCTTGAAGAGGAAGGGGTGGAGGCGCCGTCGTCTGCTTCGCCGACCGGGTCAGCCGCCTGCGGGCGCGAGGTCCCGGGCCCAGGCCCGGACCCGGGCCAGCCGGGCGCCCCGTTCCCCGGCCGGCGTGCGCACCGGTGCCGGGACGCCGAGGGCCCGGGCGTACTCCTCGCGCCCGCTGTAGTACGCGGCCAGGACGGCGGCCGCGTACGGGTCCGTTCCGCCCGGGGCCATCCGGAGCCGGACGACGGAGGCGAGCGGGTCGGCGAACCGGGTCGCCTCACTCTGGTGCACCCGGTAGTCCTCCACCCGGTGGGTCGCCGGCACCGCCAGGCCGTAGACGACCAGCCTGCGCGGGTCCGTCAGCCCCTCGACCTCGAACAGTTCGGTGTACGCGGTGTAGTCGGCGGCCGGGAGCAGCGCCCCCTCCACCGCGCGCACGGCACCGTCGAGGGGGCGTTCGTCGGGGCGGAGCCGCACCCACGGGACCGACGTCTGCGGCCGCCGGCCGGACCCGGCCGGGCGCTGGTAGACCAGGACCGCGCCGGCGCGGTCCACGATGACTACGGCCGCGCCGTACTCGGCCGGGTGGTACCGGGGGGTCGTGGTCGTCTCGCTCATGTGTCCAGCGTAGGCACGGGGTGCGTCGGCCGGCGGCTCGGCGCACGGCGGGGCCGGAGGCCGCTACTCGGTGGTCTCGTGGCCCAGGCCGGCGATGGCGGCGAGTTCCGCGTCGAGGGCGTCAGCGCCCAGTTCCTCGCCGATCTTCACGAGG
The DNA here is from genome assembly GCF_055584725.1 of Kitasatospora sp. NPDC101108. Lineage (NCBI taxonomy): Bacteria > Bacillati > Actinomycetota > Actinomycetes > Kitasatosporales > Streptomycetaceae > Kitasatospora > Kitasatospora sp. NPDC101108. The sequence continues at coordinate 100,718 of NZ_JBVJLM010000018.1, forward strand.
CGGTCGGTGCGGGTGAGGAAGGCGATCAGCGGCGAGGCGGGGCTGTGGACCAGGGCCTCGCCTTCGGGGGACCGCAGCAGGATGCAGACCTCGGGCGAACCGGCGTTGCCGGCGGGGAAGATGTGGACGTCTCCTTCGCCGGCCGGCCCCTGGATGCCGGCGAGGAGGAGGTCACGGCCGAACGTCCACCTCACCGGGACGTCGGTGGGCAGGTGGAAGGTCATTGCCACGGCGTACGGATCGCTGGCGTCGTACTCGACATCGGCGATGATCCGATAGGACATCTCGGACGAGGCCACCAGGCTCATTGAGATGCTTGCCTCGATCTTGCTGTCGCGCCGCATTACGCCAACCCCCACGCGTGTTGATCTTCCAGGTGCGGCGGATGCTACTCGCCGACGCCGACAAACGGCCCCGCCTTTTCGGGGTGTCCCGGGCGGGGCCGTCGTCGTGGCCTACAAGGGGCGCCAACCCCAGGGGTACGGGCGCCGTTCGCGCACGCACGCGAGGCGGTAGTGCGCCTGGGCGCGGGCGGCCGGGCCGGCGTCGGTGTGGCGAAGGGCGAAGAGGAGGGCGACGAGGTTGCGCACGTCGCGGATCGCCCGGTACTCCGGGGTGTCGGCGATGTCGGGGAGGCCGTACGCGGCAACGAACTCGCGGTGGAACCCGGTGAAACCGGCGTACACCTCCTCGTCCCACAGCGACGTCGCGCGGTCGTAGGCGGCCGGGCCGATGGCCAGCGTCTCCAGGTCGATGAGGACGGGGCCGCGTGCGGTGGTCATGGTGTTGTGGACGCCGGCGTCCCCGTGGATCACGCACGGGGCGGGCCAGGCGATGGCACGCCACCGGGCTTCCACCCGTTCCGCCTCCTTGGTGAGCCACCGTCGGTTGGCGTCGCTGACCTGCGCCCAGCCGATGCGGTCGGCGAAGCCGCGGAAGACGTCGAAGCGGGGGATGGGGAGGTCGGCGGGGACGGGGAGGTCGTGGAGGCGGCGCAGCAGCCGGCCGACGTCGGCGCCGGTCGCGGGGGCGCCGTCGCCGAGGTCCTCCCAGAAGGTGACGGCGTGCCGGCCGACCCAGACGGCGGAGTGGTGGGCGGGGCGGACGACTGGCACCCCGCTCTCGTCCATCCACCGGGCGGCCGCCAGCTCGGCGACAGCGCGGTGGGAACGGGACGCGCGGTGGATGCGGACGATGACGGAAGCCATGTCCGGGTGAGGGTCGGCCAGGCGCCAGATGTGGTTGTCGCGCAGGCGCAGCGCGGTGGTGCGGCTGTCGTCGTAGTGGTAGCCGGCGGCGGTGGCGGCGGCGGGGAGGATCGAGGCGGACGGTATACCGGTGGTCTCCATGGCGGTGCCCCTCCTTGGGGCCGAGGCGCGGTGCGGGCGGTCGCCGGGCCGGACGGGCCCGGCCCGGCGACCGGCGGGTCAGGAGGTGGCCGTGGCGGCCGTCGTGCGCGCCGCGTTCACGGCGGCGGCGATCTTCGTATCGGCGACCTGCTGCGCGGCGGTGTAGGGCATGTTCGCGTGGATGTCGGCGGTCAGGAGGTCGCGCCAGAGTCCGGCGTCGCGCCCGGCGAGGCGGGCTTCGACGGCGTAGCCGATGAGCTGCTGTCGGGTGAGCACTGCGGGTTGCCCTTCGGTCGCGGTTCGGGTGAGCGGGGGCCCGGCCGGGTGGGCCGGGCCCCCGGGAGGGGGTGGTCAGGGGCGGGTCGTCGCGGTGATCGCGTCGTCCGGGTTCATGGCCGCCGGGACGTCGTGGCCGGTGAAGACGATGTGCCGGGCGATGTACGTGGTCTGCGAGTCGCTGTTGCCGGGCGGGACGGTGATGGCGTGGATGGTGACGGCGGGGAGGTCACTGGCGTGGGTGCCCGGGGCGAGCCCGTTGTGGGCGGCGGACCACAGCTCGGTCGCGTGATCCTCCGCCCACTCCGGGATGTAGTCGGCGCGGTGGCGGTTCAGCAGGGCGTCGAGGTCGGCGACCAGGAGGCGGACGGGCACCCCGAGGATGGTGATCTCGTCCACGTAGCCGGGCTGCACCGGGCGGCCCGCCTTCACGGCGGCGTCGTGGGCGTGAAGGTAGTGGTCGATGCGCGCGAACTGGGCCTCGGCGGCGTGGCCGGTGGAGAGGGCGAAGAGGTCGGCGGAGTAGAGCTCGACCGGCCGCTCGTCCTGGTCGACGGTGGCGGCGAAGACGGCACGGCGGACGTCGGTGAGGAGGAACTGACGGACGCGTCCGCCGGGCGTGTGCTCGCCCTCGTAGATGTCGGGGAGGGCGGCGGGGTGGGTGGTCATGGGGTTCCTTCCGGTCGCTGTTTCGATGACCTAAATCTATCCCGCGAGGGTGGGGGAGGCAAGGCTCAGGCCATCGGCGACCACTCCCGGGGCGCGCCGGCGGGAGGCGGCAGAATGCCGGCGCCCCGGACGGGATATCCCGTCCGGGGCGCCGGACGGCCCCTCACGCCCCCGCGCGGTACCCGGCGATGTCGGCCCCGGCGTGCCGGGCGACGGCCGCCAGGAGGGCCACCTGCCGGATCGCGTGCTTGCGCGTCAGTCCTCCCACGACCAGGGCATCGACCACGCCCACCACCTTCGCCGCGTCCAGGTCGGCGACCTCGAGGTCGTCCGCCAGCGGCGCGACGTACTTGTTGTGGCGGCGGGTGTAGTTGGCCAGCGTGGTTCCGGTGGCCAACTCTTCGCGGTGCTCGGCGATGTAGGCGCCCACCGTCCCGGCCGGGCGCTCCGCCCCGGCGGGGGCCTCGGCGCTGGGGGCCGGGCCTTCCGGGGTGTCGGATATCTGCGCACCGGCGGCCTCGGCGGCGGCCTCGTGCATCGCGTCGATCTTCGCCGCCTTCTCGTACGCGTTGAGGCATGCGATGTGGACGCGCCCGGCGGACTGCTGGCGGTTCGGGCTCTCGGTGTACCGGCCCCCGCACCACGCGGCGTCCTGGTGCCAGATGTGGAGGACCGGGCTGGTGCTGTTGGCGACCACATAGGTGAACTCGGTCTTGGTCTCGGTGCTCATCGTGCTGCCCCTCTCGGTTCGGCGGCCGGGCCGCTCCCTTTCGATGACTTAAATCTATCGCTCCAGGTGCCTGAGGCAAGCTCGTCCCCAGGGCGACCGACAAGTCCAGTTCAGGGCGGTGCGGGGCCGGGATCACCGGCCCCGCACTGGTCGTCCGTCAGCCCCGCTTCCACCCGGTCACGTCCCGGCCGGCGTGCTTCGCGGCCGCGACCACCAACGCCACCTGCCGCACGGCGGTCGGCCGCTTCACGCCCTGCTCCTCCACCAGGTGGTCGACGGCCCCGGCGATGAGGTCAGCGGTCAGGTCCTCCATGCTCTTGGCGTCCAGCAGCGGCGCGATGTACTTGCCGTGGCGGCGGGTGTAGTTGGCCAGCGTGGTTCCGGTGGCCAACTCTTCGCGGTGCTCGGCGATGTAGGCGCCCACCGTCCCGGCGGCGTGCTCCACCGGCGTCGCGGCCGGGGCCGGTCGCCGCGCGGGAGTGGTCTTCGGGCGGGCCGCCGGCGTTGCAACGGGAGCGGCCGCCTTCGCCGGGGACGCCTTCGCCGCCGTCTGTGCCGACACCGCCGGGGCAGGAGCACGACGGGTCCGGGTCACTCGGTACGGCGACACCATGGCCGTCCGTCCGCCCTTCGCCCAGTCGATGGTGAGGGTGCCGTCCGAGGCGTCGACCGACACGACCCGCCCCTTCTCGTTGCTCTTGTTGCGCACGACCGTATCCCCGGGGTTGATCGGACCGGTCGTCAGGTCGTCGTCCACGGCCGGCGACTCGGCGTCCGCACCTTCCGGCACCTCGGCGACCATGCGCCCGACCAGCTGGATGATCCCCTTGAGCACCGACGAGCGGTTGCCATCGGACCACACCACGGTCACGCCAAGCGGCCCGGTGCTCTCGACGACGCCGACCTCGCCCGTGTCCTCATCCCGAACGACGTCGCCCTTCTGGTAGTCCGCCGTGTCGTCGGCCGGGGCCGGGGCGCCGGTGTCCTCCTCGGGGGCCTCCTCGTCCACGGCGACGTCCGCCGTGTCGTCGGCCGGGGCCGGGGCGCCGGCGTTCTCCTCGGGGGCCTCCTCGTCCACGGCGACGTCCGCCGTGTCGTCGGCCGGGGCCG
>NZ_JBVJLM010000018.1:104949-132021 GCF_055584725.1 Kitasatospora sp. NPDC101108
CGGGGCGCCGGCGTTCTCCTCGGGGGCCTCCTCGTCCACCGGGAGGATCGGTCGGAGCGCCGCGCGGTCAGTCAGCCGTCGCCAGTTCTCGGCCAAGTCGAACTGGTACCCGCGCCGCTGGAGCATGTAGGCGACGATGTCGCGGTGCATGTCCATCACGTCGGAGTAGCTGACCCGGCTGGTCTCGGAGTCACCGTCGTGCACGGCACCGCAGCCGCACACCAGGGCGATTGTGACGGGCCCGTTGAGGTCGTGGATGAGGGCGACGCGGGTACGGACGGCGCAACCGGGGGCGGTGCCGGCGTCCTGGAGTGCGGCGGCCGGGTCGGCCGGGAGCGACGCGCGGTGGGTGGCGACGGCCACCACGGCGGCGTCCTGGCTCGTCAGGCCGTGGGCCACGCGGTGGTTGTTCAGCATCACGGACCAGACCCTGCCGGAGCCGAGGAGGGTGTAGGCGAGGTTGCCGGCGGTGGCGGTCCACCGGGTGTAGCCGTCCTGGGTGAGGGTCACGGCGTGCCGGGCGTTGTCGGCGATGACGGCGGCCTCCGCACGCTTCCGGGCGGTGCGCCGCTCGGACTGCTGGGCCTGGTACTCGGGGTCGGCCTCCCGGGCGGCGAGTTCGGCGTCGGCCTGCGACCGAACGGCTGCCAGTTCCTCGGCGGCGGTGCGGCGAGTGGTGCACGGGCGGCACCGGCGGCCCTTCGACAGCTGCTCCGCCGTGGGCTTGGCCCGGTAGTTGCCGCCGCACCACGTGCGGCTGGCGTCGGCGTCGAGGTCGTGCAGGGTGAGGACGTTCGGTTTGTTGCTGGCCACGACGGTGGTGTTGGCGTCCACGGGTCCGTCCGATCGGTCGTGGCGGGGGCCGGGTGCCCGCCGCCTTTCGATGACCTAAATCTATCGGAAGGGAGGTGGGAGGCAAGCCGAGGCGAGAACCACAGCGAGGAATCGGCGCGTGTGCGCCCCGGGGTGTCGGAGCACCGGGCCAAGATCACCCCCATGAACTGGCTCTTCTTCGCCGCCGGCATGGGGTGCGGCATCGCGCTCGGTGCCGTCGCCCTCGTCTTCTACGCCGGCATCACCGCCGCCATCGGCGGCCGGCGCACCTGGCCCGCCGCCCCACGGTCGTCGCTGCCCCGTCAGAACCCAGCCCCATGACGGCAGGTGGCCGGCCCCTTGGGGAAGGACGAGAAGGCGGGTCGGGGGCTCCGGTGTCGGCCTCGGGGGCTACTCTGATCCCTGGATGCGTGCCCGCACCCACTCATGGCGACGGCCCCCGTACCAACCGGTACGGGGGCCGTCGTCGTCCGCCGTCAGGATATGAGGGTGTAGTGGTCCGGGGCCTGCTCCGGCCGGTCGTAGTGCACCCCGCTGTCCTCCGAGTAGCGCGCGGGCTCGAAGCGGATGAGACCCACCTCGACCAGCCTCTTGGCCGCGCGCTCTATCGTGCGGACGCTGCACTCCAGCCGGTCCGCCGCGCGGGCCCGCGAGAGGTGCACCACGGGGTTGCGGCGGTTCAGGTAGCTGGCCCGGCGCAGGAGTACGAGGAGTTCACGGGCGGCGCCGACCAGGTGGACGTTGTCGGCGGTGGTGGTGACGGACGGTTCAAGGGTGGTCGTCATTGCCTCACCTAGTTGCAGTTGCCGGGACCGTAGATGTCGCGCCGGTAGCCCACGGCGCGAACCCGGGCCGGGGTGTCGTGGTGGCCCGGGACGAAAAGGAGCCGCATCTTCCCGCGCGCCAGCCGACTCGTATCCGGAAACCGTTTGCTGACGCACACTTTTGATGTTGCAGGTCGGGGGTCGTAAGTCAAGGTCTCGATCATGCACTTCGCCATGGCGAACCCCTGCGGGTCCTTCCGCCGGAGCCGTTCCAGCTGCCGTACGGCGGCCGGGTCCATGACGGCCGGCATTCCCTCGACGGCCGGGGCCTGCGCCCTGGCGCCGGCGGGGACGCGGCGGGGCGCCGGTTGGGTGGCGGCCCGGGCGGTCCCGCGCGTGGTGCGCTTGCTGCTCATCCTCGTGTCCTCTCGTGGGTGTGCGGGTGGGCCCGGCTGGCGGTCCGGCCGGGCCCTGGTGGTCCGTCAGCTGGGCGGCCAATCGCCGTCGTAGCCCCACGCCGTGGGGTCCTCGCCGTCGCCGGCGTAGTCGTCTCCCTCGTCCTGGTCCTCGTCATCGACCCCTGCGCCGGTGTCGCCGTACAGCCCTGCGCCGTTGTTGATCTCCTCCTTCACCTGCGCGTCGAGGCGGTCCAGGGCGTTCGCGGTGACATACGAGGGCGCCTCCTCGATCGACTGCCCGTGCTCCTGGGCGAAGCGGGCGCGCGCCGCCTCCTCCGTGATGCCGAGGTACTCGACGGCGGCCGCCAGGTACTGATCGACGACCCCGACCGGTACGTCGGGAGCACCGGGGTGGAGGTCGACCGGCGGCGGCCGCAACATCGGGTCGTAGCCCGGGTTCTCGTCGGCGTCGGCGGCCGCCGGGGGAACCGGCTTTACGGGCATGCCTGCGGCCTCCTGCGTCCGCCGGGTACGAGCCGCGGCTTCCGCGCCGAGGTCGTGGTAACGGCGGCGCAGGTAGGTCAGGAGGGGTTCGCGCTCTCCGGTGTCGTACGCGGTCACCGGGTCGTCCAGGAGCCCGTACCGGAACGCGGTGCCCTTGATCTCGGCCAACCGGTCCTGCGTGCGGGCGTCACGGGCGGCGGCCGCCGCTTCCTGGGCCACCGGGGTGGTCCCGTCGTACTGCACCGGGCTGGGGAGGTCTTCCCATCCCTCGACCGGGTTTCCGTCCGCGTCGACGATTGCGCCCAGTTCCTCGGGCACGTAGAGGATGCCGAGCAGCGCCTCCACGCAGGCGCGGCGGGCACACTCGACCACGGCGCGGGCGTAGAGCATCGCTTCGGTGTAGAGCTGCCACGTCGTCGGACGGTCCCGGCTGTCGAGCGCGACGGGCACGCCGTTGACGATGCTCATCAACCCGGCCTTGCGGGCCTTGAGCCAGTCCCACGTGACCGTCGTGGTGCGCCCGGTATCGGCCCGGGTGATCCGGACCGTCTCCGACGTCGGCCCCGACCACGCTTCGAGCCGGTGGCCGGCCTTGCGGACCAGGGAGGCGATGAGCGCGGCCGACGCGGACGGCTTGCCCTGGATGATGTGGATCTGGGAGAGCGCGGTGATGGGGCGGATGCCCAGCGACTCGGCGATCTCGTAGACGAAGAAGACGTTGGACGGGTTGCCCTTGTACCCCCGGTCGACGAACGTCGACTTCGCCATGCGCTCGCACCACAGCCAGCGGGCGTTCTGGGAGAGGACGGCGTTCGGGGTCTGTGCGGCCGGTGCGATGATCCGGGGTGACCGGTACGGGCGGGCGCGCAGCGGTCGGCGGGCGGTGGGGCGCCCCCCGCCGGTGCGGCGGGGGGCGGTGCGGGTGGTGGTCACGCTCACGCGGCGACCGCGACGCGGGCGGGGGCGACCGGGGTCAGACCGGCGAACGCGCGCTCCCAGCGGGCGACGACCGCGCGGCGGGCCATCTCCTTCTTGCTCTTCGACGGCTGTCCGTTCTTGAGGACCATCGGGCGGCCGCCGGGGCGGTAGGTGGCCAGGGCCACCAGGAGGCGGACGGCGTTGGTGGCGATGTCGAACACCTGCACCGCGCGGGCCCGGCCGTGGCGCTTGGTCCACGTGGTGATGGTGGGGACGGCCCCGGCGGCGGCCGCCGCCTTGGTGATCTGACCGGCGTAGTTGTCGGCCATGGCGCCGAGGTTGTTGGCGGCCATGATCTCGGCGGTGGTGACGGCGGTCGGGGTGGCCGCGACGCGGGCGGCGGCGGTCTTGCGGAATCGACGGGCGCGGGGGCTGAACTGCATGATGGTCTCGCCTTCTCGTTCTTCGCGGTTCGGGTGGGTGTTTCACCGGCGGCGGGGGGCTGGCACCCCCCGCCGCTTTCGATGACGTAAATCTATCAGACCAGGGGTCTGAGGCAAGCTCGGGCCGAGGATCAATTCCGCCCGGAGCCAGGCAGTTTGCGGACCCGGGGTGCGTACGGCGCATCGGCCCCGGCCGGTGCGCCCGGCGCCGGCCGCCTGCGGCCCCTCGCGCCGTACCGCCGCAGCGACGGAGATACGGCACGACGGCGGCCCGTCCCTACTCCTCGGCGGCCGGCGGCCACACCGGGGCGTACTCGCTCGGGCCCGGCTCCTGCCAGCCGTTCATGGCGGCCTGGTGCTCCAGCCGCCGGCGGCCGGCGGCGGTGTGGCGGGCGCAGGCGAAGTGCCTGCCGAGGGGGGTGCTCGTCCACGGGCCGCGCCCGGCGTCGTCCCCGCGCCCCTCCTGGGTCACGCACTCCTTGCACCGCCCGCCGCCCGCGACGTGGACGAACACGGTCTCGGCTCCGGGGTTGCGGACGACGAGGGCATGGGGGAGGGCGGCGGCCGTCGCGAACGCGCGGCGCCAGGCGCCGGCGAAGTCGAGGGGGCGCCAGGCCGGGCACGGGCCGTCGTGCTCCTCGGGCGCCTGGGCGTCGTTGGCGCACGCTAGGACGACGTAGCGCCAGGTGGTGGCGCCGGAGTCCAGGGAAGCGGCGATGTCGACAGGCGGGGCCGTGATGGCCGGTATGGCCATGGGGTCGGTGGTCTCCACGGGAAGGTTCTCCTTCGGTGTTCGGGGCGGGGCCGGGCCGGCGGTTCCGGCCCGGCGACGGCGGGTCAGCCGACCAGCAGCAGCGCGCGCATGGCGAGGGAGCCGGCGCGAACGGCGGTTGTGCGGCTCACCCGGCGGCCGGCGGCGACGCGGGCCACGGCGGCCGCGACGGCGGCCGGCGTGAGTTCGGCGGCCGGCAGTCCGTCGAGGTGCGGGGCGATGTGCCGGGCGTGGGCGGCCCGGGCCTTCTCCAGTGCGGCCGGGGTGTAGCCGAGGGTGGGGGCGACGTCGGCGAGCAGGTCGCCGATGGTGGCGGGCGCAGCAGTGGCGGTCATCTTCGTTCTCCCTCGTCGGAAGGCCCGGCCGGCCGTTCCGGCCCGGCGCCTTTCGATGACCTAAATCTATCAAGCAAGGCAGGCGAGGCAAGCTCGGCCGGAAACGCGGAAGGGGCGCCCGAGGGCGCCCCGAAGGGTGTGGCCGGGGTGCGGGTGCCGCACCCCGGCCCACGGGTTCCTAGTCGCCGCGCGGGGCGCCGCAGGTGCACGCCAGTGCCTCCCGGGCGTACCGCTCCCGGTTGGCCTCCACGCGCACCTCGTGCACCGCTATCTGTGCCATGTGGAGGTCCTGGAACACCGTGGCGAGCGTCTGCGCGATCTCGCGGCCCGCCTGCATCCAGTCACGATCCATCGCCATGGCGGTCTGTCGCTCCCAGGCCGGGCACCTGATCCAGGCGTGCTCGGTCACCTCGCTGCGGCTGGTCGCCCGGCACTGCGGCAGGCCGTCCGCGTCGACGGCCGGGAGGTCGGCGGCGGCGACGACGCGGGCCAGGTGCTCGACCGCGTCGCAGCGCCAGCGCGAGGGGTGGTCGGGCAGGGTGCCGATCGTCGAGACGAACCCGAAGTGGCCGTTGCTGCCGGTGTAGGCGAAGGTCCATCCGAGGAGCGCTCCGTCCACGACGGCCTTGCGGAACGCCGTCGCGGTGGGCACCTCGCGGGTGACGGCATCCCGGGCCTCGCGTGCGTTCGTGATCTCGGTCATCTGCCTTCTCCTTTCCGTCGCCCGGGGCCTGTCCCGCCGGGCCTTTCGATGACCTAAATCTATCAAGCGAGGCAGGCGAGGCAAGCTCGCAACCCGCCGTGGCGCCGTACCCCCGTGATGACGGGGGTACGGCGCCACGGCGGGGAGACGGGCCTATCGGCGGGGCGCGATGATGCCGTCCAGCCAGGCGGCGTTGAGGGCCACGAGGTCGGCGGCCGGCGGTACGACCGGCCCGGGGCCGTCGTTGCGGCCGATGTGGGCATCCCAGGTGGCGCAGGTGGCCGCGTCCCGGGCGGCCGGACCGCCGGGCCCGCCCGTGATGCGCGCGGTGTCCCAGGCACAGCAGTAGACGCACTCGCTCGGGGCGTGGAGGGTGCGGCGTGACCGCAGGCGCGCAGCGGTGGTCAGGTCGAAGGCGGCGTTGGTGTGGTCGGGGAGCACGACGTCGGCCAGGTATCCATCCGCCGTGATGTACCCGTACCCGCCGGCGTCGATCCGGAAGAGGTAGCCGAGGAGGCCACCGGCGACGTCCTGGCTCGCCTCCCACCCGGAGGTCTCGGGGTGGAACGCCTCGACCACGGCGTATGCGAGGTCGATGTTGAACGTGCTGCTGGGCATCGGGGGTTCTTCCCTTCGGGGCGAGGGTTCGGCCCCGGGGGGGTGCCCCGGGGCCGGGCTGGTCAGCAGTCGGCGGCGGCCGGGTAGCTGTCTTCGTCGGGCGCCTCGTTGGCGTCGTAGAGGCGGTGGACGATCGCGGCGGCCTCGTCGGCGCTGCGGGCGTTCACGCCGTACGACTCGAAGCCCTCTCCGAGCAGAGCGACGGTCAGGGCGTCGCTGGTGCTCGCGCACGCCGGTTCCGGCAGGACGCGGACGACGTCCATGCCGGTCGCGGTCACCTGGATGGCGACCCGCATCGGCTGGTCGGCGAGCGGCGCCGGGGTGACGAGGGCGGCGGCGGCGATCAGGCGCAGCAGGAGCACGTGGTTCTCCTCGGGGTGGTGGGGCGGCGGGCCCGTTGCCCACCGCCTTTCGATGACCTAAATCTATCCCATGAGGCGCCTGAGGCAAGCTCACCCACAGCCGTAGCCCCGTGGTGCCGTATCCCCGTCGACACGGGGACACGGCACCACGGCCGGCTACCTGCCGGCCGTGAGGTCGGCCCTGGCGTAGTTGTGGAAGTCGTCGCTGACCGGGAAGTCGACCGGGCCCTCGACCCGTGCGCACACCCAGGTGCTCACCGGGCCGGGCGACTCCTGGCGGCCGCTCAGCCACCGGTAGACGTCGGGCTGGACCTCGAAGAGGGCGCCGTCCTCGTCCTCGGCGAAGAACTCGCTGCTCCCCCCGAACCCGGCGTCGTCCGCGTACTGCCACACGCTGACCAGGTACACGCCCGTCTGGTCGTGGATCAGGCCGAAGACGGCCCGGACGTCGGTGTCGCTGTAGCCGTTCCCGAACCGGCCGTGCAGGTCGGCGATCGGCGCCGGCAGATCCGGCGTGCGTTCGCCGGGCGTGGCGGGGGGCGGTGTGCTGGTCATCGGTCGGTCCTCCTGGGATTGTGCGGCGGCGGGTCTACTGGGCCGTGAACTTGTCGCAGCACAGCCGCTCGAACACCGGCGTGTGCTCGCGGCGCAGGCAGCCGCAGGTCCGGCACACGCCGCCGAGCCAGATGGCCGGCACGGCGTGGATGTACTTGGAGTACCGGTCGCCGTAGTGGCCGACCGCGTCGACGAGCACCACACCCTGGGCGTCGACCATCACGCTGTTGCCCGTGCGCAGGTCGTAGCGCAGCCCGCTGACGACCACCGTCCGGGAGTTGCCCGGCGGGGTCTTGGTGCAGCCATGGTTGGTGATCGCGTACACCTCGTACGTGTCGTTGGTGAGCGTCTGGTCCAGGTCCTCTTCGGTGACCGGGGTCAGCGGGCCGAGGGTGCTCATCGGGCCGCGCCAGCCCCAGGTGCCGGGGCGCACCACCAGGGAGCGGTGCGGGCCGTCCTCGTACTGCCACGCCGCACGGAACCGGTCCGACTCGGCGTAGACGGCGCGGTGGTAGGCGTTGCGGGCGGCGTCGTCGAGCGGGAGGGGGTGGCGGGTGACCGACACCCCCTCCCGGCCGCCTCGGACCAGGAAGCCGGTCGTGCGGCCCCGCCACGGCTCGGCGGGGTGTAGGGCGGTGGCGGGGATGCCGGCTTTCCTCAGAGCGCCGGCGACCAGGTGGCGGGCCAGGGCGTTGACGTCCGGCAGGGTGCCGGCGGGGGTGTGCAGAGTGTTCGTCATCTCGGGGGTTCTCCTCGTGGTGCGGGCCGCCCCGTGCCGCCGCCGGACCGGCGGCGGCACGGGGTTACGGGCCTACGGGCCTACGGTGGTACGGCGGCCGGTCAGCGGGCGGTGGTGTCGGGCGCGGTGCCGTCGATCGCGGAACCGGCCCGGTGGGCGACGAGGAAGGTGGTCTCGGGCCCCTGCTCGATCCGCTTGCGGCGCCGCAGCTCCTCCGCCCACGCCTCGTCGGTCGCGCGGTAGCGGGTCAGCTTCTCCACCGCGCGCTGCACGGCCTCCGCCTCCCCGGCGTCCTGGGCGGAGCGCAGCGCCGTCGCCAGCTCCTCCAGGGCTCCGGCGTCCTCGGCCGCGACACCGGCCAGGCGGGCATAGCGGATCATCGAGGCCCAGCACGCGCGCAGGCCGTTCGCGCTGACCGTGGCGTCGCCCGCCTCCCGGGCGTACAGCTCCATGCCCTGGCGCTCCGGCTCCCGTCCGGCGGCGGCGAGGGCCGGGCCGACGACCAGCGCGAGGGCCTCGACCAGGGCGCGGCCCTTGGCCAGTTGATCGGTGGTCAGCCAGGCGGCCGGGTCGGCGCTGACGCGGTCGCTGGCCGTACGCTCGGTCCTCGCGACCCTCGCCGCCTGCTTCACCCACTCCTCCCGGGTCGGCCAGTCGCGCCGCCGGGGGGCGGCCGGGGCCGCGTCCAGGGCGGTGCGCAGCCTGGCCGCGCGGACGGTCCGGTTCAGCTCCACCAGGTCGTCGAAGGAGGCCGGCTTCCTGCCCTTACGGCGCGGGTGCGGGACCGGCGCCGGTCGGCGGTCCGTTCCCTCCGCCAGGGCGGCGGCCTGGGCGATGAGCTCGGCGCAGCAGCGGTTGCAGTCGACCGGGGCGTGGACGGTCGTACGGCGGTCCCCGGCGGCGAACGCGGCGGCCATCGGGGCCTCGCTGGGGAAGACGTCGGACAGGACGCCCTCGCTGGAGAGGTAGGCGTACCAGCCGCGGACCCGGAACTGGTAGCCAGCCAGGCCGCCGACGCCGTAGAACGCTTCGCTCCCGTCAGCGTCGGGGTAGAACTCGCCGATCAGCTTGCTGGCGAGGCCGTGGGTCAGTCGGTGGGTGATGGTGCTGGGCATGGGCGTCCCCCTGGTCGGGCATGCCGGCGGGGGCCTGTTGCCCGCCGCCTTTCGATGACCTAAATCTATTGCAAGGGAGTGGGGGAGGCAAGCCGTTGCGCAGGTCCCGCAGACCCTGGCGAGGGCCTGCACCACCCGGCGGAAGAACGCCGGCCGGGCCGCCGCGAGGGCGACCCGGCCAGGGTGGGGTGATGGAGCGTCAGGACTCCTCGGACGCCAGAAGCCATGCCTTGACCTCATCGGCCCTGCCCACGGCGAGGAGCAGGCGGGCGACGGCCATGACCTCCGGGGCTTCCATGTGTGGGGCGAGGCGGGCGATGGCGTCGGGCTGCGTCAGCGCCTCGGTGACCAGCGCGAGGGCGTGCGAGAGGGTGTTGGGGCCAGGGTCCGGCCGGACGAGGTCGCCGGGGTGGGTGAAGGTGGTCCGACGCACGGTCTCTCCGTCGCCGGCGTAGAGCTGCCTGCCGGACCACCCGGCGGCCGAGAACGCCTTCGTCACGATGCCGGCCATCTCGGCAACCTCGGCAACGCTGCGGTGCGCGGCCTGGTAGTGGGCCATGACGACCTCCTCGTGGTACGTGAACTTGACCAGGATCGAGGTCGTCTTGGGCAGCTCGCTCAGCGCGCGGGCGATCGGGGCGGCGGCGTCGAGGATGATGTCCGCACGCTGGTCGGCCATGTCGTCTCCCTGGGTCTTCGGCGGGCCGGGCGCCCGCCTTTCGATGACCTAAATCTATGCGCACTCTGGGGGCGAGGCAAGCTGGCCTCCACCTGTCCGCGAAGGCGCAGATGCCTCCGCCCGGGGTGTCGTGTGGCACCCCGGGCGGAGGCGGCGGTTCAGTGCTGCGGGAACGGCTGGTGGAACATTCCGACCAGCTCGACGTCAGGGTTCGCGCCGATTCGGCCGCAGCACGCGACGGCGTCGGCGTAGTTGTCGCGCCCGGTGTCGCCAAACACCCTCTCGCCCGGGATCTCCTCGCCGTCGACGTCGACGTGCTTCCACCGCACGGTGTAGATGCCGCGCTTGGCCAGGCGGACCGCCATGATGCCTCCCCTTGCTCGCGGGCGGGGTCTGCACCCCCGCCCTTTCGATGACCTAAATCTATCGATCGCGAGGGAGGGAGGCAAGCTCGGGAAGGCTCCGGAGCCCGACAGGAGATTCAGCGGCGCGGGCTGAGTGCAAGAGATGTGATGACCCGGGCCTTCTGGGTGCGTCCGCTCGTTAGTGGCGGCATGGAGCGCATTTCATTCGGCAATGACCAGATCCCTCGTTGGGAGCCGTGCACCTCGTGCTCGTGCTGTTCCTGGGATGGTTGCCACAGCGGCCCGGGCGGGGACTGCCCCGAGCGTGACGACGGGTCGGGCACCGGATGCCCGTGTACGGACTCGTACTGAGCCCCCGCCCGGAGAGTCGGGCGGTGGGACCGCCCCCGGTGCAGCCGTCATGAAACCGTGGCACGCGGGCTGCGGGGGCGACTCCGGCCCAACACCGGCGCCCGATGGCCACGATGCCGGCCAGCCGGGGTTCGCGAAGAGCGCCTGCGGCACGCCGGCGGGCGGCTGGCGAACACGACGGCGCCCCCTGTCCCGCTGGTGGGCGGGTCAGGGGGCGCCGATGAACTTTTTCCCCGTCAGGCCGATGTGTCCGGGTTCAACTTGCCGTCCTTGGTCAGGCGGGGCGTGCCCAGGGAGTTGGGCTTCTTGCCCCACGCGAGCAGGGTCGACTCAAGCCAGCCCGGCACCGGGCCGCCCCGGCGCTCCGCGCCCGGCTCGGGTGCGGGGACGATCTCGCCGTGGCGGTTGAAGTAGTAGTCGGGTGCGGGGAACGGGGGGACGGTCAGCTCCGGCTTCCAGGCCCACTGTCGCGCCGTCTCCACCTTCACCCCGAACATGGGGCCGATCAGGCGGGTGCCGAGGACCCGCTTGCCCGAGGGCGAGCGGTAGTCACCTTCGGGTAGGCGCCCGCGCGTCGGCGGCGGTGTTGGATCGCCCTTCCGGTCGATCCGGCCCTTGCTGCGCAGCGCCGCGCGTACGACGGCGTCCGGGTAGCGCCGGCCGCCCTGCGAGCGGGGGAGGATCTTCGAGGGCTCACCGAACAGGCCGGCGGACGCGTAGTCCTTCACGGTGCCGAGCGGCACCCCGTACACCTTCGCGATCTCGTCGATGTTGCGGTCCTTGCCCGGCGGCGTGGTGCGCTTGCCGGCGGCCGCCGCGCCCTTGGGCGTGGGGGTAGTCATGAGCGTGCCTCCGAGGTTCAGCATCGTATCTCTGTCCTAAGTCTATGGCCCGCCGGGCGGGCGGGCGTGGATGGGGTCGTACGCGGGTTCTACGGGGGCCAGGCGGCCCGATCTCGAATCGAATGACGCGCAACGCCAAGTATTGCGCCGCAACCCCGTAGGCGGGCGCCTACGGGGTTGCGGTTCTACGGCTCTGCGGCCTTACGGGGCGACGGCGGCACGGGCGCGGAAGGCGACGTTGAACTCGGCCAGCAGCTGCACGGTCGCCATGCCCAGCGCGCGCTCCTGCTGGGCGACGTGCTCCGGGTAGACGTCGGCGGCCAGCGAGTGCTCCGGGCCCTCCTCGGGCCCGTGTACCAGGACGGCCGTCTCGGTTAGCAGGCACGCCCAGCAGT
This sequence comes from Kitasatospora sp. NPDC101108, assembly GCF_055584725.1. NCBI lineage: Bacteria > Bacillati > Actinomycetota > Actinomycetes > Kitasatosporales > Streptomycetaceae > Kitasatospora > Kitasatospora sp. NPDC101108. The sequence goes on from NZ_JBVJLM010000018.1 coordinate 116,642, forward strand.
CGGCGGGCAGGTGCGGCGTCGTCCACTGCTGCACCCGGTGCGCCTCCTCCAGGTCGAAGAGCGAGCGACGGCGGTACACCTCGCGCTTCTCGGCGACGACCCCGGCGGCGGTCACGTAGCCGAAGTGGAAGCCGAGGTGGTCGGCGAACGTCCACCCGATGACCACTCCCGCCGGTGACCTGACCTCCTCGAAGTCGGTCGCGCGGCCGGTGTACGGGCGGCCGTCGATCGAGCCCATGTCGCCCCTCGGGCGCAGCCGCTCGACGACCTCGGCGGCGGTGAACTGGTCCATGGTGGTGCCCCTCCTGCGGTTCGGTGGGCGCCGCCCGGGGTGGGCGGCGCCGGTTGGTCCTGCGGCCCCGGGGGCCCGCCGTGGCGGGCCCCCGGGCGGGTGGTCACCCGTTCTGCTGCTGCTCCCGCGCCTGCTGCTCCTCGTACCAGCCCACCGGGAACTGCCGGGCGTAGTCCTGGCGGGCCTTGGCGGGGTCGAGGCACCAGCCGCACGCCCGCCAGGCGCCGCGCTCGGCGTCCGGTGCCATGTCGGCGGGGGAGTTGACCTTCTGCACGACCCCCCGTCCGCACCGGCTGACCGACGTCATGTGCCACCGTCCCTCGCGGCGCTCGGCCCACAGCGCGCCGGGGATGGCGGGCCACCAGTTCGACGTCCACGGCTGGGCGAGGATGTGGGCGGTCAGCGGGCCGTACTCGGTGCCGTCCCATCCCCATCCCTCCGGCGCGTCGACCGGGGGCATGACCACGGCGGCCGGGGTCTCGGCGTCGAGGCCGAGGAGGTGCAGCACCTCACGGTCGGTGTTCGGAACCTGGAGCGGGTGGATTCCCTCGGTGGCGTCCATCGGGTCACCTGCCTTCCATGTCGCGGCGGCGGGCCCGTTGCCCGCCGCCTTTCGATGACCTAAATCTATATGGGCCTGGTGGGTGAGGCAAGCTCACCCACCAGGCCCGCGTGGGGGTTTCAGGCGCTGGCGCGCATCGGCGAGAGCGGGGCCGTCCAGGTTCCGTACCGGCCCTGCGTCCAGGTGCCGACGAGGTAGCCGGCGTTGAACAGCGCGGCGCCGGCGGCCTCGAGGTCGTCGGCCGGCCAGTCGCCGGCCGGGCCGGACACGCCGGCGTACCGGTCGATGATCAGCGTCACCTCGCGTTCCTGCGGGTCGAAGGAAGCGGAGTAGGTGGCGGTGGTGGTGGAGCTGCGGTCGGTGCTCATCAGGGGTCTCCCATCGGATCGGATCGGGGTGGGGCCGGCCGGTCGGCCGGCCGGCCCCGGGGCGGGGTCAGGCGGGCCGCAGGCGGGAGCCGCGGGGCGGTGCGCCCCGGCGGCCGGGGCGCACCGCCTGCGCTACGCCTTGCCGCAGGTGGGGCACTCCTCCGCCGGGGCCCCGGCGGACGCGCGGGCCTTCGCCGCGTGGATGCGGTCGTAGACCCGGCTCCAGGTCGGCAGGCTCCACAGCCGCAGTCGCTTGCCCTGGGCGGCCACGTGCTCCACTCCCTCGTGCAGGCTGGCGAAGGTGATGTAGTCGCCGGTGACGAGGTCGACGGTGCTCCACTCCGAGCCGCTGGAGTGCACGATCTGGACGATGCCGAAGCCCACGCCCTTGCCGTTGCGGACCGTCGCCTGGGAGAGGCGCGGGCCTTCGCTGGTGGCGTGGACCCGGGCCTCGACGCTCCACCTTCCGATGCGCTGGATCTCGATGCGGGCCGGAGTGTCCAGCCAGTGGGTGGCGGTGGTGGTGGCGTCCATGGGGCCTCTTCCTCGGTGCGGGGCGGCGGGCCCGTTGCCCGCCGTCTTTCGATGACCTAAATCTACGCCGCGAGGTGCCTGAGGCAAGCTCGCCCACGATCCGGGCGAGGGCTGCGCGGCGGACCCGTGGTGCCGGGATGGCCGGCGTGCCCGAGGCGGCGTCAGGCGGCCCGCAGGCGGGCGGTGCGGGTGCGCCCCGGGCACCGTTGCCCGGGGCGCACCTCCTGGTCACGCGTTGCGGTAGCCGGTGACGTCGATGCCCGCGTGGCGGGCGGCGGCCGCGACCAGCGCCACCTGGCGGACCGCCGTGCCGTGCGTCAGCCCGCTGCCGACCAGGGTGTTGATGGTGCTGCGGAGGAGGTCGGCGGTCAGGTCCGTCACGCTGACGTGGTCGAGGTGGCGGGCGACGTACTTGTTGTGGCGGCGGACGTAGTTGCGCTGGGTCTGGCCCACCGCCAGGGCGTCCAGGTGCTCGGCGATGTACGCCGCGACCGTGCCGGACGCGGGCTCCTCGGTGCCGTTCTCGTCTCCCTCGGCCGGGGCGCCCGGGGTGGTCGCCCCGGCGGCGTCCTCGCCGTCCTCGTCGTCCAGCTCCAGCGTCGGCATGACCGGGACGATCTCGCCCTCGGCGGCCGGGGCGTGGACGATCTTGAACTCGGCGGGCTCGACGTCGATCTCCAGTTCCGGCAGCTCGGCCGGGGTCAGCTTGTCGGCGCTGTAGTGGTACGCCTGCTTCGCCCCGTCCTTCTTCACCGCGTAGGTGCGGGCCCCGTCCTGCCACCGGGTGCCGTGGCCGGTGACGACTCCCTCGGCGCCCGACGAGGTGATGATCACCCGGTCGCCGATGATGTACGCGTCGACCTCGGCGTTGATCTTGATCTCGGTGTTGGCGGCGGCGGTGGCGTTCATGATGTGTCCCTTCGGTTGTCGTCCGGGGCCGTTCCCCTTTCGATGACCTAAATCTATGCCATGAGGCGCCTGAGGCAAGCTCAGGGCCGAAATCGGTCCGACACTTCCCGCCGCACCGCCCCTGGGCTGCCAGCTTGCCTCGCCTCCCTCGCGACATAGATTTACGTCATCGAAAGGCGGGGGTGCGGAACCCCTGCAGGAACCGGGAGGGGGCAGGGATGAGCACCACCACCGCCGAGGCCGGCGTCCGGACCCACGACAGGGAGTGCGTCGACTGCGGCGCAACCACCGACCAGGCCGGAGCCGAGTGGGACTGGCACGGCCAGTACTGCGACTACGAGTGCGAGAACCGGTGCGCGAGCTGCTGGGAGACCGCGCAGGACAACGGCGTGCGCTGCGTGTTCGGCGGCGAATGACGGGACCGGGGGGTGAGCTTGCCTCGTCCCCCAGGTCGGAATAGATTTAGGTCATCGAAAGGCGGCGGGCAACCGGCCCGCCGCCCCCACACGAGGAGGACGGTCAGATGGACGCCACCACGACCCCCACCACCGACATCGCCAAGCTGCTCGCCGAGGTCATCGAGATCACCGGCGACGTGTGGCCGGAGGCGACCAGCCTGGTGTTCGACACCGATGGGTGCTTCTTCAACGCCTGCTACGCCCCCAACGGCAACGGCTGGGCCACCGCCCCGGTCGGGCGGGGCGTGAGCGACGACGACCGCGTGGACGCCATGAACGAGCTTTCCGACATCGCGCAGCGCATCACCTCGGAGGTGATCTCCCGTCACAAGCGCCAGGCCGCCGGTGGCTGGGAGATCCAGGTGTTCATGTCGGAGGGACGGGCCCCGGTCCTGGTTGAGGTGTCCGGGGAACTGCTGCTGGAGATCACGTTCGGCTAGGCCGGAGCGGCCGGGGCGCCCGGAAGGGCACCCCGGCCCCCTCGCCGTGGCCCCGTACCTCCGTGGCCCCGCGCCCCCGTCAACACGGGGCCACGGCACCCCGGGCCGCCCGCCGCCACGGGCTTACGATCACGCCCAGGACGCCAGGAAGGACCCCACCCCATGAACGCAGGGACCGGCTGCGACCGGCACCCACACGGCCCGGTCGACCACGACGCACCGCCAGGCGCCGGCCGCTGCCTGCGATGCAACGTCCTCGCCCGCCGACCCTGGGTGCGGCGGGAGATGCCCGAGGGGCCGCCCGACCCGGGCGACGCCGTGTGGTTCCCCGCCCCGCGCCAGGGCGGCCGCCCTGTGGACGAGGGCGACCCCGCCGACGCCGTGTGGACCCCGCCGCCCCGGACCGCCCCGGCCGCCCACTACGACGGCCCGCCGCCGACCTCCACCGGCTGCGCCCAGCACCCCGGCGGGCCGGTCGATCCCGCCGCCCCCGAAGGGTGGGGCACCTGCCTCTTCTGCAACGACCGCCGGCGGCAGCGGGGGCAGCGGCCGGCCGCGCGGGTCGCCCCGCCGTCCGGCTACGACGGGCCGCCGCCGACCTCCACCGGCTGCGCCCAGCACCCTGGCGGGCCGGTCGACCCTGTCGCCCCCGAAGGGTGGGGCACCTGCCTGCTCTGCAACGGCTACCGCAGGCGCGGCTTCCGCAGTGCCGTGCCCGAAGGCGTGGCCGTCGAACTGGTGCAGTTCCGTATGCCCCGGCCGCAGCGGCTCGCGGAGCGGCACGAACAGCTCGCTCGCGAGGAGAGCGAGCGCCTCGAAGCCCTGTACGCCCTGATGCCCCACCTGCGAGCAATCGACGAGCGCATGGCCGCCCGCCGGGCCGCCGACGAACAGAAGATCCTCGACCGCGCCGAGGAGCTCGACCACCGCGTCGACCCGGACACGGCCAGGCGCCGGCGGACCCAGCGCCTGGCCGAGGAGCGGGCGAAGGCGGACCGGGCGGCACGCGGCGCCGGCGGGGGGCCCAACCGCCGGCCGTAGGCCCGTGTCGACGGGGCCCCGTACCCACGGTGGTACGGGGCCCCGTCGCGTTCCATCTCACCGCCGAGCTTGCCTCCCCTCCCTCCTTCGATAGATTTAGGTCATCGAAACAACCCTGAGGGAGGGCAGGTCAATGGACGCCACCTACACCGTGACCACGGCCGCGTACGGCGCCGCCGTCAAGAGGTACGAAATGAAGAGCGAAGAGGCCCGCAGCGTCATCGTGCAGGCCCTTGAGGAGGGCTACCGCGCCGAGGTGACGCGCGGCCGGTCGGTCATCCTGCGCTGGCCCGCCCCGGGCGCGCACGACGAAGTGGAGGTGTTCGGCTTCCCCGCCACCAGGCCCGCCCAGGCCGAGGAGATCGAGCGCATCCGCATGACCTCCGTCGCGGCCACCTGGCGCCGCGCCGAGCGGGGGGCGAAGGGGCTGATCATCTCGTGGGTCTTCTCCGACATCCCGCCCGCGCGCTCCGCCCGCCTGGTGGAGAAGGGGTTCGTGGAAGCCCCGGAGGAAGGCGCCCCGGTGGTCCTTACCCTGGCCGGCCTCGTCGCCCTGGTCGACGTCCAGCACTCGGTGCGCACCACGGAGCCGAGGGGCTACTACCACCCCGAGCCCAGCTTCTCCGCCGGCCGCAACGTCGGCGGCCGCAGGGGCGGCCTCCTCCACGACAGGACCAGCACGGCGGTGTGCACCTGCGGCTGGTCGAAGCCCGGCGAGGACCGCGACGACGCCCGGGCGATGGCCCGCGCCCACCGGGGCGAGGCGCTGGCCGCCCTGCTCGGCGCCTGACGCCAGGTCACTCCGGTGCCCGGACCGCTCCCGGCGGTCCGGGCACCGCCGCCTTCCCGCCCCCGTGTCTGCCCGTTTCGGCCCGAGCTTGCCTCAGGCACCTCATGGGATAGATTTAGGTCATCGAAAGGGAGTGGTCCGGGAACGGCCCGGACCGCCCCGGTACCGAGGGAGAGGCCCCATGGACGCCACCACCGCCGCCCGCACCGCGAACGCGAGCGCCACCACGATGCAGATCGTCCGACTGGCCGAGCGGATCGGATTCACCGTCACCCAGCACGAGCCGTTCGGCGGGTCGTACTACTTCGGCCTCGACATGAAGCAGGGCGCGGACAGCATGTTCGGCACGGTCACGGTGGGCGCCAAGACCGGGCGCATCCTCCGGGCGCAGCTCATCGCCCACAACGGCGCGAAGCCGGTGAACTACAAGGGCTCCAACGCCATCCGCAAGGCGCTGGAGGCCATGCTCCCGGCCGCGTAGCGGGCCGCACCGTCCGGGCCCGGGCCGCCACCACGGCGGCCCGGGCCTACGCGCCTGAGGCCGCCTCCCACCCGGTCACGGCGGCCCGGAGCGGACCGGCGTCGAAGTGCGCCTCACGGATCGGTCCGCCCGGAACCCCGTGGTGCCACCGCTCGCTGAAACTCACCGCGACCTGCGCCGGAGCCAGGTAGCTGCCGACGCACCAGGAGTCGAGAGGGACCGGGGAGGTGGGCAGCATCTGCCGGTCGAGCGCGGACACCTCCCAGCCGTAGAGGTGCGTCCACATCAGGCCGACGCCGTACGGCCAGCAGCCGCGCCGAGGGCCGCCGATCCAGATGACCGGGGTGGCGTTCACGGCGGCCTCGTCGTACGCGATCCAGCCGTAGAGATGCCCGTCGACGGAGTCGGCCCGCGAGGTGGTCGGCGGGAGGTCCCGGGCGGCGAGGAGCCGCGCGACGGCCTCGACGTAGGAGTGGTGGGGGAGCTGAGCGTCCACACGGGCATTCTCGGGGCCGCAGGGCCCCGCCTGACGCCCGGTCACGCCGGCACCTGGGCGGCGCGCCACGCAGCGGCCGCCGCCGCTGCCGCCGCCGCGTCCCGCTGCGCATCCCGGTAGCACGCCTTGCACATGCCGTCGTCCGGCACGGGCGTCCCGGCCGGGAACGGCTCCGCGCAGTCCACGCAGTAGGCCCTGTCGTCCGCGGCTCCGGTCCGGGGGCCCGGTACCCCGCCGGAGCCGCCCGCGCTGCGCCTGCGGCCGTCCTGGGCCCGCATCGCGCACGTCCGGCACGGCGCGTCGGTGTCGATCATCCGCCCGTCCTCGCATCCCCGGTCCGGGCAGCGGCCGGCGCGCACCAGGGCGACGGCGATCCCCACCCCGCTCTCCACCGGTTCGCCGGCGTCCCGGCCCTCCACCTTCGACGACCAACCGTGCTCCACCCACCGCCGCTCGATCCGGGCGACCAGCTGCTCCGGGGTCCGGCGCTCCAGCTGCTCCCGGATCAGGTCGCCGAGGGGGTTGTTCGGGACCGTCTTCGGCAGCGGCCGGGGGCCGCCGCGCAGGGCGGCCGGAAGGGCGGCCACGACCGCGTCGTACCCGGCCTTGGCCTTCGCCGACATCCTGGGCCGCCGCGTCGTTCCCGCCGCGCCGCCTGCGGCGCCTGTCGCTCGCGCGGTACGGCCTGTAGAGGCCCTACGGGCGGACGGGGGCGCTGCGCGCCCAGGGGGCGCATCGTCTTCTCTCGTCTTCTGGCTGACCGTCTTCTTATTGACTCGGGGGCTGGCCGAGTCCCGGTCAAACCCCGAGTCGGTCGCGACGTCGCTATTTGCCGCGTTTTCGCAGGTCAGGACCGAGTCCGGGTTTTCCAGGAGTCGGTCGGGGCCCGTGAAACCGAGCTTCTCGCGGCGCTTGGCCGCCTTCGCGCGGGCGGCCGGCGTCGGCTCGATCACCTCGACCCGCAGGGCTCCGGGATTCTCCTCCCGGACGGTGGTGAGGAGGTCGTCGATCTCGTCCCGGGCGGCCGGGGTGTCGTACACCACCACCTCGGTCGTCCAGTGCCCGCCGGCGCCCATCAGCCGCACCTTGACGACGTACCGGGCGACCTGCAGAAGGCCCATGGCCCCGGCCATCGCGTCCTCGCCGTACCCGTACTTCCGGCCGACGTCCTTGAGGGTGATCTCCCACCCGTCGCGGTGGCGGAGCAGGACGACGAGGAGGGCGAGGGCCATGAAGTCGAGGTGCTCGGCGTCGTCGACAGACTCGTTCGGCGTGGACACGAACCGGACCGGCCGGCCGCTGCGCTTCCTCACGGCGACACCGCCGACCGGGCGGCCGTGACGTGGGTCACCAGCGCAGGGTGGAATTTGGGTGTGGCAGTGCGTACCGTAGCCATAGCTACGCGACGCTCCTCTCCGGGCAAGGGATAGGGGAGCGGACGACCGTCGGAGACATCCGGTCCGGTCACCCGATAGGCCCTCACGTCCTGTGGGGGCCTACGTGGTTTTCGGGGCCGCATCCGGCCCCTGTGGTGCTCCGCTCACCCACCGCCCCGGCTGGATGCCGGGGAACCCGTGATGGCGGTATCCCGTGATCCAACCACACGCCGCCCGGCCGGGTCACGCTCGCCCGACAGGGTGTCACTCCCGTAACTCCGTACACACGGATCGCCGTATCTACGGTTCTGCGACGCCCGCGCGGGGGCCGGGGAAGTGGTGCTGGTGGTGGTGTTGCTAGTGCTCGAACGCCAGGTCAGCGCCCGTGAGAGCCGGTCCGGGCGCCCCTTTCTGATCACCCGTCCCGTCTCCCGAACGGGTAGACGCGCGGCGCACCGGCAGGTTGCAGGTGCCGGCCAGGGATTTCCCCGGCGGCCGGTTCGGACGTGACAGGCCGCCCCTCCATGAGTAGATTTAGGTCATCGAACGGGTGCTTTCGCCCCGTTCCGACCCGTGGAGGCGTCATGCCCCAGAGCGACCACGGGCCCGAGGCTGATCACGTCCGGGCCCACACCGTGGCCACCCTGGCCACCCTGGCCATCAGGCACGCGGCCATGTACGACGCGACGATGAATTTTGCCGCCGAGCTCACCGCAGCCGAGATGGCGGCCGGCCGCAGATCCGCCCTCTATGCCGGCCTCCTTGCCAACGTCATGGAGGGGGCCGGCGACCCCGAAGGAGCGGACTGGGCCGTCCGGATGCGGCACGCCGTCCTCGAGCAGCGGGCGAGGGCGGAGGAGGTGGTCGACGCGTTCGCCGGCATCCCCGGCATCGTCACCGACGCGCCGGCCGACGACCTCCTCGCCGTCGCCTGCCGCCTCCTCGACGCGACCCGGTTCTACGCCCCCGTCGTCGACGGGCGTCCCGTCTCCGCCGCCGCCTGACCGCAGCCGGTGGCAACCCCGGCCGGCGCCCGCCGGACCGGACCCGAAAGGAATCTGGCATGTCCCTGCAAGGAACTGGCAAGACCAAGCCCCGGCCCACGCCCGCCGGCCCGCAGCCCAGACAACCGGCGGCCGGCGCCCCGGACACAGGGGCAGGCCCCGGCGGCTGACCCCCGTACTGACGGGCCCCCGTGCCACCGTAGCGACGGTGATACGGGGGCCCGTCGCCGTCCGCACCTCCCGGCCGGTTGCCTCACCACCCTTCCTGACATAGATTTAGGTCATCGAAAGGGAGTGGCCCGGACGACACCCGGAAGGAACCCCCATGGACGCCAAGACCACCAAGATCCGCGTGGCGACCCGCGCCTACCGCAAGCCCGGCGGCTGCGTCACCACCACCATCACGACCATCCACGACGGATGCCCCTGCCGGATCGGACCGGGCACGCTGATCGGCGAGTACGAGGACATGGCCGAGGCCAAGGCCGCCGCCGTCGAGCAGGCCGCCGGAACCGGCCGCCGGCACACCCAGTGCAAGCGCAACGTCGACGAGGGGCCGACCGCCGCCATGGACGAGGCCATCGTCGGCGCCCTCGTCACCCAGAACCACCAGGTGCTCGCCTCACGCGGCACCACCACCGCCCTCGTCCGCCGGGGCCTGGCCGAGGAGCGCGTGACCGCCGCCGGCACCGCCAGCACCCACCTCACCCGCAAGGGGCGCGACCGCGCCGCCCGCCTGGTCAACACCTCCCCCAGCAAGGCGTACCCCGAGGCCCGCGCGGCCGCCGAGAGCGAGGCCCGCCGCCTGGGCCGCCTCGGCGACGACGAGCGCGAACAGCCCTCCCGCGCGGTCGTCTTCACCTTCGACGGCGTCGACACCCCCGCCGAGTACGCCCCGCTCACCCCCGCGAGCGTCCTCAAGACCCTCACCGCCGACATCCTCGGCGGCGCCGTCATCACCCGCATGGACCCCGAGGGCGCCCACGTGCGCGTCGAGCCGCTCGGCGGCGGCCCCGTTGTCAACCTCCACGCCGTCACCCACACCCCCAACCACGCCCCGGGGTACGAGTACGAGGTACCGGGCACGGGCGTCCGCAACACCGCCCCCATCGGTCCCGCCCTCGACGTCCTCAACGCCGCTGGTGCCGAAGGGTGCGAGGTGCGCACCAACGGCACCCCCGGCATCGCCCGCGTGACCGGCCGCGACCTCGACGCGATCGAGGCCCTTTTCAGGGCCGCCGGGTGGGAGGCCCGGCGCGGCACCGTCCACTACACCGGCGCCCAGTACGCGGCCGTGTCCATCACCGGAGACCCCGCCGGCCTCATGAGCTACTCCGTCGTCGCCGGCGACCCCGAGCCGTCCCGGCCGAGGTACAGCCCCGACACCACCGCGTGACCCGCCGATCCCGCCCGGCCGGCCGCCACCCGGCGGCCGGCCCCCGCCCCACAGAACGGACCGCACATGAGCACCACCGCCACGCCCCTCGCCGACGTCCGGGCCGACGTCGCCCGCCGCGCCTTCCAGCTGCTGCACACCCGCCGCCACCTCGCCGCCGCCGTCATGCGCGAGGAGATGGTGCTGTTCGCCGTCGAGGAGATGCGCACCGCCGACCTCCGCCGCCAGGTCCTCGTTGGCCGCGCCCACCTCGAAGTCCTCAACCACGTCGTCGTCCACGCCGGCGACCTCGCCCACCCCACGGCCCCTCAGAACCTCCTCGCCTCGGCCCTCACCGTCCTCGCCCAGATCCGAAAGGCGGAGCTGTCCGGCCGGCGCGCCCCCGTCATCGCCGACGCCCTCTCCCGAGCTGCGGCTCCCCAGGACGCCGAACCCGAGCAGGAGGCCGTGGACCAGGCCGTGGCCGCCATCCGCGCATCGCTGCTCCCCATGCTCCCGCCCGTCTTCCTCACGGACCGGGTGGTGGCCCCGTAGCCGATCACGCCCACGCCGTAGGCCCGTCGCCCCGTACCCACGGGGCTACGGGCCTACGGCGTTACGGCCGGGCTGAGCTTGCCTCACCCACCCTCTGGAAATAGATTTAGGCCATCGAAAGGGGGTGTTTCACGCCCCCGCAACCCACCTGGCCGGAGGATGCGAGATGACCGGTTCCACGATCAGCACCACCCGCGAGGCGAAGGCCCGCATCACCGCCGAGGTCGCCGGCGCCCGTGAGGTGCGCGCCGTCGAACGCGACGGCGCCACCATCGCCTGGACCTATCGCACCGCCGAGGGCTACGGCCACCTCACCGCCGCCGGCGCACTTTCCGCCCGTCACGCCGCCGACCGCCGCGAGGCCGCCCGCCGGGCCGCCTTCGCCCACGACGGCTTCGCCGAGGTGGTCATCCGCATCCCCGGCTGCCCGGGCGGGGCCGAGGACCTGGTGGTCGGCCCGGACAACCCCAACTACGACCTCCTCGTCCGCATGCCGGCATGCGAGGACGGGTGCGAGGGCACCGCCTTCACGCACCTCGACGGCGTCACGTGCGCACGGCAGGCGGCCCTCTACTCCGTCTACAACGACGGCCACAATGCCGCCAACCTCCTCCGCCGCGCCGACCGCAACCAGGCCCGGGGGAAGACCCGGTGGGCGGCGAACCTGCGGCAGTCGGTCGCCGAGGCCCGCGCGCGAACGGAGCGCGAAGTCTCCCAGTGGGCCGAGGGCCAGGAGTGCGGCCGGATCGTCCACGGCCCGGCCTGACGGCGGCCGCCGCCCGCGTCGAACGTCCGTAGGCCCGTCACCCCGTATCCACGGGGTGACGGGCCTACGGCATTCCGCCGCTCGGTAGAGCTTGCCTCACCCCCCTCCCTGTCATAGATTTAGGTCATCGAAAGGGACGAGGGAGAGGCCCCCATGAAGACGATCCGACGCAACGCCACCAACCAGATCGACCGGCTGTTCAGCGAGTACACCGTCGTCACCCGCTACGACGACGCCTCCGGCGAGAACCTGCCCACCGACACCGACACCGCCCGCGCCGCACTGCACGCCTGGCGCCGCGCCCGCCTCGTCCTCAGCAGCGACGGCGAGAAGCTCACCATCCTGAACTGCGGCGCGAGCTACTTCACGCTGCGCCGCCCCACCGTCGCCGAGAAGGCCGCCGCCGCCGCACTGGCCAAGGAGAAGGCCGCCGCCGAGCAGGCCGAAGCCGAAGGAGACGACGACAACCCGTTCAACACCCCCGAGGCCCGCTCCCTCCTCGCCGCGCGCGGCTACAGCACCGAGCAGATCGCCGCCATCGCCGAGCGGTGGGCCGCCCCCACCGTCCCCGAGCGCGCACCCAACCCGTCCGACTGGCACCAGCTCTCGCACCCGGAGACGGAAGAGCCGCTGCTCCGCGTCTTCGCCCCCACCCACGACGACCTCAACCGCGCCATCCGGCGGGCCGAGCGGGAGAACGGGGTCGTCGCCACCGTCGTCCGCCTCTTCGGCGGCGTGGTGAGCCGCCGGATCAACCGTGCCGACCTCGACGACGCCGAGCGAGCCCACCAGAACCAGTACGACAACAAGGTGGACCAGATCAAGACGTCCACCGCCCAGTTCGCCTACCAGGACATGGGGAAGGCCCCGGTGCCCGCCGAGCCGTACACCGCGCCCGTGGCCACCACCCCGGCGGACGGCCACCAGGACGCCGCGCAGCGCGAGGTGATCAACGTCCTCGACGGGCGGATGCCCTGGCACCTCACGACCAAGGCCACGTTCGCGGAGTGCCGCACCTGCCACCAGCAGGGCCCCGTCATCGTCACCACCAGCCCCGTCGCCGAGCGCACGGAGTACGGCGCCCTCGGCCACACCTGGCACGACGAGCACGCCCGCGCCACCGGTCACCAGCTCTTCTTCCGCCGCGAGATGAAGCGCACCGCCTTCCAGAGCACCGCCAGCCCCAGCCGCTGACCACCCCGGCCCGGCCGCCGGGCGGCGGCCGGGCCCCACCCAGCCGAGAGGACCCACCATGAACACCCTGCCGAAGCTGACCAAGATCGACACCGGCAGCTACCCCGCGTACGAGTTCGAGCACGACGGCCAGCGCTACCGCACCACCCGCTTCGCCGCCGGCCCCGGCTCCTGGAACATCGAGCGCATCCGCACCGGCGGCCGCCGCGAACCCGTCGTCAGCGGCAGGGACACCCGCCGCGAGGCCATCGAGGCCGTCACCAACCCGAAGCCGGTCGCCCCGCCGGCGCGGCCGGCCGCCACGAAGTACCGCGTGCAGGTCGCGATGGGCGTCAAGCACGGCCCCGGCCCCGACGAGCGGGAGGACCGGTACGGCATCTACGAGATCGGCGGCGGCACCGACCCCATCGCCACGTTCACCACCCCACCCCAGGACGACTACGACTTCGGCGCCGTCCTGCTCCGCTACGGCTGGCGCGTGCCCCAGGGGTACGTCACCGAGTACGTGGCCGGCCCGAACGTCCACCGGGGCCGCGTCGAATCCGCCGGCCTCCTCATGCCCGACGCCGCCGCCGACGTCCCCGGAGAGTGGACCACGGCCTACGCCGTGGGCTGCACCGGCCACCACCGCCGCGTCACCCCCACCTCGGCCGCCTGCGGCACCCGCCTGACCGACCACGGCGCCCCCGCCGTCCCGTGGGCCCGCATCCCCGCCGCCGCGCACCGGTGCCCCGCCTGCATCGCCGTCCGTCCCGCCTGCGTACACGGCCGCACCCCCCGGGCCGACGCCGCCGGCGACCCGGCGAAGGAGTGCGCGGGCGCCAGCGGCCGCGACGAGTGGGGGGTGTTCGGCGACGAGGGCTGCATGTACGCCTACGACTGCGCCGTCGACGTGGCCAACTACGCGGCGGAGCAGAACGCCGAGGCGGAGGCGCCGGCCGACGACCCGGCCGTCACCTGGACCCGGATCTGCCCCGACCACGAAGGCGAACGTCAGGACTCCTGCGAGGCGTGCTGCGCGGAGTACAACGACCAGGACCAGGACGACTGACCGCCGGGCGTCCTCCCAGCCAACCCGGCTGGACGCCCGGCCTGTTCGTGACGCCCTGCCGGGATTTGGGTCGCTTGAGTCGCTGATCAGGGCGGCCCGTCCCACCGCATCACCGTGCCGCCGTCGCCCCGTAACGACGGCGGCACGGCGCTCACCGGCCGCGACTTGACCGCGCCGTCCGCCGACCCATAGATTTACGTCATCGAATGAGAGGGCGGGTAATGACCACCACCATCCCCAAGAACCACAAGAAGCGAATCGCCACCCTGGCCATGAAGCTGACGAGGGCGGAGATGTACGACGAGAGCCGGGGCGCCCTCGTCCCCGCCCAGGCCGCCCACGCCTGGCAGGCCCTCGACCGCTACCAGGACGCGAAGCTCGTCGAGGTCGAGCCCGGCGAGAAGTACTGCGTCCAGATCGACACCACCCACTGGTACTACCTCTACCCCGCCGCCGCGCAGGAGCCCGCCACGGCCCCGGCGGCCGGCACCGACCCCGTGGAGGAGACGCCGGCGGTCACGCCCGAGGGGCAGTGCGAACACCCCGCCTCCGAGCGGCGCCACCACGGATGCCAGGAGCCCGCCACCCGCGTCATCCGCTACACCAGCGGGGCCAACCCCCGGCACCGCACCGACACCCACCTGTGCGACGCACACGCCGAGCACCCCCTCACGCTGGCGAGGAACACCGACGTCACGGCCCGTCCGGCCGAGGCGAGCACCACCGCGGCTGGCGAGGAACAGGACGATTCGACCCGCCTCCAGGAGTTCACCCGCGCCTTCTACGCCATCGCCATGGGCGCGGCCGAGAGCTTCTCGAAGAACAGCGGCGACGCCGCCGGCTACACCGTCACCATCACGCCCCACCCCGGGGCGCGCTGGACGCACAGGGCCACGGCCACCGACAGCTGGGGCCGCACCGTCGCCTACCCGTCCCCGTTCAACCCCACCTACGACGCAGCAGACGTCGCCGAGCGGCTGTACTCCCTCATCACCGCCGGCAACGCCGAGCCGTCCAGCGCGGTGCACGCCGCCGCACGCCAGGCCCGCCGACCGCTCGTCCTCCGCCAGGAGAACCCCGGGACGGAGGTCAAGTCGAACACCTGGGCCGTCTACAACAGCGACGAGCAGGTGATCCACCACGCCACCGGCCTTGACCACTACGACGCCCGCAGCAACGCCCTCACCGAACCGCACGTGCGGGATGCCGAGTACGCCGGCGGCATTCAGCTCCGGCGCCTCGCCCCCGACGAGGTGCCCGTCGTCCCGCCGGCACCCGCCGCCCCGGACGACCTGGCCGCCGCCGTCGCCCACGTGCAGAACACCCGGATCACCAGCGGCGTCACGGTCGAGGTGTCGTTCGCCGAGTGCCTCACCTGCGGAAAGCGGAGCCCGTGGGTCACCGACGCCGACCCGAACCCGGAGATCGCCGAACACGGCATCATCGGCAGTACCTGGCACACCGACCACCGCGCCGCGACCGGCCACGCCGAGTTCGCCAACACGACCATCCAGCGGTCCCACGTGAAGGTCTTGGGCGGCTGACCGACCCGCACCCCACCCCGGTCGGGCCGGGGGGCCGCCCCCCCCCCCCCCCCCCCCCCCACCCGGCCCCCCCCCCCCCGGCCCCCCCCCCCCCCCCGCCCCCCCCCCACGGCCCCCGCGCGAAGCCCCCCCCCCGCCCCAGCG
>NZ_JBVJLM010000019.1:0-124000 GCF_055584725.1 Kitasatospora sp. NPDC101108
GGACGCTTCCTTCGGACCGCCTTCCAGCGGGCCCTCCGGGCGCTTCGTTCTTTCGTGTTCCCAGCTTATCAGATGTTTTCCGCTCCGTTTTCCGGAGTTTCATTCATCCAATTTCCCGAACTGGGTCGGGGCCGCTTTCTGCGACGTCCACCACATTAGCGCATTCCGAGAGTCAATCGAAATCCACACTCACATCCGGTGACGGCAACGCCGACGGACCCAAGTGAATGGGCTTCGAGGTGTGAGGGTGGGTCTTGCTGAGTGGGTGGCCGCTCCAGCGACTCGTTCAACACTAGGCCACCTGGAGGACATCGTCAAACGTCGAGGGCCGGATCTGTCCAGATCCGGCCCTCGGGGCTCGAAGCCGCAGCTCAGAGCGGGTGTTCTTTCAGCCAGTAGATCAACTGACAGGTCGATGGACCGGTCAGCCGGCCGTGACCAGCTCCGCCGCCGCCAGGTTGCGCTTGCCACGGCGCAGCACCAGCCAGCGGCCGTGCAGCAGGTCGGCCTCGGTGGGCACGGCCTCCTCGTCCGTCACCTTGACGTTGTTGAGGTAGGCACCGCCCTCCTTGATCGTCCGGCGGGCGGCCGAGCGGCTCGGCGCCAGGCCGACGGCGACCAACAGGTCGACCACCGGCTGGAGTTCGGTGACCTCGGCCTTCGGGACCTCGGCGAGGGCCGCGGCCAGGGTCGGGGCCTCCAGGTCGGCCAGGTCGCCCTGGCCGAACAGCGCCTTGGACGCGGCGACCGCACGCTCGTACTGCTCGGCGCCGTGCACCATCGTGGTGAGCTCCTCGGCCAGCGCGCGCTGGGCGAGGCGGGCGGCGGGGCGCTCGGCGGTCTCGCGCTCCAGCTCCTCGATCTCCTCCTTCGAGCGGAAGCTGAAGATCCGCAGGAAGTTGGAGACGTCCCGGTCGTCCGCGTTCAGCCAGAACTGGTAGAAGGCGTACGGGGTGGTGAGCTCGGGGTCGAGCCAGACCGTGCCGGACTCCGTCTTGCCGAACTTGGTGCCGTCCGCCTTGACGATCAGCGGCGTGGCCAGCGCGTGCACGGACTTGCCCTCGGCCTTGCGGATCAGGTCCGTGCCGGCGGTGAGGTTGCCCCACTGGTCGCTGCCGCCGGTCTGCAGGGTGCAGCCGTAGCGGCGGTTCAGCTCCAGGTAGTCCATGCCCTGGAGGATCTGGTAGCTGAACTCGGTGTAGCTGATGCCCGCGTCGGAGTTGAGCCGTCGGGCGACGGCCTCCTTGGCGATCATGTTGTTGACGCGGAAGTACTTGCCGACGTCGCGCAGCAGGCTGATGGCCGACATCCCGGACGTCCAGTCCAGGTTGTTCACCATGCGCGCCGCGTACGGGCCCTCGAAGTCGAGGAACCGCGAGATCTGGCCGCGCAGGCGCTCGACCCAGCCGGCCACCGTCTCGGGGTCGTTGAGCACGCGCTCGGCGGTGGGCTTCGGGTCGCCGATCAGGCCCGTGGCGCCGCCGACCAGGCCGAGCGGCAGGTTCCCCGCCTGCTGGATGCGGCGCATGGTGAGGATCTGCACCAGGTTGCCGAGGTGCAGGCTGGGGGCCGTCGGGTCGAAGCCGCAATAGAACGTGACCGGGCCGTCCGCGAACGCCTTGCGCAGTGCGTCCTCGTCGGTGGACAGGGCGATCAGCCCACGCCACCGCAGCTCGTCGACGATGTCCGTCACGGTCACGCTTCTCCTTCGATCGGGCGCCCGCCCGCTGTCGGCCCGGTTCGGTCGGGCCCGGGGTCGGTACGGCTCCAGCCTGATAGAGCCTACGCGGTTCCGGCCAGCGAGTTTCCCCCGAGGCACCGGGTCCGGTCGGCGGCCCCGCTGCCCGCGTTCCTCCTCGACACCGGAAATTCCGTTGTTCGTCGGCTGTGGGCCCATTCAGAGTGGGGTCACCGCCGTGCGGCGGCAGTGACGTGTGTGGAGACGGTCGTGCCGCCGTGGCACGCCCGTGGGAAGGGTGTGCCGAGTGCGCAACACGCTGGTTCTGAACGCGAGCTACGAGCCCCTGACGACGGTGTCGCTCCAGCGCGCCGTCGTCCTGGTGCTCCAGGACAAGGCGGTGGTGGAGCAGGCGCACCCGCTGCGCTCGATCCGGGGGACGGGTGTGGCCGTCCCGGTGCCACGGGTGATCAGGCTGCAGAGGTACGTGAGAGTGCCGTTCCGACAACAGGCCCCGTGGTCGAGGCGGGGTGTCCTGGCCCGGGACCAGCACCTGTGCGCGTACTGCGGGCGCCGGGCCACCACGGTGGACCACCTGCAGCCCAGGTCGCGCGGTGGGGAGGACAGCTGGATGAACACCGTGGCCGCGTGCGCGGAGGACAACCAGCGCAAGGCCGACCGGACGCCGGAACAGGCCGGGATGAAACTGCTGCGGCGGCCGTTCGTGCCGACCCCGCAGGCCACCTTGATGCTCGCGCTCGGGCTGCGCGGCTCGGAGGCCCGCGAGCTCGCCGACTGGCTGCCGGCCGTGCCGGGGCAGCCCGTCACGGCGGCCTGACGGGGAGCCGGGCGCCGGACCGGGAACCAGGCCCGGGCCCGGTCCGGCCTCAGCCCTTCGCCTGGTACCCCGCCGCCGTGCCGTAGTTGGCCGCGTGCTCCGGCACCACGACCACCTGTCCGCCGCCGATCAGCACCCGCCCGGAGAGCAGCAGCGAGCCGGTGCCGGGCGGGAAGTTCCCGCCGACCGCCTCCTGGCCGCCCGCCAGCGGGAAGCGGCCGAGGCGGGCGGGCTGGTCGCGGCGCTCGTCGGCGGCCAGCACCAGCGAGCCGCCGTCGATGCCGACCGCCCGGGAGGTGCCCTTGGCGGCGGTCGGCGTCTTCCAGCGCTGCTTGCCGGTGTCCAGGTCGTAGCCGACCGCGGACACCGGCCCGCCGCCGTTCGCCGGGGTCGTCGCGGCGACCATCGTGCGGCCCTCGAAGAACACCTCGGGCGTGGCCGAAAACGTTCCATGGGTGACGTTCAACCGGCCGCCGTCGGTGACCACCGGGATCTCGACGGCCGGGTCACCGGCGGAGCCCCAGGCGAACACCCGGTCGTCCTCGGGCCTACCGCCGGTGGTGAGCACCACGGCCGGTTCGGCGGAGAGCACCGTCACCGTCTTCGGCTGGTTGTTCAGGCCTCGCCACCAGCTGACCTTGCCGTCCGTCGCGTTCACCGCGACGGCCTGGTCGGCGGGCGTCGAGTCGGCGCAGGAGGAGGCGACCAGCACGGTCCTGCCGCTGACGCCGCCGGACAGCGTGCAGAACTTGCCCTGCCCGGTGTACTGCCAGACGTCCTTGCCGTCGGCGGCCGCCCAGGCCGCCGCCCGGTCGTCGCCGACCGCGATCACCATGTCGTCGGTGACGCCGATCCGCGCCGAGTAGGCGTCCTTGGATTCCGAGAGGCTCTTGCTCCAGGTGGTCTTGCCGGTCTTGGTGTCCACGGCGGCGACCAGGGTGCAGGGGCTCTTCGGGGCCGCCTGCGGCCGGAACAGGGCCGCGCCCAGCCCGGCCTGGTTCACGCTCGCCGAGAGGCCGCACGGAACGGCCCCGGCCGCCGGGGGCTCGACCGACCAGGTCGGCTTGCCCGTCGCCCGGTCGTACGCGCGCACGCCGGCGCCGTCGGCGCGGACCACCGCGTCGGCCAGCAGCCAGCTGCCGACCAGCGTGTCGTCGCCCGTCTGCTGCGCGGCCGCGGGCTGCGCCGACCAGATCCTGGTGTGCGCCACCGTGAAGCCGGGCTCACCCCCACTGGACGCGGACGCGCTGCCGCCGCCCTCGGCACCGACCGTCAGCGCCGCCGTTATCAGCACCCCGAGCGCGGCCACCCCGGCGCCGGCCCGCACCAGCAGGGCCCGCCGGCTGGGCACGTGCTCCCCGGTCAGGACGGCCGTCCGGACCTTGTCCACCAACGAGGAAGAGGAGGGAGAAGAAGGAGAAGAAGGGGAGGAAGGAGAGGAAGGAGAGGCGGAACCGGAACCGCCGTCACCACCGCGACCGCCCCGCCGAGCGGCCCGCGAGCGCGCGCCGGGCTCGCCGGGCTCGGCGGGAACGGCGGGAGCCGCCACCGAGGCCGCTGCCCCCGCCGGGGACTCCTCGACGGCCGGCTCGGGCTCCGCCGGTGACTCCTCGATCCGCACGTAGCCGTCGGCCGAGTACTCGGCCCCCGCCGGGACGTACAGCCCCTCCCCCACCTGCTGGGCCTGCGGTGCGGCCGCGGCGTACGGCTGCTGCCCGTGGCCCGGGTACTGCTGCTGGTACGGCTGGTACTGCTCCTGCCCGCCGTACGACCCGTGCGCCTGGGCCTGCTCCTGGTAGCCGTGACCCGCGAAGCCCTGCCCGTGGAAGTAGCCGCCCTCGACGTACCCGGTCTGCGCGTACCCGCCCTGCTGCTCGTACGGGGCCTGCTCGTACTGCCACTGCCCGGACGGCTCGGTCTGCTGCCACTGCGCCGCCTGCTGCTGCGGGTCGTAGTAGCCCTGCCAGTCCTGCCCGCCCTGGGGGTGCCACGGCTGTTGCTGGGCATGGGCGTCTCCGAAGGGCTCCTGTGCCACCGTTCCGTCCCTCCCAGCCCCCCAGCCGGCCTGCCGATTGCGGCAGTCAGCATCTCACGCCCGCCCGGGCCCGCCACCCGGGCCCTCGACGCGGTGGCGGGGGCCGGGTCTCAGGCCGCCGACTCGGCGCGCAGGGCCTCGTCGATGCGGGCGGCGAGGGTGAAGTCCAGGCCGGTAAGGCCGCCCTCGCTGTGGGTGGAGAGCACGAAGCGCAGGGTGCGCCAGCGGATGTCGATGTCGGGGTGGTGGTCGAGTTCCTCGGCCTGCTCGGCGACGGCGACGACCACCCGGATCGCGGCCGGGAAGTCGGGGGCGTCGGCGCTGCGGACGATGCTGTCGCCGTCCCGGCTCCACAGCGGCACGTCCGCCAGCGCCGCCGCGATCTCGTCCTCGCTCAGTCGTG
Source organism: Kitasatospora sp. NPDC101108 (assembly GCF_055584725.1). Lineage (NCBI taxonomy): Bacteria > Bacillati > Actinomycetota > Actinomycetes > Kitasatosporales > Streptomycetaceae > Kitasatospora > Kitasatospora sp. NPDC101108. The sequence continues at coordinate 4,955 of NZ_JBVJLM010000019.1, forward strand.
CCCTCTTGCCCATCGGTGCGCTCCGGGTCTCGTCGGTGGTGCCGGTCGGATGCCGGTCAGGCGGCCTTCCGGCGCGGACGGGTCACCAGTTCGCCTCCGCAGTTGGGGCAGTTGGCGGCCATGGCCTCGGTGCAGTCCGCGCAGAAGGTGCACTCGTAGGAACATATCGAGGCGGGGCCGTCGGCGGTCAGCGACACCTCGCAGCGCTCGCAGGTCCCGCGCATCTCCAGTGCCATGGCTTGTCTCCTCCGTTGTTGGTACGGTCCGACGGTCGGTCAGTCCTACGGTCCGACCGTAGTTCAGCTCAGCAGCAGTTTGATGACGGCCACCAGTCCGACCACCACGATGACCGCGCGCAGCGCGGTCGGCGGCAGGCGGCGGCCGACCTTGGCGCCCAGCAGGCCGCCGACCAGCGAACCCACCGCGATCAGCCCGGCAGCCGTCCAGTTCACCGTCGAGGTGAACAGGAAGAACAGCGCGGCGACCCCGTTGACGATCATCGCCAGGGCGTTCTTCACGGCGTTGATCCGCTGCAGGTCCTCCTGGAGCAGCATGCCCATCAGCGCCATCAGCAGGACGCCCTGCGCGGCGCCGAAGTAGCCGCCGTAGATGCCGGTGAGGAACACCCCGGCCAGCAGCACCGGACTGCCGTCCGGGTCGCCGTCGGCCCGCCGCCTCGCCGCGACGGCCTTGGCCACCCGGGGCTGGATCACCACCAGGACGAGCGCGAGCAGGATCAGCGCCGGGACGATCGCGTCGAAGGCCCCGCTCGGCAGCTTGATCAGCAGCAGTGCGCCGAGCAGCCCGCCGAGCAGCGAGGCGGTGCCCATCCGCCGCAGCCGGCGGCCCTGGCCGACCAGCTCGCGGCGGTAGCCGATCACGCCGCTGAGCGAGCCGGGCACCAGGCCGAAGGAGTTGGAGACGTTGGCGGTCACCGGCGGGATGCCGACGGCGAGCAGCACCGGGAAGGTGATCAGGGTGCCGGAGCCGACGATCACGTTGATCATCCCGGCCCCGACGCCGGCCGCCAGGACGGCGATCGCCTCCCAGAGCGTCATGGGTCACCTCTCCTCGCGGTCCTGTCCGAGGGGATCATGCCGGACCCCGCCCCGGCCGGACCAGGCCCGCCCACGATTCGGGACGCACGCCACACCGCCCATACCGCCCCCACGCCCCCACGCCGCGCCGCCGCCTGCACGGCGCACGACCCGGAAAGACGCCGGGGGCCCGCCACCACCAGGCAGCGGGCCCCCGGCCGGAGAACTCGGCCGATCACTCCGGGTCGATCTTGCGGTACTCCCGCGCCGGGTCCACCCGGGGACGGGCGGCACCCTTCTCGACGTCCACCGGCCGCGGCCCGGCCGCCGGGTCGATCGGCACCTGGGTGGCCGCCGGGGGCGCCTGCGGCACGCTCGGCGCCGCCACCGCGGCGCCGTTGGCCCCGCCGCCGTTGCCGGTCAGGCCGGTGAAGGCGCCACCGAGGCCCTTGAGCGCGTCGCCGACCTCGCTGGGGATGATCCACAGCTTGTTGGAGTCGCCCTTGGCCAGCTCGGGCAGGGTCTGCAGGTACTGGTAGGCGAGCAGCTTCTGGTCGGCGTCGCCGTCGTGGATGGCCTCGAAGACCGTCCGGATCGCGGCCGCCTCACCGTCGGCGCGCAGCACGGCGGCCTGCGCCTCACCCTCGGCCCGGAGCACGTCCGCCTGCTTCTCACCCTCGGCCTTGAGGATCTGCGCCTGGCGCTGGCCCTCGGCGGTGAGGATCGCGGCGCGCTTGTCACGGTCGGCGCGCATCTGCTTCTCCATCGAGTCCTGGATGGAGGTCGGCGGCTCGATCGCCTTCAGCTCGACGCGGTTGACCCGGATGCCCCACTTGCCGGTGGCCTCGTCCAGCACCCCGCGCAGACCGGCGTTGATGACCTCGCGCGAGGTCAGGGTGGACTCCAGGTCCATCGAACCGATGATGTTGCGCAGCGTGGTCACGGTCAGCTGCTCGATGGCCTGGATGTAGCTGGCGACCTCGTAGGTGGCCGCCCGGGGGTCGGTGACCTGGTAGTAGATGACGGTGTCGATGTTGACCACCAGGTTGTCCTGGGTGATCACCGGCTGCGGCGGGAACGGCACGACCTGCTCGCGCAGGTCGATGCGGTTGCGGACCCGGTCGATGAACGGGACGACGATGTTCAGCCCTGCGTTGAGCGTCCGGGTGTAGCGGCCGAAGCGCTCCACGATCGCGGCGCTGGCCTGCGGGATGACCTGGATCGTCTTGATCAGCGCGATGAAGGCCACCACGACCAGGACGACCAAAACGATAAGGACGGGTTCCACGGACTCTCCCCTAGACGACCAGGGCGGTCGCGCCCTGGATTTCGACGACGTCGACCTGCTGCCCGGGCTGGTAGACCTGGTCCGGGTGGAGCGCGCGGGCCGACCAGATCTCGCCGTTGAGCTTGATCCGTCCGCCCTCCCCGTCGACGGTTTCCGCGACGACCGCGGTGGCGCCCTGGAGCGCCTCGATGCCCATCTTGATCTGCGGTCCCCGCTGCAGCTGCCGGTAGGCGATCGGACGGACGAAGGCCACCAGCGCGACCGAGACCACCAGGAAGGTCACGGCCTGGAGGACCACTCCCGCGCCCAGCCCGGCGACCCCGGCGGCCGCCAGCGCGCCGACGGCGAACATGGCGAACTCCGGCATCGCGGTGAGCACCAGCGGTATGCCGAGGGCCGCGGCGGCCAGGAGCCACCAGATCCAGCTGTCCACACGACCATCCTAGGGAGCGAGGGCCTTCGAGGCGGACAGTTCCCGCAGGTCGAGGGGCGGAAACCGGTCGCACGTGCGACCGGTTCCCAGGAGCCCTCGTGAGGCGGGCGGACGGGGGGTCAGCCCAGCGGCAGGCCCTGCGCCGACCAGCGGTCGCCGTGGCGCTCCAGGGTCAGCGGCAGGCCGAAGCACTTGGAGAGGTTGCGGGCGGTCAGCTCGGTGTCGATCGGTCCGGCGGTGAGCACCTTGCCCTGACGGATCATCAGCACGTGGGTGAAGCCGGGCGCGATCTCCTCGACGTGGTGGGTGACCATCGCCATGGCCGGCGCGAACTCGTCCTGGGCGAGCGCGCCGAGCCGGCGGACCAGGTCCTCGCGGCCGCCGAGGTCCAGGCCGGCCGCGGGCTCGTCGAGCAGCAGCAGCTCGGGGTCGGTCATCAGGGCGCGGGCGATCAGGGTGCGCTTGCGCTCGCCCTCGGAGAGGGTGCCGAACTTGCGGCCGGTGAGGTTGGCCATGCCCATGCGGTCGAGCAGGGCGAGGGCGCGGCCCTCGTCGGACTGGTCGTAGGTCTCCTGCCAGCTGACCGTCATGCCGTAGGCGGCGGTGAGCACCGTCTGCAGCACGGTCTGCTCGGCCGGCAGCTTGTCGAACATCGAGGCGCCGGCCAGACCGATCCGGGAGCGCAGCTCGAAGACGTCGATCTCGTCCAGCTTCTCGCCCAGCACCGAGACCTTGCCCGAGGTCGGGAACAGGTACGAGGAGGCGATCTGCAGCAGGGTGGTCTTGCCGGCGCCGTTCGGTCCCAGGATGACCCAGCGCTCACCCTCGGAGATGGACCACGAGACCTGGTCGACCAGCGCGCGCCCCTCCCGGACCACGGATACGTCCACCAGCTCCAGCACGTCGCTCATGCCTACGCCTTCCCCAAATACAAAAAATGTCGGCCGTCGGTGCGGGCGGCGAGCCTACTCCGGCGGCCGGTGGGCACGGGGTGGGTGCGCCGCACGCGCATGGGCAAACCTACGCCACGCGGATGACCGCCGATTCCGTAGGCTGGCCGGATGCTCGCGACTCCTGCCGACAATCCGTACGAAGAGCCCCGTTCGGGGCGGCTGACCGCCTGGGGCAACGCCCTGCTGGGCGGGCTCGTGCCGCCCGACGACGCCGCCACGGCCGTGCTGGGCGCCGACGAGGGCCACCGGGTGACCGGGCTGCCCGGGGACGCTCCGGGCGAGCAGCACGGGCTGACCTGGGCGCTCGGCCGGCTGCGGGTGCTGGGCGTGAAGGGCCTGCGGCTGGCGCTGCCCTCGGCCGGCCACCCGCTGGGGCTGACCGGCCCGGCGGCCTTCAACGAGCGGGCCATGGCGGCCGGCGAGGCGGTGCTCGCGGTGGGCGTACCGCTCGGCCTGGTGCCGGAGGTCACCGTGTACGGCCCGGAGGGGGACCGCGCGGCGACCGTGCTGTGGCGCTGCTCCGAGGTCACCGACGCCCCGCCGGCCGACGTGCCCTCGCTGCACGAGGCCGAGCGCGAGCTGGCGGACGGCCTGCGCGAGGCGACCGTGCTGCTGACCCGGCTGGATGTGGCGGGTGCGGGTCCGGAGGCGCTGCGCGCCCTGGAGGCGTACCGCCGGCGCGGCCACGCCGAGCTGCTCGCCCCCGGCTATCCGCCGCGCGCCGTGCGGGTGCTGGAGTCGGCCCGCCAGGTGTCCGCCTTGCTGGCGATCGCCTCGGGCGGCCACGGCGCGGCCGTGAGCGCCTCCGAGATGACCGCCCGCCGGTCCGTGCTGGCCCCCCTGCGGCGCACCGCCCGCCGCGCCCAGGTGGCGGCCTACAACGCACTGGTGGACGAGCGCGACGACCGCTAGGTCGGGGAGCCCTCGCGGGTCTCGCCGTTGCGGACGGCCCACAGCGCGGCCTGGGTGCGGTCGGCGAGGTCCAGCTTCATCAGGATGTTGGAGACGTGGGTCTTCACCGTCTTCTCCGACAGGTGGAGGCTGCGGGCGATCTCCCGGTTGGAGCGGCCGTCGGCGATGTGGCCGAGCACCTCGCGCTCGCGCTCGGTGAGGGTGCCGCCGCGGCCCTGCGGGGCGCGCGGGCCCTCGTCGGCGAGCAGCGCCTCGGCCAGTTCCGGCTGGAGCAGCACGTGGCCGGCGTGCACCGAGCGGATGGCGCCGGCCAGCGCCTCCGGGTCCACGTCCTTGTAGACGTAACCGGCGGCGCCGGCCCGCAGCGCGGGGACCATGGTGCGGTGCTCGGTGAAGCTGGTGACGATCAGGATCCGGGCCCGGCTGCCCTCGCCCTTGAGCGTGCGCAGCGCCTCGATGCCGTCGACGCCGGGCATCTTGAGGTCCATCAGGACGACGTCCGGGTCGAGTTCGCGGGCGCGCTCGACGCCCTCGGCCCCGTCGGCGGCCTCCCCGACCACCTCGATGTCGTCCTGGACCTCCAGGAAGGTGCGCAGCCCGCGGCGGACCACCTGGTGGTCGTCGACCAGCAGGACGCGGATCGACGGCGTGCTCTCAGGCACCGGGGACCTCCATCTCGACGAGCGTCCCCTTGCCGGGGGCGGACTCCAGGGTGAGCGTGCCGCCGACGGCGGCCGCGCGGTCGCGCATCGAGGCCAGGCCGAGGTGGCGGCCGGCCCGGCGGACGGAATCGGGGTCGAAGCCGCGCCCGTCGTCGCGCACCCGCAGCACGGCGCCGCGGGCGGCGGTACCGGTGAGGGTGACGGTGACCCGGCGGGCGCCGGAGTGGCGCAGCGCGTTGTGCAGCGCCTCCTGGGCGACCCGCAGCAACGCGGCCTCCTGGGCGGGCGGCAGGGCACGGACGCCGTCGGCGGCGAAGGCGAGGTCGGCGGTGTGCGCGCGGTCGAGGACCTGTACCTGGGAGGCGAGGGTGGCGCTCAGTCCGTCCTCCTCCAGGGCGGCGGGGCGCAGTTCGACCACCACGGCGCGCAGTTCGTCGGCGGCCTCGGCGGCGAGCCGGGCGACCTCGGCGAGTTCGGCGCGGGCCCGGGCCGGGTCGCGGTCGACGAGCTTGGCGGCGGCCTTGGCGGTCAGCCGCAGCGAGAAGAGCTTCTGCGAGACGGCGTCGTGCAGGTCGTGGGCGATCCGGGCGCGCTCGCCGGCCAGGGTGAGTTCGCGGCTTCGTTCGTACAGGCGGGCGTTGGACAGGGCGAGCGCGGCGTGTGCGGCGAGGATCCGCAGCAGTTCCTCGTCGTGGTCGGTGAACAGGCCGCCGCCGCGCTTGTTGGCGAGGAAGATGACGCCCATCACCTGTGGTTCGTCCTCGGCGGCCTCGGTGTCCAGGACGGGCATGCCGAGGAAGGCGTCCATCTCGGGGTGGGCGGAGGGCCAGCCCTCGAAGGCGGGGGCCTTGCGGACGTCGACGAGACGGGTGGGGCCGGTCTCGTGCAGCAGTTCGGCGAGCACGCCGTGCTGACGGGGCAGCGGGCCGATCGCCCGCCACTGTTCGTCGGTGACGCCGTCGACCACGAACTGGGCGAAGCCGCCGTGGTCGTCGGGCACGCCGAGGGCCGCGTACTCGGCGCCGAGCAGGTCGCGGGCGGAGGCGGTGATGCGGCGCAGCACCTCGCGGACCTCCAGGTGCCGGCTCATCGCGAGCAGGGCCTGGCTGACGGCTTCGATGCCGGCCAGCTGGTCGCAGGCGGTGGGCGGGCCTTCGGGGGTCCGGTGGTCACCGGTGGTGCAGGGCATACCGCCAAACTACCGCCGCCGCGGGGACGTCCGCGTCCGCCCCGGGCCGCCCCGGACGCAGGTCCGGGGACCTAGGCCGGTGGGCCCGCCACCCCGGGCCCCCGGGTCCGAGCGCCCCGGAGGTGGGCGGGCGGGTGACGGCGAAGGGCGGCCCTCCCCTCATGGGGAGAGCCGCCCTGTTCGAGGCCGGGGGTGTCAGCCCTTCTGCATGACCTCCGGCTCGTGCCGGCGCTGCAGCCGGGTCACGATCACGCCGATGATGATCGAGATGACGACCAGCACGCTCGCGTCGATGGCCCACTGGGCGACGGAGTGCTTCCACAGCGGGTCGTAGTTCGGGTGCTGGAAGTCCTTGTTCCAGGGGCCCATGAGCTCCGACAGGTTGAGCGTGGTGGCGACGATGCCGGTGCCCCAGCGGGCGGGCATCAGCCAGGCGACCTGCTCCAGGCCGGGCTTGCCGAAGATCTGGAAGAGGCAGCCGGTGAAGACGACCTGGACGATGGCGAACATGACCAGCAGCGGCATGGTCTTCTCGGCGGTCTTCACCAGCGCGGAGATCATCAGGCCGAACATCATCGCGGCGAAGCTCAGCAGGATCATGCCGATGGTCATCTCGATCATCGGCATGTTCTGGACGATCAGGCCGTGCTCGGGGAGCTTGCGCGGCAGGAAGCCGACCGCGGAGATGATCGCGCCCTGGATCACGGAGAAGATGCCCAGCACGATGATCTTGGACATCATGTAGGCCGACCGGGACAGGCCGGTGGCCCGTTCCCGTTCGTAGATCGCCCGTTCCTTGATCAGCTCGCGGACCGAGTTGGCCGCTCCGGAGAAGCAGGCGCCGATCGCCAGGATCAGCAGGATCGTCGCGGCCCCGTTGTTGAGGTGGAGTTGCGTCTTCGGGTTGGGTGCGAGCCCCGGTTCGTTGGGGATCAGCACGCTGACCGCGCCGATGACCGCGGGCAGCAGTACGGACAGCGCCAGGAAGCCGCGGTCGGAGGCGAGCACCGACATGTAGCGGCGCATCAGCGTCCACAGCTGCGAGCCCCAGCTCTGCGGCTTGGGCGGCTTGATGGCCTCCTGGGCGACCTGGACGTGCTGCACCTCGCCCGCCTCGACGGTCGGGGCGGAGTACTGCTGGTAGTGCACCGAGCCCCGGTAGCGGCCGGCCCAGTCGTGGTCCGGGTAGTTCTCGAAGGCCTGGAAGACGTCCGCCCAGGTCTCGTACCCGAAGAAGTGCAGCGCCTCGTCCGGCGGGCCGAAGTAGGCCACCGAGCCGCCCGGCGCCATCACCAGCAGCCGGTCGCAGAGCGCGAGTTCGGCCACCGAGTGGGTGACGACCAGGATCGTGCGGCCGTCGTCGGCCAGGCCGCGCAGCATCTGCATGACCTCGCGGTCCATGCCCGGGTCCAGGCCCGAGGTGGGCTCGTCCAGGAAGATCAGCGAGGGCTTGGTGAGCAGCTCCAGCGCGACCGAGACGCGCTTCTGCTGGCCACCGGAGAGCGCGGTGATCTTGTTGTCGGCGCGCTTGTCCAGGCGCAGCTCGTAGAGCACCTCGTCGATCCGGGCGTCGCGCTCGCGGGCCTCGGTGTCGCCGGGGAAGCGCAGCCGGGCCGCGTACTTGAGGCCCTTCCGGACCGTCAGCTCGCGGTGCAGGATCTCCGACTGCGGCACCAGGCCGATGCGCGAGCGCAGTTCGGCGAACTGCTTGTAGAGGTTGCGGCCGTCGTACAGCACCTCGCCGCGGTCGGCCGGGCGGTAGCCGGTGAGGGCGCGCAGCAGGGTCGACTTGCCGGAGCCGGACGGGCCGATGACGGCCACCAGGGACTTCTCCGGGACGCCGAAGCTGACGTCGTTGAGCAGGATCTTCTTGGCGCCCTTGTGCTCGACCTCGACGGTCAGGTGGCGGGCGGAGAAGGAGACCGCGCCGGTGTCGACGAACTCCTGCAGCTGGTCGCCGACCAGCACGAAGCTGGAGTGGCCGACGGTCAGCCGGTCCTGCGGGCCCATCAGCTGGCGCTGCACCGGCTGGCCGTTGAGGAAGATGCCGTTGTGGCTGCCGAGGTCGACGATCTCGTAGCGGCCGTCCGGCAGCTGGCGCAGCTCGGCGTGGTGGCGGGAGACCTGGAGGTCGGACACCACGATGTCGTTGTCCAGTGCACGGCCGATCTTGACGGTGCGCATGCCGGCCGTCAGGTTGCGGATCATCGTCGGCTGCGGGCCGCCGCCACCGCCGTGCTGCGGCGCGGCCGGGAAGCCCTGCTGCGGCGCGGCCGGGAAGCCCTGCTGCTGCGGGAACCCGCCGTGCTGCGGCGGCTGCTGGTTCTGCGGCTGCGGCGGGTACGGCTGCTGCTGCGGCACGTACTGCTGCTGGGGCTGGCCCGGCCAGGCCTGCTGCGGCTGCTGGTACGGGTCCTGACCCGGCCACGGCTGCTGCGGGGCGGGCTGCTGGGGCGTCGGACCGGGGCTGCGGCTGGTGACGGCCTCGTGCACCGGGGACGGCTGCGGGGCGGCGGCGTGCGCGGGGGCGGAGAAGGCGAGTCGGGGCCCGTTCTCCGGGTTGCCCAGGTTGACCACGCCACCGGGGAACAGCTGGGCCTGCATGGTGCGGGCGCCGGCCACGTACGTGCCGTTGGTGCTCCCGTGGTCGTCCAGCTGCCAACCGCTGCCGTTGAAGCTGATGGTCCCGTGCTGCCAGGAGACCCTGGCGTCGTCGAACGGGAAGTCCGACTGCGGGTTGCGTCCGATGGTGTAGGACCGCCCGGGCTCAAGAGTCCGCTGCTGTCCGTTGATCTCAATGACGAGTTGCGGCACTGCTCGCCTGCCCCGCTCTCTCGGTCCCCCGAATTCGGCCCCCGTCCGGGGTGCGCTGTTCCTCTGACTGACGGGGGGAATCATTCCAGCCCGCCGTCCGCCGATGAAAGTCACCCCGGGTGACTGTGACCAGCCTGCTACCCGCGGCCGCCGGCCGGGCCCTCGGGCGCGCGCGTCCCGCGACGTGGGACGGGTGCCCTCGGCCCGGCGACCGACGGGTAGCGTGGGAGTCACCATGAACGCATCGCCCTTGGCCGCTGAGCCCCTCCCCGCCGCCCAGCCCCGGACCGCGGACGAGCGCACCCTGCTCGTCAAGGTGTTCGGCAAGGACCGCCCCGGCATCACCGCCGGCCTCTTCGCCACCCTGGCCGGCTTCGGCGTCGACGTGATCGACATCGAGCAGGTCGTCACCCGCGGCCGCATCACGCTGTGCGCCCTGGTCACCCCGCCCCACGCGCCCGGCGCCGAGGGCGGCCTGCGGGCCACTGTGCACCGCTGGGCCGAGGAGCAGAAGCTTCAGGCCGAGATCCTCTCCGGCATCGGCGACAACCGGCCGCGCCGTGAGGGCCGTTCGCACGTGACGGTGCTCGGCAACCCGCTGACCGCCGCCGCCGTGTCCGCGCTGACCTCCCGGATCACCGCGGCGGGCGGCAACATCGACCGCGTCTTCCGCCTCGCCAAGTACCCGGTGACGGCGGTCGAACTGGCCGTCTCCGGTGTGGCCACCGAGGAGCTGCGGGCCGAGCTGGCCCAGGAGGCGGCCACCCAGCGGGTGGACGTCGCGGTGGTGGCCTCCGGGCTGGAGCGCCGGGCCAAGCGCCTGATCGTGATGGACGTGGACTCCACGCTGATCCAGGACGAGGTGATCGAGCTGTTCGCCGCCCACGCGGGCTGCGAGGAGCAGGTGGCCGAGGTGACGGCGGCGGCGATGCGCGGCGAGCTGGACTTCGCCGAGTCGCTGCGCGCCCGGGTCGCCCTGCTGGCCGGGCTGGACGCCTCGGTGACCGAGAAGGTCCGCGCGGAGGTCCGCTTCACCCCGGGCGCGCGCACCCTGATCCGCACCCTGCAGCGCCTGGGCTTCCAGGTCGCGGTGGTCTCCGGCGGCTTCACCCAGGTCACCGACCACCTGGTGGAACAGCTGGGGCTGGACTTCGCGGCGGCCAACACCCTGGAGGTGGTGGACGGGAAGTTCACCGGCCGGGTGGTCGGCGAGATCGTGGACCGGGCCGGCAAGGCCCGCTGGCTGGCCCGCTTCGCCGAGCAGGCGAAGGTGCCGCTGGAGCAGACGGTGGCGATCGGCGACGGCGCCAACGACCTGGACATGCTGAACGCGGCCGGCCTGGGGGTGGCCTTCAACGCCAAGCCGGTGGTGCGCGAGGCCGCCGACACCGCGGTGAACGTGCCCTTCCTGGACACCGTGCTCTACCTGCTGGGCATCACCCGCGAGGAGGTCGAGGCGGCCGACGGCCTCCCGATCGAGTAGTCAGCCGATCGAGTGGCTCCGAGCCGGGCCTGCGGACGTACCTGAGGGGCGCGCGGATCGATCCGCGCGCCCCTCACGTGTGGGTCGGCCGTCAGTCCTGCGGCGTGTGGTACGAGACCAGCTCGGCCACGCCCGGCTCGACGCCCTTCCACGAGCCGCTGAAGCTGAGGACCGCGATCGCCGCCGTCGGGAAGCCGCCCAGGCGCAGCCGCTCCAGCGCGTCCCGGTCGCCGGCGTCCCCGGCCAGCACCTGGGTCAGGCCCAGCACCCCGGGGTTGTGGCCGACCAGCACCACGTCCGCGTACTCCTCCGGGGTCTCCTGGAGGACGGCGATGATCTGGCCCGGGCTGGCCTCGTAGATCCGGTCCTCGTACACCGTCTTGCGGGTCCGCTTGGGCAGCTCGTGCGCCGCCAGCTTCCAGGTCTCACGGGTGCGCAGAGCGGTGGAGCAGAGCACGAAGTCGGGGTTGATGCCGGAGTCGGCCATCCAGCGGCCGGCGTCCGGGGCCTGATGGCGGCCCCGGTCGGCCAACGGCCGCTCGTGGTCGTCCACGCCGTTCGGCCAGTCGGCCTTGGCGTGGCGGAGAACGATGATCCTGCGGGGCGTGTCGGCGCTCATACCCAGCAAGCTTGGCAGAAAAGCGGCCCGGGGGCGCGACGCCCCCGGGCGCCGCCACTCCCCGGGGCGTCAGCCCATCGAGGTGGCGACGGTGGCGATGATCGCCACCAGCACGACGATGGCGGCGAAGGCGAGGGCGATGCGGCCGAGCTGCTTGCGGCCGTCGGTGGGATTCGGGTCGAGAACGGGCATGTCGGGAATTCTTCCATCCCGAACACGCCCGTCCTCCGCTGGCCCCACCGCCTTGGTCAGGCCTTGACCCGCCGCTCGGCCGGGCGGACCGCCTCGTCCTCGATGTGCCGGGCCCGCGCGGCCCGCAGGCCGAACAGCATCTGCGGCACCAGCAGCAGCGCCAGGAAGCCCAGCGGCCCGTACCACTGGCCGGTGGCCTGGTAGATCCGGCCGACCAGGATCGGGCCCGGGATGGAGATCAGGTAGCCGACGCCCTGGGCGAAGGCGGACAGCTGCGCCACCCCGCCCGCCGTCCGGGCGCGCAGCCCGATCATGGTCAGCACCAGCGGGAAGGCGCAGTTGGACAGGCCCACCAGGACCGCCCAGATCCACGCGCCCCCAGCCGGGGCGAGCGCCAGACCGGCGTAGCCGGCGATGCCGCAGGAGGCCAGCACCACGACGAACAGCCGCTGGTCACCGCGCCGGGCGGCCAGGTTGGGCAGCACGAAGGAGACCGGCACGCCGATCACCATGGTGACCGCGAGCAGCACTCCGGAGGTGCCCTTGTCGACGCCGGCGTCCTGGAAGATCTTCGGCAGCCAGCCCATCACCACGTACGCGCCGGTGGCCTGGAGGCCGAAGAAGCAGGCCATCGCCCAGGCGGTGCGGCTGCGGGTGATCGGCAGCTTGGCGGGGGCGGCGGAGCCGCCCGCCCGATCGCCGCGCTCGCGCCTGGACACCAGCAACGGCAGCCAGAGCAGCAGCGCGAGTGCGCCCAGGGCGGCCCAGATGCCCAGGCCGTAGCGCCAGTCGCCGCCGAGCGCGCCGGTCAGCGGCACGGTGACGGCGGCGGCCAGCGCGGTGCCCGCGGACAGCGCCATGGAGTACAGGCCGATCATCGGACCGACCTTCTCCGGGAAGTACCGCTTGATCACCACCGGCAGCAGCACGTTGGACACCGCCACGCCGGCCAGCGCGAGCGCGGTGAGCAGCAGGAACACCGCGGTGCCGCCGGCGAAGGAGCGGGCCAGCACGCCCGCGGTGATCGCGCCCATCCCGGCGGTGACCACCGCGATCGGGCCGATCCGGCGGGCCGCCGCGGGGGCGGCGAAGCCGAACAGCGCGAAGCACAGCGAGGGGACGGCGGTGAGCAGTCCGGCCAGGGTCGGGTTCATCCCGAGGTCGGCGCGGACCTGGTCGAGCAGCGGCCCGAGGCTGGTGACCACGGGGCGCAGGTTGACGGCGGCGGCGGCGATCGCGACGGCGAACAGCACGCCGAGGTACCTGGCGGGGGTGGAGGGCCGCTCGGTCTGCGGCCGGGCCTCGGTTCGTCGGGAGGCGGTGATGTCTGCTGCGGGAGGCATGTGGGCCATCATAGAATGATGGGATGAATTGATGCACCTTGGAATTGGCATGATGTGCCGACCGTTCATCCACCGGTCACCTCCCTCCGGGGGGCCACCCACCCCGTAGTCGCAAGGAGTCCCCGTGGCGCTGTCCTCGCCGAGGCGCACCCCGCTGTCCGACCAGGTGATCGCGCAGCTGCGCGCCCAGATCACCTCCGGGGAGTGGCCCGTCGGCTCGCGCATCCCCACCGAGGCCGCCCTGGTCGAGCAGCTGGGGGTCGCCCGCAACACCGTCCGCGAGGCCGTCCGCGCCCTCGCCCACAACGGGCTGCTCGACATCCGCCAGGGCTCCGGCACGTACGTGCTCGCCACCAGCGAGCTGGCCGGGGTGATGCACCGCCGCTTCGCCGACGCCGACCAGGCCCAGGTCGCCGAGCTCCGGGCGGCCCTGGAGACCTCCGCGGCCGGCCTGGCCGCCGTCCGCCGCACCGACCGCGACCTCGAACTGCTGGAGGCCGCGCTGGAGCGGCGCGAGGCCGCCTGGCGCTCCGGCGACGCCGAGGACTTCGTCCAGGCCGACGCCGCCTTCCACCAGGTCGTGGTGGCCGCCGCCCACAACGACGTACTGCTGGCCGTCTACTCCGACCTCGGCGAGGTCACCCGCGCGCACCTGCGCAACGACGTCGGCCCCGAGCTGATCGCCGAGCGCTACATCGGCCACGACACCATCCGGGACGCCATCCGGGACCGCGACGCCCAGCGCGCCTCGGTCGAGGCCGGCCGGGCCATCGGCGCCTGCGCGACCGCCGAGGCCTGACCGGCCGGGTGACTCGCCCGCTCGCCGGAAAACGCCGCTGCCCGGCACCCCCTCCTCGGGGGTGCCGGGCAGCGGCGGTGCCGGACGGTCAGGCGCCGATGGCGTGCAGACCGCCGTCCACGTGGATGATCTCGCCGGTGGTCTTCGGGAACCACTCCGACAGCAGCGCGACGATGGCGCGGCCGGCCGGCTCCGGGTCGCTCAGGTCCCACTTCAGCGGGGAGCGGTGGTTCCAGGTGTCGGCCAGGTCGCCGAAGCCCGGGATGGACTTGGCGGCCATCGAGCCGAGCGGGCCGGCCGAGACCAGGTTGCAGCGGATGTCCCGCTCGCCCAGGTAGCGGGCCAGGTAGCGGTTGGTCGCCTCCAGCGCGGCCTTGGCCGGGCCCATCCAGTCGTACTGCGGCCAGGCGAACTGCGCGTCGAAGGTCAGGCCGACGACCGCGCCGCCGTCCTGCATCAGCGGCAGCAGCGCCATGGTCAGCGACTTCAGCGAGTACGCCGAGACGTGCATCGCGGTGGCCACGGACTCCCACGGGGTGTCCAGGAAGTTGCCGCCCAGCGCGTCCTGCGGGGCGAAGCCGATCGAGTGGACGATGCCGTCCAGGGTCGGCAGGGTCTCCCGGACCTGGTCGGCGATGCCGGCCAGCTGCTCCGGGTTGGAGACGTCCAGCTCCAGCACCTTGACCGGCTTCGGCAGCTTCTTGGCGATCCGCTCGGTCAGGCTCGGGCGCGGGAAGGCGGTGAGAATGATCTCCGCGCCCTGCTCCTGCGCGAGCTTGGCGGCGTGGAACGCGATGGAGGACTCCATCAGCACGCCGGTGATCAGGATCCGCTTGCCTTCGAGGATTCCACTCATGATCAGTGACCCATGCCCAATCCGCCGTCGACGGGAATGACGGCTCCGGTGATGTACGCGGCCTCGTCCGACGAGAGGAACCGCACGGTGGAGGCGACCTCGGCGGGCGCCGCGTAGCGGCCCAGCGGCACGCCCGAGACGATCTCCGCGCGGCGCTCGTCGCTGAGCACGGCGGTCATGTCGGTGTCGACGAAGCCGGGGGCGACCACGTTGACGGTGATGTTGCGCGGGCCGAGCTCGCGCGCCAGCGAGCGGGCGAAGCCGACCAGGCCGGCCTTGGAGGCGGCGTAGTTGGCCTGGCCCGGCGAGCCGGAGAGGCCCACCACGGAGGAGATCAGCACCACGCGGCCCTTCTTGGCCCGCATCATCAGCTTCGACGCGCGCTTGACCACCCGGAAGGTGCCGGTCAGGTTGGTGTCGACGACGGAGGTGAAGTCCTCCTCGGACATCCGCAGCAGCAGGGTGTCGTTGGTGATGCCGGCGTTGGCGACCAGCACCTCGACCGCACCGTGCTTCTGCTCGATCTCGGTGAAGGCGGCGTCGACCTGGGCGGCGTCCGTGATGTCGCAGCGCACCGCGAGGACGTCGAACTTGGCCAGCGCCTCGGGCACCTCACCCGAGCGGCTGGTGATGGCCACCTTGTCGCCTGCCTCGGCGAAGGCCTGGGCGATCGCGAGGCCGATGCCCCGGTTTCCTCCGGTGACGAGAACCGAGCGGCTCAACGATCCACCTCTCTCCGTGTGTGAGCGCGTACGTCGGAATGCGTACGCAGTGTGACGCTATCGGGCGGTCGGCGGCGGCGACGAATCGGGCTCCCACAGCGCCGCACCGGCGGAACTGTCGCAATCCGACAATCCGCACCCGCAGCACCGGGCGTCCCGGGGCCGTGCGCCGCAGGCCGGGGCCCCGCCCGGATCGGGGTGGGCTGTCCGGGAACAACACGGGCGGGTGTGCCCGTTGCCCCCCTGGTGCGAACCGC
The DNA here is from genome assembly GCF_055584725.1 of Kitasatospora sp. NPDC101108. NCBI lineage: Bacteria > Bacillati > Actinomycetota > Actinomycetes > Kitasatosporales > Streptomycetaceae > Kitasatospora > Kitasatospora sp. NPDC101108. Next base: position 20,514 of record NZ_JBVJLM010000019.1, read on the forward strand.
CCCGGGACCGGCCGTACCCTTCCCCCGAAGAGTCCCGGCGAGGAAACGAAGGCAGGGCGCATGACCAAGGTACGGCCAGGGAGCACCCACCGACGCGGACGACTGCTCGCCCTCACCGCCCTGGCGGCGGGCCTGGGCGCGACCGCCTGGTCGCTGCGCGACCTGCCCGCGGCGTTCGGGCGCCGCCCCGACGGCGAGCGCGAGGAGCGGGTGCGCAACTCCCCCCAGTACCGCGACGGCGTCTTCCACAACGCGCCGTCCACCCTGGCCCGGGCCGCCGGCGCCCCGGACTTCGACCGCGACACCGTCCGCCGGATGCTGTTCGAGCGCGAGGGCCGCGTCCCGGCCCACCCGGTGCCCACCGTGCGCCCCGCCCCCGCCACCGGCCCGGCCGCCGAGGGCGTGGAGATCACCTGGTACGGCCACGCCTCCGCGCTGGTGGAGATCGAGGGCTCGCGCGTCCTGCTCGACCCGGTCTGGAGCGACCGCTGCTCCCCCTCCGCCCACGTCGGCCCCAAGCGGCTGCACCCGGTGCCGGTCGAGCTGGAGGAACTGCCGCCGGTCGACGCGGTGCTGATCTCGCACGACCACTACGACCACCTCGACATGGCCACCGTCAAGCGCCTGGTGCGCAGCCAGTCCGCGCCCTTCGCGGTGCCGCTGGGCATCGGCGGCCACCTGCGCCGCTGGGGCGTCCCCGAGCACCGGATCATCGAGCTGGACTGGGACGAGACCTGCACCCTGGGCGAGCTGGTGCTCACCCTCACCTCCGCGCACCACTTCTCCGGCCGCGGCCTGACCCGCAACACCACCCTGTGGGGCTCCTGGGTGATCGCCGGCCCGCGCCGCAAGGTCTTCTACACCGGCGACTCCGGCTACTTCGAGGGCTACGCCCGGATCGGCGAGCAGCACGGCCCCTTCGACGCCGCCCTGGTGCAGATCGGCGCGTACGACGCGGCCTGGGCGGACATCCACATGACCCCCGAGGACGCCGTCCTCGCCCACCGGGACCTCCGGGCCGGACTCCTGCTGCCGGTCCACTGGTGCACCTTCAACCTGGGCCTGCACCGGTGGGCCGAGCCGATCGAGCGGCTGCTCAAGGAGGCCAAGACCCAGGCCGTGCCACTCGCCGTCCCACGCCCCGGCGAGCGGGTCGACGTGGACAACCCGCCGGAGCTGGACGGCTGGTGGGAGGCCGTCGCCTGACGGCACGGAAGGCCCCTGGCCGAAACCGCAACGCACCGGGCCGAATACGCTGGCCGGAAACCCCGTGGACGGGAAATGATGCGGTGCGGACGCCCCTGCGGCGCCCGCACCGCCACCCTCCGCGACCTGGGAGCCCGATTGCCTCCGATCCCTCCGGCCGACACCGCCGGCGCCGCGCGCGAGCGCGCCGTCGACCCGCTGTTCCTCGCCCTCCCGCTGCGTTCCCTCGCCGACGCCGCCCTCAGCCGGGCCCGTGAACTGGGCGCCGGTCACGCCGACTTCCGCCTGGAGCGGGTCCGCAGCGCCTCCTGGCGGCTGCGCGACGCCCGTCCGGCCGGCACCTCGGACAGTGTGCAGCTGGGCTTCGCCGTCCGGGTGCTGCTGGACGGCGCCTGGGGCTTCGCCGCCGGGGTGGACCTCACCCCCGAGGCCGCGGCGAAGGTCGCCGCCCAGGCCGTCGCGGTGGCCCGGCTCTCCGGCGGGATCAGCCGGGCGGCCGGCTCCACCGAGCGGGTCGAGCTGGCCGACGAGCCCGTCCACCGGGACGTCACCTGGGTCTCCGCGTACGAGGTCAACCCCTTCGAGGTGCCGGACGCCGAGAAGACCGCCCTGCTCGCCGAGCGCAGCTCCCGGCTGCTGGCCGCCCCCGGCGTCTCGCACGTCCAGGCCGCCCTGCTGACGGTGCAGGAGAACAAGTTCTACGCCGACACCGCGGGCACCATGACGACCCAGCAGCGGATCCGGCTCTACTCCGACCTGGAGGCCACCTCGGTCGACGAGCGCACCGGCGCCTTCGACTCGATGCGCACCCTGGCCCCGCCGGTCGGCCGTGGCTACGAATTCCTCACGGGAGTCCCGGGGTCGTCCCCCGACGGACGCGGCCTGACCGGCGGCGGGTGGGACTGGGACGCGGAGCTCGCCGAACTGCCCGTCCTGCTGGCCGAGAAGATGAAGGCCCCGAGCGTCCGGGCGGGCCGCTACGACCTGGTCATCGACCCGTCCAACCTCTGGCTGACCATCCACGAGTCGATCGGCCACGCCACCGAGCTGGACCGCGCGCTCGGCTACGAGGCCGCCTACGCCGGCACCTCCTTCGCCACCTTCGACCAGCTCGGCAGCCTCCGCTACGGCTCCGACCTGATGCACGTCACCGGCGACCGCACCGCCGAGCACGGCCTGTCCACCATCGGCTACGACGACGAGGGCGTCGCCACCCAGTCCTGGGACCTGATCAGGGACGGCGTCCTGGTCGGCTACCAACTCGACCGCAGCATGGCCAGGTTGAAGGGCTTCGAGCGCTCCAACGGCTGCGCCTTCGCGGACTCCCCCGCGCACGTCCCGGTCCAGCGGATGGCCAACGTCTCGCTCCAGCCCGCCGCCGACGGCCCCGACACCGAGGGCCTGTTCGCCGGGGTGGAGAACGGCCTGTACATCGTCGGAGACCGTTCGTGGTCAATCGATATGCAAAGGTACAACTTCCAGTTCACCGGCCAGCGCGCCTACGCCATCAAGAACGGCGAACTCGCGGGCCAGGTCAAGGACTTCGCCTACCAGGCCACCACCACCGACTTCTGGGGCTCGATGGCGGCGGTCGGCGGCCCGCAGACCTACGTCCTCGGCGGTGCCTTCAACTGCGGCAAGGCCCAGCCCGGTCAGGTCGCGGCGGTCAGCCACGGCTGCCCGTCGGCGCTGTTCCGCAACGTCAACGTGCTCAACACCCAGCAGGAGGCGGGTCACTGATGTCCGCGATGCAGCCCCACGAACTCGTCGAGCTGGCACTCGGCCTCTCCCGCGCCGACGGCTGCGTGGTGATCGCCGACGAGGAGTCCACCGCCAACCTGCGCTGGGCCGGCAACGCCCTGACCACCAACGGCGTCACCCGCGGCCGCCGCCTCACCGTGATCGCCACCGTGGCCGGCGCCGAGGGCACCGCCTCCGGCGTGGTCTCCCGCGAGGCCGTCACCGCCGAGGACGTCGAGGGCCTGGTCCGGGCCGCCGAGGAGGCCGCCCGCGCGGCCGGTCCCGCCGAGGACGCCCAGCCGCTGGTCGCCGACCGGCCGCCGTCCCCGGACTTCACCGCGCCGCCCGCCGAGACCTCGATCGAGGTGTTCGACGCCTTCGGCCCGGCCCTCGGCGCGGCCTTCGCCCGCGCCGCCGCCCAGGGCGAACTGCTCTACGGCTTCGCCCGGCACGAGGTCACCACCAGCTACCTGGGCAGCTCCACCGGCCTGCGGCTGCGCCACGACCAGCCCACCGGCATGGTCGAGATCAACGGCAAGACGGCCGACCTCACCGGCTCGGCCTGGGTCGGCGCCGCCACCCGGGACTTCACCGACATCGACGTCCCGGCCCTGCACGCCGAGCTCACCAAGCGGCTCGGCTGGGGCGCCCGCAAGGTCGACCTGCCGGCCGGCCGCTACGAGACGCTGCTGCCGCCCTCGGCCGTCGCCGACCTGATGATCTACCTCCACTGGTCCTCCGGCGGCCGGGACGCCCACGAGGGCCGGACGGTCTTCTCCAAGCCCGGTGGCGGCACCCGGGTCGGCGACAAGCTCTCCGGCCTGCCGCTGACCCTGCGCGCCGCCCCGGACGAGCCCGGCCTGGAGGCCGCCCCGTTCGTGCTGGCGCACAGCTCCGGCGGCGACGTCTCGGTCTTCGACAACGGCGCGCCGATCACCGCCACCGACTGGATCCGCGACGGCGTGCTGACCGAGCTGATCACCAGCCGCCACGCGGCCGGCCTCACCGGCCTGCCGCTGCGCCCGGCGGTCGACAACCTGGTGCTGGAGACGGCCGACCAGGAGTCCGCGCCGACCCTGGACGAGATGATCGCCCGCACCGAGCGCGGCCTGCTGCTCACCTGCCTCTGGTACATCCGCGAGGTGGACCCGGCGACGCTGCTGCTCACCGGCCTCACCCGGGACGGCGTCTACCTGGTGGAGAACGGCGAAGTGGTCGGCGCCGTCAACAACTTCCGGTTCAACGAGTCCCCGGTCGACCTGCTCGGCCGGATCACCGAGGCGGGCCGCACCGAACGCTGCCTGCCCCGCGAGTGGAGCGACTACTTCACCCGCACCGCGATGCCACCCGTGCGTGTCGCGGACTTCAACATGAGTTCGGTCAGCCAGGCCTCATAGCCGCTGGCCAACGGGGGGATACCGAGAACATGATGGACGAGAAGCGGCTGGTCAGGTCGAGCAAGATGCTGTCGCGCATCCTGCGCCACGAGCCGGAGCTGGTGGGCATCACCCTGGACGGCTCCGGCTGGGTCCGGGTCGAGGTCCTGCTCGACGCCCTCGCGGCGAAGGGCAGGCCGCTCTCCAGGGCCGAGCTCGACCACGTCGTGGCCACCAACAACAAGCGCCGCTTCGGCTTCTCGCCGGACGGCCTCTCCATCCGCGCCAACCAGGGCCACACGGTGGCGGTCGACCTCGGTCTGACCGCCACCGTGCCACCCCACGTGCTCTACCACGGCACCGCCGACCGCCACCTGGCGTCGATCTTCCGCGAGGGCCTGCGCCCGATGACCCGGCAGGACGTGCACCTCTCGGCGGATACCGAGACCGCGACCCGGGTCGGCGCCCGGCACGGCCGCCCGGTGGTGCTGACCGTCAACGCGGCCGCGATGGCGGCGGCCGGCCACGAGTTCCGGCTCAGCGAGAACGGCGTCTGGCTCACCGACGCCGTACCCCCGCAGTACCTCTCCCGGCGCTCCTGACGGCCGATAGGCCCGTACGGCCCTCCTACCACGCCCGACCGGGTGGGCCCCGCCCACCCGGTCTCGTCGTCCCCGGCGCCCGGGCGTACCGTGAGGAGGCCGCGCGGCACGGCGCGCGGGTGCGTGGACGAGGGCGGTAGGACACATGGGCAAGAGCGCCGAGGACGGGCAGGTCTACCGGATCACAGGGGCGCGCAGCAGCCTCACCGAGGACGTCCGGGGACGCCAGCGCCGCTACGTCATCTCGATGCTGATCCGCACCCTCTGCGTGCTGCTCGCGGTGGCGCTGTGGGACGTCCAGCGCTGGCTCGCCTTCGCGGCGCTGGCGGGCGGCGTGCTGCTGCCGTACTTCGCGGTGCTGGTCGCCAACGCGGGCCGGGAGCGGGCGCCGTCGCTGCCGAGCACCTTCGACTTCCCCTCGGAGACGCCGCTGATGCTCGGCCCGGGTGGTACGGGAGGGGCCGGTGCGCCCGCTGGTACAGGACAGGCAAAGACCGCCGGCACCGAAAGTTCACAGGGCACGGACTGACCGTCCGCTTCACGGTGGTTGAGCCCGAATCGGCTGAGCAAAAGCTCAGAAGAAGCTCAGATTAATCATGCAAGACCTCCCCATCCGAGGGTCTCGGCGTGACATACTGCGTACGCGCTCCGCATCCCCCGTCGGAGCGACGGACCGACGCCGGGCGGCTCCCCCCGTGGCTGCCCGGCGTCGCCATGCCCGGATCCCGACGGGCCCGGACGGCGCGCCGCGGCGGCGTGACAGACTGGCGGCGACGACGCACCCGCCGAGCACCGAGGACGGCCCCCCGATGGACACCCCGCAGACCCCGATCTGCTCCGCCAAGGGCTGCCGGGCGGACGCCCGTTGGGTGCTGGTGTGGAACAACCCCAAGCTGCACACCCCGGACCGCCGCAAGACCTGGCTGGCCTGCGAGGAGCACCGCGAGCACCTGTCCCAGTTCCTGGGCGTGCGCGGCTTCCTCAAGGAGGTCGTCGCCTTCGCCGACTGGGCGCCCGAGGAGGGCTAGCCGCCGATCGCCGACATCGGCCGGTCGGGCTGGTGGAACTCCGGGTCGTCGATCCCGGCCCCGGCCTTCTTGCCCCACATCGCTGCCCGCCACAGCGCGGCCAGCTCCGCGTCGTCCGCCCCCGAGCGCAGCGCGGTGCGCAGGTCGGTCTCCCCGGTCGCGAAGAGGCAGTTGCGCACCTGCCCGTCGGCGGTCAGCCGGGTCCGGTCGCAGGCCCGGCAGAACGGCCGGGTGACGGAGGCGATCACGCCGACCCGGCCCGGACCGCCGTCCACCACCCAGCGTTCGGCGGGGGCCGCGCCCCGGCGCGCGGACGGCTCGGGGGTGAGCTCGAAGCGGGCGCCCAGCAGGTCGAGGATCTCGCCCGCGGTGACCATCGACGAGCGGTCCCAGCCGTGCTGGGCGTCCAGCGGCATCTGCTCGATGAAGCGCAGCTCGTAGCCCCGCTCCAGGCACCAGGCCAGCAGGTCGGCCGCCTCGTGGTCGTTGACCCCGCGCATCAGCACCGCGTTCAGCTTCACCGGCGCCAGTCCGGCCGCCTCGGCGGCGGTCAGCCCGTCCAGCACGTCCTGGTGGCGGTTGCGGCGGGTGAGCGTGCGGAACACCTCGGGGTCGAGGGTGTCCAGCGAGACGTTGACCCGGTCCAGCCCGGCCTCGCGCAGCGCGGTGGCCGTGCGGGCCAGTCCGATGCCGTTGGTGGTCAGCGACAGCTCGGGGCGCGGTTCCAGGTCCGAGCAGGCGGCCACGATGGCGACCAGTCCGGGGCGCAGCAGCGGCTCGCCGCCGGTGAAGCGGACTTCGCGCACGCCCAGGTCGCCCACGGCCAGGGTGACCAGCCGGACGATCTCCTCGTCGGTCAGCAGGTCGGGCTTGGCCAGCCACTGCAGGCCCTCCTCGGGCATGCAGTACGTACAGCGGAGGTTGCACCGGTCGGTCAGGGAGACCCGCAGGTCGACGGCCTGTCGTCCGAAGGTGTCGAGCAGCACGTGGCTTCCCTTCCCGAGTAGCGGCCGGCTTCCGGGGAAAGCAGCCGGCCCGGCCACCGTCGCGGCGGGGCCGGGCCAGCATAGTCATGCCGCAACGATCAGTGGGCGCCCAGCCCGGTGAGCGAGCGGACCTCCAGTTCAGCGTACTTCGCCGGATCGGGGCGTTCCTTGGACAGGAGGGTGCCCAGCCAGCCGGCCAGGAAGCCGATCGGGATGGAGACCAGGCCGGGGTTCTCCAGCGGGAACCAGTGGAAGTCGGAGTGCGGGAAGAGCGAGGTCGTCCTGCCCGAGACCACCGGGGAGAAGACGACCAGCAGCACCGAGCTGATCAGGCCGGCGTAGACCGAGCTGACCGCGCCGGTGGTGGTGAAGCGCCTCCAGAACAGCGAGTACAGCAGCGTCGGCAGGTTCGCGGAGGCCGCCACCGCGAAGGCCAGGGCGACCAGGGCGGCGGTGTTGAGCTTGTCCGCGTAGAGGCTGAGCACGATCGAGACCGCGCCGATCCCGACGGCCGCCCACTTGGCCGAGCGCACCTCCTCCCGTTCGCCGGCCTTTCCGCGCCGGATCACATTGGCGTACAGGTCGTGCGCGAAGGAGGCGGAGGAGGCCAGGGTGAGCCCGGCGACCACGGCCAGGATGGTGGCGAAGGCGACCGCCGAGATCACCGCGAGCAGGATGGCCCCGCCGGTGCTGCCACTACCGCCGCCGAGCGCCTCGGCCAGCTGAGGGGCGGCCGTGTTGCCGGCCGCGTTGGCCGCCTTGATCTGCTTGGAACCGACCAGCGCCGCCGCGCCGAAGCCGAGCGCCAGGGTCATCAGGTAGAAGACGCCGATGATGCCGATCGCCCAGAGCACCGACTTCCGGGCCGCCTTGGCGGTGGGCACGGTGTAGAAGCGGACCAGGATGTGCGGCAGGCCGGCGGTGCCGAGGACCAGCGCGATGCCGAGGCTGATGAAGTCGAGCTTGGCGGTGCCGGTGCCGTACTTCTGCCCGGGTTGGAGGAAGGCCTCGCCCTTGCCGCTGGCGCTCGCCGCCGCGCCGAGCAGTTCGGAGGGGTTGAAGTGGTACTTGGCCAGCACCAGGACGGTCATCAGCGCGGCGCCGGCGATCAGCAGCACGGCCTTGACGATCTGCACCCAGGTGGTGCCCTTCATCCCCCCTATCACCACGTAGATGATCATCAGCGCGCCGACCGCGACGACGGTCCAGCGCTTGGCGGCGTTCCCCTCGACCCCGAGCAGCAGGGCCACCAGCGTCCCGGCTCCGACCATCTGCGCCAGCAGGTAGAAGATCGACACCACGATGGTGGACACGCCCGCGGCGGTGCGCACCGGGCGCTGGCGCATCCGGAAGGCGAGCACGTCCGCCATGGTGAACCGGCCGGAGTTGCGCAGCGGCTCGGCGATCAGCAGCAGGGCGACCAGCCAGGCGACCAGGAAGCCGATCGAGTACAGGAAGCCGTCGTACCCGGCCAGCGCGATGGTGCCCGCGATGCCGAGGAAGGAGGCGGCGGACATGTAGTCGCCGGAGATGGCCAGGCCGTTCTGGAAGCCGGTGAAGCCGCGCCCGCCCGCGTAGAAGTCGGCGGCACTGCGGTTCTGCCGCCCGGCCCACAGGGTGATGGCCAGGGTGGTCAGCACGAAGAGCCCGAACAGGGCCATCGTCAGCCCGCGGTGATCGGTGGCGGAGCTCGCGAGCGAGGTCATTCGGCGGCCTCCCGGGGAGCGTGGACGACGGCGCCGTGGGCCTCGCGGATCGCGGCGGCGGGCGGGTCGATCCGCCGGTCCGCGTAGCGGGCGTACCAGCCGGCGATGGCGAAGGTGGTGGCGAACTGCAGCAGCCCCAGCACCAGGGCCACGTTGATGTGCCCGAGGACCTTGGTGGCCATCAGGCCGGGGGCGTAGCAGGAGAGCAGGACGTACAGCAGGTACCAGAGCACGAAACCGATGGTGACCGGGAAGGCGAAGCTCCGAAACGAGCGCCGCAGGGTACGGAACTCCTCGCTGTCGTCGATGAGTTGGACTTCCGTGACGGTAGTGGCGATCGGCGGCGAATCCACTCTGTCTCCTCACTCCTTCGATGTGGCGGTCACACGAGGGAAAGAATCAAACGTGAGGGGCGTCACATTCCTCGTGCGCGCCGCGCAATGCTAGGAGCGTCGCGCCCACCCCGGAAGGGGTTGACCGCGATCAGCCGGTCGTTCACCCCCTCGCATCATCCAATTGGCCGAAAATCACCCCCTCTCGTCACTCATGGATCCGGCCGCGGCAACCGAAAAGGGCGGCACCGTCCAACGGTGCCGCCCTTGTTGACGAAACGTCAGAAAGCGATCCGGACCTTCAGTGCGGAGCGGTCGTCCATCGCCCGGTAGCCGTCCGGGACGCCGTCCAGGTCCACCGTCCGGTCGAAGACCAGGCCCGGCTCGATCGCGCCCGAGAGCACGTCCGGCAGGAGCTCGGGAATGTACGCCCTGGCCGGCGCCACGCCACCGTTGAGCGAAACGTTTCGGCCGAACATCTGACCGATGTCGACGCCCGCGCTGCCGCCGTGCGGCACGCCCACGTAGCCGACCGCGCCGCCGTCCCGGGTGATCGAGATCGCCGTCCGCATCGACTCCTCGGTGCCCACCGCCTCCAGCACCGCGTGCGCGCCCAGGCCGCCGGTCAGCTCCTTCACCGCCTCGATCGCGGCCTCGCCGCGCTCGGCCACCACGTCCGTCGCCCCGAAGCGCCGGGCCAGGTCGGTCCGGGCGGGGTGTCGGCCCAGCGCGATGATCCGGCCCGCGCCCAGCCGGTTCGCCGCCAGCACGCCGCACAGGCCCACCGCGCCGTCGCCGACCACCGCGACCGTCGCGCCCGGGCGCACCCGCGCCGACACGGCCGCGTGGTGCCCGGTGGACATCACGTCGGACAGCGCCAGCAGCCCCGGCAGCAGTTTCTCGTCACCCGCCGCCTCCTTGGGCAGCTTCACCAGCGTCCCGTCCGCGAACGGCACCCGGACCGCCTCGCCCTGGCCGCCGTCCGAGCCGACCTGCCCCCAGAAACCGCCGTGCGGGCAGGACGTCTGCAGCCCTTCGAGACAGAACTCACAGACGCCGTCCGACCACACGAAGGGGGCGACCACCAGGTCGCCCTTCGCGAAGCCGCGGACCTCGGCGCCGACCTCCTCGACCACGCCCAGGAACTCGTGCCCGATCCGCTGCCCGGCCACCCGCTCGGCCACCCCGCGGTAGGCCCACAGGTCACTGCCGCAGATGCAGGCGTTCACCACCCGCAGCACCACGTCCGTCGGGTGCTGGATCACCGGGTCCGGTACCTCTTCGATCCGGATGTCGTTCGGTCCGTGGATCACCGTGGCGCGCATGCGTTCTTCCTCACACAAATCCGACCGAGCGGCCGGAAACGATCTCGACCAGATGTACGACACCCCCGCCGACCACTCTATTCCGGCCGCCCGACCGGAACATTCCGACCGGACCCCGCCGACCCGCCCCTTATCCTGTTGGACCATGCAACCGATCCAGCCCGAGACGTACGGCGCGCCGCGGACCGCCCCGGTCCCCGCCCAGCGCTCCGCCGCCCCCGCCGAGGGCTTCGCGGTCGTCGACGTCGAGACCACCGGTCTCGGCCGCTCCGACCGCGTCATCTCGGCGGGCGTCTACCAGCTGGACCAGGACGGCGAGGTCACCGACCACTGGTACACCCTGGTCAACCCCGAGCGGGACCCGGGCCCGGTCTGGATCCACGGCCTCACCGCCGAACTGCTCTCCGGCGCGCCGACCTTCCCCGAGATCGCCGACGAGTTCGCCGCGCGCCTGCGGAACCGCGTACTGGTCGCGCACAACGCGCTCTTCGACTGGAACATGATCTCCCGCGAGTTCTCCCGGGCCGGCCGCCGCGCGCCCGTCGAACAGCGGCTGTGCACCATGGTGCTCTCCCGCGACCTGCGCCTGCCGCTGCCCAACGGCAAGCTCGCCTCGCTCGCCGCCCACTTCGGCGTCCAGCAGCGCCAGGCCCACAACGCCCTGGACGACGCCCGGGTGCTCGCCGAGGCCTTCCGCCCCAGCCTCCGCCTGGCCCGCCTGGCCGGCCTCCCGCTGCCGCTGCAGACCTGCGTCGCGGTCACCGACCTCGGCGAGGACGAACCCGCCACCCCCGGCCGCAGCAACTGGACCGGCTCCCAGTACCGCCAGGCCAAGAAGCGCCCGCCCTGCCCGTACCCCAACCCGGGGCGCTGGGAGGACGGCAAGCCGCTGGTGCAGGGCATGCGGGTGGCCTTCACCGGGGACACCGCCACCGACCGCGAGGTGCTGGAGGACCGCGCCGTCGAGGCCGGCCTGCACATCGCCACCTCGGTCAGCCGGCTCACCAGCCTGCTGGTCACCAACGAGCCGACCAGCTGGAGCGGCAAGGCCCGCAAGGCCCGCGACGTCGGCACCCCGATCGTCACCGAGGACGCCTTCCTCCAGCTGCTGCGCGATGTGGCCCCGCACCCCGGTGCGTGAGCCCGGTGTGAGGTCGGCGTACCGTTCCCATGTGTACCGATTTCTGCTGACCCGCCAGTGGCTGATCACCCTGCTGATCGCGCTGCTGCTGATCCCCGCGACGATCAAGCTGGGCTTCTGGCAGCTGCACCGCCACGAGGCGCGGGTGGCCCGGAACGAGCTGGTCGGCAAGGCCCTCACGGCGCCGCCGGTGCCGTTCGACAGCCTGTCCGCGGCTCCCGGCGCCGCGGTGCCGTCCGCCCTCACCTGGCACGCCGTGACGGCGACCGGACAGTACGACCCGGCACACGAGTTCGTGGTCCGCAAGCGGACCGACTCCAACGGCACCCTCGGCTACTTCGTCGTCACCCCGCTGAAGCTCTCCGACGGGAAGGGCACCGTGCTGGTCAACCGCGGCTGGGTCCCCTCCGGCGACGGCGCCACCGAGTACCCGCCCGTCCCGGCCGCCCCGACCGGCGAGGTCACCCTCACCGGCCGGCTGCGGGCCGACGAGACCACCGGCAGCAGCGGCGGCTGGGTCAAGGACCGGGCCGGTCTCCCGGCCCGCCAGTTCAACCTGATCAACAGCGAGCAGCAGTCCAAGGAGGCCGGCACCCCCCTCCTCGGCGGCTACCTGGAGCTCACCGCCACCGCCCCGGCCCCGGCCGACCAGCCCGAGCTGATCCCCGAGCCCAACCACTCGGACATCGGCCCGCACATGGCCTACGCCATCCAGTGGTGGCTGTTCACCGCGATGATCCCGGTCGGCGTCTGGGTGCTCGTCCGCCGCGAGGCCAAGGACCGCGCCAAGCAGGCCGCCGAGCCCGAGGTCGAGCCCGACGCCCTGCCCGCCTGAGGCCGGGACCCCGACAGCGCCGGAGGCCGTACAGCCGCAGGACGTTCGGCCGAAGGACGCTCGACCGAAGGACGTTCTAGAGGACGTCCTCCAGCTCCCGCAGCAGCCGCGCCTTCGCCCGGGCACCCACCACCGACCGCACCGGCTGCCCGCCCCGGAACAGCATCAGCGTCGGCATCGACAGCACCCCGTACGCCGCCTGGGTCCTGGGGTTGTGGTCCACGTCGACGCTCACCACCCGCAGGCGGTGGGCCTCCTCCCGCGCGACGTCCGCCAGCACCGGCGCCATCATCCGGCACGGCGGGCACCAGTCCGCCGTGAAATCCACCAGCACCGGCCCCTCGGCCGCCAGCACCTCCGCCGCGAAGGTCTCGTCCGTCACCGCCGGAACACCGTCGATCCGCACCATCGTCTACTCCTCCGTCAGTTCACACAGGGGCGGCTGCTCGGAGACCGCGAGTTCGTCCCGCGCCCGGACGGCCCGGGCGAACTGCCCGGCCACCTGCTCGCGCACCTCCTGGAGCCGCCCGATGCACTCGTCCAGTTCGGCGAGCTTGCGCCGGTAGACCTCCAGCGAGGCCGGGCAGGAGTCCCCGTCCGGATGCCCGGCCCGCAGGCACTCCACGAACGGCCTGGTCTCCTCCAGGCCGAAGCCGAAGTCCTGGAGCGTCCGGATCTCCCGCAGCAGCCGCAGGTCCCCCTCGTCGTACGCCCGGTACCCGTTGCCCGCCCGCCGGGCCGGCAACAGCCCCAACTGCTCGTAGTACCGCAGCGCCCGCGTGGTCGTCCCCGCCCGCTCCGCCAACTCCCCGATCCGCACGCCGAACCACTCCTCCCGAACAGCCGGTTCCGACCGTAAACCTTCCCCCGGACGTCAACGCCAGTGCGAATCCGCAGGCCCGGGGCCAGCCGGACGGGCCCCCGCCCGGCAAGATGTCCCCATGGATCTCGGACTGAAGAACAAGGCCTACATCGTCACCGGCGCCACCCGGGGCCTCGGCCTCGCCGCCGCCCGCGAACTCGTCGCCGACGGAGCCCACGTGCTCGTCAGCGGCCGCACCCAGGAGGCCGTCGACGCCGCCGTCGCCGAACTCGACACCCTCGGCAGCGCCCACGGCCTGGTCGCCGACAACGCCGCCCCGGACACCGCCGAGCGCCTGGTCGCCGAGGCGAACCAGCGCTTCGGCCGCTTCGACGGCATCCTGATCAGCGTCGGCGGCCCCCAGGCCGGCCCGGTCGGGACCACCCCCGAGTCCGCCTGGCGCGACGCCTTCGAGTCCGTCTTCCTCGGCGCCCTGCGCCTCGCCCGCACCGCGGCCGCCACGCTGCCCTCCGGCGGTGTGATCGGCTTCGTGCTCTCCAGCTCCGCCCGCCAGCCGATCCCCGGCCTCGGCATCTCCAACGGCCTGCGCCCCGGACTCGCCATGGCCGCCAAGTCCCTCGCCGACGAGCTCGGCCCGCGCGGCATCCGGGTGCTCGGCCTGCTCCCCGGCCGGATCGACACCGACCGGGTCCGCGAGCTCGACGCCCTCGCCCCCGACCCGGAGGCCGCCCGCACCGCGGCCTCCGCCGCCATCCCGCTGCGCCGCTACGGCACTCCGGAGGAGTTCGGCAAGGTCGCCGCGTTCCTGCTCTCCCCCGCCGCCTCCTACCTGACCGGCCTGATGGTCCCCGTCGACGGCGGCGCCCTCCGCTCGCTCTGACCTACTCCAGCTCCCGGTGCCCCCGCCGACGACCGCGGCGCCGCTTCCCGGCGGGGGCCTCCTGCAGCACCCGGATCCGCAGCTCGGCCGGCAGGTCCGCCAGCCCCAGGCTCCGGACGGCGTCCGCCCGGGGCCCGTCCTCGAAGTGCTCCACCAGCCCCACCGGATCCCCGCCCGGCGTCAGCCGCACGGCCCCGCGCAGCCGGGGGTGTCCGGGCGCGCGCACCAGCCGGACCCCCGCCCGCTCGACCTCCGGCAGCACCGCCGTGCCCTGCTCCAGCGCCTCCTCCAGCGCCCGGGCACCCACCTTCAGCCGCAGCCCGCCCGCCCCCGGGGTCGGCACGTCGATCCCGGGCAGCCCGGTCCGCCGCAGCTGCGCGACCAGCCACCAGGCCGTTCCCACCAGCAGCACCGACAGACCGCCGATCACCGTCGGCCACCACCAGGAGGACCCCACCCAGCGCCCGCGGGAGCGCGCGCTGACCACCGGCTGGTCCGGCGAGGTCAGCGGCCACCAGGCCGGCGGGTGGACGCCCAGCCGCCGGTACAGGTCCAGCCCGCCCGCCAGCACCAGCACCCCGGCCCCCAGCAGCACCGCCCCAGCCAGCCCCAGCAACACCCGGTTGACGACCGTCCGCCTCACCCCGCCGCCTCCTTCGCCTGGTCGGCCGGCTGATCGGGAGCCTGGTCGGCCGGCTGATCGGGCGCCTGATCGGGCGCCTGGTCGGCCGGCCCTCCGGCCGACCCGCGCCAGGACCGCACGTCCAGCCGCAGCGGCCGCGCCAGTCCCACCCGCTGCAGTTCCTCCCGCAGCTGCCGCTGCACCACCGCCGGATCCACCGGCCCGCTCACCGACACCCGCACCCGCCGCCGCCCGACCTTGATCCGCAGCCGGTCGATGCCGGTCAGCCCGGCGGCCCGGTCCGTCAGCAGGTGCCCGATCCCGGCCCGCTCGATCGCCGCCTCCGTCCCCCCGTACGGCCGTAGGACGAGCCACCGCCGCAGCCCGGGCGCGATCGCCAGCCACAGCAGCCACCCGCCCAGCAGGGTCGAGACCCCGGCCCCGACCAGCACCCACAGGTCGTCCAGGTGACGCGTCGCCAGCTCGTCCGCGATCTGGGCCCGCCACCGCCGGGCCGGCTGCCCGGCCCGCACCGCGATCACGTCGTACAGCAGTGCCCCCGCCGTCACCAGCACCGCCGTGGCGACCAGCGCCGCCGGTGCCGCCCGGCCCGCGCGCAGCCGGGGCACCCGCAGCGCCGGGCCGGCCTCCCGGTCCCGGCTCACCACGCTCCCCCGGCGACCAACTTCTCGACCACCACGACCACTTCGGACACTCTCGTCCCGGTCAGCCCGAGCACCTGCGCCGCCACCCGGTCCCGTACGCCGCGGGCGAGGCCCGCGAGGTCGGCGGGGAAGGGCGCGTCGACGGCCACCCGCACGGTCACCGTGCTGCCCGGCCTGGCCACCGACACCCGGGGCGGGGCTCCCTTCGCCGACCGCCCGGCCCACGCCTCGGAGAGCACGTCCCGGGCCGCCTTCCCGGCGATCCGCGCGTACACCCGGTCGGCGACCCGCAGCCGCCCCCGGCGGGCCGCACCGGGGGCGGGGGCGGGCGCGGGAACCGAGGCCCCCATCAGCGCCGCCGGTCACGGCCACGGAGCAGGTCCCCGAGGTCGCCCAGATCGATGTCGCCCTCCAGCAGCCGCCCGGCCACGAAGCCGACCAGCCCGAGCGCCGCCACCAGCAGGAACGCCGCGAACCCGCCGAAGTACCCGGCGAAGCCGAGGGCCATGCCCACCACGAGGCCGACGATGGCCAGGTTCATCCGCTACTCCCTCGTGCTCCGCCGGACGTCACTTGAGCTTGGGCCGCTGCCCGGACGCCGGCTCCGGCTCCGCTTCCTCCTCGAACTCCGGTTCGTCCGGGAGGTGGACGTCGTTGACCGCAATGTTGACCTCGACAACCTCCAGGCCGGTCATCCGCTCGACCGCGTCGATGATGTTCTCCCGCACCTGGCGGGCGAGTTCGGGGATCACCACGCCGTACTCCACCACCAGGGCGATGTCGATCGCGGTCTGCTTCTCGCCCACCTCGGCCTTGATCCCGCGGCCGACGCTGGGCCTGCCGCCGGGCACCCGGTCCCGCATCGCGCCGAAGGTGCGGGCCAGCCCGGAGCCCAGCGCGTGGATGCCGGAGACCTCCCGGGCGGCCATCCCGGCGATCTTCTCCACCACGCCGACGGCCAGCGCCGTCCGGCCGCGCTCACCGGTCGGCTGTCCACCGCCCCCGCCCGCCCCCGGCCCGGGCGCGGTCCTGGCCCCGGCGGGCGGTCCGGGCGTCGGCGCACCACCGGGGTTCTTGTGCATGGTCGCGGGCGTCGGAGTGTCAGGCATGGGGCGCATCTCCCTCGTAGCGGCTCCAGCTATATCGCAGACCTCCCCAACTCTGGCATTTCGCCACGTCCCCCGCCCGCCGAGCGCGCTCCCGCCGCCGCCCCCGGACACGCCGGAGGCCCGGCCCCGGGCTCTCCCGGGGCCGGGCCTCCCAGCGAGGACCGGCGTTCAGTCGCCGATGCCCGCGAGCTCCCGCAGCCGCCGCGCCTGCGCCGCCCGTTCGGCCGAACGCTGCTCGTCGTACGACCGTCCGGAGGCGCCCTGCAGCAGCGCCTTGGTCTCGGTGACGGCCCCGCGGGGAGCGGCCAGCAGGGCGGCGGCGAGGTCCCGGGCGGCCGAGTCCAGCTCCGCGCCGGGGACGGCCAGGTTGGCCAGCCCGATCGCGGCGGCCTCCTCCGCGCCGACCCAGCGGCCGGTCGCGCAGATCTCCAGCGCCCGGGCGTAGCCGACGAGTTCGACCAGCGGCTTGGTGCCGGCCAGGTCGGGGACGAGCCCGAGCGAGGTCTCCTTCATCGCGAACTGGACGTCGTCGGCGACCACCCGCAGGTCACAGCCGAGCGCGAGCTGGAAGCCCGCCCCCACGGCGTGGCCCTGGACGACGGCGATGGAGACCAGGTCCGCGCGGCGCCACCAGGTGAAGGCCTCCTGGTACGCGGCGATGGCGTCGTCCAGCTCCTTGTCCGCGGAGCCGGCCAGCTGCAGGAAGGTGGGCTCGCCGGGGATGCCCTCGGGGGTGAACATGGCCCGGTCCAGCCCGGCGGAGAAGGAGACCCCCTCGGCGCGCAGCAGCACCACCCGCACGCTGCCGGGCAGTTCGCGCCCGGCCTGGGCGAGGGCCCGCCAGAGTGCGGGCGACTGGGCGTTGCGCCGCTTGGGCTGACAGAGGGTGACGACGGCGAGTTCGCCGTCGACCTCCAGGCGGACGCCGTCCCGCTCCCAGCTCGGGGCCTGCGGGTCGGTGGCGGGGGCGGTCATGCGGGAACCTCCGGTGGCGGGGGACGTGGCTACCGGAGAGTAACAAACCTGGGCGCGAACGGGCAGGGCCCGGGGCCCGGAAAGATCGGAGCGGGAAGGGGGGCCGAGAGTCCGGACATGACGATCGGCGGCCGGTCCACTCGACCCGAGGGTGGACGCCCGGCTGGGTCAGCCGTCGTCTCCTCGGCCGGCGTCCTGCCGCCGCGCCATCCAGCTCAGGGCCGACGGACCGTCAGGAACCGGCCGCGGCAGTCGCCTTGTTCTTGCCCCGCGTGGCACCACCGCGGCCCCGGAGGATCACTCCGGACTCGCTCAGCATCCGGTGCACGAAGCCGTACGAACGACCGGTCTCCTCCGCGAGAGCGCGAATGCTCGCCCCGGAGTCGTACTTCTTCTTGAGATCGGCCGCGAGCTTCTCACGCGCGGCACCGGTCACCCGGCTGCCCTTTTTCAGAGTCTCGGCCACCCGTGCCTCCTCGTAGCGTTGCTCGGTCAGATTCCCATGATCACCCATCGACCGCGTCCTGGCCACCCATTCGACAAGGTCGATGTCGCAAATGCGTGGTCCTGCGGTGGTGATCCGAGTGCATCGGGGCGCTCACGCAGAGTGCACGCCCCCGGGTGGGTGCCGCCGAGTGCCGAGAAAGAGCTGATCAGCAGTGTCGGCCCGACCACGATCGAGTGGCGGGCCGACAGGAAGTGCTTAAACGGAATCCGGGTCTTCTTCATTCCCGGACACGCCGAAAGGACTAGATTTTCTGGTCCGAAAAGCGGATGGGGCGTCTACTTCCAGTCAGGCCAGCGAGACCAGATCGGCGTACGAGGGGTTCCACAGGTCCTCCACCCCGTCGGGCAGCAGGATGATCCGCTCCGGGTCGAGCGCCTCGACCGCGCCCTCGTCGTGGGTGACCAGCACGACCGCACCGGAGAACTCGCGCAGCGCGCCCAGGATCTCCTCGCGGCTGGCCGGGTCGAGGTTGTTGGTGGGCTCGTCCAGCAGCAGCACGTTGGCGGAGGAGACCACCAGGGTGGCCAGGGCCAAACGGGTCTTCTCCCCACCGGAGAGCACCCCGGCCGGCTTGTCCACGTCGTCGCCGGAGAACAGGAACGACCCGAGGATCTTGCGGATCTGCACCAGGTCGGTGTCCGGCGCGGCCGAGCGCATGTTCTCCAGGACGCTGCGCTCCGCGTCGAGCGTCTCGTGCTCCTGGGCGTAGTAGCCGATCTTCAGGCCGTGGCCCGGGATCACCTCGCCGGTGTCCGGCGCCTCCACCCCGGCCAGCATCCGCAGCAGGGTGGTCTTGCCGGCGCCGTTGAAGCCCAGCACGACGACCCGGGAGCCGCGGTCGATCGCCAGGTCGACGTCGGTGAAGATCTCCAGCGAGCCGTAGGACTTGGACAGGCCGCTGGCGGTCAGCGGGGTCTTGCCGCAGGGGGCCGGCTCCGGGAAGCGCAGCTTGGCGACCTTGTCGCTCGCCCGGACCTGCTCCAGGCCCGCGAGGAGCTTGTCGGCGCGGCGGGCCATGTTCTGCGCGGCCACCGTCTTGGTCGCCTTGGCGCGCATCTTGTCGGCCTGGGCGTTCAGGGTCGCGGCCTTCTTCTCGGCGTTGGCCCGCTCGCGCTTGCGGCGCTTCTCGTCGTCCTCGCGCTGCTGCTGGTACTGCTTCCAGCCCATGTTGTAGACGTCGATGGTGGAGCGGTTGGCGTCCAGGTAGAAGACCTTGTTGACGACCGTCTCGACCAGGTCGACGTCGTGCGAGATGACGATGAAGCCGCCCTTGTAGGTCTTCAGGAAGTCCCGCAGCCAGACGATCGAGTCGGCGTCCAGGTGGTTGGTGGGCTCGTCGAGCAGCAGCACGTCGGAGTCCGAGAACAGGATCCGGGCCAGCTCGACGCGGCGGCGCTGACCACCGGAGAGGGTGTGCAGCGGCTGGCCGAGGATGCGGTCCGGCAGGCCCAGCGCGGCGGCGATGGTGGCGGCCTCGGCCTCGGCGGCGTACCCGCCCTTGGTGAGGAACTCGGTCTCCAGGCGCGCGTACTTCTTCATCGCGTTGTCCCGGGTGGCGCCCTTGCCGTTGGCCATCCGGTCCTCGTTCTCGCGCATCTTCTTGAGCACGGTGTCGAGGCCGCGGGCGGAGAGGATGCGGTCCTTGGCGAGGACGTCCAGGTCGCCGGTGCGCGGGTCCTGCGGGAGGTAGCCGACCTCGCCCGAACGGGTGACCGTGCCGGCGGCGGGCAGGCCCTCGCCGGCCAGCACCTTGGTGAGCGTGGTCTTGCCGGCGCCGTTGCGCCCGACCAGGCCGATCCGGTCGCCGGCGGCGACCTTGAAGCTCGCGGACTCGATCAGGATCCGGGCACCGGCGCGCAGCTCAAGGGCGTTGGCGGAAATCATGGCTGGGACTACTCCTGGGACGTGGGCGGGCGGCCGGGTACGGGCCCGGGCAGCGGGAAGTGGGGCTTCATCGGCGGTCGGCGCGGTGGAACTGGGCGCCGCCGCCCGCTATTGCCCGGAGAAGATAGCCATGACGGCCAGTCTACCGGGCCGCGCGAAACGCCCCTGGGCACTACCGCCCCGGGGTACCCGCCGGGGTCCGGCTACTGCTGCGCGGCCGCCTGGTCGCTCGCCGACGCCGCGGGGGCGGGCGGGGCCGGCGGGACGGTCGCCGTCGGACTCGCCGACGGGTCGGTGCAGCCGCTCTGCGGGCGGACCGCGGCGAACGGGGCGTCCGGGCTGGAGCAGGCCGTCTCGGGGGCCGCGGCCTTGGTGTCGAAGACCTTGGGCGGCACGATCGGGCCGTCGGTGATCTCCACCAGGCTGCGGTCCAGCACCTTCACGGTCGCGGCCGGGCCGGTGATCATCGACCACCCGTTGCTGTCCAGCCGGTAGCCGGTGATGCCCCCGGAGACGGCCACCCCGCTGCTGTTGGTGCAGGCGCGCGGGATGAGCACGGCGTAGTCGGTGTGGACGGTGCGCAGCGGGTCGTAGAGGCAGCCGTTGGAGGGGCGGTCGTTGTAGCGCAGGTCACCGTCGGCGTCCCGCAGGCCCATCGTCAGGTTCGGCGTCACCACGGCCAGCCAGGGGGAGCCGTCCCGCTGGACGGTGTGCAGCGCGGCCGCGGCCCGCTGTACGGCGGTGTTCTTGCGCTGGGCGTCGGTCCGCTTGTCCGCGCCCGGCTCGCCGCCGGCGCGCAGGTAGTCCGCGAGGCCCGGCACGGCGCGGTGCCAGCGCACCTCGTGGTCGCCCGGGCGCACCGAGGTGACCAGGCCGTCGTCCCAGACCACGATCGCGTTGTCCCCGGCCATCGCCAGGTAGAGCGCCTCGGCGCCCTCGCGGCGGTACGTCCAGGCCCGCTCACCGGTCTGCTTGTGGTACGCCTCCAGGCCGGGGCCGACCACCTTGAGGTCCAGGTCGGCCGAGCTGACCGACTGGGAGTTCACCGGGGTCGCGTCCGCGTCGGCGGGCCCGGCCACCCGGTCGCCGAACGGCACCGGCTTGTTCGCGTGCGCCGCCGCCCCGGCCGCAAGGACCAGCATCACCGCCAGGGCAGGCAGGAACGAGCGGGGGGTGAGGACACGCGGCGGCTTCCAGGACACGGCCGGAGCGTACCTTTCACCGGGCGCGCCAGTCAGCCGGAATCGTCTCCCGGCCGTCCCGCCCGCCGCACGCCCGATCGTGCGCGCCCGTCCCGTACGCCCGCCCGCCCACCTGCGCCGTCGGCCGCCGGCCGGCCGGCCGGACCGGCCGCAACGGACTCCGTGAGCCCCGCCGGACCGTTACAGAGCTGATACACGCGGCCGGGCCGGTGGGAGCTTGCGGCAGACGGCGTTCGAATATCGCCCACTTTAGGGTGACATTCGGCTTTCCCGTCCGTCGCCGGGCCTACTGTCGGCGAGCACGGCGCCACCGTCCGTCGACGTGGTCACCGCCCGCTCCGCCCCCGCCCCGCGACGTCCGGAGGACAGACCATGCGCATCGGCCGCCTGACGCTGGCCGCCGCCACTCTGCTGCTGATGGCCACGGCCAGCGTCCCGGCCGGGACGCCGCTCAGCCGGACCGAGCGGCACGCCCTCTCCTCGGACGCCTTCGAGCCGCGCGGGGCGGCCGCCCGCCCGCCGGTCCAGCGGCCCGAGCACGAGCCGCCGTTCGGCGCCTTCGTCGGCTCCTGGGACAACTACATCCCGCAGATCGGCAAATACTCCCAGTGGCTCGGCAACGCGAACCTCCAGGTCGGCCACACCTATCTGGCGGGCAACGACTGGGCGGACATCGAGGGCGAGCCGGCGGTGCTCGGCATGTGGTCGCAGTGGCGGCTGGCCGACCCGTCCCGGCTGCTGGTGCTCGGCGTGCCGATGCTGGTGCCCAACGAGGCGCACGTGCCGGACGGCGAGGTCGCCCGGCTGATCGGCCAGGGCGCGCGCGGGGACTTCGACAGCCACTTCCTCCGGCTCGCCCGCCGGCTGGTGGCGCTCGGCGGCGCGGACACCGTGATCACCCTCGGCTGGGAGATGAACGGCATCACCTACACCCACCGCTGCAAGCCCGACCCCTCCGCCTGGAAGGCGTACTGGCGGCGGATCGTCGGGGTGATGCGCTCGGTCCCCGGGCAGCGGTTCCGCTTCGACTACGCCCCCAACCGTGGCCTGGACGCCATCCCGTGGACCAAGTGCTACCCCGGCGACGACGTGGTCGACATCATCGGCATGGACAGCTACGACCAGCCCGCCGGCAGCACCTTCGACGACTACGTGCGCGAGCCGTACGGCCTGCAGGACCAGGTGGAGTTCGCGGCCAGGCGCGGCAAGCCGGTCTCGTACCCGGAGTGGGGGCTGTTCCGCAACGGCGACAACCCCCAGTTCGTCCGGCGCATGGTCGACTGGATGCGCACCCACGACACCGCCTACCAGACCGTCACCGACTACTGCCCGCACGGCTTCTTCCAGTGCCGCAGCAACCCGCGCTCGACCGCGGTGTTCAAGCAGCTGATGAACGGTTCGCCGGGGGCGCCGCTCGCGCTGCCGTCGGCGCCACCGGCCCCGGTCGTGCCGGTGGCGCCGAGCGCCCCCACCCCGCCGGCCCCGCCCACCGCGCCCGCTACGCCGACCGTGCCGGGCCGGCCCACCCTGCCGGGGGCGACCGCGAGCCCCTCCGCCGCCGCGTCGCCGAGCCCGTCCCCGAGCCCGTCCCCGAGCCGGACGCCCTCGCGGCGCTGAACGGCGGTCAGGCCCGGCGACGGGCCAGCAGCGCCTCCTTGAGCCGGGGGAAGCGGGTGCGCAGCTGGTGCGCCGCCGCCTGCCGGGCGCGCACCGCGCCGGCCCGGGCGGCGGCCGCCGGGGCCATCCCGGCCGGGCCCAGCAGCAGGCGCTGGTTGGGCAGCCGGTCCGGCCGCCAGCGCTGCTTGTACGGTTCCTGGCCGCGCAGCAGTCCGAGCACCGGGATGCCCGCGCCGACCGTCTCGTCCAGGGCCGCGCCGAACAGCAGCCCGGCGATGTCCAGCCGCTCGCGCAGCCGCGGGTGGGCGCCGTACAGGTACAGGCCGCCGAAGGAGGGGCAGAGCAGCAGCAGGTTGACCGCGACCAACTCGCCGTCCAGGTGGAACCGGTGGACGGCCGCCCGGCCGGTGGCGACCAGGCCGACGGTGGACTCGGTCAGGTGCCGGGCGAAGCGCTCGGTCCGGTGCTCGGCGGTGACACCGCGCTCCTGCCACTGCTCGAAGTGCAGCCGCAGCAGTCCCTCCAGGGCGGCGGGCACCTCGTCCACCGGCGTGGAGCTGACCCGCACCCCGGCCTCGGCGATCTTGCGCAGCTTCACCCGGCTGCGCTGGGCGGTCTTGCCGGGCACCCGCTTGAGCAGCCGCTCCATCGGAACGGCCGGGAGGTACTGGCACAGCGAGTCCTCGTGGCGGCGGCGGGAGCCGCGCCAGTGCTCGTACACCCGCTGGACCGCCGCCTCGGGGTGCACCTCGCGCAGTTCCAGCCAGTGCCAGGGGCGGGTGAGCGGGAGGGCGGCGGCGAACTCGGCGGCGGCCCGGTCGGCGCAGTCGTCGTCGAGCAGGACGTCGCCGTAGTCGACCAGCCCGCCGCCGAGGCCGGTGAGACCGCCGAACGGGCCGCCGCGCCGCATGAAGGCGCCGGCGCCGACCAGCCGGCCGTCCCGGCGGACCAGCACCACCACCAGCGCGCCGGGGCGGCCGTAGTGGCGCCACCAGGAGCGCTGCCAGGCGGCGGCCTGGAAGAAGGTGGCGGTGCGGCAGCGGGTCGTCAGGTCGTCCCACTCCTCGGCGACGGTGTCGAGGGCGTCGTCCTCGCGGCGCAGCTCGGTGGTCCAGACCGGCGCGGCCGAGCGGGCCGGCAGGCCGACGGCGCGGGCCTCGGTGCTCATCGCCCGCTCCCGGCGGCGGTCTTCGCCTCGGCCGGGGGCTCGGTCTCCGCCTCGGGCTTGCCGCCGGGGCCGGTGCCGGCCTTCGCCGTGGCCTTCGCGGCGGGCTTGGCGGCGGTCTTGGCGGCGGGCTTCGGTTCGGTTCCGGCGGCTTCCTTGGTCTCGGTCCTCGGCCGGGTCCGGCCGGTCTGCGCCGCGCTGCGCGGGCGGGGTGCGGCCGGGGCCGGGGCGGCCTCAGCCGGGGCCGGGGCGGCCTCTGCCGGGGTGGCCGCGGCCGGCTCCGGAACCGCAGGTGCCGCGGGCGCCGACGGGGCCTCGGGAGCTGCCGGAGCACCGGCCTCGGCCTCGGCCTCGGCGCCGGCCGCACCGCCGCGCCGACGGGTCATCAGCGCCAGCGAGCCGAGCAGCAGCCCCGCCGCGGCGCCGACCGCGACGTCCAGCTTGGCGGAGGGCGTGGTCGGCCTGTCCGGCTCGGCGGCCGGGGCCAGCGTCACCAGCCGCACGTTGGTGTCCCTGCTGCTGGTGTTGGCGAAAGCGACCAGCGAGCGGGCCACCGCGTCGGCGGTCCGGGCCGCCTCCTGGGCGCGCGGGCCGGTGCCGGTGATCTCGATCATCGGAGCGTCCGGGGAGGTCGTCCCGGACACCAGGGACTCCAGCTCCGCCCGGGTGCGGCCGGTCTCGGCGGCCGCGGCCGCGAGCACCTGGGGCTGGCCCGCGAGCCGCCCGTAGGCCTGGGCGAAGTTGGTCGCGGTCCCCGACTCCCCCTGGTTCTGCGGCACCACGAGGACGTAGGCACTGGCCGAGTACGAGGGGGGCGAGACGACGGCGTACCCGGCGCCGGCCGCGGCGCCCAGCGGCACCGCGAGCGCCACCGGCCACCAGCGGCGGACCAGGTGGCGGGCGCTTCGGCGCGGTGTGGTCATGGGTGTGACTCCTTGGGTCTGGGGCAGCGGTACCGGCGGCGGGCGGTCAGACGCGGGCCAGTCGGTCGTAGAGGGCGCCCAGGTCGGCGGCGACCCGGGCGATGTCGTAGTGGCCGACGGCCGGCGGGTGCGGCAGCGGGTCGGCGATGTGGCCGCTCAGCTGCCGCAGGTCGCGCAGCGCGGCGGCGTACGCGGCGGGTTCGGAGGGGATGCGGCGGGCCTGCGGGGCGGCGCTGGGCGGCAGTTCGTCCAGTGCCGGACAGGCGCTGTGCCGCACCGGGAGCCCGGCCGCGAGGCCCTCCAGGACGCCGAGGCCGAAGGTCTCCGCGGTGGAGGGGGCGGCCAGCACGTCCATGGCGGCCAGCAGATCGGGCACGTCGTCGCGCTCCCCGGTGAGCACCAGCCGCTCCCGGACGCCGAGTTCGCCGGCCAGGCGCTCCAGCTCAACCCGCTCGGGACCCTCGCCGACCAGCACCAGGCGGGTGGCCGGGTCGAGGTCGACGAGCGCGGCCAGCAGCACCTCGAAGCGCTTGCCGGGGACCAGGCGGCCGACCCCGCCGACCACCCAACTGCCCTCCGGCAGACCGAGTTCGGCCCGGATCCGGGCGCGGGCGGCGGACCGCTCGGCGGGCGGGCGGCGGTAGCCGGCGGTGTCGATGCCGTTGGGGATCAGCTCGATCCGGGTCGGCGGGACGCCCCAGGAGCGCAGTGTCTGGGCGACCTGCCGGGAGACCGCGACAGTGGTGCTGCCGAGCCGCTCGGCGGCCAGGTAGAGCCCCTTGACTCCCCGGGTGACCGGCCGGCCCTCGATCACCCCGGCGTGCAGCGAGTGCTCGGTGGAGACCACCGCCCGTACCCCGGCCAGCCGCGCGGCCAGCCGGCCGTACAGCTGGGCGCGGTAGAGGTGGGTGTGCACCAGGTCGTAGCGGCCGGCCCGGACCAGCCGGACCAACCGGGGCAGGGCGCCGAGGTCCCGGTTGCCGCGCATGCCGAGGTGGTGGACGGTCACCCCGTCCGCGCGCAGCGCGTCGGCGACCGCGCCGGGGTTGGTCAGGGTGAGCACCTCGCAGCGCTGGTGCGACGGCAAGTGGCGTAGCAACAGGTGGAGTTGGCGCTCGGCGCCGCCCGAGGCGAGCCCGGTGACGATGTGCAGCACTCTCACGACCGGCGCTCCGTGCCCGCCCGCTCGGCGCGGATCCGACGGCGGCGCCTCAGTTCGGTGACGGCGTCCCGCAACCGGTGCCGGCCCTTCTTGGCGCGCAGCCGCCAGGCGCCGTCGCGGTCGCCGACGTAGCAGCGGGGCAGGGCGAAGCGGCCGGTGAGCGGGGAGTGGGCGATGGCGCAGGCGTAGTCGTACCCGGCGTCGCGCACGGCCAGGGCGGCGGGCGCGTCGACGGCGCCGTACGGGTAGCAAAAGCCGGTGACCGGGCCGCCGACCACCTCCTCCAGCAGCAGCCGGCTCTCCCTGGTCTGCATCGCGAGGACGTCGGCGGGCAGGCCGGGCAGCGCCCGGTGGCCGAGGCCGTGCGAGCCGATCTCCCAGCCCGCGGCGGCGAGTTCAGTGACCTCCTCGACGGTGAGCAGCTTCTTGCGCGGGCCCTCGGTGTCCCAGCCGTTGTCCTGGCCGAGGAGGTCGGCGACCACGTACGCGGTGGCGGTGAAGCCGTACGCCTGCAGGATCGGCACGGCGTAGCGGGCGAAGTCCGCGTAGCCGTCGTCGAAGGTGAGGCCGACCAGCTTGTCGTCCCGCCCGTGGGCCCGGGCCCGCATCAGCTCCCGGACCGAGACCCCGCGCCGCCCTCGTCTGTGCAGCCAGGCGATCTGCTCGGCGAACCGCTCGGGGCTGACGGTGAGTTGGTACGGATCCTCCTTCTCGACCGCCACCGAGTGGTACATCAGGATCCACGGCGAGGAGGAGCCGGGGCGGGCGGGTTCGCCGACCGGGCGGCGGCTCCTGGGCAGTCGCGCCCGGTCGGACGGGGCGTCGGTGACGCCCGCCCGGGCCGAACGGAGGGTTCCCCGTTCATTGTCCATGGGGAAACTTCCCTTCATCGGCGACGATTGGCGGGTCCAGCGCCTCTCCGGCGGATCTCGTCGGATCGGCGACTGACGACAGCGCGGCGAGCTGCGCGCTCGCACTTCGCGGGCCCGGCGAGATCCGCCGGAGGGGCCCCCGCCCCATGACCCGGGCGGCGGCGAGGACGGGGTCGCGCACCTCGCGCGCCCCGAGTCCGGTACCGAGGGCGGCGAAGGCCAGCACCACGGTGAGGCCCCCGACGACGGTCGAGCACAGCGGACCGGTGGCCAGGCCCGCGGCGGCGGCCCCCAGTGCGGTGGCCCCGGCGGCGGTGCCGGCCAGCCGGGCGTGGCCGCCGAGCACCCGGCGCAGCCGCAGCGGGATGCCGCGCAGCACCAGGCCGCGCAGCAGCAGCGCCGCGGTGGCGGTGATCCCGGCGGCATTGCCGGCGGCCAGGCCGAGGGCGCCGAAGCGGGGCGTGGCGAGCAGGCCGACGGTGACGGTCACGGCGAGGCCCAGCAGCATCGCGGCGAGCGGGTACCAGTCCAGCAGCCGGCGACCGCCGTCCTCGGCGCGCGGGTCCCCGGCGCGGCGGACCACCGGGCGCAGCGAGAAGTACGGGCGGATCATCACGCCGGTCAGCGCCTGGGCGGGCAGGCCGAAGCTGTACACCCGGATGACGGCCGCGGTGGCGGCGGTGTCGTGGGGGCCGAAGGCGCCGCGCTGGAACAGCAGCGAGACCACCGAGGGGGCGCAGGCCATCAGGAAGGCGGTGCCGAGCAGGACGACCGCGGCGGCCTGGCCGAGGTCCTTCTCGACGCGGTCGCGGGCGGCCGTGAGGTCCCCCGCCGCGAGCGCCCGGGCGACCAGCGGAAAGGTGACGGTGCAGATCAGGATGCCGGCGGTCATGGCGAGTTGGGACACCTTGGCCGCGTAGTTGAGGTGCGAGATGGTGCCGGCCGGCAGCGCCGACCCGAGGTAGCGCTCGACGAAGACCTGGGACTGGCGGGTCAGTGTGAACGCGGCCACCGGCAGCAGGGCCAGCGGCATCAGCACGAGGGTGTTGCGGCCGCGCCGGCCGCGGCCGGTGCCGCCCTGGCCGGCCCGCAGGCGGCGCAGGAACGGGCCGACCAGCAGACCGGCCATCAGCAGACTGCCGAGCGCCACGCCCAGCGCGGCGGAGCGCACGCCGAGCAGGCCGTGGAAGCCGAACAGCAGGGCCAGGATGCCGAGGTTGTAGGCGACGTAGATGGCGGCCGGGGCGGTGAAGCCGTGGTGGGCGCGCAGCGCGGCGGCCAGGTAGCCGGCCACCCCGAAGGGCAGCACGGTGATCGCGGTGATCCGGGTGCAGACGACGGCCAGGCCCGGGTCGGGCAGGCCCGGGGCCAGCAGTTCGACCAGCTGGGGGGCGCCCAGGGCGGCGACCAGGGCCAGCCCGCTGAGCGCCAGCAGCAGCCAGGGCAGGGTGGCGCGGACCAGGTGGCGGACCGGGTCGGGGGCGTCCGGGTCCTCCTCGCGCAGCACCAGGGCGAGGGCGAAGGCGGGCACCATGAGGAAGGACATGGCGTCCTCGATCAGCAGCGGCGCCGCCGTCTCGGGAACGGTCCAGGCGACCAGAAAGGCGTCGGTGCCCTGGCTGGCGCCGAAGTACCGGGCCAGCAGCAGGTCGCGCAGCAGCCCGAGGCCGGAGCCGGCCGCGCTGAGCACGGCGGTGACCCCGAAGGCCTTGGCGAGGAAGCCGCCCCGGGGAGCCCGGTCGGCCCCGGGGGCGGGGGCCTCGACGGGGGCGCTGCGGGGGGCGGGGAGGGTGGAGGCGAGGGTGGCGGGCCGGTCCGTGTTCACAGTGCCCTCGCCCGCTCGTCGCTCCGGGCGGGCTCGGGGCCGGGCGCCTCCTGGAAGGCCGCGCGGGCCGCCAGGCCGAGGACGACGGAGGTCAGCACGGTGGTGGTGCCGCCGATGTCGGCGTAGAGGAAGTCGACCAGCACCCAGGTGAGCAGGGCGAGGGCGGCGAGGACCGTGCCGCGGCGGTGGCGGAGGCAGCCGAGCAGCAGGGCGAGGAAGAGCGCGGCGTAGGCGGTGATGCCGATCAGGCCCTGCTCGCTGAGCACCAGGAAGTACATGTTGTGCGGGGAGAGCAGCGGTTCGCGCTGGAAGCCGATGGTGGAGTCGGCGGCGTCGCTGCCGGAGGACAGCCGCAGCGGGGCGTGGCTGTCGCGCAGTCGGGGGAAGGCCTTGGGCCCGGCGCCGTGGACGGGGTGGTCCTGCCAGATCCGCCCGGCGGTGGTCCACAGGTCGTAGCGGTCGGAGACGGACTGGTCGGGCGCGGCGGAGACCGAGCCGATCGAGCTGAGCCGGTCGGTGACGCCGGAGGCACCGAGCCCGAAGCCGCCGATCAGGACGACGGCGGCTGCCAGGCCCAGCACGGCGCCGCGGACCAGCAGCCGGGCGTCGGCGCGCAGCAGCAGTACGGTGGCGGCGACGCCGGTGGCGATCCAGCTGCCGCGGCTGAAGGAGACGGCGAGCGGGAGGGCGAGGAAGGCCGCCGCCGCGAACATCGCCCGACGGAGCCGGGCGTTGCCCCCCTTCCCGCGTTCGCCGAGGGCCAGGGCGAGGGCGGCCAGCAGTCCGTAGCTGACCACGGTGGACATCGCCATGATGTCCAGCGCACCGAAGGTGCCGACGGCGCGGATCGGCTGGCCGGTGTAGGAGGCTCCGGTGCGGGTGAGGTACTGGTTCGCGCCGACCACGCCCTGGATCAGGGCGGCGAGCACGAAGGAGCCGAGGACCAGCCGCTGGTCGGTGCGGTCGCGCAGCGAGCAGAGCACGGCGAGGGGCACCAGGACGAACACCTGGGTGAGCCGGACGAAGCCGGTGAGGCTGGTGGCCGGGTCGATCGATCCGGCGGTGCCGACGGCGGCGGCGACCACGACGCCGCCGAACAGCAGGCCGGCGGTGCGGCTGATCGCGGGCAGCCGCCCGCGCAGCAGGTTGAGCGCGGTGAGCGCGACCAGGGCGAGCGAGGCGACGTCGGCGGCGGTGACGTGGACGGCCGCGGTGACGTCCTTCTCGCCCGCGGGCACGCAGACCAGCAGGACGGTCGCCGCGGCGAGCAGGCTCGGCCGGTCCGCGAGCGCGGGCAGCGCCCGCCGCAAGGCGGTTGACCGCCCGCTCGTCCCCGCGGCGGGACCGGCCGGAAGGGTCAGGTCCACGCCGGGTCAGCTCCCGTCCGGGTGGAGCATCATGGCCGCGGTGCGGCACAGGATCTTGACGTCCTGCCAGAGGCTCCAGCTCTCGATGTAGCGGTTGTCGAAGCGGGCCCGGTCCTCGATCGAGGTGTCCCCGCGCAGGCCGTTGACCTGGGCGAGGCCGGTGAGGCCGACCGGGACGCGGTGGCGGTCGGCGTACTCGGGGTAGGCCTGGCTGAACCGCATGACGAAGTACGGGCGTTCGGGGCGCGGGCCGACCAGGCTCATGTCGCCGCGCAGGACGTTCCACAGCTGCGGCAGCTCGTCCAGCGAGCTCTTGCGCAGCAGGCGGCCGACGGCGCCCATCCGCTGATCCTGGGCGATGTTCCAGCGGGTCGCCGACTCGTGCTCGTTGCTGGGGCGCAGGGTGCGGAACTTCAGGAGGGTGAAGACCCGCCCGTCCAGGCCGGTGCGCTGCTGGCGGAAGAGCACGCCGGGGCCGGTGTCGAAGCGGACGGCGAGGGCGCACAGCGCGAGGACCGGGGCGAGCAGCAGCAGGCCGAGCCCGGCGGCGGTGACGTCCAGGGCGCGCTTGACGGCCCAGCCGGGGCGGCGCATGGCCGGGCTGCCGAGCCGCAGGCAGGGGAAGCCCCACAGGTGGTCGGCGCCGGCGATCGGGGTGGTGGGCAGCGAGCCGTGCTCGCGCAGCGCGGGCACCAGCCAGACCTGGCAGCCGAGCCGGACGGCGTCGCGCAGGGTGGCGGCGGTCTCGGCCTCGTCGGCGGCTCCGGCGGTGGCGATCACGTGGTGGATCCGGTGCCGGCGGACCTCGCGCTCCAGCACCTCGCGGCCGCCGAGGACGGGCAGGTCGGTGTCGCCGGCCAGCAGCGGCGGGTCGGCGTCCAGGAAGCCGACCGGGCGCATGCCGTACTCGCCGTGGTCGCGCAGGGCGGCGGCGACCGTGCGGCCGAGCTGCCCGGCGCCGAGCACCAGGACGGGGCTGGGGCGGCCGCGGCGGATCCGCCGGACCAGGTGGTAGAGGAAGCCGCGGCCGACGGAGGCGATCAGCAGCTGGGCGCCGAGCAGGACGGTGAGGCGGGCCGGGGTGGCCGGGCCGCAGTCGGGCCAGCGGCCCTCCAGGCAGCCGGCCAGGGTGACGGCGAAGGCGGTGGCGACCACGGCCCGGACGGCCAGGGCGGGCAGTTCGTCCAGGACGGACAGGGTGAGCCGGGTGCGGTAGAGGCCGCCGGCCAGGTTGAGCAGCAGGAGCAGGGGCAGGACGGCGGTGGCGCCGAGCAGCGGGGCGAGCGGGACGGGCGGGTCAATCGCCCGGTTGGCGATGCCGGTGCCGGTGCACAGCGCGATCGCGTCGACCTGGACCATCGCGAGCGGCAGGGCGAGCCGGGAGCGGACCGCCCTGCGGTGCCGACGGGGCGACGGCACGGCCCGGGTGTACGCCGGTCCGGTCGGCCGGTCGAGCAGCCCCGTGGCGGGCAGACGAGGGCCGGACAGGGGCCCGCCGGATCGCGGCACACTCTCGTGGTCAATGGTCATCAGCGCACGAACTCCCCTGCTGTGTGCCCGGGGTGACGACCCCCCGGCACCGATGGGCGAGGAGCGGCCGTCCCGGCCCGGTGGGCGCGGTCCTGACAGCACCTGCCATCGCTGGCGGCTCTCGGTGGGACCGCGAACGGGCCGATCGCGGAACTGCCGGTCACCTTGGAAGCGGCCGCGAAGGGCCCGGACGCGAATTTCCGGGATGACATAGAAACGAAGCAGGCAAAATCCGACAATACCGAACCCGTACAGGGGGGCCGGAAGTTGACTTGCCGTTTCATTCCAGCCGCCCATTAATAGGTATGTCGGATTGAACGCCTCGCCCATATCCGGTTGAGGGTGCGAATACTCCGGCGCCGGAACGGCGGGGATTCACGGCATGTGAAACGATCAGATCCGCTCTGGGACACGGGGCCGGCGCCGTCCGGCCGCCGGCCCGGCACCCAGCAGATCGCGGTACAGGTCGTCCACCTGTTCGACCACGGTACGGACGTCATGGCGGCCGACCACGTGGTCACGCAGCCGGGCACCGCGTCGCTCGCACTCGATCGGATCGGACAGCGCTTCGGCCATCCGGGTGGCGAGCGCCTCCGCATCCTCCGGCGGCACCACCGACTGCGCCCGCTCGGCCTGCGGCAGGCACTCCCGGGCACCCGGCACGTCGGTCAGCAGCACCGGACGGGCGGCCGCCATCGCCTCCAGCGGCGCCAGCGCCATGCCCTCCCAGCGCGAGGGCAGCACCACCAGGTCGGCCGCCGCCAGCCACGGGCGCGGATCCGGCACGTCCCCGACCAGCCGGACCCGGCACGGCTCGGCCGACTCCCGGACCGCCTCCGCCACCCGCTGCTCCTCCGGCCCGCCGCCGACCAGCGCCAGCCTGGCCCGCGGGACCCGGCGCAGCACCTCCGGCCAGGCGGCCAGCAGCACGTCCTGGCCCTTCTGCCGGCACAGCCGCCCGACGCAGACCGCCAGCGGGGCGTCCAGGTCCAGCCCGAGCGCGATCCGGGCGGCCCGGCGGTCGGCCGGCGCGTAGTGGCGGACGTCGACGCCGTTGGGCACCACCGCCCAGTCGGCGTGCACCCCGACGGCCACCCCGTCCGCCCGCTCCTGCACGCTGACGCACAGCAGCCGGTGCGCCCAGCGGGTCGCGAAGCGCTCCCAGCGCAGGGTGGCGGCGGCCATCGGGCCCTCCACGGCGGCGAAGGACCAGGCGTGCGGCTGGAAGACGGTCGGCACCGCGCCGCGCACGGCCAGCCGGCCGGCCAGGCCGGCCTTGGCACTGTGCAGGTGGACGACGTCGGGCGCGGCGGCCCGGACGATCCGGCGCAGCCGCCAGGTCTCGGCGGCGGTGGCCGGGCCGGGCGAGCGGTCGGCGGACCAGTCTCGGACCAGCGCGCCCACCGCGGCGGCCTCCTCGGCCAGCCGCCCGCCGCGCGGGCAGGCGACCAGCACCCGGTGCCCGGCCTCGCGCTGCCCCCGGACCAGGTCGACGACGACGCGGGCGACTCCGCCGTCCACCGGCTGCGAAATGTGAAGGATCGTCATATGCACGGCGGCGAGCCTAGGGTGGCTCTCCCACGCCGCGGCGCCGCCGTCACCCGCAGGTGGCGGGCCGTCCACCCGTACGGCTTGCCGCTCGTACGGGCGGACGAGCCGCTCGAAACTCCGGGCGATTCACCCGGTCCATCCGAACGGCTGGTACTCCGGCCCGGTCAGCGGACCTCGGCGGCCAGGTTGGCCAGCACCTGGTCGTGGATCCGGTTCAGGCCCTTGGGGGCGAAGGTGCGCTCGAAGAAGCCGCCGATGCCGGTCGCGCCCTGCCAGGTCGCGGTGACGGTGACCTTGGAGCGGCCCTCGCCGGCGGCCGCGACGGTCCAGGTGATCACCATGCTGGAGTTGGCGTCCTTCTCCACCAGCTGGTCCGGCTTCGGCGCCGAGACGGTGAACAGGCAGTCGCGCACCCGCTTCTCGGTGGCCTGCAGCTTCCAGTGCACCTGGGTGCCGGCACCGGTGCCGCCGACCCGCACCTCGTACTCGCTGTACTGCGCCGGCAGCAGCTTGGGGCGGGTCACCTGGTAGTCGGCCAGCGCCTCGTACACCCGCTCGGGGGCGGCGTCGTAGACCCGCTCGGTGGTGGCCTGCACCTGTCCCATGACCTTGCTCTCCTCGTGTGGTGGGTACCGGTCTGGCGGACCGTTCTCACCGGCAAGCCAATCACAGCGGCGGAGCGCTCACGCGGCGGGCCGGTCCGCAGACGCCGGCCCGCGGGCGGGAGGTCTGCGGACCGGCCCGAGAGGATAGGGTGACCGGTGTGCTCGATCTGGTGACTGCGCTGCGCTACGTGGACCCGCTGCGGGCGGGGGGCTCGGTGCCGGGGGTCGTGGAGACCGACGACCTGGGGACGTACGTGGTCAAGTTCACCGGTGCCGCCCAGGGGCGCAAGGCGCTGGTGGCCGAGGTGATCGTCGGTGAACTGGCCCGGCGGCTCGGGCTGCGGGTGCCGGAGCTGCGGCTGGTGGACTTCGATCCGGTGGTGGCCGCGGACGAGCCGGACACCGAGATCCAGGACATGCTCAGGGCCAGCGCCGGGCTCAACCTCGGGATGGACCTGCTGCCCGGGGCCGCGGACTACCGGCCGGGGGCGGTCCCGGTGGACTCCGCCGAGGCCGGGCGGGTGGTCTGGCTCGACGCGCTCACCGGCAACGTCGACCGCACCGTCCACAACCCCAACCTGGTGGTCTGGCACCGGCGGCTCTGGCTGATCGACAACGGCGCCGCGCTGATCTTCCACCACCGCTGGGCCACCGCCGAGGCGTCCGTCGGCAAGCGGTACGACCTCAGCGCCCACGCGCTCGGTGCCTGCGCCCCGGACGTCCGGCTGGCCGACGAGGACCTCGGGCCGCTGGTCACGGTCGAGCTTCTGGAGCAGGTGGTGGCACTGGTCCCGGACGAGTGGCTGGCCGACGAGCCCGGCTTCGACTCGGTGGACGCCGTCCGGCGCGCGTACGTCGACCACCTGGCCGCCCGGGCGGTGCTCTCCGAGGAGTGGCTGCCGGAGGGGTTCGCCACCCCGGAGCAGCTGCGCGAGGCGGAGCTGCGGCGCGCGGCCCGCACCCGGGCCGGTCGGCCGGCCTGGCTGCAGGAGGTGCCGGACCTGCACGGCAAGCCGTCGGTGGAGACGGTCTGGGAGCACCACTTCGAGGGCTGATCCCGGGGCCTCCCGGTGACCGGACGCAGTCGGGGAGCGGGGCCCGTGGCCCCGCTCCCCGGTGGTCAGCGCCTCAGCGCGTCAGCG
Organism: Kitasatospora sp. NPDC101108; assembly: GCF_055584725.1. Taxonomy (NCBI): domain Bacteria; kingdom Bacillati; phylum Actinomycetota; class Actinomycetes; order Kitasatosporales; family Streptomycetaceae; genus Kitasatospora; species Kitasatospora sp. NPDC101108. The sequence continues at coordinate 55,218 of NZ_JBVJLM010000019.1, forward strand.
CGTCAGCGCGTCAGCGCCACCACTGGACCGCCTTCTCGGCGTTGATGATGCCCGCGCCGTAGAAGCCGTTGTCGTCCGCGCCGCCCTCGCAGGTGGCGGTGAACTTGCCGGTGTCGCCCGGGTTGTACACGCCGGTCGGGCAGGCGTGGGACTCGGCCTGGTTGGTGAGCAGCTCGGTCAGCTCGTCCGCGCTGGCCCACGGGAAGGTGCTGGCGAGCAGCGCGACCACACCGGTGACGTGCGGGGTGGCCATCGAGGTGCCCTGCATGTACCCGTACTTGTTGCCCCGGATGGTCGACAGGATGCGACCGTTCTTGTCCGGGGTGTTCGGGATCTGATAGCGGGCGTCACCGCCCGGCGCGGCGACGGTGACGACGCCCTTGCCGTAGCTGGAGTAGTACGACTTGTCACCGTTGACACCGACCGCGGAGACCGCGATCACGCCGGGCAGCTCGGTCGGCAGCGACAGGCAGTCGTTGGTGATCGGGCGGCTGCCGGGCTTGGTGTCGTCCGGGCTGGCGACGTCAGTGGTCTTGTGCGCCAGGTCGATGTTCTCGTTGCCCGCGGCGGCGACGTTCAGGACGCCCTTGCGCTGCGAGAAGGCGACGGCCTTGCGGACCGCCTCCGAGATCGCGGCCTGGTCCTTGTCGTTCGGGCAGTTGAACATCCACGGGTCGACGTAGTAGCTGTTGTTCGTCACCTTGAAGCCGTGCTCGCCGGCCCAGACGAAGCCGCAGACCGCGTTCTCCGGGTAGATGAAGCCGCCGTCGTCGACGACCTTGACCGCGGCCAGCTTCACGTTCGGGGCGACACCGATGACGCCCTTGCCGTTCTTGGCGGCGGCGATGGTGCCGGCCACGTGGGTGCCGTGGTCGCTGGTGGTCGGCTGCCAGGCCTTCCAGTCGGTGTTCGTCCTGCCGTCGAGGCAGGAGACCGACTGCGAGGCGTCGACGTTGGCGGCCAGGTCCTCGTGGGTGGCGTCGATGCCGGAGTCCAGCACGCCGACGGTGACGTTGCGGCTGCCGAGCGAGAGCTTGTGCGCCTTGTCGACGCCGATCTGGCGCATGTCCCACTGGTTGGGCTCGTAGGGCTCCTGACCGTCGGCAGCGGCGCCGGTCGGCTCGGCGGCGACGTCGGCCTCGCCCTGGTCGGAGGCGAGGATGCCCTTGGTGCGGCTGGCGCCGACGGAGTCGACGCCCTTGGCCAGGCGCAGCTTCTCCGCGAACGCGGTGTCGTTCGAGCGGGCGATCACGACGCCGACCTGCTCGTAGGACTGGACCACAGTGCCGCCGAGGCCGGTGATGGCCTTCTCGACCTTCTGCACCTGACCGTGGTTGGCCTTGGTGTTGACGACGTAGCTGAGCAGCGGACCGGTCGTCGAGTCGCCGGTGGGCGCCGCGACGGCGGTGCCGGCCGGGAGCGCGAGGGCGCCGGCGGTGGCGAGCACGAGGCCCACTGCCGCGTACCGGGTCCGGCTGATCCGAGTAACTCTCATTGGGGTAGGCCCTCCCGAGTCGTCAAGCGGCAGCTGCGGTGTGGCAGGTGCGCTGGGATGACCGGGACGTTAATGAATATTCGCTGAAAAGCGCAAGAGGCAGTCATCTGATCGTCACATCTCAACCAAGAACGCCGGTTAGCGCTCCGCGGGTCAACAACCGCAACAGGGCGAGAGATTGTTAAAAAGTGATGGTTCGCGACGGGACGACCTCGCTGGTCATGTACGCGAGGAGCAGCCGGAACGCCTACGGGAGCGCGTACAACCGGCGCGCATTGTCGGCGGCGACCAGTCGCGCCAGCCGCCGGGCGTCCGACGCCGAACAGGCGCCGTCCGCCTGCCAGTCGGAGAGCAGCCTGCCCAGTCCGTACCGGAACTGTGCGGCGCCCACCGGGAACAGTTCGGGAAGTCCGTAGGCATCGGTGGAGAACAACAGTTTTCCGAACGGCACGAGTTCGAGCATCTCCCCCAGCACCGCCGCCACCCGCGGCCCGGTGTAGGAGGCCGTCAGCCCCAGGTCCGTGTGCACCGTCGGAAAGGCCTGGGCCAGCCAGGCGGCCTGCCGGTGGTACGGATAGCCGTGCAGCAGCACCAGCGGGACGCCGCTCGGCTCGGCGGCGCGGACGAAGTCGGTCAGCAGGGCGGGGTCGGCGAGGTGCAGGGTGAGGTCGGGATCGCCGAAGCCGGTGTGGAGCTGGAGCGGCAGGCCCAGCTCGGCGCAGACGTCCACGGCCGTCCAGAGCAGGTGGTGCAGCAGCACCGGGTCGGTCAGCCGGGCGCGCCCGCCGCGCAGCCAGGCCCCTGCCGCGGCCACCACGGCCGGGCGCGCGGGCCGTTCGGCCGGGACGGCCAGGCCGTGCCGGTAGGCGAGCACCGACTTGACGGCGACCGCGCCGGTAGCGGCCGCCGCCAGCGCCTCGGCGACGGCCTGCGGCCAGTCCTCGGCGCCGGAGGCCACCGTCCCGGCCACCGACTCCAGCCGGACCACCTCGCGCACCACCGCCCCGGTGGCCTCGGCGAGTTCGGCCAGCGGCAGCAGCTCGCGGCCCGCGGCGGCGGTCAGCCCGGTGTCCACCAGGCAGGTGTCCAGCCCGGCGGCCGCGAGCAGCCGACGGGTCGCCTCGGCGGCGCCCAACTCCCGCCGCCGGGCCAGGTAGTCGGCGGCCGGGGCGTGCGCGGGCAGGTCGAGCGCGGGCGGACACCAGCGCCGCACGGCCAGGCCGAGCGCGCTGTCGAAGGGTGAGCAGCCGGGCGCGGGCGGGCGGTCGGACTCGGTGAGCAGCCCGGCCAGGGCGTCGTCGGCGAGCTCGGCGGCGACCACGCTATGGCAGTGGTGGTCGACCAGCGCCCCGACCTCCGGGAGCCGGACCACCGGTCAGTACCTCCAGCGCGTCGCGGCGACCAACTCCTCGGGCCCGACGGCCGCGTACCGCTCGGCCTCGGCCCGGCGCACCGCCAGCACCGCCTGGTGGAGCGGCTCGCCGAGCGCCTCGCGCAGCACCGCCGAGCGCTCGTACGCGGCGATCGCCTCCGCCGGGCCCTGCGGCAGCCGGGGCACCGTACCGGGCTCGGCGGCGGCCGGGTCCCCGGTGAACTCCGGTGGCAGCGCGCGGCGTTGTTCCAGCCCGGCGAGGCCGGCGGCGAGCACCGCGCCGACCGCCAGGTACGGGTTGGCGCTCGCGTCGAAGCACTTGACCTCGGCGTTCGCGGCGGCGGCCCGCTCCCCGGTGGAGCCGGTGATCAGGCGCAGCGCGGCCTCCCGGTTCTCCAGGCCCCAGCACTGGTACGCCCCGGCCCAGTGCGAGGGCACCAGCCGCAGGTACCCGGCGGGGCTGGAGCAGCCCAGCACCAGGAGTTCGGGCAGGGCCCGGAGCACTCCGGCGAGGAAGCCCTCGGCCTCGGCCGTCAGCCCGTGCGGGCCGGGGCCGCCGTGGCCCAGGTTGCGGCCGTCCCGCCAGAGGCTGAGGTGCAGGTGCCCGCCGTTGCCGACCGCGTCCGGTTCGACCACGGGGGCGAAGGAGGCCCGCAGTCCGTACCTGGCGGAGACGGCGCGGACGGTCTGCCGGATCAGGACGGAGGTGTCGGCGGCGCCGACCGGGCCCTCGGGGGCGACCGAGACCTCGAACTGGCCCGGGGCGTACTCGGGGTGGATCTGCAGCACGCCCAGCCCCTGCTGGCCGAGGGCGCGCAGGACGTCCCGCAGGTAGTCGGAGAGGTCGGTGAGGCGGTGCATGCCGTAGGCGGGGCCGTGCGTCGGGTACTGCGGCGGCTCGTCGGGGGCCCCGGCCAGGGCGACCACCCACTCGACCTCGATACCGGCCTTGACGCTCAGCCCGCGGGCGGCGGCCGCGGCTTCCATCCGGCGCGCGAACAGCCGCTGGCAGCCGGGGTGCGGGCCGCCGGCCTGGGTGTGGCGGTCCCCCGGGGCCCAGGCCCAGCCGGGCTGGGCGGCCAGCGGGACGAGCCGGTCGAGGTCGGGGTAGAGCCGCAGGTCCCCGGTGGGGCCGCCGATGACCGGGCTGGTGGTGATGGCGTCGTCGGCGAGGAACACGTCGAAGCAGGGCGAGGTGCCGATGCCCCACTCGGCCGCGTGCACCAGGCCGCCGAGCGGCACGGCCTTGACCCGGGTGATGCCGGCGTTGTCCACCCAGGTGACGGCCACCGCCTCGACGGCGGCGGTGCGCAGCCGGTCGGCCGCCTCCTCGGCCCGCGCGGCGCGCTCGGCCCGTGGGGGCAGCGCGACGGCGGCCGTGAGGGCGGCCAGGGCCGCGCCGGGGCCGAACGGCCCGGCGGGGTCGGCCGGCTCTGCGGGCTGGGAGGCGGTGACAGTGCCCATGTCACCATGCTGCCCCGCCGACCGGGTGCCGGTAACTCCCCTATCGAGTGGAACAGATGGACGCCCGTCCGTCCGTTCACTCGATGGGGGAACCGCCGCCCGGAGCGAAGCGGGCCACCAACTCCCCCGCGGTGATCCGCTCCACGGCGTCCGGGGCGCCGTCCAGCGGCCCGGGGTAGAGCCGGTAGAGCGTCCCGCCCGCTCCCGCCGGGGCGGGCACGTCGGCGTGCACCAGGGCGGTGAACGCCCGGGTGCCGGCCAGGCGTTCGGCGATCAGCCGGGCGGTGTCGTCCGGTGGCTGCTCGGTGCGGTGGTCGCTCTCGTGCCGGCCGCGCACCCGCTCGGCGAAGGCGGCCACCGGTTCGTCCGCTCCCCGGCGGTAGCGGCCCAGCCCGCGGCTGCTCCGGTCGCGCACCCACACCTCGTCGCTGCCGGCCGCGGCGGCGGCGCAGCCGAGGTCCCACAGGGTGGCCCGGGAGCCCGGGGCGAAGTGGGTCAGCACCGACTCGGCCAGCGAGCCGATCGCGGCGTGGTGCCGGCCGACGTTGTGGAACCCGGCGCCGGAGCCGACGTTGAGGTCGGTCCAGGTGTGGGTGCGGGTCTGCAGGTCGACGATCATCGGCACGCAGATCCGGGCCTCCCCGGCGAGGTCCAGCCGCTGGCGCACGCTGCGGGGGTGGAAGCTGCCGGTGCGCTTCCGGGCCGCCTCGGAGGGGGTGAGGGTCATGAATCCGGCGAAGGCGTCGGTGAGGTCCTCGAAGGGAACGTCGTTGTAGCTGAAGACCACCACCACGGCGTACCGGGCGCCTGCCTCGCCCAGCGCCCGCACGTCGAGGTCGACGAACTCGGTGGCGCCGTGCGGCGGCGGGGCGGTGGTGAAGTCGCCGGAGTGCACGGCGGCGCGCGCGCCGAGCACCAGCCGGGTGTAGTCGCACAGGCCGGTGAAGCGCCACTCCTCGTCGTAGAAGGCGACCGACAGGTCGAGGTCCACCCGCTGGTGGGCGCGCTGCATCCAGTGCACGAACAGGCGCAGGTACTGTCCGTCCGGGAGCGGCTGCACGCTGCCGCGGGGCACCGCGACCAGGGACTTGGCACTGGCCCGTTCGGCGAACGGGACGAACAGGTCGGCCAGTCCGGCGTCCAGCACCGCCACCTCGTAGCGGCCGGCCTCCGCCGCCGACCGCTCGGCGCGGCGCAGCAGTTCGGCCTCGATCAGGGCGCAGACCGGCGCGCTCAGCCCGGCCGGGACGGGCGTGCCCCAGTCGGCGCGGGCGTGGGCGGAGGCGACCCGGCCGCGCGGGAAGTACAGGCGCTGCTCGCCGAGCCGGCGGGGTGCGCGCAGCCGCCCGTACGCGCCGAGCAGCGGTCCGGGGGCGACGGCGCGCAGGGCCCGCGGCAGGGCGTCGGCGAGTTCGGCGGCCAGCGGCTCGCCGGGGAGCCAGGCGGCCTGCACCCGCAGCAGGTGGTGCAGTCGGCGCACCAGTTCGCCGGGACGGGTGGCCAGCAGCCGGACGGCGGCGGGCAGGTCGCCCTGGGCGAGGGCGTGCTCGACCCGGGCGGCGAAGGTCTCGACGGTGAGCCGGGTGTGGCCGGCGGGCGTCTCGCGGACCCGCAGCGGCGCGGGGGCCTCGCGCAACCGCGGGCCGAGGCCGTGCAGGTCGAGGTCGCTCTGCCGCACGACCGCGAAGGCGGCGGCCGCGTAGGGGAAGCGGGCGCGGTGCTCGTACGGGTGCAGCAGTTCGCCGGCCCGCAGCCAGGCGGCGCGGTGGCGGCGCAGGTCCTCGGCGAGGGTGCCGACCGGGAACGCGTCCAGGACGGCGAGCAGTTCGCGGCGCAGCGGGCGGGGCAGGTTGCGCAGCCGCAGGGTGCGGGCGGTGGCCGGCAGCAGGTCGGGCTCGGCGCCGGACCAGGCCCAGATCAGCCGCAGTACGTCGGTGGCGGTGGTGAGGTGGGCGGCGAGCAGCGGGCGGGTGCGCTCCGGGTCGCGGCGCAGCAGGGCGGCCAGCACGGTCGCGCGGCTCTCCCGGACCGGGATCTCCGCAGGCAGCCAGGCGGCCGGGTCGGCCGGGGCGTGGTCGAGCAGCAGGGCGAGGTCCTCGCGCTCCTGCGGGTTGAGCGGGGTCCGCCGGGTGAGCAGGGCGGCGAGCGCGGCGCCGGCGAGCGCGGCCGCGTCGCGGGCCTCGGCCAAGCGCAACGGCTTGAGCGTCTGGCCCGGCTCCAGGTCGCGGGCGGCCTTGCGGGCGCCCCTGGTGTCGGTGGGCAGGTGGTGCTCGGGGTCCAGCGGGGTGTCGCAGAGCGGGCAGTGGCGATCGTCGCCGTCCTCGCCCAGGTCCTCGAAGCAGTCCCCGCACAGCAGGTGGGCGCAGGGGGCGAGGGCGCCGATCCCGGCCTCCAGGCTGGTGCGCTCGCAGACCAGGCAGAGCTGGCCGGCCTGGTGGAGCAGGTGACCGCGGACCAGGACGGAGTAGTCGGCGTGGGCGTGCGAGGGCACGCCCTCGGGGAAGCGGCGGAACAGCGGCTGGTGGCGGCGGTCGCTGCCGAGCAGGGCCTCGATGCCGGCCAGCAGCCGGGCGCCGGCCTCGGCGAGGTCGGCCGGGCGCAGTCGGCGGAGCGCGTCGCGCAGCGGCTTGGTGAGGACGTGGCCGAGCCCTGCCAGGTCGGCTTCCAGGGCCACCAGGCCCTTGGCCGTCCACGGGTCGGGTTCGCCGGGCGCGGCCCCGGGTGCGACCAGAACCTGTCCGTGGTGGCGCAGCAGGTAGGCGTCCAGGGCGCTCCCGGGCGCGGCGGTGTCGGGCTTGTTCACTTCTCTGTCCCCCGCTGGATATGACGAAGCGGGGGCGGAGAGTGGGCGCACTCGGGTCATTTCAAAGATGAGGAGAAGGAAGCACGCCGCGGAGCCGCCCCCGCGTCGATCACCCTAGCGAAACGGCCGCGCAGCACCGAACGGTTTTCCGCCTCGGCCCTCTTCCTACCTGTGAGTAGCTTCGCTACAGTGGCCGCACGCACCACCGCCGGGCTTCGGGAGCCGCACCGGCGGGAGGTCGCGGTCGCCGTGTCTGCGGCACCCGCGCGGTGCGTCTTCACCGGCCGGTGCTGCGAACCGCGGCGGGCCGGGTTTCTCTCCTCGTATCAGCGCCGCTTCCTTCACCTTCGAGCGCCTGAGCACCACGGCACACCCCGCAGTTCGGCCGGAGCGGACCGGCCGACGCCCGGGTCTGCCGGACCCGTCATCTCCCCAGCCCCCGCGCGTGGACCCTCCTCCGGCGGCGGCCGCCCCCGTTTCGTCGACGGGTGCGGCGGCCCGCCCGCCGGAGCACGCGCGGGCCCTTCATGACTAGGAGTCAGGACATGGAGCGTCCCTTCCCCACCGTGGCCGTCGTCGGCCTCGGCACGATGGGTGCCGGCGTCGCGGTCGCGGTCGCCAGGAGCGGCCGCCGGGTGATCGGCATCGAGGCCACCGAGGACTCGGCCGCCCGGGCGCTGGCCCGGATCGAGGAGGCGACCGCGCACGCGGTCGACCGCGAGCGGATCACCGCCGAGGAGCGCACCGCGCTGCTGGCCCGGATCTCGGTCGGGCACGCGCTGGCGGCCGCCGCCGACGCGGACCTGGTGATCGAGGAGGTCCCCGAGCAGCTGGAGCTGAAGCGGGAGGTCTTCGCCGAGCTGGACCGGATCTGCCCGGAGAGCACCGTGCTGGCCACCGGCACCACCGCCCTGTCGGTGACCCGGATCGCGGCCGCGACCGCCCGTCCGGAGCGGGTGCTCGGCCTGCACTTCTTCAACCCGGTGCACACCATGAAGCTGGTCGAGGTGGTCCGCACCGTGCTGACCTCCCCGCAGACCGCCGAGGAAGCCGCCGCCTTCGCCCGCGACCTGGGCAAGGAGCCGGTGGCGGCCGGCGACCGGGCCGGCTTCGTGGTGAACGGCCTGCTGTTCGCGTACCTGAACCAGGCCGCCGCGATGTACGAGTCCAGGTACGCCTCCCGGGAGGACATCGACGCCGCGATGCGGCTCGGCTGCGGCCTGCCGATGGGCCCGCTGGCCCTGCTCGACCTGATCGGCGTCGACACCGCGCGCACCGTGCTGGAGGCGATGTACGAGCAGTCCCGCGACAAGCTGCACGCCCCCGCGCCGATCCTCGGCCAGCTGGTCTCGGCCGGGCTGCTGGGCCGCAAGTCCGGCCGCGGCTTCTACACCTACGAGGCGCCGGGCTCGTCCAAGGCCGTGGACGCGGCGACCGGACCGGCCCGCGCCAAGGTGCCCGGCCGCGACGTGCACACGGTCGGGGTCTGCGGCTCGGGCACGATGGCCACCGGCATCGCCGAGGTGTTCGCCAAGGCCGGGCACCCCGTGCTGCTGGCCGCCCGCAGCCAGGAGAAGGCCGACCGGGCCAAGGCCCAGCTGGCGAAGTCGCTGGAGCGCTCGGTCGCCAAGGGCCGGCTGAGCGGGGAGCAGCGGGACTCCGCCCTGGCGCTGGTCACCCCGGTCGGCCAGTACTCCGAGCTGGCCGAGGTGGACCTGGTGGTCGAGGCGGTCGCCGAGGACCTGGCGGTCAAGCGGGAGCTGTTCGCCATCCTGGACAAGATCGTCCGCCCGGGCGCGGTGCTCGCCACCACCACCTCCTCGCTGCCGGTGATCAGCTGCGCGACCGCCACCTCGCGGCCGCAGGACGTGATCGGCATGCACTTCTTCAACCCGGCCCCGGCGATGAAGCTGGTCGAGGTGGTCTCCACCGTGCTGACCGCCCCGGACGTCACCGCGACGGTGCTGGAGCTGACCGCGAAGGTGCGCAAGCACCCGGTGGAGTGCGGCGATCGGGCCGGCTTCATCGTCAACGCGCTGCTGTTCCCCTACCTGAACGACGCGGTGCGGATGCTCCAGGAGCACTACGCGACGGTGGACGACATCGACACCGCGATGAAGCTCGGCTGCGGCTACCCGATGGGTCCCTTCGAGCTGCTGGACGTGGTCGGCCTGGACGTCTCGCTGACCATCGAGCAGGTGCTGCACCAGGAGTTCCGCGAGCCGGGCCTGGCCGCCGCGCCGCTGCTGGAGCACCTGGTGGCGGCGGGCTGCCTGGGCCGCAAGACCGGCCGCGGCTTCCGCGACCACGCGCGCCGGTGACCACCGCACGGGCCGGGGGCGAGCAGCTGCCGTACGACCCGGCGGCGGGGTCGGGCGGCGCCTACGGCAACGGTGGCGCGGCGTACGGCGCCGGGGCCGCCGGGCGCCCCGGCTGGACCCCGGGGACGGTGTCCGCGCGCTGGCCCCGACCGGCCGTGACCGGCCCGGTCGCGCCGGTGCGCCGGGGAAGGGCGGCGGGCGCGCAGCCCGGGCCGTGTAGCGTTCCGGGCATGGATCGGGTTCAGTCAGCCTCCCCGCAGCACTCCGCCGGACCGCGCGGCACCGACCGGACGGCCGGCCCGTCCGGGGGCACCGCGCCGGAGGCGGGGCCGGGCAGCCGCCGGGCGGCGGCGCAGCGTCAGCAGATGCGCCAGGACCTGGCCGCGGCGGCGATGGAGTTGTTCGCCTCGCAGGGCTACGAGGAGACCACGGTCGACCAGATCGCCGCGGCCGCCGGAGTGGCCCGGCGCACCTTCTTCCGGTACTTCCGGTCGAAGGAGGAGGCGATCTTCCCCGACCACGACGACACCCTGGTCCGGGTGGCCGATCTGCTGGCCAGCGCCGAGCCGGAGGAGCACCCGCTGGACGTGGTCTGCCGCGGCATCAAGGAGGTGCTGCGGATGTACGCCTCCACCCCGGGGGTGTCGGTCGCGCGGTACCAGCTGATCCGTCAGGTGCCGGCGCTGCGCGAGCGGGAGATCGCCGTGGTGGCCCGGTACGAGCGGCTGTTCACCCGTTACCTGCTGGGCCGGTTCGACACCGGCGAGCCCATCCCCTCGGGCTGGCAGCGCGGCGGCGAGGACGACTCGATGCTGGCCGAGGTGTCGGCGGCGGCGGTCGTCGCGGCGCACAACCACGTGCTGCGGCGCTGGCTGCGAGCCGGCGGCCGGGGTGACGTGGAGGCGCAGCTGGACCACTCCTTCGAGGTGATCCGGCGGACCTTCTGGGCCGCCAGTTCGCCGGGTGCCAGACGCCGGGGCTCAGTGGTGGCACCCGGTGCCAGTGGGATGCCAGAGGACGGGGTGGCGGAGAGCGCACTGAGTGCCAGTCCCGGAGGTGAGGTACTCATCACAGTCGCCCGCACGGACGCTCCACTGGACGTCGTGGTGGACAGCATCCGGGCCGCGCTGAGCGGCGCCCGGGACGCCTGAAGGTCAGAAAACAGCAGGTCAGAGGCTGCTTGAGGGCCCGCGCCGAATCGTCGGCGCGGGCCCTCGGCATACCCGCGCCGCGCGCGTCCCGGGTCTTTCCAGAGCGTCGGAATTCCTGACACCCGGTGTCTTTACGAGTGGCACAGGGTGCCACTACCTTGTTACCCACCAGTCGCGGCGCCGCGGCTCCCCACCTCGGCGCGCCGTCGTCCGGCGTTCCCACACCCCGGGAGCTGTGCCAGACCAAGCAGTGCCGGATCCGCCCGAACCACCCCGGGCGACCGCCTGACCGCCAACCACCCACCTCAGCGAAGCCGGTGTCCGCTCCCGGTTCCCCCAGACGCCCTGTGACCCTCACACAGGTACGCCTTCGGAGGCAGCCATGCAGGAAATCCTCGACGCGATCCTCAGCTCCGACGCCACGTCGGCGGACTTCGCGGCGCTCAAGCTCCCCGAGTCCTACCGGGCGGTGACGCTCCACAAGGACGAGGAGCAGATGTTCGCCGGCCTCGACAGCCGCGACAAGGACCCCCGCAAGTCCCTTCACCTCGACGAGGTCGCCCTGCCCGACCTCGGCCCCGGCGAGGCCCTGGTCGCCGTCATGGCCAGCTCGGTGAACTACAACACCGTGTGGAGCTCGATCTTCGAACCCGTCTCCACCTTCGGCTTCCTGGAGCGCTACGGCCGCCTGTCCCCGCTCACCAAGCGCCACGACCTGCCCTACCACGTCCTCGGCTCCGACCTCGCCGGCGTCGTGCTGCGCACCGGCGCCGGCGTCAACTCCTGGAAGCCCGGCGACGAGGTCGTCGCCCACTGCCTCTCGGTCGAGCTGGAATCCCCCGACGGCCACAACGACACGATGATGGACCCCGAGCAGCGCATCTGGGGCTTCGAGACCAACTTCGGCGGCCTGGCCCAGATCGCCCTGGTCAAGACCAACCAGCTGCTGCCCAAGCCCAAGCACCTCACCTGGGAGGAGGCCGCCTCCCCCGGCCTGGTCAACTCCACCGCCTACCGCCAGCTCGTCTCCCGCAACGGCGCCGGCATGAAGCAGGGCGACAACGTCCTGATCTGGGGCGCCAGCGGCGGCCTCGGCTCCTACGCCACCCAGTACGCCCTGGCCGGCGGCGCCACCCCCATCTGCGTGGTCTCCAGCGAGGCCAAGGCCGACATCTGCCGCGCCATGGGCGCCGAGGCGATCATCGACCGCTCCGCCGAGGGCTACCGGTTCTGGAAGGACGAGCACAACCAGGACCCCCGCGAGTGGAAGCGCCTCGGCTCGAAGATCCGCGAGTTCACCGGCGGCGAGGACGTCGACATCGTCTTCGAACACCCCGGCCGCGAGACCTTCGGCGCCTCCGTCTACGTCACCCGCAAGGGCGGCACCATCGTCACCTGCGCCTCCACCTCCGGCTACATGCACCAGTACGACAACCGCTACCTGTGGATGTCCCTCAAGCGCATCGTCGGCTCCCACTTCGCCAACTACCGCGAGGCCTTCGAAGCCAACCGCCTGATCGCCAAGGGCAGGATCCACCCCACCCTCTCCAAGGTCTACACCCTGGAGGAGACCGGCCAGGCCGCCCTCGACGTCCACCACAACAAGCACCAGGGCAAGGTCGGCGTCCTGTGCCTCGCCCCCGAAGAGGGCCTCGGCGTCCGCGACCACGCCCTGCGCGAGAAGCACCTTCCGGCCATCAACCGCTTCCGGGACGTGTGATGACCGACGCTCAGAAGCGCGACCGCCCCTGGCTGATGCGCACCTACGCCGGCCACTCCACCGCGAGCGACTCCAACGCGCTCTACCGGCGGAACCTGGCGAAGGGCCAGACCGGCCTGTCCGTCGCCTTCGACCTGCCGACCCAGACCGGCTACGACTCCGACCACATCCTCGCCCGCGGCGAGGTGGGCCGGGTCGGCGTCCCGGTCGGCCACGTCGGCGACATGCGCACCCTGTTCGACGGCATCCCGCTCGAACAGACCAACACCTCCATGACGATCAACGCCACCGCGATGTGGCTGCTGGCGCTCTACCAGGTGGTCGCCGAGGAGCAGGGCGCCGACATCGCCAAGCTCACCGGCACCACCCAGAACGACATCGTCAAGGAGTACCTGTCGCGCGGGACGCACGTCTTCCCGCCCGGCCCGTCGGTGCGCCTGATCACCGACATGATCGCCTACACGGTCGGCAACATCCCCAAGTGGAACCCGATCAACATCTGCAGCTACCACCTGCAGGAGGCCGGGGCCACGCCCGTCCAGGAGATCGCCTACGCGATGTGCACCGCTATCTCGGTGCTCGACGCCGTCCGCGACTCCGGGCAGGTGCCCGCCGAGCGGATGGGCGACGTGGTCGCCCGGATCTCCTTCTTCGTCAACGCGGGCGTGCGCTTCGTCGAGGAGATGTGCAAGATGCGCGCCTTCGCCCAGCTCTGGGAGAAGGTCACGCTGGAGCGGTACGGCGTCACCGACGCCAAGCAGCGCCGGTTCCGCTACGGCGTCCAGGTCAACTCGCTCGGGCTGACCGAGGCCCAGCCGGAGAACAACGTCCAGCGGATCGTCCTGGAGATGCTGGCCGTCACCCTCTCCAAGGACGCCCGCGCCCGCGCCGTCCAGCTGCCCGCCTGGAACGAGGCGCTCGGCCTGCCCCGCCCGTGGGACCAGCAGTGGTCGCTGCGGATCCAGCAGGTGCTGGCCTACGAGTCGGACCTGCTGGAGTACGGCGACCTCTTCAACGGCTCCGAGGTGGTCGAGGCCAAGACCGCCGCGCTGCTGGCGGGCGCCGAGGCGGAGATCGCCAAGGTGCTGGAGATGGGCGGGGTCATCCCGGCCGTCGAGTCCGGCTACCTCAAGTCCAACCTGGTGGCCTCGCACGCCGCCCGCCGGGCCCGGATCGAGTCCGGCGAGGACAAGATCGTCGGCGTCAACTGCTTCGACACCACGGAGCCCAGCCCGCTCACCGCCGACCTGGACACCGCGATCATGGTGGTCGACCCGGCCTCCGAGCAGTCCGTGCTCGCCGCCCTGGAGGCCTGGCGCGGACAGCGCGACGAGGCCGCCGTCCAGCAGGCGCTGGCCGAGCTCAAGGCCGTCGCCGCCACCGAGGCCAACCTGATGCCGGCCACCCTCGCCTGCGCCCGGGCGGGTGTCACCACCGGCGAGTGGTCCTTCGCCCTGCGCGAGGTGTTCGGCGAGTACCGCGCCCCCACCGGCGTGGGCGGCGCGCCCGTCGCGGTCGCCGCCGAGCCCGGCGGGGAGCTGGAGCAGGTCCGCGCCGCCGTCGCCGCCACCGCCGAGGAGCTGGGCGCCGGCAAGCTGCGCCTGCTGGTCGGCAAGCCCGGCCTGGACGGGCACTCCAACGGCGCCGAGCAGATCGCCGTCCGGGCCCGCGACGCCGGGTTCGAGGTGGTCTACCAGGGCATCCGGCTCACCCCGGAACAGATCGTCTCGGCCGCCGTGGCGGAGGACGTGCACTGCGTGGGCCTGTCCATCCTCTCCGGCGCCCACTCCGAGCTGGTGCCGGACGTCCTCAAGCGGCTGCGCCGCGCGGGGGTGGAGGATGTCCCGGTGATCGTGGGTGGCATCATCCCGGCAGCGGACGGCGAGGCCCTCAAGGCCGCCGGCGTCGCCGCCGTGTTCACCCCGAAGGACTTCGGCATCACCACCATCATCGGCCGGATCGTGGACGAGATCCGGCTCGCCAACAAGCTCCAGCCGTGGACGCCCGCACCGACCGCGGCCACGAACTGACCAGCTGACCAGCTGACCACTGGGAAGGAACCGAACCACCCTCATGACGACTGTCAACCGCCTGCGCCCGCGCCGCTCCTGCCTCGCCGTACCGGGCAGCAACCCGCGCTTCCTGGAGAAGGCCCAGGGCCTCCCGGCCGACCAGGTCTTCCTCGACCTGGAGGACGCCTGCGCCCCGCTGGTCAAGGAGAGCGCCCGCCACAACATCGTCGACGCGCTGAACAACGGCGACTGGGGCAACAAGACCCGCGTCGTCCGCGTCAACGACTGGACCACCCACTGGACCTACCGCGACGTGATCACCGTGGTCGAGGGCGCCGGCCCCAACCTCGACTGCATCATGCTGCCGAAGGTCCAGGACGCCGAGCAGGTCAAGGCGCTCGACCTGCTGCTCACCCAGATCGAGAAGACCATGGGCTTCGAGGTCGGCAAGATCGGCATCGAGGCGCAGATCGAGAACGCCAAGGGTCTGATCAACGTCGACGCCATCGCCGAGGCCTCGCCCCGGCTGGAGACCATCATCTTCGGCCCCGCCGACTTCATGGCCTCGATCAACATGAAGTCCCTGGTGGTCGGCGAGCAGCCGCCCGGCTACGGCGCCGACGCCTACCACTACATCCTGATGCGCATCCTGATGGCCGCCCGCGCCAACGACCTCCAGGCGATCGACGGCCCCTACCTGCAGATCCGCAACCAGGAGGGCTACCGCGAGGTCGCCCGCCGCTCCGCCGCCCTCGGCTTCGACGGCAAGTGGGTGCTGCACCCGGACCAGGTCGCCGCCGCGAACGAGATCTACTCGCCCTCGCAGGAGGACTACGACCACGCCGAGCTGATCCTCGACGCCTACGACTACTGCACCTCCGAGGCGGGCGGTGCCAAGGGCTCCGCGATGCTCGGCGACGAGATGATCGACGAGGCCAGCCGCAAGATGGCCCTGGTCATCGCCGGCAAGGGCCGGGCCGCCGGCATGCAGCGCACCACCAAGTTCGAGATCCCGGAAAGCTGAGGACCTGAGCCATGCAGTTCGGACGCACCTACGAGGAGTTCGAGGTCGGCGCGGTCTACAAGCACTGGCCCGGCAAGACGGTCACCGAGTACGACGACCACCTCTTCTGCCTGCTCACCATGAACCACCACCCGCTCCACATGGACACCAACTATGCGGAGAAGACGACGGACTTCGGCAAGAACGTCGTGGTGGGCAACTACATCTACTCGCTGCTGCTCGGCATGTCCGTCCCGGACGTCTCCGGCAAGGCGATCGCCAACCTGGAGATCGAGTCGCTGCGCCACATCGCGCCGACCTTCCACGGCGACACCATCTACGGCGAGACCACCGTCCTCGACAAGTGGCCGTCCAAGTCCAAGAGCGACCGCGGCATCGTCCACGTGGAGACCAAGGGGTACAAGCAGGACGGCACGGTCGTCTGCGTCTTCCGCCGCAAGGTGATGGTGCCGACCGAGACGTACATCAAGGAGCGCGGCGGCGAGCAGCCCGGGCGCCCCGAGCCGCTCTCCTGAACCCCTCCCCTATATAGAGACCCCGGACGGGGAGGCCGCCGTCATCGGCCGACCCCCACCCGGTCGGGGGCCCTGCTGCCGCAGCCACGCCGGCAGGGCCCCCGGAAATCCCCCCCCGCCCTCTTCAGACATTCCGGAGCCGCACGATGGGACGCCTCGCACAGACCGACGGCCTCACCGAGATCCAGCGGGACATCCTCGCCACCGTGCGGGATTTCGTCGACAAGGAGATCATTCCGGTCGCGACCGAGCTGGAGCACAAGGACGAGTACCCGACCGCCATCGTCGAGGGCATGAAGCAGCTCGGGCTGTTCGGCCTCACCATCCCCGAGGAGTACGGCGGCCTCGGCGAGTCCCTGCTCACCTACGCCCTGGTGGTCGAGGAGATCGCCCGCGGCTGGATGTCGGTCTCCGGCATCGTCAACACCCACTTCATCGTGGCGCACATGATCAACGCCCACGGCACCCAGGAGCAGAAGGACTACTTCCTGCCGAAGATGGCCGCCGGCGAGATCCGCGGCGCCTTCTCGATGTCCGAGCCCGGCCTCGGCTCCGACGTTTCGGCCATCTCCACCAAGGGCGTCAAGGACGGCGAGTTCTACGTCCTCAACGGCCAGAAGATGTGGCTCACCAACGGCGGCACCTCCACCCTGGTCGCGGTCCTGTGCAAGACCGACGAGGGCGGCAACACCCCGTACAAGAACATGACCACCTTCCTGATCGAGAAGACGGCCGGCTTCGGCCCGAACCCAACCGTCCCCGGCCTCACCGTGCCCGGGAAGATCGAGAAGATGGGCTACAAGGGCGTCGACACCACCGAGCTGGTGCTGCAGGACGTGCGGATCCCCGCCGACCGCATCCTCGGCGGCGTCCCGGGCCGCGGCTTCTACCAGATGATGGACGGCGTCGAGGTCGGCCGCGTCAACGTCGCCGCCCGCGGCTGCGGCGTCGCCCGCCGTGCCTTCGAGCTCGGCATCTCCTACGCCCAGCAGCGCTCCACCTTCGGGAAGAAGATCGCCGAGCACCAGGCGATCCAGTTCAAGCTCGCCGAGATGGCGACCAAGGTCGAGGCCGCCCACCAGATGATGGTCATGGCCGCCCGCAAGAAGGACAGCGGCGAGCGCAACGACCTCGAAGCGGGCATGGCCAAGTACCTGGCCTCGGAGTACTGCAAGGAGGTCGTCGAGGACGCCTTCCGGATCCACGGCGGCTACGGCTTCTCCAAGGAGTACGAGATCGAGCGCCTCTACCGCGAGGCCCCGATGCTGCTCATCGGTGAAGGAACTGCGGAGATCCAGAAGATGATCGTCGGGCGCCGGCTCCTGGAGGAGTACCGGATCGCCGAATGACCGCCCGGTCTCCCGCCCCCGGCGGGACCGCCGAGTGATCGCGGGGCCGCCCCGGTTGACGGGCGGCCCCCTCCGAACCGCCGGTCGACGGGCGTGCGGGCCCGTCCCGGCAGAGTGCCGTGCCCCGTCATGGGCCCGGCCTGGTCCGCCAGGGTCCGGCACGGCCTCCGGAAAGCGGCCGCAGGGCGTACAGCTGCAGCGACGCGCCCTGCGGCCGCTTCCGTGCACCTTCTTCCGGCCGCTACTGGCCGTGTCCCCCTTGGGTTCCGCCCCCCACCCGGCTGAGACAAGAGTCACCAGCCGTGTCCGGTCCCTTGGGAACCGGACCGGGGCGAGCTACGGTCGTAGAGGCGGGACGCGTGCACGCGCTCCCGCCGGACACATGAACGAGCAGGCGGGTTGCCCACCCACCGTGTGCTCCCGATAGCATCCACCGGGACAGCAAGCCGTCCCTCTATTACCGATCCGCGGTGGCCCCCGTCCAGCGGCCATGATCCCCCGCGACAAAGGTCTTCGATGCCCATCAGCCCGTCCCCTCACACCTCCGTCACGGACCGCGATGCCCTCGCATCCCCGACGGCCGGTCGGCGACCCCGCGTGACCATCGCGCGCGGAGCCACCCCCTGGTTCGTCCCCACCCTCGCCACGGCCGCCGTGACCACCGCCCTCACCCGGCGCAGCGGCAAGTGGGCCCTGGCGGCGGTACCGGCCTGTGCGCTCAGCGCGGGCATGCTGTGGTTCTTCCGCGACCCCGAGCGTGAGATCGGCACGGGCAGAGTGATCTCCCCCGCCGACGGCGTGGTCCAGAGCATCGACGCCTGGCCGGACGGCCGCACCCGCGTCGCGATCTTCATGAGCCCGCTGAACGTCCACGTCAACCGCGCGCCCCTGCCGGGCACGGTGACGTCGGTCGAGCACGTCGCGGGCGGTTTCGTGCCGGCGTTCAACAAGGACAGCGACCAGAACGAGCGGGTCGTCTGGCACTTCGACACCGAGCTCGGCGACATCGAGATGGTGCAGATCGCGGGGGCCGTGGCCCGCCGCATCGTGCCGTACGTGGCCGCCGGAACCAAGGTCGAGCAGGGCGACCGGATCGGCCTGATCCGGTTCGGCTCCCGGGTCGACACCTACCTGCCGGCCGGCGTCGAGGTCGGCGTCGAGGTCGGCCAGAAGACCACAGCCGGGGTGACGCGCCTTGACCGTGACTGAACCTGAGACAATCGTCGGCCTGGACGACGAGGAGACTGCCCTGCGCCGCCGCCGCTGGGCGCGCGACCGCGAGCTGCGTGCCCCGCGCTCCCCGCAGCACCTGTCCACCGCCGACTTCCTGACCCTGGGGAACGCCGTCTGCGGCTTCCTGGCGATCTACTCGATCACCACCGGGGTCCTGATCCCGCACATCACCAACCCGGACGCCGCTCCGGACCGGCACAGCGCGGCCACCGCCGTCACGCTGCTGCTGATCGGCTCGATGTGCGACCTCTTCGACGGCCTGGTGGCGCGGAAGCTCCGCTCCTCCGCCCTGGGGGCCGAACTCGACAACCTGGCCGACCTGATCAGCTTCGGCATCGCGCCGGCCTACTTCGTCGCGGTCTGGGGCATGGTCTCGCAGGGCTCCAACCGGACGCTCTCGGCGCTGATCGCGCTGACCGTGCTGCTCGCGGTGGTGCTGCGGCTGGCCCGCTTCTCGGCCGTCAAGATGCGGCCCGGGGTGTTCCAGGGCATGCCCTGCCCGATGGGCGCGATGACGGTGATCGCCATCGTGCTGCTCGACCCGCCGTTCCTGCCCGGTCTGCTCGCCATCTTCGGCGCGGCGTACCTGATGGTCAGCCGGATCGAGTACCCGAAGCCGCAGGGGCTGCTGGCCACCGCCACGCTCTGCTGGGTCGTCGTGGCGATCGGCTGCCTGGCCGCCTGGGCGACCGGCCTGCCCGGTGGCGACACGCTGATGCACGTCGGCGCGTTCGCCCAGATCACCCTCGCCGCGATGGCGCCGCTGCTGGTCATCCGGCGCAAGGTCGGGCAGAAGGTCGGCGACGTCCGCGCCCGGCGGGCGGAGTCCCGGCTCGGCTGAGCCGCCTCGACGTGGGAAGGGCCCGGAACCGTCTGGTTCCGGGCCCTTCTTCGTGCGCTGCTCTCTCCTCACGCACCGCCGGAGTGGACGCTGAAGGCGGAGCGGCGGGCCGCCCGGGCCACGCCCGGGTCCGGGTGCACGCCGGAGACCGCCGTCAGCACCGAGGCCGCCCGGGGGTGACCGGACTGCCGGGCGCGGGCGAACAGCCGCACCGGGTCACCCGCCGAGGCGCCCTCGACGTGTCCCACCAGCAGCTCCGTCTCGCCGTGGTCCAGCACCGCCGCCGCGGTGTCCACCCACAGCCAGGCCGCGTCCTCGGCGCCCAGCACGTCCGCCGGGGAGACCCCCTCGTCGGAGCGCTCGGCCAGCCACAACAGCGCGTACGGGCGCAGCACCGGCTCGTCCACCGAGGCCCGCACCGCCTGCTCGGCCGGGCCGCCGGCCACCCGCAGCGCCTCGAAGGCCAGCCCGCGCACCAGCGCGTCGTCGCCCTGGGCGGCGTCCAGCAGCTCGGCCACCGCGCGGTCCGCAGGGCGGGCCGCCACCCAGGCGCGGAACTCGGCCCGGGCCGGGCCCGGCGAGTAGTCGGCGCAGGCGTTCAGCAGCTCGAAGGCGCTCTGCTCGATGTGCCCGGCCGCGGTCTGGGCGACCGTGCAGATCTCCTCCAGCTTCGCCCGCACCGCCCAGTGGCCCAGCGGGGACAGCTCGGCGGCATCGTTCCTGCGCACCACGGCACCGACCGCCGCCAGGCCGTCCAGCATCCAGTCCAGGACGGCGGCCACGTCGGAGGGCGCGGCCGGGGTGTCGATCTGCGGCGCCCGGCAGGTGCCGCGGACGGCGGACACCGCCGAGGCGGCGTGCGGCACCGGCGACAGGCCCGGGGTGCCGAGGCCGGCGCCGACCCGGCGCTCGTCCAGGCCGCGGCGCAGCAGCTCCAGCAGCTCGCTCTCGGCCACCGGGCCGTCCACCAGGTGCAGGAAGGACAGCAGCTGGGGAGCCTGGTCCACGGCCTGGCCGGCCAGGACGGCGAACACCCCGCGCAGCGCGGCGGGCGGCACCGGGGCGAGCAGCGTCCAGGCGTCGAACAGCCCGGACCAGCCGCGCACCACGGCCTCGTCGTCGTGCTCCCAGGCGTGCAGCCGCCATCCGGGGCCCGCACCGCCGTCCCGGGCCTCCACGAGGCCCACCAGCAGCGCCTGGCCCCACGCCTTGGCGGCGGCGCCGACCGTCATGGCCAGCGCCCGGCCGGCGGCGCGGGCGTCCTCCGGGAGCAGTTCGCCGCGCTTGTCGACCTCTTCCAGTTCACCGGCCCAACGGGCGATCCGGACGGCGTCCACCAGCATCCGGCGGGCCAGCGGCGCCAGCTCGGCCGGCGCGGGGAAGCCCTCCGGGACCGGAACCCGGCCTCGGCCGGGTGCCGGCGCGGGCCCTCGTCGCCGGGGTACACCGGCCCCGCCCGGCCTGCCACCGGAGGGCCGGTGGGCCGTACCGGGGAGACGGGTCACCGTCGCACCGGTACCGATCGTCGGCGGGAGCGGGGCATCACGGTCGCGCGGGTTCCGAGACGTCACGTCGAGCAGTCTTCCCCTTGCACGGGCCTTCTGTCACATCCGGTTGTCCGTACGACCGCTGGACCGGGTACCGCACCTCCGCAAGATCGGGCAACAGTGGCAAACCGCCTGGCCGGAAACGTGTGGCGGGGTCATGCCAGGCACTCGGCGAGGCGTCGCACTGACCGTTCGGTCGGTCACGCTCCGTGCCGGGAGCGGGGCGTTCCGGAACCGCGGGAGGGGGACCGGCGGAAGCGGAGGGCCGGAATCCGGCCAGGTGGCATGTGCCTGGCGGGTGGTGGCGGCGCGCAGGAAGTCGGCGGGACCGACTTCGAGTGCGGTGGAGGGTGCTCCGATTTCCGCCGTTCGGGAGCAAATTTCCCCCTTTACCGCTTCATTGCTTCACTGCTTCACGGTCAGAGCAACGGGGTCAGAGCAGCGGGGTGAGCCAGCGCCGGAGGAGTTCGGTGTAGTGCTCGGGGGCGGAATTCCACAGGGCCGCGTGTTCGGCGCCCGGGAAACGCTGGAGGTTCACCACGTCGTGGCGGGCGGCGGCCAGGCGCTCCACGGTGGCGAAGGAGGCGATCCGGTCATCCGGGCTGTGCAGGACCAGGGTGGGCACCCGCAGGTCCGCGCCCTCGGCGAGGCGGGAGGAGTCCGCGAGGTCCACCCCCGTACGGCCCTGCGCGGCCAGCGCGCCCAGTTCGGCGGAGACACCGGTGAACCCGGCCCGGGCGGCGTCCCGGCGCGCCGCGCTCGGGAGGTCGAGGACCGGCGAGTCCAGGACGAGCCCGCTGACCGTGTGCGCCCAGGCGGAACGGGCAACGGTCTGCAGGACCGTTGTGGCGCCCACCGACCAGCCGTAGAGGATCACCCGGCCCGCGCCGCTGTCCAGGGCCAGCCGCACCGCCGACTCGACGTCCCGCCACTCCGTCTCGCCGAAGTGGCTGTAGCCGTCGGGGGAGGCCGGGGCGCCCGCGTCGCCGCGGTAGGTGACGGCGAGGGCCGGCAGGCCGAGGCGGTGCAGGACGGGCAGCACCGGGAGGGTCTGCTGGCGGTCGGCCTCGGGGCCGTGCACCAGGATCACCCAGGTGCCGCGTTTGCCGTCGATCCGCCAGGCGGGGAGGGCGCCGAGCTCGCCGTCGGCGGCGGTCGCGGTGTAGGCGAGGCCGAACGCCTGGGCGGGGTCGCCCAGGTGCACGCGCGGGGTGAAGCGGACCTCGGTACCGGGCCTCAGGATGCCCCGGTCGGCCCGGACCAGCCGACGGGTGACGCTCTGGGCGTCGCGGTGCAGGATCTCCTCGGCCACCGCGTGCCCGTCGTCGTCCCACTCGATCGCCCAGCGGCCGGGCAGCAGGCTCTCGGGGCGGCGGCTGAACGTGACCCGGCCGGCGCCGAGGCTCCGCACCACCACCGGCCCCGCCTCCGGCTCGACCGGCCCCTGCACCCCGGGGCGGACCATCCGCTCGGAGGCCCGGCGGCCGACTACCAGGACGGCGGCCCCCGCCCCGACGGCGGCGGCCGCCACGACGGCTGCGGTTCCCCAACGCATTTCGTTCCCCGCTCTGTTTCACGGACCGGACGGTGTTCGAGCACCAGTCCACCGGAGTTCCGCCGTTCCGGCCACCGGGCCGACCCGTCCGGGGGACGGCCGGTGGGCTGTCGGGCTGTCGGGCCGGTGGCGGTCAGACCGGGATGGCGGGGCCCTGGATGCTGAGGAGGTGCCAGAAGCGGGGGGTGAGGGGCTGCGTGGCGGTGCGGGGCTGGGTGGTGGTGCCCCAGTGGGAGGGGACGTGGTGCTCCTGGTGGAGGACCGGGAGGACGGCGGCGAGGTCGGCCTCCGGGACGGGCACCAGGCGGGCGAGCGGGCCCAGGTGGGGCTGCCAGCGGGCGGCCACGCACTGGCGCAGGAGGCGGTCGAGGGCCTCGCCGCGTCCGGTGGCCTCGACCAGTTCGGTCAGCCGCAGGCCCAGCACCTGGGCGAGGGCGTGGGTCCGGTCCGGGTCACCGTCCCACTGGCCGGTCAGCTCGGCCTGCCGGTAGGCGGGCAGCGACACTCCGGCCCGCTCGGCGACGGTCTCCTGGGGGAGCTCCCGGGCGAGGCGGTGGTCGCGCAGGCTCACCGGGCGGCCGTCCATCAGTTGGTCGGCCGGGCACCAGAGGGCCCTGGCCAGTGCGACGAACTCGGCCTCGCCGGGGCGCAGGTCGCCGTTCTCCCAGGCGAGCACGTGGCCGGGCAGCAGTCGTACGCCGTGGGCGGCCATGCCCTCGGCGACCTGCTCGGGGGTCAGCCCGAGGCCGGCCCGGTGGGCGCGGGCGGCCTCGGGTGAGAACGGGACGGGAGAAGGGGCGGCAGTGGTGGGGGACTTTCTGCGGCGCATGGCACCGAACCGTAGGTGCGGTGCCCGGCCCGGCCCAGCCGACGAACGCACGAAGCGGAGCTGACGGGCCCTCCCCCGCGCTGGGCGATCACACAGGTCCGGTCCCCGTGCCGGGTGTGACCGACCCCTCTTTGACCTCGGTTGACTCCCGGTTCGGCCGCGTGATGGGATCCTGGGGCCAAACGGAGGCATGGAGAGGAAGCCGGTGCGAGTCCGGCGCGGTCCCGCCACTGTCACCGGGGAGCACGCTCGGAATCCCTCCTCGCCCGCCGTCGCGCAGGAGGGGCCCATCACGGCGGGCCGTCAGAAGCCGCCGCTGGAAGGCCCGGGGGTGCGTTCGACCCGGAAGCCAGGAGACTCTCGGCCCCCGGTACGTCGATCCAGGGCGCGGACCCTGAGTGAGGACACCCACGCGATGCAGGCTGCCCCGCCCCGTCCGGCCCCGAGCTGCCCGTCGAGCTGCCTGCCGCCGTGCGCCCGCTGACCCGGGCCGCCGTCTTCGCGCTCGGGGCCGTCGCGGGCTACGCCGCCGACGCCCGTTTCGCCGACCCGCGCCGCGGCCACCCCGTCGCCCTGTTCGGCAGCGCCGCGACCCGTCTGGAGCGGCGCGTGTGGCGTGACGACCGGACCGCCGGAGCCGGGTACACGGCGCTGTGCGTGGGCGCGGTCGCGGCCGGCGCGCTGGCGCTGGACCGTACGGTCGGGCGCCGTCCGACGGGCCGGGCCGCGCTGGCGGCCGCCGCGACCTGGACGGTGCTCGGCGGCACCTCGCTGACCCGGGAGGCGCGCACCATCGGCCGCTCGCTGGCCGCGGGCGATCTGACGGCCGCCAGGGAGCGGCTGCCGCACCTGTGCGGGCGGGATCCGAGCGCGCTGGACGGACAGCAGATCGCCCGGGCGGTGGTCGAGTCGGTGGCCGAGAACACCGCCGACGCCGTGGTGAACGCGCTGGCCTGGGGCGCCCTGGCCGGCACCCCGGGGCTGCTGGCCTTCCGCGCCGTCAACACCCTGGACGCCATGGTGGGCCACCGCTCGCCCCGCTACGCCCGCTTCGGCTGGGCCTCCGCCCGGCTGGACGACGTCGCGGGCTGGCCGGGCGCCCGGCTGACCGCGCTGCTGACGGTGGCCGCCGCGCCCGAGCCGCGGACCGCCTGGCGGGTCTGGCGCCGGGACGGCTCCGCGCACCCGAGCCCGAACGCGGGCCAGGCCGAGTCGGCCTTCGCGGGCGCGGTGGGCGTACGGCTCGGCGGGACGCTCCGGTACGGCGAGCGGGTGGAGCACCGGCCGGTGCTGGGCGCCGAATTGCGGCCGGTGACGGTGGACGACATCGAGCGGGCCTGCACGCTGTCCCGGCGGGTGGGCGCACTGGCGCTGGGTACGACGGTCGCGGGGCACGTCCTGCTGCGGATGCTGTTCGGGAGGGGTGGAGCATGAACAACGCGCTGCTGGTCGCCGGGACGACCTCGGACGCGGGCAAGAGCGTGGTGACGGCCGGGATCTGCCGTTGGCTGGTCCGTCAGGGCGTGCGGGTGGCGCCGTTCAAGGCGCAGAACATGTCGCTGAACTCCTTCGTCACCGCCGACGGTGCCGAGATCGGCCGCGCCCAGGCGATGCAGGCGCAGGCCGCCCGGGTGGAGCCGGAGGCGGCGATGAACCCGGTGCTGCTGAAGCCCGGCGCGGACGGCCGCAGCCAGGTGGTGCTGCTCGGCCGGCCGGTCGCCGAGGTGGGCGCGCTGGACTACCGCGAGCGCAAGCCCGTTCTGCTGGAACGCGCCCTGGAGTGCCTGGCGGACCTTCGCCGGCGCTACGACGTGGTGGTGTGCGAGGGCGCCGGGTCGCCCGCGGAGATCAACCTGCGCGACCGGGACATCGCCAACATGGGTCTGGCCACGGCCGCCGCCCTGCCCGTGGTGGTGGTCGGGGACATCGACCGCGGCGGGGTCTTCGCGGCGATGTACGGGACGCTGGCGCTGCTGTCCGCGGAGGACCAGCGGCACGTGGCGGGCTGGTTCGTCAACAAGTTCCGCGGCGACGCCCGGCTGCTGGCGCCCGGCCTGGAGATGCTGCACGAGCTGACCGGCCGTCCGGTGCTGGGCACCCTGCCGATGCTGCCGGGGCTGTGGCTGGACGCCGAGGACTCGCTCGACCTGTCCACGGTGGTGGACCGGGCGGAGGGGCCCGGACCGCTCGGGGCGGACGTGCTGCGGGTGGCCGTGGTGCGCTTCCCCCGGCTGTCCAACTTCACCGACCTGGACGCGCTGGCGCAGGAGCCCGGCGTGCTGGTGCGCTGGGCGACCCGGCCGGAGGAGCTGGCCGACGCCGACCTGGTCGTGCTGCCCGGCACCCGGGCCACGGTGGCGGACCTCGCCTGGCTGCGCGAGCGCGGTTTGGAGCCGGCGCTGAAGGCCCGGGCGGCGGCCGGGCTGCCGATCCTCGGGGTCTGCGGCGGCTACCAGATGCTGGCGCGCTCGATCGACGACACGGTGGAGTCGAAGGCGGGCCTCGTCGACGGGCTCGGTCTGCTGCCGACCGACGTCCGCTTCGGCGCCGAGAAGGTGCTGGCGCGGCCGGTCGGCGAGGCGTACGGCCAGCGGGTCGAGGGTTACGAGATCCACCACGGGGTGGTGTCCGTCGAGGGCGGCGAGGCCTTCCTCGACGGCTGCCGGGTCGGCCCGGTCTGGGGCACCACCTGGCACGGCGCGCTGGAGAACGACGGCTTCCGCCGTGAACTCCTGTGCAATGTCGCCGAGTTGGCCGGGCGGGCGTTCGTTCCGGCGCCGGACACCTCCTTCGCCGCGGCCCGCGAGGCCCGGTTGGACCGGCTGGGCGACCTGATCGAGGAACACGCGGACACCGACGCGCTGTGGAAGCTGATCGAGGGCGGGGTGCCGGCGGCCGGAACGCTGCCCTTCCTCCCGCCCGGGGCACCTGGGAGTGACGCATGAGTGACGTCCGCTATCCGTTCACCGCGATCGTCGGCATGGCCGACCTGCGGCTCGGGCTGCTGCTGAACGCGGTCTCCCCGGCCGTGGGCGGCGTGCTGGTGCGCGGCGAGAAGGGCACCGCCAAGTCGACCATGGTGCGCGCGCTGGCCGGGCTGCTGCCCTCCATCGCCGCCGTGGACGGCTGCCGCTTCGCCTGCGACCCGGCCGCGCCGGACCCGCAGTGCCCGGACGGGCCGCACACCTCCGCCGCGAGTCACGAACGCCCGTCCCAGCTGGTCGAGTTGCCGGTCGGCGTGGCCGAGGACCGGATCGTCGGCTCGCTCGACCTGGAGCGCGCACTCGCCGAGGGCGTCAAGGCGTACGAGCCCGGGCTGCTGGCCAAGGCGCACCGCGGCGTGCTGTACATCGACGAGGTGAACCTGCTCCAGGACCATGTGGTGGACCTGCTGCTGGACGCCGCGGCGATGGGCCGCTCGTACGTCGAGCGCGAGGGCGTGTCGGTGCGGCACGCGGCGCGGTTCCTGCTCGTCGGCACGATGAACCCGGAGGAGGGCGAGCTGCGGCCGCAGCTGCTCGACCGCTTCGGCCTGACCGTCGAGATCGCCGCCACCCGGGACCCCGCCGAGCGCGCCGAGGTGGTCCGGCGCCGGCTCGCGTACGACGCCGACCCGGCCGGCTTCGCGGCACGGTTCGCGGCGCAGGAGCGGGAACTCGCCGAACACATCACCGCCGCTCGGAAGTTGCTGCCCAAGGTCGAGCTCACCGATGTGGCGCTGCGTCAGATCACAGCCGTGTGCGCGGCGTTCGAGGTGGACGGGCTGCGCGCGGACATCGTGATGGCCCGCACCGCGGTGGCGCTGGCCGCCTGGGCCGGGCGGACGGAGGTGCTGGAGGAGGACGTCCGCAAGGCCGCCCAGCTGGCCCTGCCGCACCGGCGCCGGCGCAACCCCTTCGACGCTCCGGGGCTGGACGAGGAGCAGTTGGACCGGACGCTGGAGGAGCACTCCCAGCCGGAGGAACCGGAGCTCGAGGGCGACGGGCCCGGTCCGGACGGTCCCGGTCCGGACGGGGACGGCGGTGACGGCGGCCCCGACGGTGGCGGCGGTCCGGAGGGCGGCGGCCCCGACGGCGGTGGCGCCCCCGAGCCGTTCGACGGCGGCGCCCAGGAGGCCTCCGCCCCGGAGAGCGGCAGCCCGGACTCCGAGCCGCCCGCGCAGCAGCCCGTCCCCGCCCAACCCCCCTCCCCCGCCCGGGAGTCGGCGCCGGTCGCCGCCGGGGACCCGTACCGCACCCGGCTGTTCACCGTGCGGGGCACCGGCCACGGCGCCCAGGGCCGGCGCTCCCCCGCCGAGACCACCGGCGGGCACACCGTCCGGGCCCGCCGGCCTCAGGGCACCCTGAGCCGGCTGCACCTGACCGCGACCCTCCAGGCCGCCGCGCCGCACCAGGTGGCGCGCGGTCGGGACGGCCGGGCACTGGTGCTGCACAAGGACGACTTCCGCGAACAGGTGCGCCAGGGCCGGGAGTCCAACCTCGTCCTGTTCGTCGTGGACGCCTCCGGCTCGATGGCCGCCCGGCAGCGGATGACCGCCGTCAAGGGCGCGGTGCTGTCGCTGCTGATGGACGCCTACCAGCGCCGGGACAAGATCGGCATGATCACCTTCCGGGGCGCGGACGCCGAACTGGCGCTGCCGCCCACCTCCTCGGTGGAGGTCGGCGCGGCCCGGCTGGAGTCGCTGCCCACCGGCGGCCGCACCCCGCTGGCCGCCGGCCTGCTGCGCGCCCACGAGGTGCTGCGGGTCGAGCGGCTGCGCGACCCGAACCGGCGCCCGCTGCTGGTCGTGGTGACCGACGGGCGGGCCACCGGCGGGCGGGACGCGCTCGCCCGCTCGCAGCGCGCGGCCGCGCTGTTCGCCGCCCAGGGCACGGCCAGCGTGGTGCTGGACTGCGAGTCCGGACCGGTCCGCCTGGGCCTCGCCCGCACCCTGGCCGGGCTGCTCGGCGGCAGCGCCGTCAGCCTGGAGGAGCTGCGCGCGGAGGGCGTCGCCTCGCTCGTCCGCGAGAACCGCTCCGCGGGCCGTACGACCGCCGTTGCGCGCACTTCGACCAGCTCGACCGCTCCGACCACTTCGACCGCTCCGATGCGAAAGGCGGCCTGACCGACATGCCCAAGGGTGTCCCCGAGAGCGTTCCCGACGACGGCCTGACCACCCGCCAGCGCCGTACCCAGCCGATCACCGCCGTGCACACCGGCCCCGGGAAGGGCAAGTCCACGGCCGCCTTCGGCATGGCGCTGCGGGCCTGGAACCAGGGCTGGTCGATCGGGGTGTTCCAGTTCGTGAAGTCCGCCAAGTGGAAGGTCGGCGAGGAGAACGCGCTGCGCGTGCTCGGCGCCTCCGGCGAGGGCGGCAGCGTGGACTGGCACAAGATGGGCTCCGGGTGGTCCTGGATCCAGCGCTCCGCCGAGCAGGAGATGACCAGCGAGGAGGCGGCCAAGGAGGGCTGGGAGCAGGTCAAGCGGGACCTCGCGGCCGAGACCTACCGCTTCTACGTGCTGGACGAGTTCACCTACCCGATGCACTGGGGCTGGATCGACCCGGAGGAGGTCGTCTCCGTGCTCAAGGACCGCCCGGGCAGCCAGCACGTCGTCATCACCGGCCGGTACGCCCCCGAGGCGCTGACCGGACTCGCCGACCTGGTCACCGAGATGACCAAGGTCAAGCACCCCATGGACGCCGGCCGCAAGGGCCAGCGCGGCATCGAGTGGTGACCTCTTGAGCAACGTCCCCCGCCTCGTCGTCGCCGCACCCTCCTCCGGCGCCGGCAAGACCACCGTCGCCACCGGCCTGATCGCGGCGCTCGCCGCGCGCGGGCTGGCGGTGTCGCCGCACAAGGTCGGCCCGGACTACATCGACCCGGGCTACCACGCGCTCGCCGCCGGGCGCCCGGGCCGCAACCTGGACGCCTTCATGTGCGGGCCGGAACGGATCGCCCCGCTGTTCCTGCACGGGGCGGCGGGGGCGGACGTCGCCGTGGTCGAGGGGGTCATGGGTCTGTTCGACGGGGCCTCCGGGCGCGGGGAGCTGGCGTCCACCGCGCACGTCGCCAAGCTGCTGCGGGCGCCCGTGGTGCTGGTCGTGGACGGCTCCTCGCAGTCCCGCTCGGTGGCCGCGCTGGTGCATGGCTTCGCGTCCTGGGACCCGCAGGTGCGGCTGGCCGGGGTGATCCTCAACCGGGTCGCCTCCGACCGGCACGAGCACCTCCTGCGCGAGGCCCTGGAGGAGGGCTCCGGCGTGCCCGTCCTGGGCGCGCTGCGCCGCTCGGCGGCGGTGGCCACGCCGTCCCGCCACCTCGGGCTGATCCCGGCGGTGGAGCGCTCAGCCGAGGCGCTCCAGGCGGTCGCGGACATGGGCTCCCTCGTGGCGGCTTCGGTCGATCTGGACGCCGTCCTGGAACTCGCCCGCACGGCACCGGAGTTGGACGCCGAGCCGTGGGACCCCTCGGCGGAGGTCACGCCGGTCGCCGGACGGCCGCCGCGGATCGCGGTGGCGGGCGGCGCCGCGTTCTCCTTCTCGTACGCCGAGAACGCCGAACTGCTCGGCGCGGCGGGCGCGGAGGTCGTTCCCTTCGACCCGCTGCACGCCTCGGAACTGCCGGACGGCACGGCCGGGCTGGTCGTCGGCGGCGGCTTCCCGGAGCTGTACGTACGGGAGTTGAGCGGGAACGCCGCGCTGCGCTCGGCCATCGCCGCGTTCGCCGCCGCGGGCGGGCCGATCGCCGCCGAGTGCGCCGGACTGCTGTACCTGGGGCGGGAGTTGGACGGCCTGCCGATGTGCGGGGTACTGGACGCCACCGCCCGGATGACCGAACGGCTCACCCTCGGCTACCGGGAGGCCGTCGCCCTGCACGACTCCCCGCTCGCACCGGCCGGCACCCGGGTGCGCGGGCACGAGTTCCACCGGACGGTCTGCGAACCGGGCGCGGGCGACCACCCGGCCTGGGGCTGGCGCCTGCCGGCCGGGCCGCGGACGGAGGGCTTCGCGGGCGGCAACGTGCACGCCTCGTACCTGCACCTGCACTGGGCGGGGACGCCCGAGCTGGCCTCCTCGTTCGCGACGGCCGCGGCGGCTTTCAACGGCCCGGGCGGGGCGGGGTCCTGAAGCCGGGGCGGAACCGGGGACACGGCCGTAGGGTGGGCGCATGCATGTGATCGTCCTCAACGGCGGCTCCAGTTCCGGTAAGTCGAGCATCGCCCGGCGCCTCCAGGAGCTGCTGCCGGAGCCCTGGCTGCACCTCGGCGCGGACACCATGGTCGACGCGCTGCCGCCCTGGCTGCTCGGCGGGGACGGGGGCATCGGCGGTCTGGAGGACGGCGACGGCACGGTGGCGGTCGGGCCGGTCTTCGCCCGGCTGGACGCCGCCTGGACGCTCGGCGTGGCGGCGATGGCCCGGGCCGGGGCGCCGGTCGTGGTGGACGAGGTGTTCCTCGGCGGGGCCGCCTCGCAGCAGCGGTGGCGCGCGGCGCTGGAGGGCCTGGACGTGCTCTGGGTCGGCGTGCGCTGCGACCCGGCGGTGGCCGCCGCCCGGGAGGCCGCGCGCGGCGACCGGGTCGCCGGGATGGCCGCCGCGCAGGCCTCGGTGGTGCACGAGGGCGTCGCGTACGACCTGGTCGTGGACACCTCGCGGACTTCGGCGGACGACTGCGCGAAGGCGATCCTCGCCCGGGTGACCGCGGGGCGTCGAGGCGCCGTGGCGGGCTCCTGCGGTTGACTGTCCGGCGGTGACGCCCTCGCAGCAGCACCCCCTTCCGGTTCCGGCAGCACCACCCATCCCACGGAGGCACGCCCATGGCCAGGCAGCACGAGTACACCGCCGAGATCAGCTGGACCGGCAACCAGGGCACCGGCACCAGCGACTACCGCTCCTACTCCCGCGACGTCGAGGTCACCGCCGAGGGCCTGCCGGCCATCCCCGGCTCCGCCGACCCCGTCTTCCGCGGCGACAGCGCCCGCTGGAACCCGGAGCAGCTGCTGCTCGTCGCGCTCTCCCAGTGCCACCTGCTCTCGTACCTGCACCTGTGCGCGGTGAACGGGGTCGTGGTGACCTCGTACGTCGACCGGCCGGTGGGCACCATGGCCGTGTCGCCGGAGGGCGGGCACTTCACCTCGGTGGTGCTGCACCCGCGGGTCGAGGTCGCCGAGGCGGGTACGGCGGAGCAGGCGCTCGCGCTGCACGCGCAGGCGCACCGGGCCTGCTTCATCGCCAACTCGGTCAACTTCCCGGTGCGGCACGAGGCCGAGGTGACGGTCGCGGGCCAGGAGTAGGACCGGGGCCCTCGGACCCGCGTCAGAGGGTGAGGGTCTGCCAGCCGCGGGTGATCTGGTCGTGGACGGCCGCCGGGTCCGGTGACGTCGGCTGGGCCGCCGCCAGCGCCGCCAGCAGGCCCGTGCCGTCCGCCGGGCGCTGCGCCGGGTCGATGGCCAGGGCGCGGGTGACGACGGCGGCGAGTGCCGGGTCGAGGTCCCGGACCGCCGCCAGCGCGGACGGTTCGGGTCCGGTCTCCACGATCCGGCGGATCACCGCGCCGGTGTTGGTCGCCGCGAACGGGCTGGCGCCGTGCGCCGCGCACACCACGCAGCAGGCCCAGGCCCACACGTCCGCCGCGGGGCCGACCCGCTCCTCGCCGAACTGCTCCGGCGCCATGTACGTCAGGGTGCCCGGCCCGCCGCCGGTGGCGGTCAGCCGGGTGCCGTCCACGATCGCCGCGATGCCGAAGTCCAGCAGGCGCGGGCCCGCCGTGGTCAGCATGATGTTGGCGGGCTTGAGGTCCCGGTGGACCAGCCCCAGCCGGTGCACGCCGGACAGTGCCACGGCCAGCGCCAGCGCGAGGGCGCGCAGCGCCTCGGCGGAGCGGATCGGCCCCTGCTCGCGCAGGTGGACGTCCAGCGGGCGCCCGTCCAGCAACTCCATGGCCAGGTAGGGGCGTCCGGAGTCCACGCCGGTGTCGAGCACCCGGGCGGTGTAGGCGCCGGGGACCATGGCGAGCACCTCGGACTCGCGCTGGAAGCGGCGCAACAGGTCGGCGTCGTCGAGCAGTTCGAGGTTGATGGTCTTCAGCGCGACCTGGGTGGCGGAGCCCTGGCGCTGGGCGAGGTAGACCGTGCCCATGCCGCCGGAGCCGATCCGGCCGAGGAGTTGGTAGCCGCCGATCGTACGGGGCTCGTGGGCACCGAGCGGGGTGCCGAGGGGTGGGCTCGACGGCACGGGCGGAGCGGTCGGGGGCTGCGGAGCGGGCGGGGTGAACTGTGTCGGGACGTAAGGGGGTTGCGGGGTCTGCGGGGTGTACGGCGTGTGCAGTGGCGCGGTGGGGGCGTACGGGTTCTGCGGGGCCGGCTGCGCCTGGGCGGCCCGGGCGGCGTCGGCCCCGGGGGTGCCCGAACCCTCCGGGCCGACCGGCTTGGGGTGGCGGCTCACCAGCAGGGCGGTCACCTGGAAGACCAGGGCGGTGAAGATCAGGCCGACCGGCAGGAGGAACACGCCGATCACCGCGCGGAGCAGCACCAGAGCGATCAGCCGCGCCCGGGTCGACCCGGACCTCCAGACTTCCCGGGGCAGGCCGGTGGTCAGCAGCTTGCGCTGGGTCAGGTACCAGAGCAGCAGCCACAGCAGCAGGAACCCCAGGAAGAGGGCGAGGTACCAGGTCTGCGCCACGCCCAGGGAGATCTGCCACTCGTGGGCGAGGTACACGGCGTTGTCCAGGTCGAGCGGCCGTTCCAGCAGGAAGTAGCTGTGGAGGTCCTCGGAGTACACGGCGAAGTACGCCCCGACGGCGGCGACCAGGCCGGCCGCCAGCTCGCCGAGGGTCGCACCAGGACCGCCCGGCGCTCCCCCGGTCGCGTCGGCGCCGGTGGCCGCCAGCGCCCGCCGCCGGGTGGCCGCTTGGGCGCGCGCCAGCACCGGAAGCGTCACCAGCCGTACCAGCAGCGCCAGTCCGACCGTGATCAGTAGCGCCATGTCGAGCAGGTCCAGCATGTTCCCCCCAGCCAGATCGGGCACACGGAGTATAGGGGCACGCCCGGGGCCGCCGTCCCGCTCCGTCGGTCCTCCCCCCTCAGCCCTCCTCAGCCCTCCTCGTCCAGCAGCGCGGCGAGGTAGCGGTCGAGGTCGAGGCGCAGTTCCTCCGGCATCGGCACGTGCCAGTGCCCGCTGCCGGCCGTCGCGTTGAACAGCACGCCGTCGCACCAGCGGATCAGCCGACGGGCGTCCGCCTCCGGGTCGGTGGAGCCGGAGGCGGCGAGCAGATGGGCGACGATCCGGGTGAAGCGGGCGCCCAGGCGGTCGTAGACGGCGCGCAGTTCGGGTCGGCGGGTGGCCTCCAGGGCGAGTTCCATGCGGGCCAGGGTGAGCCTGCGACCGCTGGTGAGCGCCTGGAAGAGCGCCTCGGCGCCGACCTCGACCAGCAGGTCGCGCGGCGGGAGGGTGGCACCCGGGAGGCCGTCCTCGGTGAGGACCGGGTAGCCGGCGGTCTCGCGCTCGACGATCCGGGTGAGGACAAGTTCCAGCAGGGCGGCCCTGGTCCGGGCAAGGTTGGAGGTCGAGCCGGCGGGCAGGCCGGACGCGTCGTCCACGGCACGGTGGGTGAGCCCGCGCAGGCCGGCGTCGGCGATCAGGTCGATGGCGGCGTCGGCGATCAGGATCGGCCGCGGGGGCGTCAGCGGGGCTGTCATGGGTCCGATCATGGCCTTTCCGGCGGGGCTCCCCCAACTCACTACAGCCGTAGTTTACGGCCCACTACATGTGTAGTAGCGTGCTGGAGCAGTGGCCACTACAGCTGTAGTGGCCGGATCGTGTGAATCGCGCGAGAAGAGGACCCCTCATGCCTCCCACCGACCCGCACCGGGCGATCGTCATCGGCGGCGGAATCGGCGGCCTCACCGCCGCCCTCGCCCTCCACCGGCAGGGCATCCCCGTCACCGTCCACGAACGGGCCGCCTCGCTGGAACCCGTCGGCGCCGGACTCGCCCTCGCCCCCAACGCCCTGCGCGCCCTCGACCGGCTCGGCATCGGCCCCCGGCTGCGCGCCCTCGCCACCCCGCACCCCGCCATCGGCGTGCGCCACCCCTCCGGCCGCTGGCTCGCCCGCACCAGCACCGCCGCCGTCGAAGCCCACTTCGGCGATCCGATCGCCGCCGTCGCCCGCGCCGACGTCATCGCCGCGCTGGTCGACGCCCTCCCGGAGGGCACCGTCCGCACCGACTCCCCCGCCACGGTCATCGACCCGGGCGACGACCGGCGGCCCGCCGTCGTCCGCACCGCCGACGGGGACCGGCCCGCCCGGCTGGTCGTCGCCGCCGACGGCATCCGCTCCGCCACCCGCGGCCTGCTGTTCCCCGAACACCCCGGCCTCCGCTACAGCGGCTTCACCACCTGGCGCGTCATCGTCACCCCGGACCGCCGCCCGGCCGCCGCCGGCGAGGTCTGGGGCCCCGGCCGGCTCGCCGGGATCGTCCCGCTCGCCGACGGCCGGGTCTACGTCTACGGCGCGACCCTCGCCCCGGCCGGCGCCCGGGCCACCAGCGAACACACCGAGCTCCAGCGGCTGTTCGGCGACTGGTGCGCACCCGTCCCGCAGCTGTTCGCCCTCGCCGAGCCCGACCGGGTGCTCCGCAACGACGTCTGGGACCTCGCCGGCCCCCTGCCCGCCCACCACCTCGGCCGCGTCGCCCTCCTCGGCGACGCCGCCCACGCCATGTGTCCCTTCCTCGGTCAGGGCGCCTGCCAGGCCATCGAGGACGCCGTCGTCCTCGCCTCCCTCCTGACCCCCACCGCCGACCCGGCCACCGCCCTCCCCGCCTACACCGCCACCCGCCTCCCCCGCACCACCGCGGTCGTCACCGCCTCCCGCCGCACCGGCGCCCTCATCGCCCTCCGCTCCCCCGCCGCCACCCTCCTCCGCACCACCGCCCTCACCCTCGCCGGCCTCCTCCCCACCCCCACCCTCCTCCGCCGCTCCGCCACGATCTACAACTGGCGGCCCCCGGCGCTGTCGGGCGGCGCGTGAAGGCACGTCAACGGCACTTCCCACGGCGATCGGAAGGCCCGTCCGGTCGCGCCGGCTGCGGACCGCACCCGCGTGACCGGCCGGGCCCGCCGGGCCCGGGCGGGTGTCGGTGGGGGTTGGGAGGATGGGCGGCATGAGTGACTCCAGGCGGGCCATTGCCGACTACTGGGACGCCGCCGCGGCGGGGTTCGACGAGGAGCCGGATCACGGGTTGCGGGCGGCCGGGACGCGGGAGGCGTGGGCGCAGCGGGTGCGCGGCTGGGTTCCGGCGGGGGCGGTGGACGTGCTCGATGTCGGGTGCGGGACGGGCTCGTTGGCGGAGCTGGTCGCGGCGGGCGGGCACCGGGTGACCGGGGTGGATCTGGCGCCGCGGATGGTGGCGCGAGCCCGGTCGAAGCTGGCGGCGGCCGGGTTGGCGGGGCGGTTCCTGGTGGGGGACGCGGGCGCGCCGCCGGTGCGCGAGGGCGGTTTCGACGTACTCCTCTGCCGGCATCTGATCTGGACGCTGCCCGACCCGGAGCGGGCCCTGCGCGCCTGGGCGCGGCTGCTGCGGCCGGGCGGGCGGCTGGTGCTGGTCGAGGGGCGGTGGCGCGAGGCGGGTACGCAGGCGGAGCCGTACGTCGCCGGGGCGGAGCGGCTGCCGTGGGACGGCGGCGTCGGCGCGGAGCAACTCGCCGCTGCTGTGCGGCCGTTGGTCGCGCAGCTGCGGATCGAGCCGCTCAGCGGGGACGCCGCCCTGTGGGGCGGTCCGGTGGAGGACGAGCGCTACGCGCTGGTCGCGGACCTGTAGCGGGAGGTCACAAGCCGCTGCCGAAGGTGCCGTCGAGCGGGTCGCGGCCACGGTGCAGTGGTCGACGGTGGTCGACGAGTCCCGCACCTGGTGCGACCCCTGGTGCGACCGCGATTCAGTCGAAGAGGGACTCGGTGTCGCCGTGGGCGATGAGGAGCTTGCGCAGCAGGGTGTCGAGCTGGGCGCGTTCGTCGGCGTCGAGGGCGGTGAGGATCTGCTCCTCGTTGCGGAGGTGGCCGGGCAGGGCGGCGTCGATGAGCTCCTTGCCGGCCGGGGTGAGGCGAACCAGGACGGCGCGGCGGTCGGTGGGGCAGGGGTTGCGTTCGACCAGGCCCTTGGCGGACAGCTTGTCGACGCGGTTGGTGATGGCGCCGGAGGTGACCATGGCGGACTTGAGCAGGGCGCGGGCGTTGAGCTCGTAGGGCTCGCCGGAGCGGCGCAGGGTGGCGAGGACGTCGAACTCGGACGAGTCCAGCCCGCAGGTGAGGAAGTACTCGCGGAGGGCGGCGTCGACCCGGGCATTGAGCCGCCGGAGCCGGCCGATCAGGGCCATGGCCTCCAGGTCGAGGCCCGGGTCGACCCTCCGCCACTGCTCGGCGATGTCGTCGACGGTGTCGCGCTGCTGCATGACCTGCATCTCCCTCTCGATGGCGGCCCGGTACAGATATCTTAACATTCACATACTTGACGTTCGCCGATCTCGGCCGGTAGAAATATCTCAACGTTCAGATAGTCAACGTTGAGGGGATCGGGATCACCATGGACCGCAAGCGCGCAGGCATCGCCGCCACCGCCGCACTCGC
This sequence comes from Kitasatospora sp. NPDC101108, assembly GCF_055584725.1. Lineage (NCBI taxonomy): Bacteria > Bacillati > Actinomycetota > Actinomycetes > Kitasatosporales > Streptomycetaceae > Kitasatospora > Kitasatospora sp. NPDC101108. Next base: position 92,048 of record NZ_JBVJLM010000019.1, read on the forward strand.
CCCGGCCGCCTGGGGCACCACCTACCTGGTGACCACCCAGCTGCTGCCCGAGGGCCGTCCGCTGCTGCTCGCCGCACTGCGCGCGCTGCCCGCCGGGCTGCTCCTGCTGATGATCGGCCGCACACTGCCCAAGGGGCGCTGGTGGGGGCGCGCGGCGGTGCTCGGGATGCTCAACATCGGGCTGTTCTTCCCGCTCACCTTCGTCGGCGCCTACCGCCTGCCCGGCGGCGTCGCGGCCACCATCGGGGCGATCCAGCCGCTGCTGGTCGCCGGGTTCTCGATCGGGGTGCTCCGGGTACGGCCCGGGCGCCGGGCGCTGCTCGCCGGGCTGGCCGGGGTCGGCGGGGTGGCGCTGCTGGTGCTCAAGAGCGGGGCGAAGCTGGACGGCGTCGGGATCGCCGCGATGGTCACCGCGATCGGCCTGATGGCCATGGGCACCGTCCTCACCCGCCGCTGGGGCCGGCCCGAGGGGGCCACCATGGTCGACCTCACCGCGTGGCAGTTGCTCGCCGGCTCGCTCTTCCTGGTCCCGCTCGCGGCGCTGGTCGAGGGCGCGCCGCCGGCGCTGAGCGCCTCCAACCTGGCGGGCTTCGCCTACCTCGGGCTGTTCAGCACCGCGCTCGGGTACGTGCTGTGGTTCCGCGGCATCGACCGGCTCGGCGCCGGGCCGGCGTCCTTCCTGGGGCTGATCAACCCGGTGGTGGCCACCGTCGGCGGCCTGGTCGTACTCGGCCAGACGCTCACCCTGTGGCAGGTGCTGGGCCTGGTGCTGGCGCTCGGTGCCATGCTCGCCGGCCAGGCCCCGGCCCGTCGGAGCGCCACGACGAGCCCGGCGCCCGCACCGGCCCCCGGCCTCACCCCGGCAGCCACCCGCTGACCATCACGCCTGCGCCCCGCCGACCGGTGGTCGGCGGGGCGCAGGCTTGTCGCAGGTGGGCTTCCCCGGCCCCGCCCCGCCCCGCCCCGGCAACGGCGCCGGCGGCGGGCCGCGCGGTCAGCCGGTGGCGCGGACGTAGATGTCGGCGGCGCCGGAGAGGCCGCCGGGGATCGTCGCGACGTAGATGCGCCGGGTGCTGGGAGCGTGGGTGGGGACGGCGGACGGGGTCGCGGTGAGCACCGGGGTGGGGGACGGGGTCGGGGTCGGGGTCGGGGTCGGGGTCGGGCTGGGCGTGCCGCCCTCGGAGGCGTCGTTCTCGGCCTGGTCTGCGCCGGGGGTGTCTCCCGCGCCGTCCGGGTCGGCCTCGACCGGCGTCGGCTCCGCCGCGATCGCGACGGGCGCGACGGAAGCAGAGCAAGCAGAGGAAGCAGAGGAACCGGAGGAAGCAGAGGAAGCAGCAGGCGTGTCCGGCGCGGAGGGCACTGCGGGCACTGCGGGCGCCGCGGGCACGGCCGGCGTAGAGGGCGCACTCGGCCCCGAGGAGGAAGCGGAGGAGGACGGAGCGGAGGAAGGAGCGGAGGGCGAAGCCGGCTCCTCCGGCAGCTCCGGCGCCTCGGCCGGCTCGTCGCCCCCGAGGGCGGCGGCGAGGTCCGGCGGCAGCGGCGCGGCGGGCCCGGGCTCGGGCAGACCGTAGGTGTGCAGGAAGTCGTCCAGGCCCGGTTCCTTTCCGCCGCCGAGCCGGTAGTGCAGGTAGGCGACGGGCGCGCCGTCCGAGGTGCGGGTGAAGACGGCGCCGACCGGGACGTAGTAGCGCCCGGCGCCGGGGTGCTGGGAGGGGTGGAGGCCGGCCAGGCGTTCGGCGCGGTCGCGGTCGGTCTCCCGGCCGCCGACCCCTCCGACGGTGAGCGCGTTGACGCCGCGCACCACCAGGGCGGCGGCGACGGACACGCACAGCACCAGTCCGACGGCGACGGTGCGTCGCAGGACCGGGCGGCCGTGCAGGGCCGGCCACGAGTCGGTGACCATGCGCTCGGGTGGGATGCCGTCCACGGTTGTCTCGCTCCCCCGTATCGATCAGGACGCCCGACCGGACCCGCCGGTCAGGGCGTCGCACTGTGCTCGACGTGGGACGCTAGCGGAGAGTTCCTCAGCCCAGGTAGGCGGGGGCGACGGCAGCCTTGGTGACCGGCCGGGCGGCACCCGAGCCGTCCGCCGGGACGGTCCACAGGTCGGCGCCGTAGTCCCCGGGCAGCGCGTAGAGCAGGGTGCCGTCGTCGGACCAGAGCGCCTGGTCGTCGATGTTGCGCTGTTCGGCGGTGGCGGTCTCCGTCCCGGTCGCGAGGTCCAGTACGTACAGCCGCCAGGGGGCGTCGGGCGACAGGCCGGGGACGCGCTTCTTGTAGGCGACGCGGGTGCCGTCCGGGGAGAGGGAGGGGCACTCGACGTTGTCGTGCAGGGTGGTGAGGGTGCGGGCGGCGAGGTCGCCGCGGACGAGGTGGGTCTGGCCGGAGGTGGCGAGGGTGGCGTAGAAGGTGTTGTCGTCGGCGAAGGTGACGCCCCAGATGTTGACGTCGTGCGCCTGGTACGGGTGGCCGTCCTTGACGACGGCGAAGTCCTCCAGGTTCTCCCGCAGGTTCCAGTCGCGCACGTCCACGATCGAGGTGCGGGTGGAGAAGTCGGTGCCCGCGTAGGAGTCGCCGCTGACGAAGACCGTCCAGGCGGCGAGGTGCCCGGACGGGGAGACCCGGGCGCGGGTGGGGATGCCCGCGGCGGGGAACGAGCGCCGTTCGCGAAGGTGGTCGTCGAGGACGACGGCGCGGTAGGTGTCCCCCAGCGCGCCGTGCTCCGCCTGGAGGCAGATTCCGGTGCCGGCGGCGGCGTGGAAGCGCAGGCACTGGGTGCCGGAGGCGGTGCGCGGGCCGTCGGGGTGGTCGGCGGAGACGGTGGTGATCTCGTCCCGGTGCGGGCCCCAGGCCATGTTGCGGAAGAGCAACTGGCGGCCGTTCGAAGGGACTTGGAGCGATACGTTCCCGGCGGTGACGGCCGGGCCGCCGGACTGGGCCTGGTTCCGGCGGGCGGTGCGGTCGGCCGCGTGGAGGACGGCCCCGGTGCCGACGGCGCCGAGCACCAGGACGGCGACCAGCAGCACGATCACCCTGGTGCGGTTGTTCTGCAGGTTCACACGCCCTCCTCGGCGGCGACGGCGACGGTCCCGGACGTACGCAGCACCACCGCCGCGCCGGCCACGCACAGCGCCAGCGCCCCCGCCGACCAGGCGAGCGCGGCCGGGCCGCCCACGGCGCTCCACAGCGCGCCGAACAGCAGGGAGCAGGCGAAGCGGGCCAGCGCCTGCCCGGTGCCGACCAGGGCGAGCCCGGCGCCGCGCTGCTCGGCGGGTACGGCGTCGGCCGCCGCGGCGGCGAGCACGCCGTCGGTGGCGGCGTAGAACGAGCCGTGCAGTACCAGCACGCAGAGCACCGCGGGCAGTCCGCGCAGCGGTGAGAGCAGCAGTCCGTACGCGAGCAGCAGCACCCCGTGCCCGAGCAGGAAGAGCCGGCGGCGGCCGATCCGGTCGGCGAGCGCCCCGAGCGGGACGGCGAGCAGCAGAAAGGCGGCCGCGGTGCCGAGCGGCAGCAGCGGGAACAGGTTGACGGACAGGCCGAGCCGGCGCTGGATCAGCAGGTAGAGGAAGGAGTCGCTGACGGTGGTGAGCCCGAGCAGCACCGCGCAGCCGGTGAGCCGGCGCAGTCCGGGCAGGCGCAGCAGGGTGAGGCTGCTGCGCAACGAGGGAGCATGACTTGACGAATCGTCACCCTCCTGCCGGCTGGGCACGAACAGCAGCAGGATCAGCACGCCCAGTGCGGCGACGCAGGCGCTGACGGTGAACACCGCGTCGTAGCCGTGCCGTTCGCCGCCGTCGGCGAGCATCGGGCCGCCGGCCAGGCGCAGCACCAGGAAGGCGGTGAGCGGGCCGAGCAGGGCGCCGGCCGTGTCCATCGCCCGGTGTACGCCGAACGCCCGTCCGCGGTGGGCGGGTTCGGTGGCCAGCGAGATCATCGCGTCCCGGGGCGCGGTGCGCAGGCCCTTGCCGGTGCGGTCGACGGCGATGACGGCGCCGATCAGCGGCACGGTGTGGACCAACAGCAGCAGCGGCCGGCACAGCGCGGACAGCCCGTAGCCGACGGCCGCGACGGCCTTGTGCCGGGCGGCGCCGTCGCGGCCGCGGCGGTCGGCGAGGTGGCCGCCGACGAGCCGGACCAGCGCGCTGAAGCCGTTCTGGATGCCGTCGAGCAGCCCGAAGCCGAGCGGGGAGAGGCCGAGTCCGGTGAGCAGGTAGAGCGGGAGCACGGCGTTGACCATCTCGGAGGAGATGTCGGTGACCATGCTGACGGCGCCGAGGGCGAGGACCGCTCCCGGCACGGCGCGCAGGGCGGCGCCCCGCCGCACCTGGCCGGCGGCCGGTGCGACGGGGGCCTTGGAGCTGCGGGAGTCCGCGACGTACACGGGCGTCAGTTCCAGATGCCGGTGATGTCGGTGGCGTTGGCGGAGTTGCCGGCGTGGGCGTTGACGCCGGCCAGGTCCTCCAGGGTGTGGAGCACGTCGTAGTGGTTGTAGGTGGTGGCGGTGGAGCTGCCGGGGGCGACGTGGGCGCCGTAGACCAGGGTCGGGATGCGGTTGCCGGCAAAGCGGTTGTCCTCGTCGAAGGTCACCACCAGCAGGCTGTTGTTGCTCTTGGCCCACTGGGCGTACGCGTCGAGGTTGGACTGGAGCCAGGAGTCGCCGGTGCCCACCGAGCAGTCGTGCATGTCGTCGCACAGGTCCGGGATGACGAAGGAGACCTTGGGCAGGGTGGTGAAGTCGGTCGGGAACGCGTCCATGCCGTAGGCGCTGGAGGTGGGCACGTTGCCGAAGCCGAACCACGGGTTGTGCTTCTGGGCGTAGTTGCCACTGCTGCAGTCGGTGGCGCCGACGGCGGGCAGGCCCTCGTTGTAGCTGGCCCAGGTCTGGTTGGCGGCGAGCAGCTCGGAGGCCAGGTTGGGCTGCTGCAGCGCGCCGACGTCCACGCAGCTGTCGTCGACGACGCCCTGCGAGCTGCCGGAGAACAGCATGTAGTAGTTGGGCTGGCTGGGGTGGGTGAGCGCGTACGACTGGGTCAGCGTCGCGCCGCCGGCGGCCAGGGTGCCGTTGATGTACGGCGCCCTGGAGCTGCCGATGACCTGCGAGTAGGCGTGGTTCTCCAGCATGACGACGACGACGTGGTCGGGCGAGGGCAGGCCGGCCGCGGTGTCGGCGGCCGCGCTGCCGCCCGCGGCCCACAGGCCGAGCGAGCCGGCGACCAGACCGAGGCCGGTGGCGAGGGCGGTGATCGGGCGGAGCCTGCGGCGACGGGCGGGGCGCGGGCCGGCGGTGGGGGCGGGGGTGCCGGGGGTGCGGAGTCGTGCGAAGGCCATGGGGTCCTCCGGGTGTCGGGGCTTCCGGGGCGGGAGCGCCGAGAACAGTAGGATCGCCGCGTGTCGTGTACCGCACAAGAGAGGTGAAGAACAGAAGAACAGCTACGAGGCGGTTGCGGTACGGAGCAACTCGGCGCCGCGTCGGATGTCACACGCGCCGCGATTGACCCCTTTCGACCGCACGTGGTGGGATCACGGGGGCCCGTCAGCGTAGGGCCGGGGACGGCAAGGAGTGCGGTACGTGATCGGACTGGTCGCCATCTACGGGCCGGGCCGCCCGCTGGCCGACGAACTGCAGGCCCTCTGGCCGGAGAGCAGCCACGTCTACCGGGCCTCGCGCGGCAACTGCTTCCAGGCACCGGAGGCGATGCAGTTCGCCCTCAACCAGCACCGGCAGGTGATCGCCGTCGGCTCGCTCGCCACCGTCGTCCGGCTGCTGACCGACGGCGTCGACGTCCCGCGCGGCGCCGAGGTGCTCTGCGTGGATCCGGGACGGCGCTGGGTGATCCCGCTGAGCCTCGCCGACTCGGCCGAGGAACTGGCCCGGGAGGTGGCGGCCGCCCTCGGGGTCACCCCGGTGTTCACCAGCTCGCTGCCCGCCCCCGGGAACCCGCTCGACGTCCTGACCCCGCACGCCGTGCGCCACTACCGGGCCGGCGCCGATGCCGCCGCACAGGCGACGGCGGACGGACGTCCCGTCCGGCTGGTCACCGAGGTGCCGTACCCGCTGCCCGCGCTGCCCCCGAACGTCCGGCCGGACGCGCCCGGGGACGCCCCGGTCCTGCGGGTCACCGACCGGGAGGACCCGGACGGCGACGACCTGCTGGTCGTCCCGCGCACCTTGGTCGTCGGCATCGGTGCGGGCAGCGGCACCGACGCGGCCGAGGCCATGCGGCTGCTGATGGACGTGCTCAAGGAGACCGGGTACCTGCGCTCGGCCATCGCCCGGGTGGCCACCGTGGCGGGCAAGGCGGACCACCCGGCGGTGCGCTGGGCCGCGCGCTGCCTGAACGTGCCGGTGGAGGAGCATCCGGCGGAGGAGCTGGCGCGGCTCACGGTGCCGAACCCGTCGGACGCCGTCGGCACGGCGGTCGGCACGGCGAGCGTCGCCGAGGCGGCGGCACTGGCCAGCGCCGACAGCGGCCACGGCGGCGGCCAACTCGTCGTCCCCAAGCGGAAGTCGGCGACGGCCACGGTGGCCATCGCCCGGGCCGCGGTGCGCGGACGGCTGGCGCTGGTCGGCCTCGGGCCCGGGGCGCACGACCTGCTGGTGCCGCGCGCACTGGAGGAACTGCGGCGCGCCTCGGCGGTGGTGGGCCGGCCGGAGGCGGTCGAGGCGGTGGCCGCGCTGCTCCGGCCGGGGACGCGACAGGTCGCGGTCCCGGAGCCCGGGTCGATCCGGAGCACTCGCGGAGTGGTGCTGGACTGGGCCGGAGTGGCGACGGACGGCACCGGACAGGTCGTCGACCACATCGGGGCGGCCGTCACCCTGGCCGCACACGGCCACGCCGTGGCCCTGGTCGCGCTCGGCGACGGCGCGGGGCTCACCGTGCCGCCCGGGCCGTACGACGTCCTGCGGGTGCCCGGGTTGCCGGAGGCTTCCGCATGACCGCCCAGGAGACGACCGCCCGGGAGACGACCGCCCACGAGGCGACCGCGCACGAGCCCGACCTGCGCCACCACGGCGACGCCGAGGTACGGGCGGACGGGCGCGGCCTGGTCGACCTCGCCGTCAACGTCCGCACCGGCACGCCCCCGACCTGGCTGCGCGAACGCCTGGCCGCCACCCTCGGCGACCTCGCCGCCTACCCCGACCAGACCGCCGCCCGAGCCGCGGTGGCCGCCCGGCACGGGCGTCCGGTCGAGGAGGTGCTGCTCACCTCCGGCGCGGCGGAGGCCTTCGTCCTGCTCGCACGGATTCTGACTCCTCGTCACATCATTGTCGTGCACCCGCAGTTCACCGAGCCGGAGGCGGCCCTACGGGACGCCGGCCACCGGGTGCACCGGGCGCTGCTCTCCCCCGGGGACGGCTTCCGGCTGGGCACCGTCCCCGAGGAGGCGGACCTGGTCGTCCTCGGCAACCCGACCAACCCGACCTCCGTCCTGCACCCCGCCGAGGCCGTCGCCGCGCTCGCCCGGCCCGGGCGCACCCTGGTGGTGGACGAGGCGTTCATGGACACCGTGCCCGGCGAGCGGGAGTCCCTCGCCCCGGTCCGGGACCTGCCCGGCCGGGTCGTGGTGCTGCGCAGCCTCACCAAGACCTGGGGCCTGGCCGGGCTGCGGATCGGCTACGTGCTCGGGCCGGCGCCGCTGATCGCCGCCCTCGGCGCCGCGCAGCCGCTCTGGCCGGTCTCCACCCCGGCCCTGGTCGCCGCCGAGGTGTGCAGCGGTCCGTCGGCGCTGGCCGAGGCGGAGCGGGCGGCCGCCGAACTCGCCCTCCGGCGCGCGTACTTGGTGAAGGGACTGGCCGCCTTCCCGGCGCTGCGAATGTACGGGGAACCGGCCGCCTCCTTCGTCCTGGTCCGGCTGCCGGACGCGGCCACCGTCCGCGAGCGGCTGCGCGAGCACGGCTTCGCCGTCCGGCGCGGGGACACCTTCCCAGGCCTCGGCGAGGAATGGCTGCGGATCGCCGTGCGGGACGAGGAGACCACCGACCGCTTCCTCAACGCCCTGGAGGCCGTGCTCGGTCCAGCCTGACCTCGGCGCCGGGCTCGATCCGGCCGGGCGCCAGCACCTGCGCGTACACCCCCGCGCAGGGCAGCGCCGGCATCCCCTCCAGCGGGACCAGCCGGTTGCGCTCGGCCGGCACCCGCAGCGCCTCCGCCCGGCGGGGCAGCGGGCCGTGCCGCAGGGTGGGGACGGCGCAGCGCGGGGTGGGCGCCACGATACGCAGCCGCAGCGTCTCCCCGACGGCCAGCTCCCGCCCCACCCAGGCGTTCTCGACGAACCCCTCGCCCCCGGTGCAGAGCACCAGGTTGGGCCGGTAGCGCTCGGCCTCGACGCCGACGGCGCGCAGCGTGGCGTCGGTGATCAGGTGCACGGGCGCGAAGTCGAAGAAGCCGCCCTCCGGTGCGGCCCGCCCCAACTCGTTGACCGTCACCGGCACTTCGGCCTCGATCCCGCGCGCCAGCACCTCCTCCGGCACGGCTCGCTCGACCGCCGCACCGGGCGGGCGCTCGGTGATCAGGGCGAGCTTGCGGCCGAGCGCCCCGGACAGCTCCGCCTCGTCCGCGGCCCGCCCGTCCGGACCGGTGATCGCCACCCCGCCGTCCGCGGTGGCCGCCGCCGAGTACCGCAGCAGGGCCGCCCACAGCCGGGGGTGCTTCGCGCTGGCCACCCGCCCGGTCGCCAGGTCCAGCAGCGCACGCTCACGGTCCCCGGCCACCCCGCGCCCGGACACCTCCGCCGCCGACAGCTCCTCCCCCAGCAGCGACTTGACCGGGTAGCGGCGCAGCCGCTCCACATGACCGATCAGCACGGCGCGTCCTCCGCCCACTCGCGCAGCGCCGCGAAGTGCAGCTCGTGCAGCCCCGCCCGGGGGTCGACCCACAGCGGCAGCGCCTCTCCCGGATGGTTCGCCGCGATCCACTCGATGTCCTGCGGCCCCAACTCGTCGTCCAGCCAGACGAAGGGCCGCCCGTCCGCCCAGGCGACCAGGTCCCTGGTCTTCCAGTGCAGCCCGTCCGGGTCCTCTGCGAACATCTCCGTCCAGGGGATGTACGGGAGTTGGGGCAGCCCGACCCGCGGGGCTATCAGGCTGTTCGCCTCGTCCATCCAGGTGGTCGCCCACACCAGCTGGTACGGCAGCGCCAGCAGCGCCGACCCGTGCGCCGGGTTCAGCCACACCCGCAGCGGCTCGACCTGCTCCCGCGGCAGCGGCGCGTGCCGCGCCACCCAGGACTCCGGCAGCAGCCGATGGGTCCCGTACCCCTCCGGGCACCGACTGTCCGGAGCGGCATAGGGATTGAGCGGTCCGTCCACGTCGAGCAGGAGCAGCGGTCGCCCGGTCATGCGGCGGCCGCCCAGTCCCGCAGGGTCGCGAAGTCCTCTGCCCGCAGGCCGTTGCGGGGGTTGACGTGCAGCACCAGCGCCGGACCGGGGTGGTTCACCTCGATCCACTCGGCGTCCTGCGGCCCCAGTTCGTCGTCGACCCAGACGAACGGCCGCCCCTCCGCCCAGGCGACCACGTCCCTGGTCTTCCAGTGCAACCCGTCCGGGTCCTCCCCGAACATCTCCGTCCAGCGGATGTACGGGAGTTCGGGCAGTCCGAGGTTCGGCCCGATGTGGGTGTTCGCCTCCTCCATCCACCCGGTCGCCCACACCAGCTCGTACGGCAGCGCCAGCAGCTCCACCCCGTGCGCCGGGTTCAGCCACACCCGCAGCGGCTTCGCCTCCCCCTCCGCCCGCCGCGCCTGCCGCTCCGCCCACCACGTGGGCATCAGCTCATGGCTGCGGTACCCGGCCGGCCGCCGCAGCCTCGGCGCGGCATAGGGATTGAGCGGTCCGTCCACGTCGAGCAGGAGCAGCGGCTGTCGGGTCATGCCGTGAATTGTCCGGTGGACAACCGGGATTGACCAGCGATTTGACGGAGCCGCAACGCCCGCCCGCAGGCCCTTCCCAACGGCCGCAGGCCCTCCCCCGGTGGGGGAGGGCCTGCGGGCGACGTGTGCCTCGGGGGCGGATCAGACCTGGCCGGCCTTCTCCAGGGCCTCGCAGCAGGTGTTGATCAGGAGGCGGGTGACGACGTAGGGGTCGACGTTGGCGTTCGGGCGGCGGTCCTCGATGTAGCCCTTCTTCTCCACCTCGACCTGCCACGGGATGCGGACCGAGGCACCGCGGTCGGAGACGCCGTAGCTGTAGACGTTCCACGGGGCGGTCTCGTGCTTGCCGGTCAGGCGGGACTGGATGTCGTCACCGTACTGGTTGACGTGCTCCAGCACCTTCTCCTGGGAGGCGCCGAGCGACTCGCAGGCGGTGATGATGGCGTCGTAGCCCTCGCGCATCGCCTTGGTGGAGAAGTTGGTGTGCGCACCCGCGCCGTTCCAGTCGCCACGCGCCGGCTTGGCGTCCAGGGTGGCGTCGATGCCGAACTCCTCGGCGGTGCGGTAGAGCAGGTAGCGGGCGATCCACAGGTCGTCCGAGACGGTCAGCGCGTCGACCGGGCCGATCTGGAACTCCCACTGGCCGGGCATGACCTCGGCGTTGATGCCGCAGATCGCCAGGCCGGCGTCGATGCAGCGGTCCAGGTGCAGCTCGACGATCTCGCGGCCGAAGACCTCCTCGGCGCCGACACCGCAGTAGTAGCCGCCCTGCGGGGCCGGGTAGCCGCCCTCCGGGAAGCCGAGCGGACGGGAGCCCTTGAAGAAGGTGTACTCCTGCTCGATGCCGAAGATCGACTCCTGAGCGGCGTACTTCTCGGCGACCTCGCGCAGCAGGGCGCGGGTGTTGGACTCGTGCGGGGTACCGTCCGTCTCCAGGACCTCGCAGAGGACCAGGATGTTGTCGCCGCCGCGGATCGGGTCCTTGACGACCTTCACCGGCTCCAGCACGCGGTCCGAGGCGTGGCCCTCGGCCTGGTTGGTCGAGGAACCGTCGAAGCCCCAGGTCGGGATCTTGTCGGCGTTCGGCAGGACGCGAGTCTTGGAACGGAGCTTCGCGGTCGGCTTGGTGCCGTCGATCCAGATGTACTCGGCCTTGATTGCCACGGCTGGTCCCTCGCATTGCTGGGTGGTGGGTGCCCGCGTAGCGTCGCAAGCGGCCGTTTCCCGGTTGTTCCTCTCGTGTAACGCGCATGTGAACCAACCGTCCGCGTTGGCACGGTCACGGTGCGGGAGTGCCGGGCGCGGCACCCCGCACCGCTCCGGGTGGCCGGGCGCGGCCCGCGGGAGTGCTCAGTGCCGGCGGGCGTGCGCGGCCCGGCGGCGCCGGGTGGCCCACAGCGCGGCCGCGCCGCCCGCGACCAGGGCGGCGGCCCCGGCGGCCAGCGGGCCGGTCGCGCTGCTGCCGCCGGTGCTGGCGAGCGCCTCGGGCTTCCCGGTCCGCTCCACCGCCGCCTGGGGCACCGCGGCCCGCGAGGTGGTGGTGTCGGCGACCGGCTGGGCGCTGGGCGCCGTGCTCGGGGTGTCCGTGGGGGCGGGAGCGGCGGGCTTCTCGCAGCTCACCGAGGCGACGGTGACCGTGCCGGTGACCTTGGCGACGTTCAGGTTCAGCGGGTTCACCTCCACCTGCACCTCCAGGGCCGAGGCGGCGGCGGTGGTCGTGGTCGTGGTCTTCTTGGAGAACTCCACCGCCACGCTGCCAACCAGCGGCACGTCCACCTTGGTCGGGCCGTACAGCCCGACGGTGACGGGCTTGCCCAGCACGGTCAGCTTGGCGGGCGCGATCACGTTCGCGGTCGGCTGCCCGTCGACCGGACAGGTGACCTCGGCGCTCATCGCCTCCAGGCCGAGCAGCGCGGTGGCGGGCAGGCCGGGGGCGTGCACGTCGGCGTTGACCAGCTTGACGGAGGCGGCGGTGCCCTTGGCGTCGGAGCGGGTGACGGACTTGCCGACATCGGCCTTGACCAGTTCGACCGGGCCGCGCTGGTCGACGCCGTCCACCTTGGCGGTGAGGACGGAGCCGTCCCTCTGCGCGGGTGTCTCCACCTTGTTGAGCGCGATGTCCACCGGGACGTCGACGGCGTTGTTCAACAGCTTGACGTCCAGGGCGACTTCGGCGGTGACGGCACGTGCCTTGCCCGGAGAGGAGGCGCCCGGCGAGGAGGCGCCCGACGAGGAGGCGCCCGACGAGGAGGCACCCGACGAGGAGGCACCCGACGAGGAGGCACCCGACGAAGGAGCGGCCTGGACGGGCCCGGCGGTGAGCAGTGTGCACGCCACCGTGGCGGCGGCAGCAGAAACGATTCGACGAGAAGACATGGCGGGACCCCCACACAGATGAAACGATGAGCCGCCAGTCTTCTCGAACAATCCGTCACATGAGCACCACGGAATGTCATTTCACCCGTTGGAGTGAGTTTGACGTTCCGCACTGACCCCGATCTGCTACGGGCTAGCGCGGCGGCGCCCGGACGCGCCAACTCGCCTACGGCAGACGCCAGTCCACCGGCTGCGCCCCCTGCCGCACCAGCAGCTCGTTCGCCCGGCTGAACGGCCGCGAGCCGAAGAAGCCGCTACTGGCCGAGTACGGGCTCGGGTGCGCCGACTCGATCGCCGGGACGTCCCCGAGCAGCGGCCGCAGGTTGCGGGCGTCACGGCCCCACAGGATCGCCACCAGCGGGCCGCCGCGCGCCACCAGCGCCCGGATCGCCTGCTCGGTGACCTCCTCCCAGCCCTTGCCCCGGTGCGCGGCGGGCTTGCGCGGGGCGGTGGTCAGCGCCCGGTTGAGCAGCAGCACCCCCTGCTTCGTCCACGGGGTGAGGTCTCCGTTGGACGGCTGCGGCAGGCCGAGGTCGTTGCCGTACTCCTGGAAGATGTTGATCAGGCTCGCCGGGATCGGCCGCACCTCCGGCCCCACCGAGAAGCTGAGCCCGACGGCGTGGCCGGGGGTCGGGTAGGGGTCCTGCCCGACGATCAGCACCCGCACGTCGGCGAGGGGCTGCTGGAAGGCCCGCAGCACGTTCGGCCCGGAGGGCAGGTAGGTACGGCCTGCGGCGATCTCGGCGCGCAGGAAGTCGCCCATCGCGGCGACCCGTCCGGCGACGGGCTCCAGGGCTGCGGCCCAACCGGGCTCGACGATCTCATTCAGTGGACGCGGTGCCATGGGCGTCACCCTATCGGCCGATACCGACAGGGCGTCACCACGCACGATCACGCGCCCGACCAGGGCGGACGCTCACCCCACCGGCCGCCCCCGCAGCACCACCAGGCGCGGGTCCGCCAGCACCCGGACGTCCGCCCGGGGGTCCTCCCCGTACACCACGAAGTCGGCCGGCGCGCCCTCCTCCAGCCCCGGCCGCCCGAGCCACGCCCGCGCTCCCCAACTCGCCGCCGACAGCGCCTCGGCCGGGCTCAGCCCCGCCCTCACCAGCTCCGCCACCTCGTCCGCGACCAGCCCGTGCGCCAGCGAGCCGCCCGCGTCCGTGCCGACGAACACCGGGATGCCCGCGTCGTGCGCGGCGCCGACGGTGTCGTAGCGCCGCTCGTGCAGCCGCCGCATGTGCGCCGACCAGGCCGGGAACTTGGCCTCCCCGCCGGCCGCCAGCTGCGGGAAGGTGGCGATGTTGACCAGCGTCGGGACGATGGCCACACCACGCTCGGCGAAGACCGGGATCAGTTCCTCGGTCAGTCCGGTGGCGTGCTCGACGCAGTCGATCCCGGCCGCCAGCAGGTCCGGCAGCGACTCGGCCGCGAAGCAGTGCGCGGTGACCCGCGCACCCTCCTCGTGCGCCGCCGCGATCGCCTCGGCCAGCGCGTCGCCCGGCCAGCAGGCGGCGAGGTCGCCGCGCTCCCGGTCGATCCAGTCGCCGACCAGTTTCACCCAGCCGTCGCCGCGCCGGGCCTCGGCCCGCACGTACGCGGCGAGGTCGCCGGGCTCGATCTCGTGGGCGTAGTTGCGGATGTAGCGGCGGGTGCGGGCGATGTGCCGGCCGGCCCGGATGATCCGGGGCAGGTCCTCGCGCTCGTCGATCCAGCGGGTGTCGGCGGCCGAGCCGGCGTCGCGGATCAGCAGGGTGCCGGCGTCACGGTCGGTGAGCGCCTGCTTCTCACTGGTCTCGGCGTCCACCGCGCCGTGCGCGTCCAGTCCGACATGGCAGTGCGCGTCCACCAGACCGGGCAGCACCCAGCCGGTGACCGTCCGGACGTCCCCGGCGGTCGTCGGGCGGGTGAAGCTCACCCGGCCGTCCACCACCCAGAGTTCGTCCCGGACCTCCTCCGGACCGACCAGCACCCGTCCCCGGACGTGCAGCACCGCGCCATCACTCATGGCCGCACTCTACCGACGGGCGCGTTCCGTGTAAGCAGCGAGAATGCGGCAGACTCGTTGCCGCACCCACCACCCCTGCGGCGAAAGGCATCGAAACCGTGAGCGAGCGCAGAGAGCGAACCGTCAAGAGGGGCGCGTGGGCGGATGCCCCTGCCGAGCGGAGCGAGGCGGGCGCATGAGCGAGCGCAGCGAGCGAATCATCAAGAGGCGCGCGTGGGCGAATGCCCCTGCCGAGCGGAGCGAGGCGGGCGCATGAGCGAGCGCAGCGAGCGAATCATCAAAAGGCGCGCGTGGGCGAATGCCCCTGCCGAGCGGAGCGAGGCGGGCGCATGAGTCCCTTCCTCGACCTCCCCCCGCTCAGCGCCGCCGGGTTCGCGGCGATCGAGGACCAGGTGGCCGCGCTGCTGCACACCGAGGCCGATGTGATCGTCACCCAGGGTGAGGCCCTGCTCCCGCTGGAGGCCGCGATCCGTGGCGCCGCCCACCCCGGCTCCACCGCGCTCAACATCGTCACCGGCCCGTACGGGCAGACCTTCGGCAACTGGCTGCGCTCCTGCGGCGCCACCGTCGTCGACCTCGCCGTGCCCTTCGACAGCGCGGTGAGCGCCGGGCAGGTGGCCGAGGCACTCGAAAGCCACCCCGAGATCGACTTCGTCTCCCTGGTGCACGCCGAGGCCGCCACCGGCAACACCAACCCGGTCGCCGAGATCGCCGCCGTGGTCCGCGAGCACGGCGCACTGCTGATGCTCGACGCGGTCGCCTCGGTCGCCGCCGAGCCGCTGCTCACCGACGAGTGGGGCATCGACCTGTGCGTGATCGGCGGCCAGAAGGCGATGGGCGGCCCGGCCGGGGTCTCCGCCGTGTCCGTCTCCGAGCGCGCCTGGGAGCGGATCGCCGCCAACCCGGCCGCCCCGCGCCGCTCCTACCTGTCCCTGCTCGACTGGAAGGAGCGCTGGACCGACGCCGGCCGCACCGTACTCCCGCACGCCCCGGCCCAGTTGGAGATGCTCGCGCTCGGCGCCTGCATGGACCGGATCGCCGCCGACGGCCTGCCCGCCGTGATCGCCCGCCACCGCGCCGCCTCCGCCGCCACCCGGGCCGGCGTGCGCGCCCTCGGCACGCTCAGCCCGTACGTCCACGAGGACGCCCACGCGGCCCCGGTCGCCACCACCCTGCGCACCCCGGCCGGCCTGCACGCGGCCGAACTCGCCGCCACCCTCGACCCGGCGCTGCCGATCCAGCCCGGCGGCGGCGCGCTGGCGGCCGAGATGCTGCGGGTCAACCACTACGGCCGGGCAGCCTCGCTGGACACCGTCCGCACCTGCCTGACCACGCTCGCCGACGCGACGAAGGCCGACGCCGCGCCGGCCCTGGCGGCCGCCGAGGCGGCCTGGGCGGCGACCGTCTGAGACGGGATTCCGAGACGGAACTCTGAGACGGGATTTCCGAGACGGAACTCCGGGACGGAAGTCCGGGACGACGAACGGCCCCGGTCGGCAGACCGGGGCCACTTCCGTACCGGTGACTCAGTGCCCGCCCGCGTCCACCACCTCGACGCCCCGGATGTTCCGCTCGATCTCCTCCGCCGGCAGGGCCACCGCGAGGGCCCAGTAGTAGATGATCAGCGAGAACACCACCACGACCCCGATGTCCCACCACAGCGGCAGGTTCCCCTGGGCGCCCACCCCGAAGGTCCCCTGCCAGGAGATGATCCCCATCCCGACGAGGTAGACGGGCAGCCACTGCCCCGCCTTGAAGTCCATCCGCGGAGCGTTCGGCACCCCCTTCGAGGCGGCGTACACCGAATACCCGCCGAGCAGCAGGTACCCGATGACGATCGCCAGCCCGAGGCGCCACAGGGTGTCCCAGCCGGCCCAGTAGATGACCAGGCTCGCCACCACGAAGGCGATCGGCGAGATGATCGTGCCGCCGGGCAGGTGGTACGAGCGCTCCATCCCCGGCAGCCGCTTGCGCAGCACCCCGAAGGCCAGCGGTGCGCCCGCGTACATCAGCACGACGGCCGAGGTGATGAAGCCGACCAGCTTCTGCCAGCTCGGGAACGGCAGGAAGCAGACCACGCCGGCGACCCAGGCGATCAGCAGGCCGAGCCAGGGCACCGAATTGCGGTCGGTGTACTGCAGGGCCTGCGGCGCGTAGCCGTTGCGGCTGAGGCCGTAGGTGACCCGCGAGCTGGAGGTGATGTAGACCAGCCCGGTGCCGGCGGGCGAGATCACCGCGTCGATGAACAGGACCGTCGCCAGCCAGCCCAGGCCGATCAGTGTCGCGAGGCCCGCGAACGGGCCGCTGATGCCGGGGTAGGTGAGCTTGCTCCAGCCCCCCGCGATGGTCTCCGCCGGCAGCGCGCCGATGAACACCACCTGGAGCATCAGGTAGATGACCGTGCCGATCACCACCGAGCCGAGCACCGCCCGGGGGATGTCCTTGCGGGGGTTGCGGCTCTCCCCCGCCCACTGGATGGCCTGCTCGAAGCCGAGCAGGGCGAAGATCACGCCGCTGCTGCTGATCGCCGCCAGCACGCCCTTGGAGCCGTCCGGCGCGAAGCCGTGGACGGTGAAGTTGGAGCCGTGGAACTCGGTGAGCCCGAGCGCGAAGATCGCCAGGATCGGGACCGCGACCTTCCAGACGGTGGCGGCGCTGTTGGTGTGGGCGAGCAGGCGGACACCGAGGAAGTTGATCGCGACGAACACACCCATCAACGCGGCCGCGACCACGAATCCCGTCGCGGTCAGCGTCAGGTCCTTGTTCAGGAAGCCGTCCGCCCAGGACCAGTGCTGGGCGTAGTTGATCATCGCCTGCACCTCGATCGGCGCGATGGTCGCCGCCTGGAGCCAGGTGAACCAGCCGAACGACATCCCGGCGAAGCCGCCGAAGGCGTAGTGGGGGTAGCGCGCGGTGCCGCCGGCGACCGGGAACAGCCCGCCGAGCTCCGCGTGGATCAGCGCCAGCAGGATGATCGCCACCGCGCCGATGCCCCAGGAGAGCAGGGCGGCGGGCCCGGCCGCCACCGCGGCCTTCTGCGCCCCGAACAGCCAGCCGGACCCGATGATCGCACCGACCGACGCCCAGAGCAGCCCGGCGAGGCCGACCTCACGCTTCAGCCCGCTGTGCCCCGTGGGGGGCGATGAGGTGGTACCGGGATGGGCCATGGCACAGCCGCCTCTCGTGTCGGGGGAGGGAGATCCACCCCGACAGTGCCGCAGCCGAGGCTGGACCCTCCGCCCCGAAACACCCTCCGACCAGCCCCCTCACCCGAACGGTCGCAGGGTTTAGAGCATGTGGGCCCGCCCCGAGAGCCCTCGGGGCGGGCCCGTCACCCATTCGCTCAGACGGCCCCGAATTCCCCGGTTCGGACGGCGGAGACGAAGGCCGACCAAGCGTCAGCAGGGAAGACGAGGGACGGGCCCGAGGGGTCCTTCGAGTCACGGACGGGGACGACGCCGGAGGCGACCGAGTTCCCCGCTACCTCCACACAGTCGCCGCCGTTGCTGCTGTACGAAGATTTGAACCACACGGGTTCATCCGCAGTCACGGTAGTTCCTCCCTCAGCCGTTTGATCAGGGCCACGGACTCAGCTTGCGAGAGCACGAGAGCCTGAAGCTGATAGTAGGCCGTGAGTACTGGCAGCACTGCGCCACTGTCCTGCTCCAAGTGCCCCTGCTGCGCCGATTCGGCATAGGAGACCAGGGACCGGTCGGGAAGGGTGAGGATGTTCACCGGCAGGTCGAACGACCGGTCTTCCCCTATGGCGTAAGGAGCCACCTGGAGCATCGTGTTGGGCATCCCAGCGAACTCAACAAGCTGATCCAGCTGGGCAGCCATGACCGCGGGGCCGCCGACCGGCCGACGAATGCAGCTCTCGTCCAGGACAACGTGGATCAACGGCGAAGGCTCTCGACGCAGGTTGGCCTGTCGACGCGCAAGGTAGGCCACTCGTTCATCCGCCTGACTCTGCGTGATGCTGCCTCGGCGCACCGCTCCCGCCGCGATGGCTGTTGCGTAGTCCGCGCTTTGAAGCAGACCCGGCACGATCCCGAGTGTGAACAGCCTCAGCTCCACGGCCTTCGACTCCCGCGCCACATACTGCGGGAACCCTTCGAGGAGTGCCGAGGTCTTGATGTCGAGGGCCCTGCGGACGAACACGCGGTCCCACCCAAACGCCCTGTCAAGTTCGCGAGCCAGACGCGGCGTTGGGGGCCTCCGACCAGTTTCTACGGCCGACACGTGCGTCGCGGAGTAGCCGATGACTTGTGCCAGATCGTCCTGGGTCCACCCCCGTGCCTCTCGTGAAGTGCGGAGAAACACACCGAACTTCGCCGTCGGGCCCCCGTCGGGGTCGAGCTCGACCTTGTTCATGGACCGTGATCCCCACTCTTCGAGCAACTTTGACAGCTTGAAGACCCTCCGAGCATAGACCACAGTTGGCACCCCGGGTAGTCATCTCACTACTGAGAGGAGCGGGCCTTGAAGCTGCACCACATCCCGCCGGCCCCTTCGCCCCAGATCCCCACCGAGCGCTTCCAGGTGGTGATCTACCTGGCCAAACCCACCTCCACCTTCCCCGAGTTGGAGATGCGCACCTGCGAGAGCTACGCGCTCGCCCACAACTGGGCCGTCGCCCTCACCGTCCTGGACGACGAGACCGAGAAGCCCCCGGAGCAGCGTCCCCTGCTCCTCGCCGCGCTGCGGACCATCAGCGACCGGACCGCCGGAGCGATCCTCGCCCCCTCCAGAACCGCCATCTCCCCCATCGACGGCGAGTTCGACGAGTTCGCCGCCCAGGTCGAGAAGGCGGGCGGCTTCCTCCAGGTGGCCCCCCGGTGAACAGCCGCTACGGGATCGTTCCTGTCGACGCCCCCGGCGGGGCCGACTACCCGGTCTGGGTCATCCACGACCACCGGACCGGCCACCTGGTGAAGGCGCTCCCGCCCCGTCCCGAACCGCTCCGCTTCTACTCGTACGACCAGGCCGAGCGCTGGGTGAGCGCCAACGAGCGGACGCCCCCGCCCCCGGAGGTCGTCCCGCCCGGCGACCCCCGGTAGCGGTGCGGCCCCGACCTGCCGAGCAGGACGGGGCCGCACCGAGGGACCGCGCCGAGTCAGGCCCGTACCTCCGCGAGGTGGCGGAACTTGCGGGCGTCGTTGGCCAGGTCGTCCGTGTCGAGCGTGATGTCGTCGCCGTGCTCCAGGTAGACGGCCCACATGCTGCCGTCGACCCAGACGCAGAAGGCCATGTCCTGGGGCTTCCCCGCCTTCTTCATGCCGCCGGCGTGGCCGCACTTCATGACGCCGCCGCGCTCACCCGGGTCGACGGTGCGCACGTTCTCGACGTGGAAGCCGGTGGTCGACTCGGTGATCACCGTGTCGATCACCGCCGAGGGCGAGACGATGGGCAGCTCGCGGACGGTGACGGCGACGCTGCGCGACCTGTCCGAGGTCTGGTAGCCGGTGACCTTCGCGTCCCTGGCGACCGTCGACGGCTTGAAGAGCTGTGCTTCGGGGACGCGCGGCAGCCCCAGGAACTCCTCCGGCGGGCCGTAGCGGTACGCACGGAGGTCGGCCGTGTCGTGGGCGAAGGCAAGCGCGAGGGCGATGAAGGCGGCGAACCCGAGGGCGCCCAGGGTCAGCCAGAGCCGCTGGCGCGAGCCCGGCGGTGGGGGCGCGGTCGGAATGGGAGCGACGGGGGTCATGTCCACCAGGGCGTCGACGTCCTGGTGTGGATCTTGATCGGGCACCGGCATATCCGAGCAGCTCGAAGCCGTCGGCGCAAGGGATTTGACAGCGATCTCGACGGACCGTTCCCCGGACGTTCATCCGGTCGGCACGCGGAACTCACCGGGAAGCGGCAGGCTCCCAGCAAGAGGTGAAGTTGGCTATACAACTCATCCCAGAAGGAGACCCGTGACCGAGCTGCCGCCGTACTGGCTGCGCGACAACTGCCCCTGCGCCGGGTGCCGCGACCCGCGCAACGGGCAGAAGCTTTTCCAGATCGACGATCTGCCCGGGGACCTCGCGATCGCCGCACAGTGCGAGCTGGACGGGAACCTGGAGGTGCTCTGGTCGGACGGCCACCGCTCCCGCTACCCGCTCACCTGGCTGCACGACCCCGACGAAGGGGGCGACGGCCGCACCGATCAGGGCAAGCGGCTCTGGACCGCCGCCGACTTCTCGCGCGGCATCCCCGAGGCCGACTGGCAGGCCTACCTCACCGACCCCGCCGAGCAGGCCGCCGTCCTCGCCGCCGTACGGCGCAGCGGCTTCGCGCTGCTGCGCGGAGTACCCACCGTGGAGCGCCAGGTGCTGCGGGTGGCCGAGAGCTTCGGCTACGTCCGGGTCACCAACTACGGCGAGCTGTTCGACGTCCGGGTCGAGCCCGACCCGAACAACCTCGCGTTCACGAACAGGGCCATCGCCCCGCACACCGACAACCCCTACCGGGACCCGGTCCCCACCCTCCAGCTCCTGCACTGCCTGGAGAACTCGGCGACCGGCGGTGACTCCGGCCTGGTCGACGGCTTCAAGGCCGCCGCGATCCTCCGGGACGAGTGCCCCGAGGACTTCGCGACCCTCACCCGCACGCCCGTCCCCTTCGTCTTCCGCGACCGTCGTACCGAACTGCGCGCCGACCGTCCGCTGATCGACGTGGACCCGCTCGGCCGGATCCGCGAGGTCCGCTTCAACAACCGGTCGATCGGCACCCTGCGCGGAACCGACCGCGAGGCCTTCTACACCGCCTACCGCCGCCTCGCCGCGATCACCCTGCGCCCCGAGCTCCAGCTCACCTTCCGCCTGGACCCCGGCGACTGCCTGATCTTCGACAACACCCGCCTGCTGCACGCCCGCACCGCCTTCGAGCAGGACGGCCGCCGCCACCTCCAGGGCTGCTACGCCGACCTGGACGCCCTGCACAGCACCCTCACCGTCCTGGACCGCCGCGCCGCCGCCCTGGACGAGCTGGCCGAGCTGTTCGCGGGCGAGGGCGCCGGGGAGTACCTGGGCGAGGCGGTCACCATGGCCGAGCACATGCTCCAGGCCGCCGGCGCTGCCGAGGCGGCCGGGGCGCCGGACCATCTCGTCGCCGCCGCCCTGCTGCACGACGTCGGGCACTTCCACGGCGCCCTGCACGGACGCGACCTGATGCGGGGCGAGGACAACCGCCACAGCGACAGCGGCGCCGACTGGCTGGCCCGCTGGTTCGGCCCGGAGGTCACCGAGCCGGTCCGGCTGCACGTGGCCGCCAAGCGCTACCTCTGCGCCGTCGAGCCCGGCTACCGCGCCGAGCTCTCCCCCGCCTCCGAGTACACCCTCACCGTCCAGGGCGGCCCGATGGACGACCGCGAGGCCGCCGCCTTCGCCCGACTCCCGGGCGCGGGCGACGCGGTGGCCGTCCGTCGCTGGGACGAGCAGGCCAAGGAGCCGAACATGAGGACACCGGACTTCGACCACTACCGCCGGCTGCTCGCCTCGCTCATGAAGTGACCGTGCGCCCGGGGCCTCAGTCCAGCTCCCGGGCGTGCCGCGAAAGCGCCGACGTGGCCAGCGAGTTGTGCACGCTGAAGGCCACCGTCCCGGGCAGGTAGCGGTCCTGGGACCACTCCACCGGCGTGCCGGTCGGGTCGGTCGTACGCCGCCGCTCGCGCAGCAGCGGGCCGCCCCGGCGGCAGCCGAGCAGCCGGGCGTCCTCGGCGTTGGCCGCGACGATGTCGATGGTGTGGTCGGCGTCGGTGAACAGGATCCCGTGCTCGCGCAGCACCTCGGTGTGGGAGACCACGTCCGGCGGCAGTTCGGCGACGATCTCGCCGACCCGCGGCGGGTAGATGGTGCGCTCGACCATCACCGGCGTGCCGGACAGGGTCCGCAGCCGGACCGTCACGTACACCTCGGCGCCGGGCTCCAGGCGCAGTTGCTCGCGCTCGGCGGCGTCGGCCGGGCGGCGCACCAGGGAGTCCAGGATGCCGCCGGGCTCCTCGCCCATCGAGTACGCCCAGTGCGTGAAGCTGAGCAGTTCGGAGAAGCTCTGCACCCGGGCGCCGCCGAGCACCACCCGCCGGGTGCCGCGGCGGGAGGTGACCAGCCCGTCGGAGCGCAGCACGGCGAGCGCCTGGCGGACGGTCCCGCGGGAGACCCCGTACTGCTCGGCGAGCGCGCCCTCGGCGGGCAGCCGGCCGGCCTCGCCGTACGCGCCGGTGGTGATGGCCTCGCGCAGATCGGCGGCGACCTTGCGGTACAGGGCGCCGGTCGCACGCTCGCCGTTCGCACGCTCGACGGAGCGCCCGGCCTCTACTGCCACGTCACTCAATTGTCCCTCCCGGGGCGGTGTCCTGCGCAGCCGTACCGGCGCGGACAGCCCGACCTTATCCCGCTGCGCGGTTCGAGCATCGCACCGAACGGATCACGCTCGAATGGCCGGATTCCACCGTTCCCGCAGCCGACCCCGGCTCTGGGCCGTCCGTTCACCTTCCCGTCACCGAACTTCGGGTTACTTACCCACGTCAGCGAAGTTGGCTAGTCAACTCGGACGGTTCCGAACCCTTCTCGGACGACTCCGGACCCCGCCACCCGGCTGATCCCCCGTTCAAGACACCCGCTTGCAGTTCCCCCGTCTCAGGAGACTGACCCGTGTCCGTGCACCGCGCCCGCTCCGCCGCCTTCGCGGCCGTTCTGACCGCCGCCGCGCTGTCCCTCACCGCCTGCGGTTCCGCCGGCTCCTCCTCCACCAAGGCCGGCAGCAACGACCTCGCGGGCGGCAAGAGCGCCAAGACCGCCACCTCGGTCGCCGACTTCGGCGGCATGGACGCGCTGGTCGCCGCCGCCAAGAAGGAGGGCAAGCTGCACGTCATCACGCTGCCCCGCGACTGGGCGAACTACGGCAAGCTGATGGACGACTTCAAGGCGAAGTACGGCATCGACATCGAGGACGAGAACCCGGACGGCTCCAGCCAGGACGAGATCAACGCGGTCACCTCCCGCAAGGGCCAGGACCGCGCCCCCGACGTCGTCGACCTCGGCTCGGCCTTCGCGATCAGCGCCGGCAAGCAGGGCCTGCTCGCCCCCTACAAGGTGACCGACTTCGACAAGATCCCGGCCACCATGAAGGACGCCAACGGCCTGAGCTACAACGACTACGGCGGCTACATGTCGATCGGCTGCGACGCCAAGAAGGTCTCCGTCTGCCCGAAGACCTTCGCCGACCTGCTCAAGCCCGACTACAAGGGCATGGTCGCCCTGAACGGCAACCCGACCAAGGCCGGTGCCGCCTTCGGCGCCGTCTACGCGGCCGCGCTCGCCAACAACGGCTCGCTGGACAACATCCAGCCCGGCATCGACTTCTTCGGCAAGGTCAAGCAGGCCGGCAACTTCAACCCGGTCGAGGTCACCCCGGCGACCATCGAGAAGGGCGAGACCCCGATCAGCATCGACTGGTCGTACCTGAACGCCGGCTACAGCGACAAGTTCAAGGACAAGGGCATCGACTGGCAGGTGGCCATCCCCGCGGACGGCTCCTACGCCCAGTACTACAACCAGGCGATCAACAAGGACGCCCCGCACCCGGCCGCCGCACGCCTGTGGGAGGAGTACCTCTACAGCACCCAGGGCCAGAACGGCTTCCTCGGCGGCTACGCCACCCCCGCCCTGTTCGACGCCATGAAGACCGCCGGCACCCTGGACGCGACCGCCGCCGCCAAGCTGCCGACCGTCGAGAAGCCCTTCACCACCTTCCCGACCCAGGACCAGACGGACGCGGCCAAGAAGGTCGTGACCGAGAACTGGGCCAAGGCGATCGCGGGCTGACCTGAGATGACCACGGCTCCCACCCCGGTGCCGGCCGCCGCCTCCGCCGCCCAGAGCGGCGGGGGCGCCCCCGGCCCCGCCTCCTCCCCCACCGCCCCGGCCGTCACGGCCACCGCGGCCCCCCGTCCGGCCAAGCGCCGGACCGGCGGCAGCCGCGCCTGGCTCGCCGCCCTCCCCCTGGTGCTCTTCTTCGTGATCGGCTTCGGCCTCCCGGCCGTCGCGATCGCCATCGGCGCCTTCACCACCTCCTCGGACGCCCCCGACGGCGGCGGCACCTTCACCACGGACAACCTCACCGGCTCCCTCCAGGGCGCGTACTGGACGGCCCTGTGGGGCAGCGTGAAGCTCTCCCTGCTGACCGCGCTGATCGCCACCGTGGTCGGCCTGCCGCTGGCCCAGGCCGTGGCGACCTCCCGGTTCCGGGCCTTCCGCGAGGCCGTGATGTCCGCCTCCGGCGTACTCGCCAACTTCGGCGGCGTCCCGCTGGCCTTCATGTTCGTCGCCACCCTCGGCAACTCCGGCGAGGTCACCAAGAAGCTCGGCCTGACCGAGCACGGCTGGAACCTCTACACCTTCTCCGGCCTGTCGGTGGTCTACCTCTACTTCCTGGTGCCGCTGATGGTCATCACCATCACCCCGGCCCTGGAAGGCCTGAAGTCCCAGTGGCGCGAGGCCGCGTCCAACAACGGCGCCACCTCCCTGCAGTACTGGCGACACGTGGCCCTGCCCGTCCTGCTGCCCTCGCTGCTCGGCGGCTTCGTGCTGCTGTTCGGCGCCTCGTTCGCCGCGTACGCCACCGCCGAGGCCATGGTGGGCAGTTCGGTGCCACTGATCTCGATGCAGATCGGCGACGCGCTGTCCGGCAACGTCCTGGTCGGCCAGGGCAACCTCGCCCTCGCCCTCGGCCTCGACATGATCGTGGTCGCCTGCCTGGTGATGGCCCTGTACCTGCCCCTTCAGCGCCGGAGTGCCAAGTGGCTCGCCTGATCAATCGCATCCGTTTCGGCCGCGGCCTGGTCCTGCTGATCTGCGGGATCTACTTCGCGGTGCCGATGGCCGCCTCGCTGTGGTTCAGCGTCGACGACAACAAGGGCGGCACCACCTTCCGCGCCTACACCGAGCTGCTGAACGCCCCCGGCTTCACCGACAGCCTGGTGCTCAGCCTCGAACTCGCCGCCGTCACCGTGGTGGTGCTGCTGCTCCTGCTCGTCCCGGCCGTGCTCGCCGCCCGGCTCGGCGCGCCGAAGCTGCGCCCGGTGATCGAGATCATGTGCTCGATGCCGCTGGTCGTCCCGGTCGTCGCGCTCACCACCGGCATCATCGGCGTGCTGCGCTGGGGCCCGGACTACCTCCAGGACACCCCGTTCTTCCAGACCGTGGTGGCCCTCCAGGACCCGAACTTCCCGGTCGTCCTGGTCATCGCGTACGTGCTGATGGCGCTGCCGTTCGCCTACCGGGCGATCGACGCCGGCCTGCGCGGCGTGGACGTGGTCACCCTGGTCGAGGCCGCCCGCAACTGCGGGGCCGGCTGGCTGCGCGCGGTGTTCACCGTCGTGCTGCCCAACCTGCGCAGCTCGCTGCTGAACGCCGCCGTGCTCACCGTCGCCCTGGTGCTCGGCGAGTTCACCACCGCCTCCATCCTCGGCTTCTCCCCCTTCTCGGTGTGGATCAACTCCAACGGCAAGAGCGACGGCCAGATGTCCGTCGCGGTCTCGATGCTCAGCCTGCTGATCGTCTGGCTCGTCCTGCTGCTGATGTCCGCCGTCGGCCGCGGCCGCAAGGCCGCCCGGTCCTGACCAACCCCCTTTTGCTCTCCAGGAGTTACCAGCCATGACCACGGCCACCGCCCTCGCGAACGGCGCCCCGCTCGCCCCCGGAAGCACCTCGGGCAGCGCCACCGTCGAGTTCCGCTCGCTGCGCCGCGCGTTCGGCGCCACCACCGCACTCGACGGCCTGGACCTGACCGTCCGGCCCGGTGAACTGCTCGCCCTGCTCGGCCCGTCCGGCTGCGGCAAGACCACCGCGCTGCGCATCCTGGCCGGCTTCGAGCAGCACGACTCCGGCGAGGTGCTGGTCGACGGCCAGGACATCACCGCGATCCCCGCCCACAAGCGCGACGCGGGCATGGTGTTCCAGTCGTACAGCCTCTTCCCGCACCTGACCGCGCTGGACAACGTCGCCTTCGGGCTGCGGATGCGCGGCACCGGCAAGGCCGAGCGCCGCCAGCGCGCCCACGAGCTGCTGGAGCTGGTCGGCCTGCCGCACCGCGCCGAGCACTACCCGCACCAGATGTCCGGCGGCCAGCAGCAGCGCATCGCGCTCGCCCGCGCGCTCGCCCTGCAGCCGCGCGTGCTGCTGCTCGACGAGCCGCTGTCCGCGCTGGACGCCAAGGTCCGCCTCCAGCTGCGGGAGGAGATCCGCCGCCTCCAGCAGGAGCTGGGCATCACCACCCTGTTCGTCACCCACGACCAGGAGGAGGCGCTGTCGATGGCCGACCGGGTCGCCGTGCTGCGGGCCGGGAGGCTGGAGCAGTGCGCCACCCCGTCCGAGCTGTACGGCCGGCCGGCCACCGCCTTCGTCGCCGAGTTCGTCGGCACCATGAGCCGCATCCCGTGCACCCGCGCCTCCGACGGCGTCGAGGTGCTCGGCCGCCGGCACGCGGTCGACGGCGAGGTCCCGGCCGACGGCGAACTGCAGGTGCTGGTCCGCCCGGAGAACGTCCTGCTCAGCCCGGACGCGACCGGCCCCGCGCTGGTGGTCACCGCGTCCTTCCTGGGCGCCGTCACCCGGCTCACCGTCCGCCTGGACGACGGCACCGAGGTCAAGGCCGACCTGCCCACCGAGGCCGCCGCCGCCCTGCCGGCCGGCTCCCGTGCCCGGCTCACGCTGCCGGAGCGCCCGGTGCTGGTGGACCGCCGCGCCGCCTGAGAACCTCTTCCCCGCACCGACGAAGAACCACCGAAGGTACCGCCATGCCTGGATCCGCACTGCCCGCCGCCGTCCTCTTCGACATGGACGGCACCCTGGTCGACACCGAGCAACTGTGGTGGCAGGCCGCCGCCGAACTCGCCGAGGAACTGGACCACCCGCTCACCGACCGGGACGCGCCCGAGGTGCTCGGCCAGGCCGTCGAGCACACCGCCGCCCACCTGCACAGGGTCAGCGGCACCACCCTCCCCGAGGCCGAACTCGCCGCCCGGCTGGGCGAGTCCTTCGCCGGGAAGGTCGCCGCCGAGACGGTGCCCCGCCCCGGCGCGCTCGCCCTGCTGGCCGCCCTGCGCGAGGCCCGGGTGCCCACCGCGCTGGTCTCCGCCTCGCCGCGCCAGGTGGTGGACCTCGTCCTCTCCTCCATCGGCCGCGACTGGTTCGCCGTCACCCTGGCCGCCGAGGACACCGCCCGCACCAAGCCCGCGCCCGACCCGTACCTGGCCGCCGCCGAGCGGCTCGGCCTGGCCCCGGCCGCCTGCGTCGCCGTCGAGGACACCCCGACCGGGGTCGCCTCCGCCGCCGCGGCCGGCTGCGCGGTGCTCGCCGTGCCCTCGACCGCCGTCCCGATGCCCGACGGCGGGCGGATCACCCTGCTGGACAGCCTGGAACAGGCCGACCTCGCGCTGCTGGGGAAGCTCTGCGCCACCCCGGCCGTTTGACAGCGACATGCCCTACGTTCTGCTCACCCTCGCCATCCTGAGCGAGGTCTGCGCCACCAGCTGCCTCAAACTCACCGAGGGGTTCACCCGCCTCTGGCCCAGCCTAGGGGTGGGCGTCGGCTACGCGCTGTCCTTCTTCCTGCTCGGCCGCGCGCTCAAGCACATACCGGTCTCGGTCGCGTACGCGGTCTGGTCGGGGGCCGGGACGGCGGCGGTCGCCGGGATCGGCGTGGTGGCCTTCGGCGAGTCACTGGGAAAGCTGCAGATCCTGGGGATCGCGCTGATCATCGTCGGGGTGGTCGTGCTCAACCTCAAGGGAAGTCACTGACGGGTCGTCAGATCTCGCTGACCACGGGCCGGGTCGGGACGTCGGACGCACCGACGCCCCGGCCCGGCCCGTTCGCTACCGTGTCCCCATGACGAACCCGCGACCGCACCACTACCGCTACGCGCACCGCGAACTCCCGCGCCAGCTGCTGAAGTTCGGCGCCCAGGTGACCAGTCCGGCGCCGAACGGCGACAGCCTGCTGCCCGCCTTCACCAAGCTCTGGGACAGCTTCGGCGAAACCCTCCCGCCCGAGGACCGGCTGCCCAGCCAGGGCCTCGACTGCCGTCACGTCGAGGTCGACGGCACCCGCCTGCTCCTGATCACCCTGCCCACCCCGGCCGGCACCACCGAGGCGTACTTCTGCGCCTCCGTCCTGCCCAAGGGCGCCAAGGCCGTCCGCTACCTGACCCTGGAACACGCGATCAACCCCTTCGACGGCAGCCCCGGCACCGTCCTCGGCGAGTGGACCACCGAGAGCCACCTCAACCACGGCCCCGGGCCCGCCCCGGTCGCCGAACTCTTCGTCGCCGCGGTGGTGGACCTCACCGCCCCGAAGAAGCGCGGCTTCTGGCGGCGTTGACCCACCGGCCGCTTCCTCCCCCGTAGGTGTGACCGCCCCCGGAACACGGATCGCCCACGTACCGAACGGCGTTATGCTCGGCCGGTCCGACAACCGACGCATCGGGGGAGAAAGTGGCCGATTTCACGGTCAGTCCCGAATTCCTCGCCAAGCTCGCCAAGGACCTCAAGGGCTGCGGGGACGAGCTCGACCAGGGGCTGAAGGCGCTCAAGGAGGCGAGCCGCGACGGGCTCGGCTTCGACTTCCTGGAGGACGCCGGCAAGCACTTCCAGGAGAAGTGGGAGTACGGCCTCAAGAAGGTCCGGGAGTGCGTCAAGGTCCTCGACGAGGGCCTGGAGAAGGTCCAGCGGTCCTACGCGGGCACCGAGCAGGACATCACCAAGGCCCTCACCCCCGCGCGGGGGCGGTCATGACCGACCCCAAGCCCGCGCCCGACTGGTCCGGCCTCGGCTTCAACCCCACCCCGGGCGACCCCGCCGCCGTGGCCGGCCTCAGCAGCAGCCTGCGCCGGGTCTCCCAGCACCTCACCGGCGTCCACACCACGCTGGCCCAGATCTCCGGCGACCAGGGCCAGTGGACCGGCGACGCCGCCAAGGCCTTCGCCGCCCGGTTCGGCAAGCTCCCCGGCTACCTCCAGGACGCCGCCGACTCGATCACGGCCGCCTACCAGGCCCTCGACGTCTGGTACCAGGCGCTCACCGAACACCAGCCCAAGGCCGCCGAGTTGGCCCGCGCCGCAGTCACCGCCCGGCAGGACCAGGCACAGGCCGAACAAGCCCACCGCACCGCGGCCGCCGCCCCCGACCTCGCACTGGCCGGCCGGAGCTTCCCCGACGCCGCCTCCCTCGCCGCCGCCGAACAGCGCTACACCACCGCCAGGAACCACCTGGACGCGGCCGCCGAACTCGTCAGCAGCGCCACCGCGACCCTCACGGGCCTGCGGAGCCAGGCCCGTGAACTCGCCGAGGGCCACAGGTCCGACGCCCACAGGACCGCCACCGCCATCCGCAAGGCCGCCGACAGCAAGGCGCCGCCCGAGCCGGGCCGGCTCAGCAAGGTCGGCACCTGGCTGAAGACCCACGGCGCCGACCTGCTCACCGTCGCCGCGGGCGTCTGCGGCGTCGCGGCGATCTTCTTCCCCGCCTTCGCCCTGCCGGCCATCCTGCTGAGCGGCGCGGCAGCACTTGCGCACGGAACCAAGTTCGCCGCCGAGGGCAAGCTGTGGCCACCGCGGAAGAACATCGGCAACTGGCTGACCCTGGGCGGCGATGTGCTGGGCGCGATCCCCGGGGTGGGCGTCGCCGCCAAGGGCGCTACCGCCGTCCGGGAGGCGAGTGCCGCCGGTTCCGGCGCACGCGGGGCCCTCGCCGCCGGAACGACCGAGGTCCGTGCCGCCGCCCGCGCGGTCGACCCGGCCAACCCGGTCTTCACCACCGCGATTGAGAAGCCAGCGATCAAGCTCGGCCTTTCCAAGGCCACCGCGATGGACGTCGCCGACGGCGTCCAGGCCGCCACCACCGCCGGGCTCAACGCCCCAACCGCGTACGCCCTCACCCAGGACAACCCGAGCGACGACCTCAACAGTGCAGTCAACAACACCACCGGAGCCAACAACGTCGTTGGTTCGGTCGGCGTCGCGTTCGGCGGCGGCAAGGCCAACGCCGTCGTCGGCACGGTGTCCGCCCTCGGCAACCTGATCGGCGTGACGGGATGGGCGACCGGCTATGCCCATTGAGACCACCTTCCCCGCACTGTGGCTGACCCTGCCCGCGGGCTTCACCCCCGTCGACCTGGCCGAGGACCTCGGCGACCGGATGGCTCACGCCGCCGAGAGCCTGGACGCGCTCTTCCCGAACGCCATCCCCGAGCAGAAGCTCAGCGCGGTGATCGCCGCGGAGACCGCCCTCCAGGCCCAACTGCGCGAGGGCGCAGTCCATCTGTCCAGCTGCCTGGTCCGCGCCGAGGACGGCGATCCGATCCACGGCATGCTCGCCGTCTTCGTCCGCCCCCAGGAGCTCGGCCCGCGCGGCACCTACGCCGACCGCGCCGCCGAGGAGTTGGCTGCGGCGTGGCCGGACGCCGACGTCGGCGTGGTGGAGCTGCCGATCGGCCGCGCCGCCCTCGCCGCTCGGGAGTTGACCGTCCCGCTCCCCGGCGCGGTGTGGGGCGTGCCGGATTCCACCGTCAGCACCGTGCGCCAGCTGGAGCTGCTGATCCCGTACCCGTGGAGCCCGCACGTGGTCGCCGCCGTCTTCACCACCGAGGACATCGACCACTGGGACGAGTGGCTCCCCCTGCTGGCCACCGCCTTCCGCGGCATCGCCTTCCACCCACCCCGGGACGAGAGCCTCGACCACCTCCCGCCCGAGCAGTGGGACACCATCCGGAAGGCCTTCGGATGACCACGGCTCCGCCCCGCCGCGGCTCGATCCCGCTGGTCATCGTCCTCGCGGTCGCCGCGCCACTGTCCATCGTCGGCATCGCCGCCGCCTACGGCTCGTACGGCTGGCCGGCCGGCCTGGCCGTCCTGGTGCTCGGCACCGCCGCCCTGTCGGCGGGCCTCGGCCGCCTGGCCGACGGCACGCTCGGATGCCTCGCGGCCCTGATCACCCCGCTCGCCATGCTCGTCGCGGCAGCGGCGGCGGGCAACGTGCGCGACGACGTGGTGCTCAGCGCCGGCCCCACGGTGACCGCCCGGGTCGTCGACGTGCAGCGCACCCCTGGCAACCGCGACCCCTCCTGGGACTACCGCCTGGTGACCGCCGACGGCACCCCCGTCCCCGGCGGCACCCTCAACCAGCGCGACCAGGCCCTGCGGATCGGCGACCAGGTCGCCGTCCGCACCGCCCCCGACGGCACCGCCCGCCCCAAGCGCCCGGAAGAGATCGACCTCGGGACCGACCTCCTCTGGTCCGCCACCGTCCTGCTCGCCTCCTCCGCCGCAGTGCTGTGGATCGGCCTCGCCTCCCGCCACCGACCCTCCTCGGTATGACCCGAACCACGCCGCCGCGCTGAAACCACGTCACCCTGCCTGGCCGTCCTGTCTCTCGCACTTTTTGATGAACGGGCAGTACGGGGGTTGACTCGATGGCAGATGACGCAGCGAAGGCCGGTGGCCCGGAGTTCAAGATCCGGCCGGGGGAACTGAAGGACGCCGCGCCGACCTTCGAGAACCAGAGCAAGGCGCTCAAGGAGGCGCTCGACAAGCTCAGGCACGCCCTAGACGAGTAGTTCCGAAGTCGGTCAGTGGTCGTAGGCGATCAGTGAGCGGGTCACGGGCTGGCCTGTGGTCCGGTTGTGCCAGATCGCGCAGGTCATCGCCAGTAGCCGCTGGCC